>NZ_CP081496.1:631723-1263446 GCF_019774615.1 Streptomyces sp. BHT-5-2 | reverse complement strand
GCCTGGTCAAGAACTCCTACGTCGGCCGGACCTTCATCCAGCCCTCGCAGACCATCCGCCAGCTCGGCATCCGCCTCAAGCTCAACCCGCTCAAGGAAGTCATCCGCGGCAAGCGCCTGGTGGTCGTCGACGACTCGATCGTCCGCGGCAACACCCAGCGCGCCCTGGTCCGGATGCTGCGCGAGGCCGGCGCCGCCGAGGTCCACATCCGGATCTCCTCGCCGCCGATCAAGTGGCCGTGCTTCTTCGGCATCGACTTCGCCACCCGCGCGGAGCTGATCGCCAACGGGCTGAGCGTCGAGGAGATCGGCAAGTCGCTGGGTGCCGATTCGCTGGCGTACATCTCCATCGACGGCATGATCGAGGCGACCACGATCGACAAGCCGAAGCTCTGCCGCGCCTGCTTCGACGGCGAGTACCCGATGGAGCTGCCGGACCCGGAGCTGCTCGGCAAGCACCTCCTGGAGTCCGAGACCAAGGCCCCGGCCGCCTCCGACGTGGACGGCGTCCGGACGCTCACCGCCGGGATCGGCGGCGCCGACGCACTGCGCCGCCCGTAGAGCTCGTACCCACCCAAACGAAAGTTCTCAGCCATGTCCGCTGAATCAACCGGTGCCAGCTACGCGAGCGCGGGTGTCGACATCGAGGCCGGCGACCGTGCCGTGGACCTCATGAAGAAGTGGGTGGCCAAGGCCACCCGTCCCGAGGTCGTCGGCGGGCTCGGCGGTTTCGCCGGTCTCTTCGACGCCTCCGCGCTCAAGCGCTACGAGCGGCCCCTGCTGGCCTCGGCCACCGACGGCGTCGGCACCAAGGTCGACATCGCCCGCAAGATGGGCGTCTACGACACCATCGGCCACGACCTGGTCGCCATGGTCGTCGACGACCTGGTCGTCTGCGGCGCCGAGCCGCTGTTCATGACCGACTACATCTGCGTGGGCAAGGTCTTCCCGGAGCGGGTCGCGGCGATCGTCAAGGGCATCGCCGAGGGCTGTGTGCTGGCCGGCTGCGCGCTGGTCGGCGGCGAGACCGCCGAGCACCCGGGCCTGCTCGGCGAGGACGAGTTCGACGTCGCCGGCGCCGGCACCGGCGTGGTCGAGGCCGACCGGGTGCTGGGCGCGGATCGTATCCGTACGGGCGACGCGGTGATCGCGATGGCGTCCTCCGGACTTCACTCGAACGGGTACTCCCTCGTCCGCCACGTCCTCTTCGACCGGGCCGGCCTGTCCCTGGACCAGGAGGTCCCGGAGCTCGGCCGCACCCTCGGCGAGGAGCTGCTGGAGCCCACCAAGATCTACTCGCTGGACTGCCTGGCCCTCACCCGCACCAGCGAGGTGCACGCCTTCTCGCACATCACCGGCGGCGGCCTGGCCAACAACCTGGCCCGGGTGATCCCGGACGGCCTGCACGCCACCGTCGACCGCTCCACCTGGGCGCCCGGCGCGATCTTCGACCTGGTCGGCAGCGCCGGCTCGGTGGAGCTGCTGGAGCTGGAGAAGACCCTGAACATGGGCGTCGGCATGATGGCCGTCGTCCCGCAGGAGTCGGTGGACGTCGCCCTGACCACCCTCGCCGACCGCGGCGTGGACGCCTGGGTCGGCGGCGAGATCGTCGAGCGCGGCGCGCACACCGAGGCAGTGACCCTCACCGGTGCCTACGCGAGCTGACACCGCCGCCGCGCGGGGTCACCGGCCCGGTGGCCCCGCGCGCAGCAGAGAACCCGGTCCGGGGATTCCCTGGACCGGGTCCGTGATGGTGTTGTGAGCCCCGCGACCGCGCAGAGTGTCAGGCGCGACGACGCTGGTGCGAGGAGTGGCCCTCGTCCTCGTCGTCCTCGCCGTTGTAGCGTTCTGCGTACCGCGCGTACGGGTCGTCGTCCTCGTCATCCTCGAACGGCTCGCGGTTCGGAGGTTGCTGGTTCGACTGCGATGCAAGCTCGTCGGCCAGTCGCGAGAGATCCGTCCCACCGCTGCTGTACTTCAGCTGGCGGGCGACCTTTGTCTGCTTGGCCTTGGCCCGGCCGCGCCCCATGGGTCGACCCCCTCAGTGACGGGGCTCGTCGGCCCCAGAGTCTTGACACGCGTTCATGATTCAGAGCGGACTCTCGACAGAGAGACCGGCCCCTAGGGCTTTAACGGTACCTGCTTCCGCGGCCATACGGTACGTCGCCCGCATCACCCGCTGCTCGGCACGACCGGCACGGCGCCCCGTCCACGCTGGTCAACTGCGATTTTAACCTGTCTTGTACGGCGACCCGCCGACGGGTGGTGAGGGATGTCTCGCCAACCACCCGCCAGGGGCCGCACAAGGGTGTGTTTCCGGCCACACCCGCCGGGTGCTCCGCTCAGGCTCGGCGCGCCTCCGCCATGCGCGCCTCCGCGATCCGGTCGGCCGCGGCGGCCGGCGGGATACCGTCGGCCTTCGCACGAGCGAATATCGACAGCGTGGTGTCGAAGATCTTCGCCGCCTTGGCCCGGCACCGGTCGAAGTCGAAGCCGTGCAGTTCGTCGGCGACCTGGATCACGCCGCCGGCGTTCACGACGTAGTCGGGGGCGTAGAGGATGCCGCGGTCCGACAGGTCCTTCTCCACCCCGGGGTGCGCGAGCTGGTTGTTGGCCGCGCCGCACACCACCTTCGCGGTCAGCACCGGCACCGAGGCGTCGTTCAGCGCGCCGCCCAGCGCGCAGGGCGCGTAGACGTCCAGGCCCTCGGTGCGGATCAGCGCGTCGGTGTCGGCGACGGCGGTCACCTGGGGGTGCCGGGCGAGGACCCGGTCCACCGACTCGGCGCGGACGTCGGTGATCACGACCTCGGCGCCGTCCTTGAGCAGGTGCTCGACCAGGTGGTGGCCCACCTTGCCGACGCCCGCGATGCCGACCCTGCGGCCGCGCAGCGTGGGGTCGCCCCACAGGTGCTGGGCGGAGGCCCGCATGCCCTGGAAGACGCCGTAGGCGGTCAGGACGGAGGAGTCGCCGGCGCCGCCGTTCTCGGGCGAACGGCCGGTGGTCCAGCGGTTCGTCCGGGCGATCACGTCCATGTCGGCGACATAGGTGCCGACATCGCAGGCGGTGACGTAGCGGCCGCCGAGGGAGGCCACGAACCGGCCGTAGGCGAGCAGCAGTTCCTCGGTCTTGATCAGTTCGGGGTCACCGATGATCACCGCCTTGCCGCCGCCGTGCTCCAGCCCGGCCAGGGCGTTCTTGTACGACATGCCCCGCGAGAGGTTCAGGGCGTCCAGCACGGCCTCGTCCTCGGAGGCGTACGGGTGGAAGCGGGTACCGCCCAGGGCGGGACCCAGGGCGGTGCTGTGGACGGCGATCACGGCCTTGAGGCCGCTGGCCCGGTCCTGGCAGAGAACGACTTGCTCGTGGCCGCCCTGCTCCGTGCGGAACAGGGTCTGCAGCACGCCGCCGGAGGCGCCTGCAGGGGCAGGACGTACGTCGGTCACGGTGGTGACTCCCATAGTCGCGGAGGACGCCCTCCGGAGGGTGGGGAGGGCCGGTTGGGACGAGCGTAAGACCTGGAGGGCGGGTCGATCGGTCAGGTCGGGAGGATCACCCCCTCCCGGGGGACGGGCGTGGGACGATCTGCCGTAACCGGACCGGGCGGGGCAGGCAACTCCGGGCGGTGGACTTTCCTTTGGAGGAGCGGGCGTGGCCTTGGCGTCGTCGGTGCGGGTCCCGTATGTGGCGTACCTGCGGGTCTACGAGCCACTGGCGGCGTTCCCCGAGCCGGAGCGCTCCTACTGGGCACGTTACGCCGCCCGCGAGGGCGCGCCCACGGCCGTGGACGAGCAGCGCCGGGCGCTGGCCGACCTGCTGCCGACCCCGCCGGTGCCGGTGCCGGTCCACGAGAGCGTCGACGCCTTCGTCGCCGTCGTGGACGACGTGACCTGCGTCTGCCCCTGGCGGACCCGGCTGCGCGCCTGGCAGGCGCTGCAGGGCCTGGAGGAGCTGCTGCCGGCTTCGGTGCTGGACGCCGCGCTGCCCCCGGTGGTGCGCCGCCAGGCGGCCACCGACTACGAGCGCTGGCGCGAGCGCAACCCCGACGCCCGGCCCTGGATCCGCGCGGCCACCTGGCACGTCCCGGTGCGCTGGTTCGTCCTCTTCGACGACGCCGAACGGGAGTACGCGAAGGGTGACCCGGCGGCTCTGTTGCGTTACCGCACGCCGATGGTGCAGGCGCGTCGCAGGGTCGCGCGCGGACTGCGTACGCTTCGGGACGCCCTGGAAGAGGGGCCGCTGATCGACGGCCTGGTAGATGTGGGGCGCTGGCTCGAGGAGTTCCATCCGCGTTCGCTCGTGGAGCTGGACTACGGAGGGCTGGTGCACGCGGTGCCCGAGGGGCAGCTCGCCGAGGACCGTTCCGTCGCGGAGGTGGCGGAGGGCCTGGCGGCGCTGCGCGAGGGGGACGGCGAGCGGGCCGGTGCCGCGTACGAGAGACTTTCGCAGCGGTGGCGCGGAGTGCGCGAACGCCAGTTCTCCAGCTGAACGCCGGAGGCCCGGGGCGGAGTTGCCGGTGTGGACGTCCGCTGACGGGACGTACGGGACGTAGGTCCCGATCCGGGCTATTGCCTCAAGCGTGACCTAAAGCACTGACTTCGGGTCTTGCTCCCAAGGTGCACCCTCGTGCCAAAATAGGACAAGGGGCCTGACTTGGGCTCCTTCCGTCCAACTAAGGGCGGATAGATCGGTATTGCGCTCCTTGAGGGGTCTCGTGACGGCTGGGCACGTTGTGACTGATCGTCACGGGGGTGTGACTGTCCGCTATGGCATGGTCCATCGGCATCCGCCAAGGTTGAACACCTGAGAGGGCAATTCCATCGGTTTGGCCGACGTGGCTGGACAGATGGTGTAGTTGTAGTGCCGAGGACAAGCCGTTCGTCCTATAACCGACTCGGCCCGCGTCTGCCATTTCGGGCAACGTGGGTCAAGGTGCAGAATTTAGAGGAAAGAACCGTGATGGTTCGGTTCTCCCGAGGAGGCCGCTCATGACCGCTCGCACCCCTGACGCCGAGCCGCTGCTTACCCCCGCCGAGGTCGCCACGATGTTCCGCGTGGACCCGAAGACGGTGACCCGCTGGGCCAAGGCAGGCAAGCTCACGTCCATCCGCACGCTCGGAGGGCACCGGCGTTACCGCGAGGCTGAGGTCCGCGCACTGCTCGCGGGTATTCCGCAGCAGCGCAGCGAGTCCTGAATAACCGCATAACCAGGCTGTTTTCGGGTCCCCCAACCCGGAAACGCCCGTTTTTGCGCCACAGCTCCACCTGCTTCACCACGCTCCAACAGAGCTCATACGACGCGGTGTCTGCCCCAACAGGCCCCACATCCGCTCCACCGGGTACGTCGTCGATCGCGCTGGACTCCGCCGGGTCCGGCGCGATCTCTTTTTTGTGTGCGGCCGCTCCCGGGCCGCTCGCGGCGCTCGGCCCGCCCCGGCGCCTGCCGGCCCCGGCAGGCGCGCCAGGGCCCCTTCAGGGGCTTTGAGGGGGCCCGTCAGGCCGGACCTGGCGGTTTCGTTCGGGAGTCCTGTGGGGGGAGTGCAATTGCACATATTAAATTGACAGGGTGTCGGGGGTTGGTAAGTTCCCCATCCCGCGAAACATGTTCGGTGACTCCCGTCACATCGCGGGCTTCTTGAACGCCGAACGGCACTGGGGTATAGCACCTTCCCGTCGTGCTGTTCTCAACAGCCTTCCACCACGAGGGCGGTGGCGCAGGCGGCGTTGGTCACCGGCCGGCGGGACTTTCGTCCTCCGCCGGCGGCTCGCAGGCGGCCCGGGAGGGAGCCGGGGTGGCCGGGGGCGCGGCGGGCGCGGAACGGGCGCCGTGCGGCTCCATGGCGAGCCGCAGCAGCTGGTGGCAGACGGGGCACTGCCGGGTGCGGTGGCGGTAGCCGTAGCGCAGGGCTGCCGACAGGTGGGCGCGCAGCAGCGCCCTCGTCTCGTGCCGTACCGCGGTCGTCATCGCACGCCACCTCCCGGCCCCACGCCTTCTGGTGAGTTGAGTACCGGCGGCAGGTGCCGCCGTCAAGACGGCCGCCCGCTTCCGTCCGCGCCTTCGGGCCACTCGGGGCCGCGGTCGAGCCTCTGATGCCGGGCCCGCCGGGCGGGTGCGCGTGCCGCGCCCCGGACGGCGCGACGGCCCGCACCGGGGAAGTCCTGGTGCGGGCCGGAGAGCAGAACGGCCCGCACCGGAGAACGGTGCGGGCCGTGAGATGCGGTCCTGACGGGATTTGAACCCGCGGCCTCCACCTTGACAGGGTGGCGAGCACTCCAAACTGCTCCACAGGACCTTGCGTTTCGCTTTCCGCTTGCGGCGGGCTGCGAAGCAAGACTGTACAGCAGGTCAGGGGGTGCGGTCGAACTCGGTCCCGGTCGCGGCCGCCGCGCTCGGTCCGCCCTACGGCGCCGCGGCGTCCACCGCCTTCATGATCCGTTTGTCGGAGACCGGGTAGGCCGTTCCCAGGGCGTGCGCGAAGTAGCTCACCCGGAGCTCCTCGATCATCCAGCGGACCTCCCGGGCCGCGGCCGGCACCGGCTGCCCCTGGGGGAACTGCTCCAGCAGCCAGGCGTATTCGTCCTGCATCTCCTTGATCTTCGCCATCCGGCTGCGGTCCCGTTCGGCGTTGGTGGGCAGCTGCGTCAGGCGGCGGTCGGCGGCCACGAGATAGCGCATCAGGTCCGGCAGCCGCCGGGCGCCGTGCGCGGTCACGAAGCCGGGTCTGATCAGCTCCGCCAGCTGCTCCTTGACGTCCGTCAGCGACGGCAGCAGCGAGGGGAAGGCGGTCGCCTTCAGCCGGCGCTCGCACGCCTGCCAGGCGGCCAGCACCTCCTGCACCTGCTGGATGGTCTTCAGCGTCGCGTCGACCAGGTCGGCCCGCACCGCGTCGAACAGCTTGCGGAAGGACTCCTCGTCCCACACCGGGCCGCCCCGGGCCGCGATCAGCCGGTCCGCGGCGGCCGTCACACAGTCCTCGAAGAGCGCCGCGATGGAGCCGTGCGGATTGCGGGAGAGCGCCAGCTTCTGCTGGTTGCTCAGCTTGTCCTGGGCGAACTTCGCGGGGTTGGCGGGGACGTTGAGCAGGATCAGGCAGCGGGTGCCGGCCCACATGGCGGTCTGCTGCTCGGCCTCGGTGTCGAACAGCCGCACCGCGACGGTGCTGCCCTCGTCGACCAGCGCCGGGTACGCCTTCACCGGCTGGCCGGCGCGGCGGGTCTCGAAGGTGCGCGGGAGCGTGCCGACCGTCCAGGACGTCAGGCCGGTGCGCTGCTCCGGGCCGGCCGGCGCGGCCTCGCCCCCGCCGCCCCTGCGGTCCTTGCCGGGCCGCTTCTCGGCCTGCTCGAAGGCCCGAGAGATGGCGGCCCGGGTCTTCGGCTTGAGCTGGAGCCGGAGTGCCTCCAGGTCCTTGGCCTCGGCGAGCTTGCGGCGGCGCTCATCGACCACCCGGAAGGTGATCTTCAGGTGGTCGGGGACCTTGCCGAGGTCGAAGTCCGCGGCCTCCACCGGCACCCCGACCATCCGCTGCAGGCCGGCGGCCAGCGAGGCCGTCAGCGCGCCCTGGAGGGGCACGGTGGTGTCCAGGAAGCGGGCGGCGAAGTTCGGCGCCGGGACGTAGTTGCGGCGGATCGGCTTGGGCAGCGAGCGGATCAGCTCGGTCACCAACTGCTCGCGCAGGCCCGGGATCTGCCAGTCGAAGCCCTCGGCCGAGACCTGGTTGAGGACGTGCAGCGGGATGTGGACGGTCACGCCGTCCGCGTCCGCGCCCGGCTCGAACTGGTAGGTGACCTTGAACTTCAGCTTCCCCTGCCGCCAGGAGTCCGGGTAGTCGTCCTTGGTGACGGCCTCGGCGGACTCGTTGATCAGCATCGAGTGCTCGAAGTTGAGCAGGTCCGGCTCGTCCCGGTGCTTCTGCTTCCACCAGGAGTCGAAGTGCGCCCCGGAGACCACGTGCGCCGGGATCCGCTGGTCGTAGAAGTCGAAGAGCGTCTCGTCGTCGACGAGGATGTCGCGGCGCCGGGCGCGGTGCTCCAACTCCTCGACCTCGCCGAGGAGTTTGCGGTTGTCATGGAAGAACTGGTGGTGGGTGCGCCAGTCGCCCTCCACCAGGGCGTTCCGGATGAACAGGTCGCGGGAGACCTCGGGGTCGATCCGGCCGTAGTTGACCTTGCGCTGGGCGACGATCGGGACGCCGTAGAGCGTCACCCGCTCGTGCGCCATCACCGCGGCCATCTTCTGTTCCCAGTGCGGTTCGCTGTAGGTGCGCTTCACCAGGTGCTGGGCGAGCGGTTCGATCCACTCGGGCTCGATCCGGGCGTTCACCCGCGCCCACAGCCGGGAGGTCTCGACCAGCTCCGCGGACATCACCCAGCGCGGCGGCTTCTTGAAGAGCGCGGAGCCGGGGAAGACCGCGAACTTCGCGCTGCGGGCACCGAGGTACTCGTTCTTGGCCTCGGCGTCCTTGAGTCCGATATGCGAAAGCAAACCGGAGAGCAACGACATGTGGATGTGCTCCGGCGGGGCGTCGCCCGGGGGCGGAGCCCCCTGATCAGACGCGGTGTTCAGATGGACGCCCATGCCCTTGGCGACCGTACGCAGCTGGGAGTAGATGTCCTGCCACTCGCGTATCCGCAGGTAGTTCAGGAACTCCGTACGGCACATCCGGCGGAACGCGGACGAGGACAGCGCCTTCTGCTGTTCGCGCACGTACCGCCAGAGGTTGAGGAACGCCAGGAAGTCCGACGTCTCGTCCTTGAAGCGGGCGTGCTGCTGGTCCGCCTGCTGCTGCTTGTCCGACGGGCGCTCGCGCGGGTCCTGGATGGAGAGCGCCGCGGCGATCACCATGACCTCGCGGACGCAGCCGTTGCGGTCCGCCTCCAGCACCATCCGGGCCAGCCGAGGGTCCACCGGCAGCTGGGAGAGCTTGCGGCCCAGCGGGGTCAGCCGCTTGCGGACGTCCTTCTGCGCGGTGTCCAGCGCGCCCAGCTCGCGCAGCAGGTCGACGCCGTCCTTGATGTTGCGGCGGTCCGGCGGGTCGATGAACGGGAACTTCTCGATGTCGCCGAGGCCGGCCGCGGTCATCTGGAGGATGACGGAGGCGAGGTTGGTGCGCAGGATCTCCGCGTCGGTGAACTCCGGGCGGGAGAGGAAGTCCTCCTCGGAGTACAGCCGGATGCAGATGCCGTCGCTGGTCCGGCCGCAGCGGCCCTTGCGCTGGTTGGCGCTTGCCTGCGACACCGGCTCGATGGGCAGCCGCTGGACCTTCGTGCGGAAGCTGTAGCGGGAGATCCGGGCCATGCCCGGGTCGATCACGTACTTGATGCCGGGGACGGTCAGCGAGGTCTCGGCGACGTTGGTGGCCAGCACGATCCGCCGGCCCGTATGGCGCTGGAAGACCCGGTGCTGCTCGGCGTGCGACAGCCGGGCGTACAGCGGCAGCACCTCGGTGGCGGGGAGGTTCTTCTTGTTGAGCGCGTCCGCGGTGTCGCGGATCTCCCGTTCACCGGAGAGGAAGACCAGGATGTCGCCGGGGCCCTCGGCCCGCAGCTCGTCCACCGCGTCGCAGATCGCGGTGATCTGGTCGCGGTCGCTGTCCTGGCCGCCCTCCTCCAGCAGCGGGCGGTAGCGCACCTCCACCGGATACGTCCGACCCGAGACCTCGACGATCGGGGCGCTCGGCCGCTCGCCGTCGCCGTGCCCGTCCTGCTCGCCGTCCCCGCCGGCCGGCCGTCCGTCGACGGCGGCGAAGTCCCCGAAGTGCCGGGCGAACCGCTCCGGGTCGATCGTCGCGGAGGTGATGACCACCTTGAGGTCGGGGCGCCTGGGCAGCAGCTGGGCGAGATAGCCCAGGATGAAGTCGATGTTGAGACTGCGCTCGTGCGCCTCGTCGATGATGAGCGTGTCGTACTGGCGCAGCTCGCGGTCCGTCTGGATCTCGGCGAGCAGGATGCCGTCCGTCATCAGCTTGACGAGGGTGTCGTCGCCGACCTGGTCGGTGAAGCGGACCTTCCAGCCGACCGCCTCGCCCAGCGGGGTCCTCAGCTCCTCGGCCACCCGCTCGGCGACCGTGCGGGCCGCGATCCGCCGCGGCTGGGTGTGCCCGATCAGCCCGCGGACGCCGCGCCCCAGCTCCAGGCAGATCTTGGGGATCTGGGTGGTCTTGCCGGAGCCGGTCTCGCCCGCGACGATCACCACCTGGTGGTCGCGGATGGCCGCCAGGATGTCGTCCTTCTTCTGGCTGACCGGGAGCTCTTCCGGATACCGCACCTCCGGCACCGCGGCGCGCCGCTGCGCCACGCGCAGCTCCGCCTCGTCGATGCCGTCGGCGATCTCGACGAGCACCGCCGCCCGGGCCTCGGGCTTGCGGATCCGGCGCGCGCCGTCGAGGCGGCGCCCCAGCCGCTGCTGGTCGCGCAGCATCAGCTCGGGAAGTCGCTTCAGCAGGGAGGGCAGCGTGGGGGCGCCGTCGGACGGGGCGGAGGCAGGCTGACTGGACATACGCTCCCCAGGATCTCACCTCGCGGAAAAGACTGGCGAACCATTTCACGGCGGCCCCCGCGCAGGCCCCGGCGGCGGGACCGCGGACCCCGGGCGGTATGTCCGACATCGGTGCCTTAGCGTGTTCGGCATGCATGATCATGAAGGCGACACCGTCCCGCACGGCGCACACGGCCGGACCCGGACCTGGCCCGAACACTGGGCGGCCTTCAAGAGATCGCCGTTCCTCCCGGCGGTCGTCCTGATGTTCATCCTCGCCGCGGCGGCCGGCCTCTTCGCCGGCTCCTACACCTACGCCATGGCCAACCCGGCCCCCCGGCACATCCCCACCGCCGTGGTCACCACCCCCGCCGCCGCCCCGCAGCACAAGGCGTTCGTCGTCGGCATGGAGAAGGCCCTCGACGCCTCCCTCCGGCTCACCGGGTACGCCACCTACGACGCCGCCCGGAACGCCGTCGACGAACAGCGCGAGTACGCGGTGCTGCGCGCCCGCGGCTCCGGCGTGGAACTGGACGTCGCCGGCGCCTCGGGCGCGTCCGTCGCACAGCTGCTCTCCGAGGCCGCCCGCAAGGTCGGCCCGGCCACCGGCGTGCACGTCACCGTCCGCGACATCAAGCCGCTACAGGAGGGCGACCCGCGCGGTCTGGCGCTCTTCTACATCTCCCTGGCGGCCGTGATCATCGGCTTCGTCGGCGCGATCCAGCTCAGCGTGCACGCCCGCGGCCTCAACCCGCCCGAGCGGATCGCGTTCATCCTCGCCTACGCCCTGCTCGGCGGCTTCGCCATCGCCGCGGTGGCCGACTGGTGGCTGGGCGCGCTCCGGCTGCCGTTCGTCGAGTCCTGGATGATCCTCGCGCTGACGATGTTCACGTCCGGCATGGTCTTCACGATGTTCAACACCCTGATGGGCCGCTGGGCGATGATCCCCACCTGGGGCCTGATGGTCCTGCTGGGCAACCCCTCGTCCGGCGGCGCGGTCTCCTGGCCGCTGCTCCCGTCCGTACTCGGCGCCATCGGCCGCTGGCTGCCGCCCGGCGCCTCGGTCAACGCCCAGCACACCGCGGTCTACTTCGGCGGTCACCAGCACGCCTTCCCGTTCCTGGTGCTGGCCGGCTGGTCCGCGGTCTCCTGCACGGTCTTCTGGGTCTGGCGGCACCGCCATCCGGGCGGCCGCGAGCCGTCCCCCGCGCCCGCGCACGCCGCCGACACGTGACCCGGCGGGCCCCGCGCGGTCCCGCCGCCTCCGGCGAACGGCCCGGGATCCGCACGCGACCGGAAGGCCCGGACGGTGAAACCGGATCGCGGAACCGGGCGGGGCACCGGGGGAAGGGAAACCAGGAAGGGAAACCAGGAAGGGGAACCGGGGCAGCGCAGCCGGACAACGAAGAAGGTCCCGGTTCGCAGTGAACCGGGACCTTCTCCCAATGGGTGTGGCTGGGGCCGGGGTCGAACCGGCGACCTTCCGCTTTTCAGGCGGACGCTCGTACCAACTGAGCTACCCAGCCGCAGCGGTCCTGACGGGATTTGAACCCGCGGCCTCCACCTTGACAGGGTGGCGAGCACTCCAAACTGCTCCACAGGACCTTGCATTGTGCGAGTGGCGTGAACCAGTCTCGCACACGGTGGTGCGTGCCCCCAACGGGATTCGAACCCGTGCTACCGCCTTGAAAGGGCGGCGTCCTGGGCCACTAGACGATGAGGGCTGATGGCCCGCCTTGGCGCCGTTACCGGCCCCGTCGGGGACGTGAGAAGCATATGGGATGGGAGGACCGTTCGCCAAAACGGTTTACCCGGACCGACCGGACGGCGTCGCCGACGGGCTCGGGGAGGGGGTGGCGCCCGGTGTCCCGGGCTGGTTCTCGCGGGCCAGATGGCGGCTGACCTCGGCACGTGTCAGCCCCAGACCGCCCAGCGTGATCTCGTCCCACGCCTGGAGCCGCCGGGTGGTGCGGTCCAGGTAGAGCACCGACGCCTCGACGGGCGCGGGCTTCGCGTCCTGGACCGCGCGCAGCCCGCCGCCGCCCGTGGTGCCCTCGACCATCAACCGGGTGCCCCGGGGGAGCGTGCTGACCTCGCGCTGATGGAGGTGGCCCGCCAGGGTCAGCGGCACCAGGCCGTCCGTCTGCGCCGCCGCGACCGGGTTGTGGGCCAGCGCGATGTCCACCGGGGTGCCCGCCAGCCGCTGGGTGCGCAGCGCGTCGGCGAGCCGGCCGCCGGCGGCGCGCTCGGCCGGGTCGCCGGCCGGTGCCACCGAGCGGTCCGGGGTGAACTGCGGGTCGCCGACGCCCGCGATCCGCAGCCCCGCCACCCGGGTGACCCGGCCGTCGTCGAGGACCGTGACGTTCCGGCGGCCGGCCAGATAGCGCTGGGTGGTGCGCGAGTCGTGGTTCCCGCGGACCCAGACGTACGGGGCGCCGAGGGTGGCGGCCGGGTCCAGGAAGTGGTTCTCGGCGGCCGAGCCGTGGTCCATGGTGTCGCCGGTGTCGATGATCACGTCGATCCGGTACTGCTTCACCAGTGAGGCGATGAGGTGCCAGCCGGCCGGGTTGAGGTGGATGTCGGAGACGTGCAGGACGCGCAGGGTGGTCGGGTCCGGCCGGTAGGCGGGCAGCGTCGAGGCGGTGTCGTAGAGCTTGCTGACGTTGGTGACCAGGCGCGCCAACTCCTTTTGGTAGACGTCGAATTCGCTGACGATGCTGCGCGCTGTGCCGACCACGGACGGGGCCGAGGAGAGCAGCCCGGAGAACCGTGGCTCCAGGACGGACCTCGGGTTCCAGGTGGCGTACGCGGCGGTGCCTGAGGCGCTGAGCAGGGCCAGGGCGAGGCCGCCGGCGGCCAGCGCGCGGCGCGGCCGGCGGTAGACGACCAGGCCCAGCGCGGTGGCGCCGGCGGCCGCCGCGGCGCAGGAGGCCACCACCAGGCCGGCGGCGCCGTGCAGCACGTCGTGGGTGACCTGCCGCTGGAGCCCGGCGAACCGTTCCGGGTGGTCGACCAGTTCGGCGGAGCGGACCGGGTCCAGCCGGTCGACGGCGACGTCGAGGCGGACCGGCGCGGCGTGGCTGTCCAGTTCCAGGTCGCCCAGGGGCGGGACGGTGATCCGGGTGCCGCCGGTCAGCGAGGGGCGCAGCGCCATGCTGGTGTCCATCGGGCCCACCGGCGCCCGTACGCCGCCGAGCAGCAGCAGCCCCAGCCACGCACCGAGCAGGCTGACGGCCACCAGCCCGAGGGCCCGGGCGTACGGGCGCGCGGGCGGCACGAGCCAGCCGCCCGGGGGCGTACGGCGGGACGGGCGGGGGCGGCGGCGGAGGGCGGTGCGCAGCCTCCCCGGGGCGCCGGACCGGTCGTGGTCGGCGGGGCGGCGGCGGTGGCCGGGACGGCGGGGCCCCGGCAGGCGGAGACGGGGGCGGCCTGGCGGGTCGGGTCGTGGTGTCCGGGAGCGCGCGGCGCGGGCCATTGGTCCCGTATGCCCGCCGTGCCCGTCCGTCATGCGGGACGGAGCGGCTCCGCTTCGGCGGCGGACGGGGCCCGCGGAAGGCCGCCGGGAAACACCGGGGGTGACGGCAGCGGAGCGGATCAGCCCCAGCCCAGCTCGTGGAGGCGGGCGTCCTCGATCCCGAAGTGGTGGGCCACCTCGTGGATCACGGTGACGGTGACCTCGTGCACCACGTCCTCCGGCGTCCGGCAGTACCGCAGTGTGGGGCCCATGTAGAGCGTCACGCGGTCGGGCAGGACCGCCGCGTACCACTCGCCACGCTCCGTGAGCGGGGTGCCCTCGTACAGGCCCAGGAGTTCCGGGTCGGCCGGGTCCGGCTCGTCCTCCACGAAGACGGCCACGTTGTCCATCAGCCGTGTCAGCTCCGGCGGAATCCGGTCCAGCGCGTCGCTGACCAGACCTTCGAACTCCTCGCGAGTCATCTCCAGCACGTGGCCATTGTCCGGCAACGGCCCGGTTCCTGTCGCGCATGTGGGGCCCCGATCACGCGCTGCCGCCCCGGCCCGCCGAACTCGTGGCCCGTCCCGGGAACGTGGTGCGCGTCGAAGGCCGCGATGCGGAACTGCCGCTCGGTGTCCGGGGTGTTGTCGAGCGAGGCGCCGGTCCGGTCGTCGAATCCGGCGCGGTGCTCCGGGCCACGGACCACCCTGACGTCGTGTTCCGCCGGGTGCCCGGCCTTCGGGTCCCTGTTCGGTGGGTGGTCGTGGTGCGCGAGCGCGCGCCGCACGTCGGTGGTGACGACGCGCGGCTGCACTTGCTCGGCCACGGGCGGGGAGCGGCGGGCCGGGGCGCGCGGGGGACCCGGCGGGCCGACGCCGGCGGGTGTCCCGCGCCGCGTGTCCTCAAGCAGGGGGCGGGAGTTGGGCAGGGCGTCCGACGCCGTCCCTGCGCCCCGGATCCCGGAGGTCCCGCCCGTGTGCCCGATGCCCCCTCGCCCGCCGTCCGCCGCCGACCCGTCCACCACGAGGGCGCCCGCGCGGCGGCCGGGCGCGCGCTCGGCGGCACGGGTCACGGCCGCGGCGGTGACCGTCTCCGCGCTCGCCGCCGCGCTGGCCGGCTGCATGAGCGTCAGCGATCCCGGGCGCCCCGCGCCGTCGGGCAGCGCCGCCCGGCCCGGCGACGGGAAGGCGGGGGCTCCCGGCCGCGCCGGTCCGAGCGCCGACGGGCGGGGCGGCGGGCACCGGCGGACGGGCCACGGCCCCGGCCGTCCGGCGGGCGGCGACGCCGCGAAGGGCCGCGGGGAGGACGCCGGGGCGTCGCCGAGCGCGGTGCCGTCCGCCTCGCCGACGGTGCCGGCCGCGCCCGACCGTCCGGCCCGACCGTCCGGCCCGGAGCCGGGACCCGGGCACGGCGCGGCCCCCGGCCCCGGTGGCTCCTCGGGGCCCGCGCGCCCCTCGCCGTCCCGTCCCGGCCCGCCGCCGTCGCCCAGCGCGCCGGCCCCCGGCTCGCCGAGTGCGCCGCCCAGCCGGCCGCCGGGCGGCTCCGCGTCGCCGGGCGGCGGCGCCCAGGCGTCCGGGCCGTCGCCCCTCGCCCCGAAGTACTCCCCGAAGTCGTCCGCCGCCGCGTCCGCCTCGGCCCCCGCGCAGGCGTCCGAGCCGGGCGGCGGCGCGGCCTCGCTGTCCTCGCCGATGTCGCCCCAGGTCGAGTGGGACGCCTGAGAAACGGGGCCCGACGAGGGCATTTGCCTTGTGGGGGCCTGGGTGCGTATGGTGGTAGATCGTTTGATCCCATTTGCCCGGCGCCTTGAAAACAGCGCGCCGTGTGGCGCGTTCTCTCCCTTACCGTGGCTGACCGCATAGAGGCGGTCTTGGTGAAATCACACGGAGTTGTGGGCGCGTGCCGAGACTCCGGAAGGTTTCGCATTTCGCATGTCCGTTTCCATTGATCAGTCCGTCCTGCCCGCGAACGACGAGCAGCCCGAAGCGCCGGCCTCCGAGACGGTCGAGGCCACCGCGCCCGAGACCGCCGAGACCGGGACCACCGAGCTCGTCGAGGCCGAGGACGTCGCCGGCGCCGAGGACGGCGACGAGGGCGACACCGCCACCGTGACCTTCGCCGACCTGGGCCTGCCCGAGGGCGTCGTCCGCAAGCTCGGCCAGAACGGCGTCACCACCCCGTTCCCGATCCAGGCCGCGACCATCCCGGACGCGCTGGCCGGCAAGGACATCCTGGGCCGCGGCCGCACCGGCTCCGGCAAGACGCTCTCCTTCGGTCTGCCGACCCTCGCCCGCCTGGCCGACGGCCGCACCGAGAAGAAGAAGCCGCGCGCGGTCATCCTCACCCCGACCCGCGAGCTCGCGATGCAGGTCGCGGACGCCCTCCAGCCCTACGGCGACGTGCTCGGCCTGAAGATGAAGGTCGTCTGCGGCGGTACGTCCATGGGCAACCAGATCTACGCCCTGGAGCGCGGCGTCGACATCCTCGTCGCCACCCCGGGCCGGCTGCGCGACATCATCAACCGCGGCGCCTGCTCCCTGGAGGACGTCCAGGTCGCCGTCCTCGACGAGGCCGACCAGATGTCCGACCTGGGCTTCCTGCCCGAGGTCACCGAACTGCTGGACCAGGTGCCCGACGGCGGCCAGCGGATGCTGTTCTCGGCCACGATGGAGAACGAGATCTCCACGCTGGTCAAGCGCTACCTGACCAACCCGGTCAGCCACGAGGTCGACAGCGCCCAGGGCAACGTCACGACCATGACCCACCACGTCCTCGTCGTGAAGCCGAAGGACAAGGCGCCGGTCACCGCCGCGATCGCCGCCCGCAAGGGCCGCACCATCATCTTCGTCCGCACCCAGCTGGGCGCCGAGCGGGTCGCCGAGCAGCTGATCGAGGCCGGCGTCACGGCCGACGCGCTGCATGGCGGCATGACGCAGGGCGCCCGTACCCGGGTGCTCGCGGACTTCAAGGACGGCTACCTCAACGCGCTGGTCGCCACCGACGTCGCCGCCCGCGGCATCCACGTCGACGGCATCGACCTGGTCCTCAACGTCGACCCGGCCGGTGACCACAAGGACTACCTGCACCGCTCGGGCCGCACCGCCCGCGCCGGCCAGTCCGGCACCGTCGTCTCGCTCTCCCTCCCGCACCAGCGCCGGCAGATCTTCCGCCTGATGGAGGACGCGGGCGTGGACGCCTCGCGCCACATCGTCGGCGGCGCCGGTGCCTTCGACGAGGACCTGGCCCGCATCACCGGTGCGCGCTCGCTCACCGAGGTCCAGGCCGAGTCGGCGAACAACACCGCCAAGCAGGCCGAGCGCGAGGTCGGCGTCCTGGCCAAGGAGCTGGAGCGGCTCCAGCGCCGCGCCGCGGAGCTGCGCGAGGAGGCCGACCGGCTGACCGCGCGGGCCGCCCGCGAGCGCGGCGAGGACCCGGCGGAGGCGCTGGCGGAGTCCGCCAAGGCCGCCGCGGAGGCGGTGGCCGAGGCCGCGACGGCCTCGGTGCCGGCACAGCCCGGTCCGGCCGACCGCCGTCCGTACGAGCGCCGGGACGACCGCCGGGACGAGCGGCGCGGCGAGCGTCGTGACGAGCGTGGCGGTTTTGGTCGGGATCGTGACCGGGATCGTCGGGATGACCGTGGTGGGCGTTCCTTCGAGCGTCGTGATGACCGTCGTGACGAGCGTGGTGGCTTCGGTCGGGATCGTGACCGGGATCGTCGGGATGACCGTGGTGGGCGTTCCTTCGAGCGTCGTGATGACCGTCGTGACGAGCGTGGTGGCTTCGGCCGGGATCGTGACCGGGATCGTCGGGATGACCGTGGTGGGCGTTCCTTCGAGCGTCGTGATGACCGTCGTGACGAGCGTGGTGGCTTCGGCCGGGATCGTGACCGGGATCGTCGTGACGACCGCTTCGGCGGCCGCTCCTTCGACCGCCGGGACGACCGGCGCGACGACCGTGGCGGCGTCCACCGGGACCGCGGTGAGCGCCCGGCCCGTTCGTTCGGCCGCGACGACCGCTCCGGCGGCCGCCCCTCCGGTGGCTACCGCTCCGGCGGCGGCGACCGCCCGTTCAACCGTGACGACCGCTCCGGCGGCCGGCCGACCTCCGGCTACCGCTCCGGCGGCGACCGTCCGTACGGCCGGCGGGACGACCACCGCGGCTCCGGCAGCACGTCCGGTTTCGGTCGTCGTGAGGACAAGCCGCGCTGGAAGCGCAACGGCTGATCCGGCCGCTGCCGGCAGCCCGGCCGGGGGCCGGCGCCGCTGAACCTGAACGGCTCTCCAGGGCCCGTACCGCACACAAGTGCCGTACGGGCCCTGTGTGTTGAGGCGCCGTGGGGGATGCGTGGTGGGGGCGTCGGCGTGCGTGTTGGCGCGTTGCGGGGCGCGTGCCGTACCGGGTGCGCGGTGATGCCGGGCGCCTTCCGGGAGCGCGGCGGACGGCCCGTAGCTGCGGAATCGCGGGCGGCGGGGCACGGGTGCGGCACGCCGGGGATCGGCCAGATCCACAATGCCTTCGGGCTGCGGCGCGTCCTCGGGCTATGCTGCTCGGTGCGGGCCATTAGCTCAATTGGCAGAGCAGTGGACTTTTAATCCATTGGTTCAGGGTTCGAGCCCCTGATGGCCCACCAGAGGGAGCACACGGTGCTCCGGTGATGTGAGGAGCGGCGCTCCGACCGGTACGGCGGTCGGGGCGCCGTTCGTCGTGTGCGGGGCGGTCGACGGGCGGGTGCGGGGTCGGGGCGGGTGGCGCGCCGCGAGGGACGGCCCGCGGATCCATGTACCGGGCGTATGAGTCGGACGCGGCGGCTATTTGTCCGGGCGGGATGCCCTGCCTAGCGTCGTCGGGGAAAGACGGGGGAGTGGCGTGGACGTTGTCCGCCGGTCCGAGGGTGGGAAATCGTGGCGACCGAGTACGTGAATTCCGCAGAGTGCGCGAGGGACGGGGGCGCGCCCGCCCCTGAAGGGGCCGGGGCGGCCCGGAGATGGCGGGCATTCGCCGGGCTGGGCATCATCAGTTTCCTCGGATGCATCGATCTCACCATCGTCAATACCGCGGCGCCGGCAATTCAGCGGGACATGGGGGCCACGGTCACCGAACTCCAGCTGGTCGTCAACATCTTCATCGTCGCGCTGTCGATGTTCATGGTGACGATGGGGCGGCTCGCCGACCACCACGGCCGGCGGCGGGTCCTGTACACCGGGACCGCGGTCTTCGGCGTCGCCTCACTGGCGGCCGGCTTCGCCGGGGACGTACGGGTGCTGATCCTCTGCCGCTTCGTCCAGGGGGCGGCCTGTGCCGTGCTCTACACCAGTACCGGCGCCCTGGTCTCCGACACCTTCCCGCCGGAGCAGCGCGGCCGGGCCATCGGGGCGCTCTACGGCGTCAACGGGCTCGGCCTGGCGATCGGGCCGATGCTGGGCGGGTTCGTGGTCGGCCTGCTGGACTGGCGGTGGGTGTTCTGGCTGAACGTGCCGCTGACGGTCGTCGGGCTGGCGGTGTGCCTTTCCGCGGTACGGGAATCGCGCGGGCGGAATACCGGGGCAGGAAAGCCGGACTGGCCCGGACTGACGCTGATCAGCCTCGCCCTGCCCGCAGTTGTCCTTGCTCTCACGCTCGGCGATTCGTGGGGATGGGCGTCCGGCCGCATTCTCGGTCTGCTGGCCGTGGGAATCGCCGGTGTCGCGGCGTTCTGCGTCGTGGAGCGGAAAGTCGTGGCGCCGATCATCGATTTCCGGCTGTTCGCGAACCGTACTTTCCTCGGTGCGCTCACCGCCGATTTCTGCCTGGCGTTCTTCTACTGCCTGGCGTTCTTTCTGATGCCGCTGTACCTGGTGTCGGTACGCCACTACGGGGGCACCGCGAGCGGACTGATGCTGCTGCCGTGCACGGCGGTGATGGCGGTGCTGTCACCCGTGGTGGGGCGGCTGGTGGACCGTTGCCCGCCGCGGCTGCTGCTCTGCGCGGGGTTCGCGGCGTTCGCGCTGTCGGCGGCGCTGCAGGCGCGGTTCGACCGGGACAGCGGGGTCGCGTCCGTGGTGGTCGCGTTCGCGTTGATGGGCGTCGGCTGGGCCCTCGTCCTGGGGCCGGCCACCGTGGCCGCGCTGTCGGCCGTACCGGAGCGGCTGGCGGGGACGGCGGTCGGCTCGTCGTGGACCTTCCACAACCTGGGCGGGGCGATCGGGCTGGCGGTGGGGATGGCCGTCCACCGCCGGTCGGCGCGGGACGCGCTGGACGCCGTGCTCGCCGCGCACCATCTGCCGGGCGGGGCGTGGACGGCGCGGGCCGTCGCCGATCCCGGTGGGGGCGCCGGGCTGCTGCAGGCGCACACCGGGTGGGACGGGCGCGCCGTGGAGGCGCTCGCCGGCGACCTCTTCCTCCGGGGCAACCAGGCGTCGATGTGGCTGCTGTGCGGAGTGGCCGGGGCGGCGTTCCTGGTGATCGGGGCGGGGATGCGGGCGCGGCGGGGGACGGCCGGGGCGCGGGGACGCTGAACGGCGGGTGCGGGGGCGGCGGACCGCCTCGGCGCGGCGGGCGGCGGGCGGTGGGCGACGGACGGCGACGGTGTGAGGGGGTGAACGGCGATGGTGCGGCGGCCGGTTGAGACGCGGGGGAGGGGCGGCCCTGGCCGCGAAGGGGGCGTGGGCGCCCTGCGCGGGGCGTCGGGCGGCGCGGGGTCGTCCGGCCCCGCCCGGGCCGTCACGCGGCCGCCTAGGATTTCGATCATGGCGATACCGGGGATCGAGCTGCACCACCTCCGCTGCTACCTGGCCCTCGCCGAGGAGCGCCACTTCACCCGCGCCGCCGACCGCCTCGGCCTGTCGCAGCCGACGGTGAGCCGCACCATCCGCCGCCTGGAGGAGCTGCTCGGCCGGCGCCTCCTGGAGCGCACCACCCGCCGGGTCGCGCTCACCGCGGCCGGCGAGCGGCTGTACGGCGAACTCCGCGAGCTGCTGCCCCGTTTGGAGGCGGCGCTCCTCCCGGACCCGGAGGCACCCGTCTTCCGTATCGGCTTCGCCTGGGGGTTTCCGGCCACCTGGCCACAGGCGGCCATCGAGCGGTTCGAGGCGGAGACCGGGGTCGGGGCGCGGGTCTACCGGAGGGATGCGGCCCTGGCCGGGGTGGACAGCGGCGACGTCGATGTCGCGATCCTGCGCGGGGACCTCGCCGTGCCGGGTCTGGCCGCCGAGACGCTGCTGCACGAGCGGCGGATCGCGGCGGTGTCGGTGCGCTCCCCGCTCGCGGCGCGGGACGAGGTCGGCTGGCGGGAGCTGGCCCGTGTGCCGCTGGTGCTGAACGAGGCCGGTGGGACGACGGGGGCGTCGGAGTGGCCGCCCGGTGAGCGGCCGGAAATCGCCGTCCGCTGCGGGAACTTCGACGAGTGGCTGGAGGCGGTCGCCGGCAACCGGGGCGTCGGGGTCGTCCCGGAGTCGATCGGCCGGCAGCGGGTGCACCCGTTCGTCTCCTTCGTGCCGATCCCCGACGCGCCCCTGATGCCGCTGCAGATCGTCTTCCCGCGGCACAACGGGCATCCGCTGACCCGGCGCTTCCTCGCCCATGCGCGCGCCACGGTCCGTCAGTGCGAGGGCGGGGGCGGGGGCGAGGGCGGGGTGGTCCGTATGGGCCGTAAGGGGTGAGGGGGGCGGGCCCGTAGGGGGTGAGGCGGCCCCAGCCTGTTTCTACCCCGTTCGGCTCAGGAGGACTCGCCGGGCGGTGCGGCGTTGGCAAGCCTTGAAGCGGCACGACCCGGGGAACGGCGTACGACGGCGCGGCGGCCGGCAGCGGAACGGCGGCCGCGGCGGCGTGCGGCGGTGCGCGGCGGTGCCGGGACCGCGCCGGGCGTCACCGGGCGGGCGGAGTGGAGGCCGGTGCGGATGCTTCGAGGCGGCGGAAACCGCACAGGCGCGGCGGAGTGGCGGGCGCGTCGCGACCGGGTGTCCCCGCTCGGCCGCCGGCTCGCGCGCGGTCTCCCCGTCGGCCTGATCGTCATCGGTGTGCTCGTCGACCTCGCCACGCCGCCCCAGTACACCGCGGCCCCGTTCTTCTCGGCCGCCCCCTTGATCGCGGCCCCGCTGTACCCCCTGTGGGCCACCGCCGGCACGGCTCTGGCCGCCGCCGTCAGCGAACTCCTGCTCGCCGTCTACCACGGTGTCCAGGACTACCGGCAGTCGGCGACCGAGGTCAGCACCGTCGTCGTGGTGGCCCTGCTCGCGCTCGTCATCAACCGGGTCGTCCGGGCCGGCGAGGCCCGGCTGGCCTCCGAACGGGACGTCTCGGAGGCCGCCCAACGGGCCGTCCTGCCCGCGCCGCCGGCCCGTCTGGCCGGTCTCGTGATCGCCGCGCGCTACGTAGGCGCCCGGGCCGGCGCCCGTATCGGCGGCGACCTGTACGCCGTCCAGGACACCCCGCACGGCGTGCGGATGATCGTCGGCGACGTCCGGGGCAAGGGCCTGGAGGCGGTGGAGGCCGCGGTGGTCGTGGTCGGCGCCTTCCGGGAGGCGGCGGAGCAGGAGGCCACCCTGGAGGCGGTCGCGCACCGGCTGGAACGGGCCCTCCGACGGGAGGGCGGGCGCCGCGCCGGCATCGACGAGCACGAGAGCTTCGCCACGGCCGTACTGGCGGAGATCCCCGCCGGCGGCCGGTCCCTGCTCCGCATCCTGAACCGCGGACACCCGCCCCCTGTGCTGCTCACCCCCGAAGGCGGTCTGCGGGAACTGGTCCCGTCCACCGCCGCGCTGCCGCTCGGCCTGGGCGACCTGGACGGCCGGCCGGACCGCTCGGACGAGACGTTCCTCCCGGCCGGGGCGCTGCTGCTCCTGTTCACCGACGGGGTGACCGAGGCCCGCGACCGGGCCGGGCGGTTCTACGACCCGCGCGCCCGGTTGCGCGGGAGTCAGTTCAGCGGGCCCGACGACCTGTTGGACGTGGTGGTCGAGGACGTCGCCCGGCACACCCGTGGGGGCCCCGCGGACGACATGGCCCTGCTGGCGGTCCAGCGGCCCCTGGACATCCAGGGGCCGTCCGACGGGGCGTCGCCGCGCTGACGGTTTCCGGCCGGGCCGGGCGGCCCCCGCGCGGCTACGGCAGCGCGGGGCCGAGCCAGCGCACGTGCTGGCCGTGCGGGCCCGTCAGGGCCACCGGGCGCTCGTCCACGGCGAGGGTCAGCAGCAGGGCGTCGTCCGGCCCCGGGGAGCGGTGCTCCGGCGCGTCGATCCACGGGAGCACGCTGTGGTGCTCCTGGGAGATCCAGTGGCCCCCGCCGTCCCGTTCGGCGAGCAGCGACCGCACGAGGCGGGCGAACTCCTCGCGCCGGGCGAGCGGAAGGTAGTTCAGCACCGAGCTGTGGAACACCACGAGGGTCGCCTCGGGCGGCGCCTGGGCGGCCAGCGCCGGCAGTTCGTCCACCAGGTCGCCGCGCACCAGGACCGGGCGCGGCGCGCCCCGCACCGCCTCGACGGCCGCCGAGAGCCGCGCCGTACGGGCCTCGTCGCCGGGCCAGAGGAGGGCGCGCAGCCAGCGCAGATCGTCCGGCTCGCCGACCGGGTCGAGCGGGTTCAGGTCGATGCCGCCGCGCCAGACGATCTCGGGCAGCGCGCCGCGCAGCGCCCCGTCGCCGCCGGGCGCGGGACCGCTGGTCCGGCAGGTGAAGGTGACCGGGCTGCCCGGGGCACCGGCCGTGAAGGTCGCGCCGCCTTCCCCGGCGTCGCTCCCGTAGGGGCCGTCCTTCCCGGGCCGCCCCTCCTGGACGTACCGGTAGCGGTAGCGGTCCGGGTGCAGGCACAGCCCCGCCGAGGTGCCGACCTCCAGGAGGGCCAGCGGCTGCGGCAGACGAGCCAGCAGCGGCAGCAGCGTGGCGCAGCGCGCCGGTTCGTTGGTCTGGGTGGCGCGGCTCATGATCACCGCGCGGACCTCGTCCCAGTGCCGGATGGTCCACTCGCGCCAGCGCCCGTACGCCGACTCGCCGCGCGGCCCCGACTCCGCGTGCGGGCCGTCGAGATGGCGCACCGCGGCGAGCAGGAGGTCGGGCTGCTGCTTGTTGCCGGCCGGCAGCGAGGCCGCGATCAGCTCGCACAGCTCGTCGTCCCGGCCGATCCGGGCGGTCAGCTCCTCGTGGGCGTCGGACCGGCCCCGCGCCTGCTGCCGGGAGAACTCCCGGTACCTGGCCGCCACTTCCTGCGGGCTGTTGACGGTGTTCCCGGTGTTCCCGGCGTTTCCGCCGTTTCCGGTGTGCGCGACGTTGACGACCATGGGGCGACGTTATCGCCCTTACGCTCCGTGATCGTGGTGCGTCCCTCCGCATAACAACTGGTGCACAATCGTCGCGAGATCGTTTGGCGAGGCGGGGGCAACTCGCCCCGTTTACGGCAGAGATGGCAGTAAAAGTTCCCGTCAGGGCCCCCGCGGGAGGCTTGCGGAACGCCCGCAGATTCGTGGGAACGCTTGGATTTCCCCAGCCGTCTCTATTACTGTCCGATAACGGAGCGCGGTCGTCCCAGCCGTCGCCAGTGGCGGCTCCGTGCGCCGACGCCGAATCCTGTACGCGCTGTTCCCGCACGTCCAGAACGACCCTCATGTCACCCGCCCGAGCCAACGGTTCGAACGGCGCGACCCGTGTCCTCGACCCGGGTCGACTCGCCCGGATCGGACGGTTTCGCGGGCACTGCCGGATCCGCCTGGAATTGCAGGGAATTGAGTCGAGGGAACCGGGGAACCACCATCTTGGGGTGAATCGGGCGCCGCTCGCCAAGGGGTGCCCGTAGGAGACCTTCCTGCTCCGAACCCGTCAGCTAACCCGGTAGGCGAGAAGGAAGGAAAGGAGAACGCCCCCGTGGCGTCCAACAGGCCCGCCCCACAAGGCCCGTCCACCTATGGCCCCGGCGGCCCCGCCGACTTCGGCGGCGCGGTCGGTCCCGGCGGCCCCGCCGGCCCCGGTGCCCCCGCCGCTGCCGGTTCCCCCGTCATGCCGGCCCAAGTTCCGTCGTCCTACGAGGAGTTGGCGGACGGCGCGCCGCCTCGGGAGCCGTTCTTCCACGACCGGTCCTCCCAGGCGGCGGCCCGGGCAGCACAGACATCCCAGGCGACCCAGGTGCCCCAGGGCGAGCGGGGGCGGCCGTCCGGTGACGAGCCGTCCCACGGCCCCGCCGGCGACGCGGACGACTGGCTCCCGGGCGACGAGACGGGCGACGGCGACGCCGGCCGCCCGGTCCGCGGCAAGCACCGGGTGGCGAGGCAGCGCGGCGGCCTCGCACGCGGCGGTACGGCGCTGGGCGTCGGCGTGATCGCGGCGGTCGGCGCGAGCGGGGTGGCCGCGGCCGAGGGCCGGCCGCCGGTCCCGATCTCGATGCCCGACCCCGGCGGGGCGGTCGACGACACCGCCGGCACGCTCCGGGACGCCCCCGCGCCGCCCTCCCGGACCGCTGACGCCGACGGGGACGCCGGGGCCGCGGGCCCCGCCGAGGCGCTGCGCCACCGCATCCTCCAGCAGGCCGACGCCCGGCAGAGCGCCGCGGAACAGGCCGCCGAGGCGGCCGAGGCGGCCGCGGACGCGCCCGGCCGGCAGCAGGAGGAGGCCGCGCAGCCGACCTCGACGACCGCGGAGGAGAAGGCGGAGCCGCAGGGCACGACGGCCGCGGCGACCGGGCACCAGGCGGCGGCGCCCGTGGCCCGGCACCCGAATGCGGCGGCCGAGCACCCCGCCCACCAGGCGAGGACGTCCGTCGCCCCGCTCTCCTCGTACACCCTCGGCGCCGGCTTCGGGCAGGCCGGCGACCGCTGGGCCGCGGAGCACACCGGGCAGGACTTCACCGCCCCAACGGGCACGCCGGTCAAGGCCGTTCACGACGGGACCATCACCCAGGCGGGCTGGGCCGGCGCATACGGCTACCGCATCGTCCTCACCCTCGACGACGGCACCCAGCTGTGGTTCTGCCACCTGTCCTCCATGGTCAGGACGACGGGCCGGGTCCACACGGGCGACGTGATCGGCCGCGTCGGCGCCACCGGGAACGCCACCGGCCCGCACCTCCACCTGGAGGTCCGCCCGCACGCCGGCGCCCCGGCGGACCCGCTGCCCTGGCTGCGCGCCCACGGGGCCGCCGTCTGACGGACCGGCGCCGTAGGGGCCCGCACGGGTGCCGCACACGGGAACGGTGCGGGGCGCGCAGCATCGCCGCGCGCCCCGCACCGTCCACCGACCAGGCTCGCTAGCCGCGCCGGTCCGCCACCGCCCACGAGGCCAGGGCGACCCCGCCCGCCACCGCGAACACCGACGGCCACGCCCCGATCTTCTTGGCCAGCGGGTGCGAGCCCGCGAACGCCGCCACATAGGCACCGCTCAGCGCCGCGGCCGCCTTCGTGCCGGCCTTCTGCTGCCAGCCCCGGGCCGCCACCGCACCGGCGGCCGCCAGCGCGACCCCGCCCAGCGGCCGCTTCCTGGTCCAGCGGGCCACGCCGTAGCCGCCCACCAGGCCCGTGGCCGCCACCACGCTCGTCGGTATCCCAGCCATCGCAGAATCCTCCCTTGTACGGACAACTCCCCTGAGCCTACGCGCGGCCCACGGCCCCTACGGGAGCACGGTCGCTACCGGCTCACGGCTCCCGGCGCGGCTCGCCGGCCGGTGGCGCGGCGGGGCCCGGCATGCCCGTCCCGCCCGCCCACGCCTGGAGCAGCGCCGGTCCCGCCCACGGCCGGTGGCGCCACAGGCCCTCCAGCAACTCCCGCTCCCGGGCGGCGAAGTCCGGCGGCGGACCCGTCAGACGGGCGCGTCGGCGGTGGAAGGAGAGGGCGGTGGCCAGGGCCACGTAGGAGGTGACGGCGCGGGCGGCGGCCGGGCCGTGGGCACGGCGGGCGATGTCGCGGGCCAGCGCGCGGGTGCGGAGGGAGGAGAGCGCGGTGGGTTCCGGCGACGCCAGCCAGCCGGTGGCGACATACGGGGCGAGATGCTCGCGGACGGAGAGCAGCTCCTGCCGTCGGGCCCAGAGCGCCAGCCAGGTCAGGCCCAGCAGGACCGGGACCATGAACAGGCCGTAGACGCTGAGGAAGCCGGCGTCGCCGAGGTCGGAGGCGGCGTTCCAGATGCCGTGCAGCAGGACGGCGGTGGCCAGGCCGAGGAGGACGAGCCCGGCGCGGGCCCCGCGGCGCCGCGGATAGCGGGCCGCCGCCGCCCCGACCGCCAGGCCGGTGAGGATCGTGAAGAGCGGATGCGCGAACGGGGACACCACGATCCGCACGAAGAAGGTGCCGGCGGTGAGGGAGTTCAGGCCGGTGTGCCCCATGGACTGGTCCTCGCCGAAGGCGCTGCCCAGATAGAGGACGTTCTCGGTGAAGGCGAAGCCGGTGGCGGTGATCCCGGCGATCACGATGCCGTCGGTGATGCCGTCGAAGTCCCGGCGGCGGAAGCGGTAGAGCAGCAGGACGGCGGCGGCCTTCATCACCTCCTCGACGATCGGGGCGATGACCGTCGAGCCCCACGCCTGGGCCTCGGTCGGCGACGCCGAGGCGATGTTGTTGGCCAGCCAGTCGGTGGCGAAGCCGTTGGCCAGGACCGCGACCAGGGTGGCGGCGCACGACCCCCAGGCGAAGGCGAACGCGAGGTTCCGCCACGGCTCGGGCTCGATCCGGTCCAGCCAGCAGAAGGCCGCGATGAGCAGCGGCACCGGGAAGACGGCCAGCCCGACGCCGACCAGGAACCCCTCGGTGCCGGTCTGCCGCCGCACTATCCCGAGGATGAGCACCCCGGAGAGCGTGAGCAGCGCGGCCAGTGCGACGGCCCGGACGGTCCTGCTGTGCCAGGGCGCGGACCAGCGCCGATGCCCCCGGTGGGCGTCGGCGTACGTGTACGGCGACGGGCCGGCTGCGTGCTCGGGGAGCGGCGGCGGTGACGGGTACACCCATCGACCCTAACGACGGCGGGGGAGTGCGGGCATACGGGTTTACCGGGCCTGGACCAGGATCTTCCGCGGGCTGCTGCCCCGGGGGCGGCCGTCAGCCCCGTCGGCGGAAGAGCAGGTCGTGCACGACGTGCCCCTTGTCCAGCCCCTGGCCCTCGAACCGGGTGAAGGGCCGGAAGTCGGGCCGGGGCGCGTAGCCGGAGTGCAGATTCTCCAGCGTGGGCTCGGCGGAGAGCACCTCCAGCATCTGCTCGGCGTAGGGCTCCCAGTCGGTGGCGCAGTGCACCAGGGCGCCGGGCGCGAGCCGGGTGGACGCCAGGGCCACGAACTCGGGCTGGATCAGCCGGCGCTTGTGGTGGCGCTTCTTGGGCCAGGGGTCCGGGAAGTAGATGCGCAGGCCGGCCAGGGACTCCGGGGCGAGCATCTCGCGCAGCAGGATGATCGCGTCGCCGTTGGCCACCCGGACGTTGGACAGGCCGTTCCGCTCCGCGAGACCGAGCAGGTGGCCCTGGCCGGGTGTGTGCACATCGCAGCCGAGGATGCCGGTGCCCGGGTCGGCCGCGGCCATCTGCGCGGTGGCCTCGCCCATCCCGAAACCGATCTCCAGCACGACCGGCAGTCCGCCGAAGAACGCGTCGAGGTCCAGACGGGAGAGCCCGTCGACGTCCACGCCCCAGGTGGGCCACAGGCGGCGCAGGGCCCCGGCCTGGGAGGCGGTGACGCGGCTGCGGCGCGGCTGGAAGGACCGGATCCGCCGCTCGTGGTGCGAGCCAGCGGGGTCGGCCGCAGGGCCCGTACCGTCGGGGAACATCGGGGCGCCGCGCCGGGGCACGGCGGCCGAGGCGGCGGTGGCGCCGAGCGGGCGCGCGGCGGCGGGCACCCCGGCGTCCGCGCCCGTGGCGTCGGCGTCGGGGGCGGTGGTCTCGGGGAGGGCGGGATTCTCGGGCACAGTGCTCCCGATTCTACGGACGCCGCCGCGGTGGACCGGAACGCCGCCGGCCGCCCGACGGCCCGCGGCCCCGGCCGGCGCCCGGCTCCGCAGCCCGGCATCGCATCGAACGCGCAGGTCAGCGTCCCACCGCGGGACCCTGCCGGCCGCCGGGCCGCGGCCCGCCCCGGCGGTCGCTCACCCCGCGAAGCCCCCGGGACCCCCAAGCCCCCCGGAGCCCCCGGGACCCTCGTCCGTCGCCGCGCGCTCCGGTATCCCCAGCAGCCGCGTCACCCGCCGGGCCACCTCCCGCCCGATCGGCAGGGAGGCCGTCGCGGCCGGCGACGGGGCGTTGAGAACGTGGATCATGCCGGGGGACTCGGCGAAGAGGAAGTCGTCGACGAGGGTGCCGTCGGGCAGCACGGCCTGGGCGCGGACCCCGGCCGGCGCCGGCCGGAGGTCCTCCTCACGGGCGGCCGGCAGCAGCCGGCGGACCGCTTCCGTGAAGGCGCTGCGGGACAGCGAGCGGTGCAGCTCGCCCGCGCCGTAGCGCCAGTGGCGGCGGGCTATCCGCCAGGAACCGGGATAGCCGAGCGTCCCGGCCAGCTCGGCGGGGCGGACGGTGCGCCAGTCGTAGCCCTCGCGGGCCAGTGCGGGCACGGCGTTCGGCCCGATGTGGACGGAGCCGTCGACGCCGCGGGTGAGATGGACGCCCAGGAACGGGAAGGCCGGGTCGGGGACCGGGTAGACCAGACCGCGGACCAGTCCGGCGCGCTCCGGCGCCAGCGTGAAGTACTCGCCCCGGAACGGGACGATCCGCATGCCCGGGGCGTCGCCCGCCAGCCGTGCCACCCGGTCGCAGTGCAGCCCGGCGCAGTTCACCAGGGCGCGGGCGCGGTGGACCGTGCCGCCGGCGGTGCGGACCGCGACCCGCCCCGGCCGCCGGGCGATCGTGGTGACCTCCTCGCCGAACACGACCCGGGCGCCGTCCTCCTGCGCGAGACGCCCCAGCTGCCGAGCCACCGCACCGAAGTCGCAGACACCGGTCGTGCCGACATGGATGGCGGCCAGGCCGCGCACCTCGGGTTCGTACTCGGCGATCTGCGCGGGGCCCAGCTCCCGCACCGGCAGGCCGTGCTCGCGGCCGCGCTGGATGAGGCCGTGCAACCGGGGCAGCTCGGCGCGCTCCGTGGCGACGATCAGTTTGCCGGTGACCTCGTGCGGGATGTCGTGCTCGGCGCAGAACTTCACCATCTCCGCCGACCCGCGCAGGGCGAAGCGGGCCTTCAGCGAGCCCGGCGGGTAGTAGATGCCGCTGTGGATCACGCCGCTGTTGCGCCCCGTCTGGTGGCGGGCCGCGCCGTCCTCCTTCTCCAGCACCACGACGCGTATGCCCGGCGCCGCACGCGTGAGGGCATGGGCCGTGGAAAGCCCCACGATCCCGGCACCGATCACCAGCACATCGCAGTCGTACGCCGCCACTGCACCTCCCCAACCGCATGACCACCGGCCCACCCGTCGCCGCGGGCCCGCGCGTCAACGCCGACGACGTAGTCCATCATGACGGGCCCCACCGACAATCCGCAGTGACCTGTCTGACCTGCGGCGAAGGACAGCCCACCGGCGCGCTCCCGGCGGCCGCCGCCCGGCCCCGCCGAGCGCCTCCCCTGCCCGGCCGCACCGCCGCTATGCCGGCGCCGCCAGCAACGGCCGCGCCCGCTCGCGGAGTTCGACCACCCGGGGCTCGTCCCCGTACGGCTCCAGGCGGTGCAGCAGATCGCGGACGTACTCCGTGGTGCGGGCCGAGGAGATCCGCCCGGCGACCTCGACGGCCCGGGCACCGGCGGCACAGGCCGCGTCCAGATTGCCGGACTCCAGTTCGGCGACGGCGGACACGACGAGGCGCAGGCCGTGCGACCGGACGAACTCCTCCGTCGGCCGGGACAGCGCCTGCTCGGTGAAGCGCCGCACCTGACGGGGCAGCCGCAGATCCCGATAGCACTCGGCGGCGTCGGCCGCGAAGCGCTCGTAGGAGTAGAAGTCGAGCCAGGACGGATCCGGGTCGCCGCTGCGGGACCGCTCCAGCCAGCCCTCGGACGCCTTCAGCGCCACCTCGCAGGCCCGCGCCTCCCCGGCCTTGGCCTGCGCCCGTGCCTCCACCAGGCGGAAGAAGCTCATGGTGCGCGCGGTGGCCAGCCCGCGGTTGCGCTCCAGGGCGGCCTGGGCCAGATCCACGCCCTCGTCGGCGAACCCGCGGTAGGTCGCCTGCAGGGACATCGACGCCAGTACGTACCCGCCCAGCGGGACGTCGGCGGCGGCCCGGGCCAGCCGCAGCGCCTGGATGTAGTACCGCTGGGCGGCCTCCTGCTGGCCGGTGTCGAAGGCCATCCAGCCCGCCAGGCGGGTGAGTTCGGACGTCGCCCCGAAGAGCGCCCGGCCCACCTCGTCGCTGTACGAGGCGAGCAGCAGCGGCGCCGCGTCCACCCGGAGGCACTCCGGCACCATGGACGAACGCCAGTCCCCGCCCCCGTACTTGGAGTCCCAGCGCCGGGCGTCCTCGGCCGCCTCGCGCAGTTTGGTGACGTCACTGTGGCCGACGTGCTGCGGGACGCCCGCGTCACCGGCGGCCGCCGCGTCCTTCTCCCGCGCCTCGGCCGCCTCCCGCGCCACCGAACTGTCGGTCGGCGATATCAGCCAGCGGGACGTGGGGGTGGCGTACGCGCTGACGGCGAAGGATCCGGCCAGGCTCTGCCAGATGCCGCCGCCGTTGCCCCGCCGTCCGGCGAGATCGAGACGGTACAGCTCGGTCGCCGAACGCACCGCCGCGCCGACGTCGCGAGGGAAGGCGAGCCCCACTTCGGGCGCCGGATCGGCGTCGGCCAGCCCGATCTCGTGCAGCGGGACCGGGCGCCCGAGCTTGCTGCCGATCGCCGACGCGATCAGATGGGGCGCGGCGCCCTGGGGCACCATGCCCTTGGAGACCCATCGGGCCACCGACGTCTTGTCGTAGCGAAGCGTCAGGCCGCGCTGCGCGCCGAGGTCGTTGACCCGGCGCGCCAGTCCGGCGTTGCTGATCCCCGCGAGGGCGAGAACGGTGCCGAGCTTTTCGTTCGGCCCGCGTGTATTGCTGGACATGCGCACCCCTCGACACAGCGACAGCCGCCCCGTACCCCGGGGCATGCGTCCACCCAGAGTAGTTCGCCGGATCCCTACCGTTAAGAGTCGGTGTCTTGGATGGCGAGATTCGTGTTCAAACGGGGGTGCGGGAATTGGCATGTGCTCCGGGTACGTGTGCCCATGCGCCCGTGCGTGCGCGCTGGCCGCTCAACGACCCCGGCGCTTCGATGAGTTCTGCGTGGGTCGGCCCGCTGCACTGGATCCAGTGGGCTGGGGGACACCGCCACCTCATTCCCCGCGGGTGGCGGTCCGGTCCGGGAGGCGCAGCCCGCTTCCCGGACCGTCGCGGGGACCGGGCCGGGCCCGGCCGCCGCACCGCACAGCGCCGTGGCCGTCGCGGCGTCCGCGCACCAACTCGTCTGCCGCGTAAGGAGTTTGGCCGAAAAGCGACGGGTGGTGCTTTCACGCCGTCGGCCGCTCCGGGGGCCACACGGGGGGTCATCCGGGGCCGCCGGCGCACGCCCCGCGCGGCACCGTGCCGCCCTGGTGCGCCACCCCTCCGCGCCCGCCACCCGCCCGTGTCCGGGCCTCCTCCGACGCCTCCCACCGGCCACCGCCATGGCAGCATGGTCCGCACGACGGCTGGGGAATCCGCTGTGCGGGGCGGTCCCGACCACCCCGGCGGACGGGGAATCGGGTGGAGGCGGCGATGCGCTGGCTGGTGGGATGGAGCAGTGCCGCGACCACCGGCAAGGAGTGCCGGGCGCTGCTGCCCGTGGGCGCGCAGCTCCTGTGGGGCGACCCCGACCCCCTCTGGGCGGTGGGCGACTGGCGGCCCCACGAGGTCCGCGTCGTCCAGTCCGACCCGGAGACCCGGCTCGCCGTCTTCGGGGTCTGCGGCGCCACCGACGACCAGCTGAAGGTGGCCCTGCTCGCCGCCCGCGGAGGCGCGCTGCGGCACCTCACCGCCTGGCCGGGCGGCTACACCGCCGTCGCCCGAGTGGGCCGCCGGATCACCATCACCGGGGATCTGGCCGGCGCCCGCCCCGTCTTCCACACCCGGTGGGCCGGCGGGACCGCCTACGCCACCGCCGCCCTGCCGCTGGCCGACCTCGTGGGCGCCGGCCTCGACGTCGGCCACCTGGCCGCCCGGCTGGCCTGCCCGGACGCCCCCGAGGCACTGGGCGCCGGCACCCCCTACGACGGCGTCCGCCGGATCCCGCCCGGCCACGCCCTGGTGCTGCGCACCGGCAGCAGCGAGATCGCCTCCTACGAGCCGCCCGCCTCCCTGGCCGTCGCCGCCCCCCAACTCGCCCCGGAACAGGCCGTGGACGGCGTCCGCGAAGCCCTCGTGGAGGCCGTCCGCGCCCGCCTGGCGGCCCCCCGCTTCGCCCCCGACCCGGACGGCCCCGACCGGCTCGATCCCGGCCCGGTGCCCGGCATGGGCCCCGCGGAGCGGCGGGCGGCGCGCGGCGGCCCCGCCCCCGGCATCGGCGCCGACCTCTCCGGAGGCAGCGCCTCCGGCACGCTCGCCCTCCTGGCCGCCGGCCTCCCCGGGCAGCCCGGGCGGATCGACGGCCACGGCGAGCGCCTGCTGGCGGTCACCTTCAACGACCGCGCCGCGCACGGCGACCGGGCCCAGCACGAGGCGGAGCTGGAGCGCGCCCGCGGCCTCGCCGCCGATCCCCGGCTGCACCACGTCGTCGTCGCGGCCGGCGAGGAGGCCCTCCCGTACACCGGCCTGGACGCCCTCCCGCTCACGGACGAGCCCGGCCCCTCGCTGACCCTCGCCGGCCGGCACCGCAGACGCCTGCTGTCCGGCGGCGCCGACCACTTCGTCGGCAACGGCGCCCGCCAGGTCCTCGACGCCCACCCGGCCCGCCTCGCCGACCTCCTGATGGACCGCCGCCGGCGCCATCTGCTGCGCCCGGTCACCGCGTTGGCCAGGGCCGACGGCCCGTCCGCGCACTCCGTCCTGGTCCCGTTCACCGTCTACCGCGCCGCCCGGAAGCTCGCCCGCACCCCCTACGCCACCGGGATCGCCGAGGCCGCGCGCCTCCTGTTGGAGCGGCGGTTCGCCGACGAGCCGGTGGCCGCCGGCGCGGTGGACGCCTCACTGGCCGCGCTCACCTGGTGCCGCCCCGGGCCCGCGGCCCGCTGGCTCACCGGGGAGGCCCTGGCCGAGGTGTCGGTCCGCCTCGGGGACGCCGCGCACCGCTCGCCGGCCGCGGGCCGCCCCGGCGAACGGCGGGCCCGCGCCGCCCTGGCCCGTCAGGCCGCCGACCACCGGATCTTCGAGCAGGCCGCCGAGGTCCGCAGCCAGCGGCTGCACGCCCCCTTCCTGGACAACCAGGTGGTGCTCGCCTGCCGCGCGCTGCCCGACACCCTCCGGGTCCAGCCCGGCGCCCGGGCGTCCGTCCTGCGCGCGGTCCTGGCCGGCGCCGGCGTACGGGACCTGCCGCCCGGCTGGGGCGCCGCCGTCCCGCACACCCACACCGCCGCCGCCCGCGCCGGCCTGCGCGCCGCGGTCGGCGAACTGCTCCGGCTCTTCGACGCGCCGCTGCTCGCGGACGCCGGGCTGATCGAGGCACGGGTGGTCCGCAGCGCACTCCGGGCGGCGGCCGACGGCGCCCCGCTCCCCCTGGACGGTCTGGCCGAACTGGCCGCCACGGAACTGTGGTTGCGCCGACTGCTGGCCCGCCGCGGCTCGTGCTGGACGGGCGCGGAGGCCCCCCGGCAACGGGCGCTCGCCGGGGGCGTCCCCCGCGCACGACTCACCTGACCCGCCCGGCACCGGGCCCCGCCGCCCCGGGACGACCACTCCCACCGGCCACCCCGCCCCGCCCTTCCCTGGGGGCGGACATCCGGCGCACGCCCACCCTCCGACGCGCCCGGCAGAACGGCGCCGACCTCCGGCGCACGGCGACCGGACGCACGCTGGGGAAGCGACCGACTCGCCCGCGGGTCGGACCGCTGCACGCCGGCGCTCGCTCCGGAGCTTCGGCCATGACTGCCCTGCCGGCCGCCTCCCGAGGCATGCTGCGCCCCGTTGGGCGGCTACGGCCGACGGAGCCACTACGCCCCAGTGGACAGCGAACAGGAGGAGCCCCCGGCCCCCGCCACCACAGACGACCAGCGACCCCGACGGGAGCCCCGCCCCCACAGGAGCCCGCCCCGACGAACCGGGCCGGGCGCCCGGACGGAACCAGCCCGAACGCCCCGACAGAACCGGGGCGTCGGCCGCTCACCGACAGCTGATCCGCGCCCGGGCCCAGTCCCCCAGCGCCACCAGATCGCCCGCCTCCCGCGGTTCGACCACCAGGCGCAGCGTCTTCCGCCCCGCCAACGGGACATGTACCGGCACCGCCGCCTCACCGCCGTGCACCACCGCCGACCGCCACAGCCGCACCCCGTCCGCGTACACCGAGAAGCGCAACGCGCCCAGCCCCAGGCCGAGGTCGTCCACACCGGCCATCGCGTCGTAGGCCGTGCACTGCCGGTTGAGGTCGATGACCACCGAGGACGAGGCGTGCACGCTCACCCCGTTGGGATAGGCCGTCCCGCCGATGCTCGGGTGGTGCCGCCGCCACAGCCAGCTGCTGTCGAGCGTACGGACCTCCGGTCCGGTGCCGTCCCCCGCGAAGTCGTATGCCAGTGCGTCGACTTGATAGGTCGTCGGCGGCGTGGGGGCAGGCGTGGGAGTCGGTGTGGGTGTGGGTGTGGGTGTGGGTGTCGGCGTGGGTGTGGCAGGTGGCGACGGCTTCGGCGGCGCCGGACTGGGCGTCGGGGCCGGCGTACGGGTCGGCTCGGACGGCGTGGGCGTGGGCGTGGGCGTCGGAGTCGGCTCCGGGACCGGCTTGGCGCCCGGCGCGCCGACCGGCGGCCGCGGGGTGGGCGACGGCGCCGGGGCGGGCACGGACGACGGCCGCGGCTGCGCCCGCGGGTGCGGCGCCGGTGCCGGCGACCCGGCCAGCGCGAACGCCAGCGCCGCACCCGCCGCGACCACCAGCCCGGCCCCGATGCCGATCTTCACCGGCGCGGCCAGCCCCTCGCCCGCGGCCGCCCCGCCGGCACCGCCCGACGCCCCGGAACCGGACCCCGAGGCGGCCGCGGCCGCCCCGGCCCCGGCCGCCGCCCCGGCCCCGGCGAACCCGGCCACCGCGGCGGCCCCCTTGACGGCGTACCCGGCCGCGAACCAACCGATGACCGCGACCGGCAGCAGCGCCCCGATCCGCTCGTTGACGTCCGCGACCTCCAGCGCCGCGCTCCGGCACCGCGCGCACTCCTCCAGATGCTTGCGCAGCCCCCGCTCGGCCCGCGTCCGCAACCCGCCCCGGGCGTACGCGCCGAGCCGGTCGGCGTACCGCGCGCAGTCGCCGCCCGCGGTCAGCGACTGGCTCACATGCGCCTGCAGGTACGCCTGCTTGAGCCCTTCCCGGGCGCGGTGCGCCAGCACGGCGGTGGCGTTGGCGGTCAGCCCGAGCAGCGGCGCGACCTCGCTCGGCGACCCGTCCTCGACGGTGGTGTGCCACAGCACCGTCTGATAGCGCTCCGGCAGACTGCGGAACGCCTGCACCGCCATGGTCTGCTCGGCCTCGTGCATCGCCCGCACGTCCGCACCCGGATCCATGGTGTCGTCGTCCAGCGCCGTACCGGCCGCCGACACCGCGAACACCGCGAAGTCCTCGACCAGTTGCTCCCGCCGGGCGGTCCGCGCCCAGTGCGCGGCGACCCGCCGGACGGTCGTCAGCAGATAGGCGCGCACCGCCGCATCCGGCCCCGCCCCGCCGCGCACCGCCTGGAGGGTCCGCGCGAAGACCTCGCCGGTCAGGTCCTCTGCGGTGTGGGCGTCCCGGCAGCAGCCGCGCGCGTACCGGCGCACCGCCTCGGCGTGCCGGCGGTACAGCTCCTCGTAGGCGCTGTCGTCCCCGGCCCGCAACGCGGCGAGCAGCACGGCGTCGGACGGCGGCAGTCCCGCGCCCCGCTCCTCGGCCGCCCCGTCCACCAGCCCGTCGGAGGGCTGCTCCGGCCGCCGGGAGCGGCTGCGCTGCGCCGGCACACTGGGCCCGGTCTCCTCCGTGCCGTCGCCCGTGGACGCCGCATCCGGCGGCCCGGCCTGGCCCGGCACCTGGTCCGACGGCCGTTCCACGCTCTCGCCGCGCCGCTCGTCCCGCCCGTCAACACCCATCGCCCAGGCCCCCGAAGCCGCCGTCGCACCGCACCACCGCGCAAGCCTGCCACACCCGCCGCCCGGGCTTCAGTGCTCCGACGGGCAACCACTCATCCGGGGCGACCACACTGGCGTTCACCCGTACGGAACGTCCCGCGGCCGGCACCCCCAGGGGCGGCCGCCCCATCGGGAGGCCCCGCACCCGGGACCCCCGGCGCGCACACCGGCTCCTCGGGAGCGCCCGACGGGGCGCCCCCACCGCGGAGCCGGTCGCCGCACCTCACCGGGCGGGCCGTGACCGCAGCCCTTCCAGCAGGATCTCCAGCAGCCGCGCGGACGCCGCCTGCTGCTGCCCCGGATCGGGCAGTGCCGGTGCGCCCGTGGCGATGACCAGCAGCACATCGGAGACCGTGACATCGGTCCGCAGCGCACCCGCCGCCCGGGCCCGCTCGACCAGCCGCCCGACGACCTCCAGCAGCGCCTGCCCGCCGGGCGTCTCCTCGGACTCGGCACCCGCCCGCGGCACCTCCGCCTCACCGGGCGCCACCCGCTGCAACGGCACCCGGGCCTCGGTGCCGCCCTCCGGCAGCCGCGGCTCGCCCGCACCGCCCGGCGCCCGCTCCTCGCCCGCGTCCACCCGCAGGATGCCCGGCGGCAGCAGCCGCCCGGCCCCCGAGGCGACCGACGTCCGCAGGAAGCGCGCCAGCGCCGACCACGGGTCGTCCTCCTGACCCAGTGCGGCCCGCGCCTGCTCGGTCAGCCGGGAGGTCTCCTCCTCGGCTATCCGCCGGACCAGTACGTCCTTGCTCGGGAAGCGGCGGTAGACCGTTCCCACTCCGACCCGGGCGCGCCGCGCCACGTCCTCCATCGGCGCGCCGTACCCCAGCTCGCCGAAGACCTCGCGGGCCGCCCGCAGCACGTGTTCCAGATTGCGCTGGGCGTCCACCCGCAGCGGCGTGCTCCGGCCGTTGGCGCCGGTCATCGCGCCCGTTCCGTTGCCGCCGGCGCCGTTCGCACCGTCGGAGGCGGCGGTCACCGCGACCGCCGCCGGCCATTGAGAGCCCTGAATGTGCATAAGTGATCCCCCGGTAATGACGTCTCCCCCCGGAGACTCCCCGCCCTGACGGTCGGGGTCACCCGACGAGAGGGTGCACCCCAACGACATACGAACATAGTTGAGCCCGCGTCAAGATTGAAGGGGGCGCTCCGCACCCCGTGCCCCCCGATCGGCCCAATGGACCCGATCCGCCCCGCTCGCCCGTCCTTCCACTCCGCGCCAATCTCCGCCTGACCAGCGTACTTCGCACCGCTCGGCCGGAATGTCCGGCTCCGCACCGCCGCTCGCCGCGGACATACTTTTCGCCCGGCCTGTGGACAAAGGCGTCGCGGCAGTGCGTCATGGAACAGTGCTGTGCGCGCCGGGGGCACAGCACCCGACGGTGGCCGTGCCGCCCGCCCGGCCGCCCGGTGGCGCCCCGGCCTGGTCGACACCGCGAGGAGAACCTCTGTGAAGACTGTGTCCTCGGAGTATTCGGACGACGTGGCACGCATCCTGGTGGTCGGCGGCGGCTACGTGGGGATGTACACCGCCCTGCGGCTGCAGCGGACGCTCAGGCAGGAGCTGCGACAGGGCACGGTCGAGATCGTCGTCGTCGACCCCGAGCCGTACATGACGTACCAGCCGTTCCTGCCGGAGGCCGCCGCCGGCGCCATCTCCCCGCGCCACGTCGTCGTCCCGCTGCGCCGCGTCCTGCCGCACTGCACCGTCGTCATCGGCGAGGTCACCGCCCTCGACCACGACGAGCGCACGGCCACCATCTCCACCCTGGCCGCGGAACAGGCCGGCGCCGCCGCCCTCACCTTCGCCTACGACGAACTGGTCCTCGCGCCCGGCTCGGTCTCCCGCACCCTCCCCGTCCCCGGCCTGGCCGACGTCGGCATCGGCTTCAAGACCGTCGAGGAGGCCATCGGGCTGCGCAACCACGTCCTCGAACAGCTCGACATCGCCTCCTCCACCCGCGACCCCGAGATCCGCGACGCGGCACTGACCTTCGTCTTCGTCGGCGGCGGCTTCGCCGGCGTGGAGGCCCTGGCCGAGCTGGAGGACATGGCCCGCTACGCCGCCCGCTACTACCACAACGTCCGCCCCGAGGACATGCGGTGGATGCTGGTCGAGGCCAGCGGCCGGATCCTGCCCGAGGTCGGCCCCGACATGGGCCGCTACACCGTCCGCGAACTGCGCGCCCGCAACATCGACGTCCGGCTGGAGACCCGCCTGGAGTCCTGCGAGAAGCGCGTCGTCCGGCTCAGCGACGGCTCCCGCTTCCCCACCAGGACGGTGGTGTGGACCGCCGGCGTCAAACCGCACCCCGTCGTGGCCGCGAGCGGACTGCCGCTGACCGACCACGGCCGCCTCAAGTGCACCGCCGCGCTCCGGCTGGACGGCGTGGAGCACGCCTGGTCGGCCGGCGACGCCGCGGCCGTCCCCGACCTCACGGCCCCGCCGCCCGCCACTCCCGACGCCCCCCGCGCCATCTGCGCCCCCAACGCCCAGCACGCCCTCCGCCAGGCCAGGGTGCTCGCCCAGAACCTCACCGCCGTCCTGCGCGGCGGCGAGATCCGCAACTACGAGCACGCCTACGTCGGTTCGGTTGCCTCGCTCGGCCTGCACAAGGGCGTCGCCCACGTCTACGGCCGCAAACTCAAGGGCTACCCCGCGTGGTTCATGCACCGCGCCTACCACCTCAGCCGGGTGCCCACCTTCAACCGCAAGGCCCGGATCCTCGCCGAATGGATCCTCGCCGGGCTCTTCAAACGCGAGATCGTCTCCCTCGGCTCGCTGGAGAACCCGCGCGCCGAATTCGAACTCGCCGCGGGCACCGGCCGGCACAACGAAACCAGCTGACCGGCCGCCCCACCAGGGACGTTGACCACCCGCCCGGCCGCCGCACACCGGCCGCCCCGGCACCGTGAACTACGCCCCGGCGCCCGGCGTCTGACGGAAGACCGTCCGGTCGGCCACACTGGACGTGTGACCATGGGTGGGCTCGTATCTGCGAAGAGTGACAATCACGAGGATTCAGGACGTTTGCTGCATTCCGCCAGAGGGTGCCGATCGTGCCCCCCGCCCTGCCCCGGGGCCTGCCCCCACACCGACGGCCCGACCCCGCGCGACGACGCGAAGTAAGAGGTACCCCTCCGTGATCTTCACGCGCTGGAGCGCCAAGTTCCCCGGCACGCAGCGGCGCACCGCCGCCCGGTCCGACCGCGCCGCCACCCCGCCCGCGGGACCCACGGCGCACTCCGCCCCGCCGGCAGCCGCCGACGACGCGCCCGCCGCCGTCCCCGCCGCCCGCGCCGAGGACCCCACCGGCGAGGACACCCCGCCGCCCGCCGCGCCCCCGACCGTCGACGCGCTCTCCGTCCACGACATCCTCGGCACCATCCCCGCCCTGGTCGCCGTCGTCTACGGCCCCGAGCACCGCATCGCCTACGTCAACAGCGCCTACGCCGGCGTCTTCGGGCCCCGCCCGGCCGGCCGCACCGCCCGCGAGGCCCTCCCCGAACTCGGCGAACTGGGCCTGCTGCCCCTGATGGACCAGGTCCTGCGCAGCGGCAGACCACGCACCGTCAAGTCCCGCAAGGTCCCCGCCGGCGCCGGCGGGGACCGCACCCGCGACGGCTACTACACCTTCACCTGCACCCCCATCGAGGTCGCCGCCAGCGGCCCGGCACCCGACCCCGAGGTCGCCTGCGTCGCCCCGCACAAGGGCGTCCTGGTCTTCGGCGCCGAGGTCACCGACCAGATCGAGTCCGCCGAACGGCTGCGCGCCAGCGAGGCCCGCCAGCGCGCCGCCGCGGTCACCCTCCAGCGCTCCCTCCTGCCCCAGGAACTGGAGCAGCCCGACGACCTGTGCGTCGCCGCCACCTACCAGCCCGGCGGCACCGACGCCGCGGTCGGCGGCGACTGGTACGACGTCATCACCCTCGGCGCCGGCCGCACCGCCCTGGTCATCGGCGACGTCATGGGCCGCGGGGTGCGCGCCGCCGCCGTCATGGGCCAGCTCCGCACCGCCGTCCGCGCCTACGCCCGCCTCGACCTCCCGCCCCACGAGGTCCTCCAGCTGCTGGACGGCCTGGCCGCCGAGATCGACGCCAGCCAGATCGCCACCTGCGTCTACGCCGTCCACGACCCCAACGAGGGCCGCCTGGTCTACGCCTCGGCCGGCCATCTGCCGATGCTCGTCCGCGACGCCGACGGCAGTGTCCGCCGGGCCGCCGAACCCACCGGCCCGCCGCTCGGCACCGGCGGCTGGCTGCACACCTCCGGCTCCGTCCCGCTCGGCCCCGGCAGCAGCGCCGTCCTCTACACCGACGGCCTCGTCGAACGCCGCGACAAGGACATCGACGAGGGCGTCGCCGCCCTGGAGCGCGCCTTCGCCGGCGCCACCGGCAGCCCCGACATCGTCTGCGACCGGCTGCTGCGCTCCCTGGGCATCACCGCCGCCCACGACGACGACGTCGCCATCCTCGTCATCCAGAACCCGGTCCGCACCGGGCACGACGCCGAGCTGTTCCACAACGCCGCCCTCGAACTGCACGGCGGCACCGAGGCGGCACCCCGCGCCCGCGCCTTCGCCTCCGGCGTCCTCGCCTCCTGGCGCTTCTCCCCGGAACTCCACGACCTCGGCGTCCTGGCCGCCAGCGAACTCGTCGCCAACTCCCTCCAGCACGGCACCCCGCCGATGCGCCTGCGGCTGCGCCGCACCGACCGCCGACTGATCATCGAGGTCACCGACGGCGACGACCATCTGCCCCGCCGCCGGCGGGCCGAGCCCGTCGACGAGACCGGCCGCGGCATCTCGATCGTCGCCACCATCGCCTCCTCCTGGGGCTCCCGCCGCACCCCCGGCGGCGGCAAGGCCGTCTGGTGCGAATTCGCCCTGCCCCGGGGCTAGGCCCTGTCGTCAAACAACCGTCTGCCGGGCGTTCGACGACAGGATCTGGGCCGTCTCCGTCCGGGGCAGCACCGCGCAACAGCGGGCGCCCCCCCGGAGCCCTGCTCACACGCCCGCGGCCACCGGTTCGGCCTCCACCCGCTGCGCCGGCACGGCGACCGCCCGGTGCGGCTGGTCCTGGGCCGGGCTGAGCATCCGCCCAAGCCGCAGCGCCAGCACCGTGATCCCGACCGCGCACGCCACGAGCATCGCGATGTACGCGACATACATCCCGTGCCCGACCATCAGCGCTCCGACGGCCGGCCCGACCGCCAGCGCCAACTGCTTGACCAGCGCGAACGCCGAGTTGTACTGGCCTATCAGCGAGGCCGGCGCCAGATCCGCCACCAGCGGTGCCACCGTCGGCGACAGCAGCGACTCCCCGATGCCGAACAGCGCATACGTGGAGATGAGCAGCACGGTCGCCACCACCTGGCTCCCGTGCACCAGCCCGGACAGGCCGGCGGCTATCCACGCCACCGTCCAGACCATGCCCACCAGCGCCATCACCCGGCTCCGGCGCCGCCGCTCGACCAGCTTCAGCACCACGAACTGCGCCGCCACGATCGCCGCCGTGTTGGCCGCCAGCGCGATGCCCAGTGTGGCCGGCTCGATCCGGGTGACCTCCGTGGCATACGCCGCCAGCCCCGACTCGAACTGCCCGTAGCAGGCGAAGAACAGCACGAAGCCCAGCACGCACAGCCGCATCATCCGCCGGTCGCCGAACAGCGCCCGCCACGCGCCCCTGGCCCGCTCCTCGGTCGGCACCGCGTCCTCGACCTTCGGCGCCCGCGGCAGCCGCACGGAAGCGATCGCCGCCCCCAGCACCAGGAACATCACGGCCTCGATGGCGAACAGCCGCACAAAGCTCGACGCATGCGCCTCGTCGACCAGCTGACCACCGACCAGGCCGCCTATGCCCAGTCCCAGGTTGTTCAGGAAGAACTGCGTGGCGAACGCCCGCGACCGGGTCACCGTCGTCGAGCACCACACGATCATCGTGGCCAGCGCCGGCTGGATCACCGCGATACCGGCCCCCAGCGCCACCGCCGACGCGACGACCATCGGCTCGGTCTCCGCCAGCCCGATCCCCAGCGACCCGACGGCGGCCGCGACCGTACCGGCGACGGCCACCGGCAGCGGCCCCCGCCGGTCGATGGCCCGCCCGGTCAGCGGCAGCACGACCAGCGCGGAGATCGCCAGCATCGCCAGCACCACACCAGCCGTACTCGCACCGAGATGCCGCACGTTCGCCACGTAGACGTACAGATACGGCACGGTGAAGCCGTTGCCGAACGCGCTCAGCGCGTTCCCCAGCTGGATCCGGCGCAGCGCGGCGCCCATCGCGGTGGTCACACTCACCTACCTAGGTCAGGTCATGAATACGGATACGGGTCGGAACCCCCGAGCCGAGCCGAGGCGGCGTACGCGACGCCCGGGACGTCCAAGACCGGACAGTCACACCCTCAAGACTTCGACCCTAAAGTTCGAAGCTAAAGACTACACGACGAAGAACTTCAACGCCAATGGCTTTCGTGTCATACTGCGCCGCATGTCAGAGCCCTCAGATGCGGCCCAAGGCGGCACCGAGCCGAGCCTCGAGGAACAGATCGCGGCCTACCAACGCGAGTTCCAGGACCTCGACCCCCAGGTGGAGCAGGTCGTCTCCGCACTCCAGCGCCTCAACCGGCGGATGAACGTCGCCTACGGACGGCAGACCGCCACCCTCGGCATCAGCAACGCCGAGTGGGAGGTCCTCAAGGCACTCGTCGTCTCCGGCGCGCCCTACCGCATGGGCCCCGGCGAACTCGCCAAGCGCCTCGGCCTCACGCCGGCCGCCATGACCCATCGCATCGACCGGCTGGCCAACGAGGGCCTGGTGACCCGCGAGCGCGACGAGACCAACCGCGTCCGCGTCATCGTCGAGCTGACCCACGAGGGCCGCGAGAAGTGGACGGAGGCGATGCGCATGGCGACGGTCTTCGAGGAGGACCTCCTCCAGGACCTCTCCGGCGAGGAACGCCGCATCCTCGGCGATGCGTTGACCCGCCTGCTGCGCCGCGTCGAGGACACCCAGCCGGACGCCGACGGCCGCCTGAGCGACCTCGACTGACCCCGGTTTGACACGCCCCTCCTCGATCCGTAGTGTTCTCCGAGTTGCCAACGAGCCGGAACGGTTCTGCGGCAGCCATTTCGCCGCTTCGCGGCAACCCACTACTGCACGGCCCCTCAACGGGACTGAATTTCGCATGTCGAAATGTGTTCCGGGCGTCTGATTAGGCGTCACCGAGGAATTCCGCTAACGTAGTGAACACCCCGCCGACAGGGGAATCGGATCGAAATTCGAACCGCCCGCAACTCACCGAGAAGCGGACCGGAACGGAAAGAAGATCTGATAAAGTCGGAAAGGCCGAAAAGCGAAAGCGAAACGGCCGCCCCCACTCCGGCAGGGGGCCAGAGACGGAAACGGATCTGGTAAGGTCGGAGCCGCGAGAAAGCCGAAAGGCCGGATCGCACCGGCGGAAATCAGGGCCGAAAGGGTCTGATAGAGTCGGAGACGCAAGACCGAAGGGAAGCGCCCGGAGGAAGCCCGCGAGGGCAGGCCGAAGGAAGCGTCCGTTCCTTGAGAACTCAACAGCGTGCCAAAAGTCAACGCCAGATATGTTGATACCCCGTCTCCAACGTCATGTTGGGGCGAGGTTCCTTTGAAAGTCCTTCCAAAGCTTTGGGAGGCGCACAGCGAGGACGCTGTGAACCGCGGGGATTATTCCTCCTTGTGGTTCCGCTCTCGTGGTGTTCGCCCCGATTACGGGGAAGCATTCACGGAGAGTTTGATCCTGGCTCAGGACGAACGCTGGCGGCGTGCTTAACACATGCAAGTCGAACGATGAACCGGCTTCGGTCGGGGATTAGTGGCGAACGGGTGAGTAACACGTGGGCAATCTGCCCTTCACTCTGGGACAAGCCCTGGAAACGGGGTCTAATACCGGATATGACACACGGAGGCATCTTCTGTGTGTGGAAAGCTCCGGCGGTGAAGGATGAGCCCGCGGCCTATCAGCTTGTTGGTGAGGTAATGGCTCACCAAGGCGACGACGGGTAGCCGGCCTGAGAGGGCGACCGGCCACACTGGGACTGAGACACGGCCCAGACTCCTACGGGAGGCAGCAGTGGGGAATATTGCACAATGGGCGAAAGCCTGATGCAGCGACGCCGCGTGAGGGATGACGGCCTTCGGGTTGTAAACCTCTTTCAGCAGGGAAGAAGCGAGAGTGACGGTACCTGCAGAAGAAGCGCCGGCTAACTACGTGCCAGCAGCCGCGGTAATACGTAGGGCGCGAGCGTTGTCCGGAATTATTGGGCGTAAAGAGCTCGTAGGCGGCTTGTCGCGTCGGATGTGAAAGCCCGGGGCTTAACTCCGGGTCTGCATTCGATACGGGCAGGCTAGAGTTCGGTAGGGGAGATCGGAATTCCTGGTGTAGCGGTGAAATGCGCAGATATCAGGAGGAACACCGGTGGCGAAGGCGGATCTCTGGGCCGATACTGACGCTGAGGAGCGAAAGCGTGGGGAGCGAACAGGATTAGATACCCTGGTAGTCCACGCCGTAAACGTTGGGAACTAGGTGTGGGCGACATTCCACGTCGTCCGTGCCGCAGCTAACGCATTAAGTTCCCCGCCTGGGGAGTACGGCCGCAAGGCTAAAACTCAAAGGAATTGACGGGGGCCCGCACAAGCAGCGGAGCATGTGGCTTAATTCGACGCAACGCGAAGAACCTTACCAAGGCTTGACATACACCGGAAAACTCTGGAGACAGGGTCCCCCTTGTGGTCGGTGTACAGGTGGTGCATGGCTGTCGTCAGCTCGTGTCGTGAGATGTTGGGTTAAGTCCCGCAACGAGCGCAACCCTTGTTCTGTGTTGCCAGCATGCCTTTCGGGGTGATGGGGACTCACAGGAGACTGCCGGGGTCAACTCGGAGGAAGGTGGGGACGACGTCAAGTCATCATGCCCCTTATGTCTTGGGCTGCACACGTGCTACAATGGCCGGTACAATGAGCTGCGATACCGTGAGGTGGAGCGAATCTCAAAAAGCCGGTCTCAGTTCGGATTGGGGTCTGCAACTCGACCCCATGAAGTCGGAGTTGCTAGTAATCGCAGATCAGCATTGCTGCGGTGAATACGTTCCCGGGCCTTGTACACACCGCCCGTCACGTCACGAAAGTCGGTAACACCCGAAGCCGGTGGCCCAACCCCTTGTGGGAGGGAATCGTCGAAGGTGGGACTGGCGATTGGGACGAAGTCGTAACAAGGTAGCCGTACCGGAAGGTGCGGCTGGATCACCTCCTTTCTAAGGAGCACTTCTTACCAGGCTTCGGTTTGGTCAGAGGCCAGTACATCAGCGAGTGTCTGATGCTGGTTGCTCATGGGTGGAACGTTGACTATTCGGCACGATCGTGATGGGGACTGTTAGTACTGCTTCGGCGTGGAACGCGGGGTCTCATCTGGTCGGGTCGGGCGCGCTGTTGGGTGTCTGAGGGTGCGAGCGTTGCTTGCCCTTCGAACGCCGGTCCCGGTGAAGCGCCACGTTGGTGGTGTGTGACGGGTGGCTGGTCGTTGTTTGAGAACTGCACAGTGGACGCGAGCATCTGTGGCCAAGTTTTTAAGGGCGCACGGTGGATGCCTTGGCACCAGGAACCGATGAAGGACGTGGGAGGCCGCGATAGGCCCCGGGGAGCTGTCAACCGAGCTTTGATCCGGGGGTGTCCGAATGGGGAAACCCGGCAGTCGTCATGGGCTGTCACCCGCTGCTGAACACATAGGCAGTGTGGAGGGAACGCGGGGAAGTGAAACATCTCAGTACCCGCAGGAAGAGAAAACAACCGTGATTCCGGGAGTAGTGGCGAGCGAAACTGGATGAGGCCAAACCGTATTGGTGTGATACCCGGCAGGGGTTGCCAGTGCGGGGTTGTGGGATCTCTTTTCTGCAGTCTGCCGGCTGTGGGACGAGTCAGAAACCGTTGATGTAGGCGAAGGACATGCGAAAGGTCCGGCGTAGAGGGTAAGACCCCCGTAGCTGAAACATTAGCGGCTCGTTTGAGAGACACCCAAGTAGCACGGGGCCCGAGAAATCCCGTGTGAATCTGGCGGGACCACCCGTTAAGCCTAAATATTCCCTGGTGACCGATAGCGGATAGTACCGTGAGGGAATGGTGAAAAGTACCGCGGGAGCGGAGTGAAATAGTACCTGAAACCGTGTGCCTACAAGCCGTGGGAGCGTCGCGCAGAGACTTGTTCTTTGCGTCGTGACTGCGTGCCTTTTGAAGAATGAGCCTGCGAGTTAGCGGTGTGTAGCGAGGTTAACCCGTGTGGGGAAGCCGTAGCGAAAGCGAGTCCGAAGAGGGCGTTTGAGTTGCACGCTCTAGACCCGAAGCGGAGTGATCTAGCCATGGGCAGGTTGAAGCGGAGGTAAGACTTCGTGGAGGACCGAACCCACCAGGGTTGAAAACCTGGGGGATGACCTGTGGTTAGGGGTGAAAGGCCAATCAAACTCCGTGATAGCTGGTTCTCCCCGAAATGCATTTAGGTGCAGCGTCGTGTGTTTCTTGCCGGAGGTAGAGCACTGGATAGGCGATGGGCCCTACCGGGTTACTGACCTTAGCCAAACTCCGAATGCCGGTAAGTGAGAGCGCGGCAGTGAGACTGTGGGGGATAAGCTCCATGGTCGAGAGGGAAACAGCCCAGAGCATCGACTAAGGCCCCTAAGCGTGTGCTAAGTGGGAAAGGATGTGGAGTCGCAGAGACAACCAGGAGGTTGGCTTAGAAGCAGCCACCCTTGAAAGAGTGCGTAATAGCTCACTGGTCAAGTGATTCCGCGCCGACAATGTAGCGGGGCTCAAGTACACCGCCGAAGTCGTGTCATTGCGATATTACTCCTAACGGGGATCGTGATGGGTAGGGGAGCGTCGTGTGCCGGGTGAAGCAGCCGTGGAAGCGAGTTGTGGACGGTTCACGAGTGAGAATGCAGGCATGAGTAGCGATACAAGAGTGGGAAACTCTTGCGCCGATTGACTAAGGGTTCCTGGGTCAAGCTGATCTGCCCAGGGTAAGTCGGGACCTAAGGCGAGGCCGACAGGCGTAGTCGATGGACAACCGGTTGATATTCCGGTACCCGCTTTGAAGCGCCCAGTACTGAATCAGGCGATGCTAAGTCCGTGAAGCCGCCCTGATCTCTTCGGAGTTGAGGGGAGTGGTGGAGCCGACGGACCAGACTTGTAGTAGGTAAGCGATGGGGTGACGCAGGAAGGTAGTCCAGCCCGGGCGGTGGTTGTCCCGGGGTAAGGGTGTAGGCCGTGTGATAGGCAAATCCGTCGCACGTTAAGGCTGAGACCTGATGCCGAGCCGATTGTGGTGAAGTGGATGATCCTATGCTGTCGAGAAAAGCCTCTAGTGAGTTTCAAGGCGGCCCGTACCCTAAACCGACTCAGGTGGTCAGGTAGAGAATACCGAGGCGTTCGGGTGAACTATGGTTAAGGAACTCGGCAAAATGCCCCCGTAACTTCGGGAGAAGGGGGGCCATTTCTGGTGAGGGAACTTGCTTCCTGAGCTGGGGGTGGCCGCAGAGACCAGCGAGAAGCGACTGTTTACTAAAAACACAGGTCCGTGCGAAGCCGTAAGGCGATGTATACGGACTGACGCCTGCCCGGTGCTGGAACGTTAAGGGGACCGGTTAGTCAATCTTCGGGTTGGCGAAGCTGAGAACTTAAGCGCCAGTAAACGGCGGTGGTAACTATAACCATCCTAAGGTAGCGAAATTCCTTGTCGGGTAAGTTCCGACCTGCACGAATGGCGTAACGACTTCTCGACTGTCTCAACCATAGGCCCGGTGAAATTGCATTACGAGTAAAGATGCTCGTTTCGCGCAGCAGGACGGAAAGACCCCGGGACCTTTACTATAGCTTGATATTGGTGTTCGGTTCGGCTTGTGTAGGATAGGTGGGAGACTGTGAAGCGCCAACGCCAGTTGGTGTGGAGTCGTTGTTGAAATACCACTCTGGTCGTGCTGGATGTCTAACCTGGGTCCGTGATCCGGATCAGGGACAGTGTCTGGTGGGTAGTTTAACTGGGGCGGTTGCCTCCTAAAGGGTAACGGAGGCGCCCAAAGGTTCCCTCAGCCTGGTTGGTAATCAGGTGTTGAGTGTAAGTGCACAAGGGAGCTTGACTGTGAGACTGACGGGTCGAGCAGGTACGAAAGTAGGGACTAGTGATCCGGCGGTGGCTTGTGGAAGCGCCGTCGCTCAACGGATAAAAGGTACCCCGGGGATAACAGGCTGATCTTCCCCAAGAGTCCATATCGACGGGATGGTTTGGCACCTCGATGTCGGCTCGTCGCATCCTGGGGCTGGAGTCGGTCCCAAGGGTTGGGCTGTTCGCCCATTAAAGCGGTACGCGAGCTGGGTTTAGAACGTCGTGAGACAGTTCGGTCCCTATCCGCTGTGCGCGTAGGAGTCTTGAGAAGGGCTGTCCCTAGTACGAGAGGACCGGGACGGACGGACCTCTGGTGTGCCAGTTGTTCTGCCAAGGGCATGGCTGGTTGGCTACGTTCGGAAAGGATAACCGCTGAAAGCATCTAAGCGGGAAGCCTGCTTCGAGATGAGGGCTCCCTCCCACTTGATGGGGTAAGGCTCCCAGTAGACGACTGGGTTGATAGGCCAGATATGGAAGCATCGTAAGGTGTGGAGTTGACTGGTACTAATAGGCCGAGGGCTTGTCCTCAGTTGCTCGCGTCCACTGTGTTGGTTCTGAAGCCACGAACAGACCAACGGTTTTTCTAAGTTTCATAGTGTTTCGGTGGTTTTAGCGTTAGGGAAACGCCCGGTTACATTCCGAACCCGGAAGCTAAGCCTTTCAGCGCCGATGGTACTGCAGGGGGGACCCTGTGGGAGAGTAGGACGCCGCCGAACAAATTTTGATTAAGCCTCGTTCCCCGAGTTTCGACTCGGGGAACGAGGCTTTTTTGCGTTGTATGTCCTTGCGTTGTATCTCAGGAAAGCCCGGATGGGTACGCTCGGGAGATGCGTTACGACCTGGTCATTTTCGATAATGATGGTGTCCTGGTGGACAGCGAGCCGATCTCCAATGAGATCCTCGCCGACCATCTCACCGAACTGGGGCACCCGACCACGTACGAGGAATCGCTGCGTGACTTCATGGGTGGGTCGGTACAGCGCGTGCGTGACCTGGTGCTGGAGAAGTCCGGCCGGGCGCTGCCGGCAGCCTTCGAAGGGGACTTTCATGCGCGGGTCTTCGACGCGTTCCGGCAGCGGTTGCAGCCGGTGCCGGGCGTGGAGACCGTACTGGAGAAGCTGGCCGCGGACGGTGTGCCGTACTGCGTCGGGTCGTCGGGGAGCCATGAGCGGATTCGGGTGGCGCTGACGAAGACCGGGCTGTGCGAGCGGTTCGGCCGGGGACGGGTGTTCTCGTCACAGGACGTGGCGCGGGGGAAGCCGGCGCCCGACTTGTTCCTGCACGCGGCGCGGGAGATGGGGGTCGCGCCCGAACGGTGTGCGGTGGTCGAGGACAGCCCGTTGGGCGTGCGGGCGGCGGTGGCCGCGGGGATGGACGTGTACGGGTTCACGGCGATGACTCCGGCGTCGAAGCTGGTGGAGGCCGGGGCCACCGCGCTGTTCACCGATATGGCAGAGCTGCCGCAGCTGTTGCAGTAGGGGTAGGGGTGGTTGTGGGGCGGGACCGAACGCGATCGGGCCGGAACTGTTCGTACGGCAGGGCGAATTGGTCGGGTGATCCATCTCCCCAGCGGTAGGCGGGAGTTCTAGGCTGGCGCGCCATGACGCCCCCTCAGGTACCGGGAGCGCGGCTGCGGCACGGCCGGGTTGCGCTCGCCCTCAGCTTCTTCGCGCAGGGGGTGGTCTTCGCCCTGCTCGTGACCCGGATACCGGCGATCCAGGTGCGCTACGGCATCTCGGACGGCCTGCTGCCGGTCTTCCTGGCGGCCGTTCCGGTGCTCGCCGGCGTCGGCAGCGTGGGCACCGAGCACCTGGTGAAGCGGATGCGGCCCAGCATCGTGTTGCGCGTTGTGCAACCGGTGGTGTGCCTGGCGTTGCTGGCCGTCGGAGCGGGCGGCTCGCTGGCCCAGGCGGCGGTGGCACTGGCCGCGTTCGGGCTGACGGTGGGCGCCCTGGACGCGTCGATGAACATGCTCGGGGTGAGCCTCCAGCGGGCCTACGGGCGCAGCATCATGCTCGGCTTCCACGCCGCGTACAGCCTGGGCGGGATCGTCGGGGCGTCGCTGGCGTGGGCGGGCGCGCACTGGGGGCTGCCGCTGGTGCTGCTGTACGGGCCGGTGGTGGCGGTCGTCGTTCCGTTGGTGCTGGTCGCCGGCCGGTGGTTCGTGGACGGGGACGAGCGGGGTGGGCCCGAGGGAGGGGCCGGGGCCGGGACACCGGTGGCCATGCGGCTGCTGTTGCCGCTGTGTCTGGTGATGGCGTTTGCGTACATCGGGGATTCGACGGTCTCCAACTGGAGCGCCAAGTATCTGAAGGACGTCCTGGGCAGCTCGGAGCAGCTGTCGACCGTCCCGTACAACGTCTACATGGTGATGACGCTGCTCGGGCGGACCGTCGGCGACCTGGGGGTGCGGCGCTTCGGGCCGGTCGCGGTGGTGCGGACCGGGACGGTGGTCGCGGCGGCCGGCTTCGCGGTGGTGGCCGCGGCGCCGGGGGCCTGGGCAGGGATGGCGGGCTTCGTCCTGCTGGGGCTCGGGCTGTGCGTCGTGGTGCCGCAGACCTTCGCGGCGGCCGGGCGGTACGCCGTCGAGCGAGGCGGCCCCAGCGCTTCGGATCCGACCATCGCGCGACTGAACATCTTCAACTATGTGGGATTTCTGATCGGTTCTCCGTTGGTCGGGGCTGTCGGGGACGCCTGGAGCTATCGCGGCGCGATGCTCGTACCGATGGCGCTGGTCCTGGTGACACTGGTCTACGCCCGCTCGTTCGGGTCGTCTCCGGCCCGATACGGTGACGACCATGAGCGGCCGCGCACAGCTGATGTGGGACGAGGCAGTAACGGGCTATGACTTCGGGCCGGGGCATCCGATGGACCCGGTCCGGCTCGCCTTGACGATGCGTCTGGTGGAGGCGTTCGAGCTCCACCGCGGGCCGCTGGAGGTGGTGGCTGCCAAGCCGGCCGGCGACTCCACGCTGGGTCTGGTGCACCGGGCGGACTACATCGAGGCGGTCCGCCGGGCGTCCGCGGACCCGTCGTCCGCGGACCTGGATTACGGGCTGGGCACCGAGGACGACCCGGCGTTCCCGGGGATGCACGAGGCGTCGGCGCTGATCGCCGGGCAGTCGGTGGGCGCCGCGGAGGCCGTCTGGCGCGGGGAGGCGTCGCACGCGGTGAACTTCGCCGGCGGGCTGCACCATGCGATGCCCGGTGGCGCGTCGGGCTTCTGTGTCTACAACGACGCGGCGCTGGCGGTCGCCCGGCTGCTGGAGCTGGGGGCCGAACGGGTGGCGTACGTGGATGTGGACGTGCACCACGGCGACGGTGTCCAGGCGGCGTTCTGGGAGGACCCGCGGGTGCTGACGATCTCGTTGCACGAGCATCCGCGGACGCTGTTCCCGCAGACCGGCTGGCCGGAGGAGACCGGCGGCGAGGGCGCGGAGGGCAGTGCGGTGAACGTGGCGCTGCCGGCCGGGACCGGCGACGCCGGCTGGCTGCGGGCCTTCCACGCGGTGGTGCCGGAGCTGCTGGCCGCGTTCCGTCCCCAGGTCCTGGTCACCCAGCACGGCGCCGACACCCATTTCGAGGATCCGCTCGCGCATCTCGCGGTGAGCCTGGACGCGCAGCGGGCGGTGGCCGAGTCCTGCCACGCCCTGGCGCACGAGCACACGGAGGGGCGCTGGGTCGCGCTCGGGGGCGGCGGGTACGCGGTGGTGGAGGTGGTGCCGCGCAGCTGGACGCATCTGGCGGCGATCGCCGGGCACCGGCCGATCGACCCGACGTCGCGGGTGCCGGAGGAGTGGCGGCACGAAGTGTTCCGCAGGACCCGCCAGTTGGCGCCGCAGCGGATGACGGACGGGCGGACGCCGCAGTGGCGGGACTTCGCCGAGGGCGGCTACGACCCGGCCGACCGGCTCGACCAGGCGGTGCTGGCCACCCGGAGGGCGGTGTTCCCGGCACACGGGCTGCTGCCGTGAGGGGGCAGGGGCGGACGGAGTGCCACCGCGCCGTAGTGGCCGGGCCGTGGGGGCTGGGGCCCGACCCCGGTGGGCTGGCTCCGGAAGCGCTGGCCCGGATGTGTGACTACTCGTCGGTTCGGGCACCGGGCGGGCGGTCGGCGGGTGAGCATGTGGCGTGTGTGGGGCACCGGGGAGCTGCGGGCGCATCTGATCGAGGCGGGGCTCGCGGGGACGATCGCGACCACGCGGGAACAGAGTCTGCGTCGCTACCGGCTCTTCGCGGCGCGTGATCCCCGGGTGCTGCTGGGGCTGACACCCGAGCGGGACTGGTCCTTCGGTGACGTCCTGGGGCTGATGGGGCAGAAGTGTGGGGTTTCGGCCGATCCCACGCACACTTCCGGACTGGATGTGATCGACCCTGACCGGACCATCGCAGCCTTGGACGCCTTCGCCGACCGGCTCGCCGCGGCCGCCGCCCGACGGGTGCCGGTACTGCTCGGCACCGGCCATCCGCACCGGCTGCTGGACTTCTACGCCGCCCTCGCAGACGCCCTCTCGTCGGCGGGCTGCCCCGTCCTCACCTCCGCGTATGGCCATAGTGTCGACATGGCGACCCGGTTCGGCGTACGTACCCGGGTCCTCGACTACGTACGGGGAGTCGCGCTGATGCGCGAGCCCGGCGTGCGGGGCGCACCTTCCGTGGGGGGCGTGCACACCCATTCACCGCTCCCGGTGCGGACCGTTCTGGAGGCCGCCGCGAGGTCCGCGGGGCCGTTTCCGGAGTTGGTCGTCGGGGACCATGGATGGGTCTGCGGAGCAGGTCAGCTGGGCATCGAGGCCATCGGGCTGGCCGACGCCGACGACCCGGCGCCGTTCGTCGGACAGGCCGAGGGGCGGCTGTCCGCGGTGGTGCCGCTCGATGATGCCGTGCGGTCCGCTCACTACCGCCCACTGGTGCGCTATGTCCTGAATCAGGCAAAGTTGCCCCGATAGGCGGCCGTTAGCTGCTCCTCTTCCCCACTCGCATCACCCGCCCCTAATCTGGGGAGTGAACGCATGGCGACGAAGAGTCACCGGAGGGGAAGCCGGTGCCCGTCTTATGCGGAAGGTGCAGGTGTGTGATGGCTGCGGACCAGAGGCCGTTGAACGAAGTTGTGTTTCTGACAGTGGCGGAGGTTGCCACGGTGATGCGAGTGTCGAAGATGACCGTGTACCGCCTGGTGCACAGCGGTCATCTGCCCGCGATCCGCGTGGGTCGGTCCTTCCGGGTGCCGGAGCAGGCGGTCCACGACTATCTCCGTGAGTCGTATGTGGGGGTGGAGTCGGCCTGACGGCTCGTTCGACGACCCTCGGATTACGCGGTACGGCCGGCGCCGGGTACCCTGGCCCGATGTAGGTAGTGTGGGCTCGGACGCCCCGCACCGAGTGATACGAAGTGAGCGAGGGTAGTCGTGGGCTCTGTTATCAAGAAGCGGCGCAAGCGGATGGCGAAGAAGAAGCACCGCAAGCTGCTCAAGCGCACCCGTGTGCAGCGTCGCAACAAGAAGTAAGCGACGCTGATCGCGATTTCGCGGCCCCTCACCGCCCCGGGTGGTGAGGGGCCGTGGTGCTTTTGTGGGCCGTATGGACGGTGGCCGTACGCAAATGTCGTTATGGGCATCGTGCGGTCATCGTCGTGCAACACCGACCCGATAGCGTGAGCCGCACAGCTCGGCGCAGGTGGCAGCCGCTGCGGGAAGGAGAGCCGATCTTGGGCAACGTCGTGCTCGTCACGGGCGTCGCACGGCAGCTGGGGGGCCGGTTCGTCCGCCGGATCCAGCGCGATCCCGACGTCGACCGGGTGATCGGGGTCGATGCCGTGGTACCGGAGCACCCGCTCGGCGGGGCCGAATTCCTCAGGGCCGACATCCGGCATCCGGCGATCGCCCGGGTCCTGGCCGAGACGGGGGCCGACACCGTCGTCCACATGGACATCAACGGCACGCCGCTGGGCAGCCGGGGCGGCCGGACCACGGTCAAGGAAACCAACGTCATCGGCACCATGCAGCTGCTCGGCGCCTGCCAGAAGGCGCCGAACGTCCAGCGCGTGGTCATCAAGTCCAGTACCAGCGTCTACGGCTCCGCACCCCGCGACCCGGCCGTCTTCACCGAGAACACCCCGCCCAAGTCGCTGTCCAGCGGCGGCTTCGCGAAGGACACCGTCGAGGTCGAGGGATACGTCCGCGGTTTCGCCCGGCGCCGCCCGGACGTGGCGGTCTGCGTGCTGCGCTTCGCCAACATCCTCGGACCGTGCGCGGATTCCCCGCTCGCCGAGTACTTCGCGCTGCCCGTCCTGCCCACCGTCCTCGGCTACGACCCGCGGCTGCAGTTCGTCCACGAGGACGACGCGATCGACGTGCTGCGGATCGCCGCCGCCGCGCCGCGCCGCGGCACCCTCAACAGCGGCACGTTCAACATCGCCGGTGACGGCGTCCTGCTCCTCTCGCAGGTCTCCCGGCGCCTGGGACGGCCCACGCTGCCGCTCTTCCTGCCCACCGTGACCTGGGCCGGCACCGTTCTGCGGTCCCTCGGCATCACCGACTTCTCCCCCGAGCAGATCCGGATGCTGACCCACGGGCGGGTCGTCGAGACCACGCAGATGCGCGAGACACTGGGCTTCCACCCCGGGTACACCACGGCGGAGACCTTCGAGGAATTCGCCCGCAGCCGCGGACCCGGGCTGCTGCCGCCCGAGTCGCTCGCCCGCACCGTCGACCGGCTCGCCGGCGTGCTGTCCGCGCGCCGCGGCCCGAGCCAGTGAGGAGTTCACCCACGATGGCGGACGCCAAGGTCATTCCCTTCGGCGAGGAGCCGCGGACGCGCCGCAAGGCCCGGCGGACCGCGCGGGCCACCGCGCTGGCACCCGTCCCGGAGGCCCGCACCGAGCCGGCGCCGGCGCCCGCCCCCCGGCCGGCCGGCGGCCGGACCCTGGACGAGCGGATCGCGGGCGGGCTGGCCTTCCTGCGCCGGCGGATCACCGGCGACTACGAGGTCGACGACTTCGGCTACGACAAGGAGCTGACCGACCAGGTCCTCATGTCGCTGCTGCGGCCGATCTACGAGAAGTACTTCCGGGTCGAGGTGAAGGGGCTGGAGAACATCCCCGCGGACGGCGGCGCGCTGATCGTCGCCAACCACTCCGGAACGCTCCCGCTGGACGGCCTGATGCTCCAGGTCGCGGTGCACGACAATCACCCGGCACAGCGCCATCTGCGGCTGCTGGCGGCCGACTTGGTGTTCGTCCTGCCGGTGATGAACGAGTTGGCCCGCAAGGCCGGGCACACCCTGGCCTGCGCGGAGGACGCCCAGCGGCTGCTGGAGCGCGGCGAGATCGTCGGGGTGATGCCGGAGGGCTTCAAGGGCATCGGGAAGCCGTTCGCGGACCGCTACAAGCTCCAGCGCTTCGGGCGGGGCGGCTTCGTCTCCACGGCGCTCAGGGCCGGGGTGCCGATCGTGCCGTGCTCGATCGTGGGCGCGGAGGAGATCTACCCGATGATCGGGAACGCCAAGACCCTGGCGCGGGTGCTGGGGCTGCCGTACTTCCCCGTCACGCCGACCTTCCCGTGGCTGGGGCCGCTCGGTGCGGTGCCGCTGCCGACGAAGTGGACGATCCAGTTCGGTGAGCCCATTGCCACCGACGGCTATCCGGCGGAGGCGGCGGACGACCCGATGCTGATGTTCAACCTGACCGACCAGGTCCGGGAGACCATCCAGCACACCCTCTACAAGCTGCTCGTGCAGCGCGCTCGGTGTTCTTCTGAGGGAGTACCGGAAGAACACCGAGCGCCGGGAGGCTGCCGCGCCGGCCGCCGCGTGACCGCGCGGCGCCGGGCGGGCCGGTTACTTGGACAGGTTGTCGCCGTCGATGCCCAGGTCGGGCAGGAGCCCGGGCAGCAGCGGCGGCAGTGTGACGTCGGGGTGGCTGCCGGCGTCCTTGCCGTGGCTGCCGGCGTGCGGCGAGGCGCTGCCCTTGCCGGGCGAGCCGAGCAGCCCGCCCGTGCCGCCGCCGAGCAGTCCGTCCTGCTCCTGGGACGGCGAGGCCGAGGGGCGCGGGGCCTGCTGGGCCGTGCCGTGGGAGCCGGGCGCGGACTCGCTGCCGGCCGGGGACGGGCGGCCGGCGTCGCCGGTGGCACCCCTGTCGGCGGGCGTGTCGCGGTGGTGGCTGTGGCTGTCCGGGCCCGAGGGGAGCAGCGAGCGCAGCGGGTTGACCTCGTCGTCTATGGCGTCGAAGACCGAACTGACCTCGTCGCGGACGTCGGTGAGCTGCACCGGGAGCCGGTCGCGCAGCTGTGTCCAGCTGCCACGGTGCGACTTGGCGAAGGAGTTCAGCGCCTGGATGGGGCCGAGGGAGCCGTCGCGTTCGTAGGCCGCGTGCAGCAGGCGGTGGCCCTCGCCCGCGTCGTGCCGGACGCCGGCCAGCGCCCGGCGGACCTCGGAGATCGACTCGTGGTCGAGCTGCGCGGCACGGCCGCGCTCCATCAGGCGGCGGGCCTCCATCATGCGGGTGGACGCCTGGTCGAGATAGAGCTGGCCGCGGTCGGAGTCGTCGCCGGCCATGGTGAGCCGGAGGTCCTCCATGCCGCGCTTGAGGCCGTAGAGGGAGTCGCCGGGGAGGGCGTCGGTGCTGGCCGCGGCGACGCCGGTGAACGCGCCGGCGGCGACGCCGACCGTCAGGCCGCCCGCCGCCAGCCCCTTGGAGAGGCGGGAGCGCGGCCGCAGCCGGCCGAGCGGTTTCCCTGCCCGGTGGCCGCCCCGGGCCTCGCGTTGCTCGGGCACCCGGGCGTCGCCGGACGTGGCGCCTTCGGCGAAGGCGGCCTCCATCGCGGCGATGAGCTGGGCACGCTGGACGGTCTTGACCTCGGTGGCCATCTCCGGCCTCGGGAGCTCCCCGAGGCCGTCGGCGACCGCCAACAGCCGTGCGTCGACCGGCGCTTGCGCCGCGCTGTCGACCTGGTCCTCGGTCGCCGCGCCCCTGAGCTCCTGCTCCTCCAGGGCCTGGGCGAAGGCGTTGGCCCGCCGGTGCACCGAGACATTCGTGATCACGGGCGGCACCTCCTCTCGTCATCCCGCTCGACTCCCCGGACTGGCATTGACTATCCAGACGGGCCGGATGGTTGCACGCCGCTGTCCGTGGCCACTCGAACGAGTGAGACGCAGCGGACATGGCGTGACCGCGTGGAGCCTGCATCCCGGACAACGAGCGGCGCGGCACTCGGGTTACGCACTCACGATGATCTGACCGTTCGGGCATGCCCGGTCACCAAAGGTGAGCGGTTGTCGGGGTGTTGGGGATGGCGGGCGGCGAGCGGCCGTCAGCGGGCGTCTTCGGGGAGGAGCCGCGCCAGGGTGCGGACGGCCCGGTACTGGAGGGTCTTGATGGCGCCCTCGTTCTTGCCCATGACGCGGGCGGTCTCGGCGACCGAGAGGCCCTGGAGGAAGCGAAGGGTGACGCATTCCTGCTGCTGGGGGTTGAGCTTGCGGACCGCCTCCAACAGGGCGGCGTTGGAGAGGGATTCGAGGACCGAATCCTCGGGGCTGCGCTCGACCTCGTTGGCGTCGAGCATCTCTCCGGTGGTGACTTCCAGGCGGAAGCGGGAGGACTTGAAGTGGTCGGCGACGAGGTTGCGGGCGATGGTCACCAGCCAGGCGCCGAAGTCACGGCCCTGCCAGGTGAACGTGCCGATGCGGCGCAGCGCGCGGAGGAAGGTCTCGCTGGTGAGGTCCTCGGCGGTGGCCCGGCCACCCACGCGGTAGTAGATGTAGCGGTAGACGGTGTCGGCGTACTGGTCGTAGAGGCGGCCGAAGGCGTCGGCCTCGCCGGCCTGGGCGCGTTCGACGAGGTCCATCATGCGACGGCTGTCGCTGTCCGCGGGGCGCCGGGCGGTGGTGGTGCCGGTGCCCGCGCGGCGGCTTCTGCCGGCGGTGGCGGCCTTGCCGACCGCAGCGCTCCCGTCGGCCAGCGCGTAGCAGGGGCCGGTGGGCACGGCTGTGGCGAATGCGGGGACGGCGTACGCGGTGGGGACAAAACTGCGCAGGTGGTCGACGAGTGTCGTACGCAGCGTAGCCAGGCCCGAGGCGTCAACCCCGACGTGTGGGTACACGGGACTCCCAGAGGCAGAGCTTCCATCACGTGCAGTGCGGGACCGTTCACTCGTCGTAGGGACGTGTGGGTTCCGGAATGCGTCTGAGGAGAATAACGCTTCGTACAGGCAGCGCTACACCCAGTTGCTCAAATCATCGATTACTTACGGTCCGTGTCCGGTTGGTGGCGGATCAAGTATCGAATATTGAGCAAGTATTGATCGGAAGGGAGCGCAATCTGCCTGGTTGAAGGGCGTGTTGTGGTTAACCGGCAGGAAAGGGACTGACGGGGCGGCGGTGGGGGTAGGGAGTGCGGTTGGTCCGGCGCCGCGCGCGGTGATCAAGGACGGTCAGCGGCGGCGGCGCTGGAGGGCGGCGGCGGCCGCCGCGCCGCCCGCGAGTGCGCCCACCCCGGCGGCCGCCGGGATGCCGATCCGGACGGCCTTGCGCCCGGTCCGGTAGTCGCGCACCCGCCAGCCGTGCTCCCGGGCGTGCTTGTGCAGCCGGCTGTCGGGGTTGATCGCGTAGGGGTGGCCGACGAGCGAGAGCATCGGGATGTCGTTGGCCGAGTCGCTGTAGGCGGCGCAGTGCGAGAGGTCCAGGCCCTCGGCGGCGGCCAGTGCGCGCACCGCCTCGGCCTTCGCCGGGCCGTGCAGCGGCTCGCCGACCAGCTTGCCGGTGTAGACCCCGCCGACGGACTCGGCGACCGTGCCGAGGGCGCCGGTCAGGCCCAGCCGGCGGGCGATGATCGTCGCGGTCTCGATGGGCGCGGCGGTCACCAGCCAGACCTTCTGGCCGGCGTCGAGGTGGGCCTGGGCCAGCGCGCGGGTGCCGGGCCAGACGCGCTCGGCCATGTACTCGTCGTAGATCTCCTCGCCGATGGCCATCAGCTCGGCGACGCGGTGGCCCTGGACGATGGACAGGGCGCTGTTGCGGACGTCGGCCATGTGCTCGGGGTTCTCCGAGCCGGCCAGCCGGAAGTAGACCTGCTGCCAGGCGAAGCGGGCCAGGTCGCGCTTGTGGAAGAAGTGCCGCTTGTACAGGCCGCGGCCGAAGTGGAAGAGGGCGGCGCCCTGCATGACGGTGTTGTCGAGGTCGAAGAAGGCCGCCGCGCTGGCGTCGCCGGCGACCGGGAACTCCGGCTCGGCGGGGGCCTCGGCGGGCGGTGCCTCCTGCGAGGACTTCCGGGCGGCCTCGGCCGCGGCCTCGCCGGCCAGCACGCTGCGCGCCGTGGCGGGTCGTCTGCGGCGGGGGAACCACCCGGTGGGGAAGAGTGCCCCGGTGGGGCTCCGGTCGGGGCGGTGAGCGGGCGACGGGCGGGCCATGCGGCTAGCGTAGCCAGTTTGTTCGGTGCAGCCGGTTACGGGCGCGTGTCAGGAAGCACCGGGGTGGCCGACGGCAGCGTTACGCACCGCGTTACGGCCAACCGGGGAGGGGCCGGCGGGGCGTCGCACGCGGGGCTGGTGGTGCTCAGGCGCCCAGTGCGGTGCGCAGGCGCACGGGGTCGACCCGCCAGAAGTCGTGCTGGGCGCCGTCCACGAGAACGACCGGAATCTGCTCCCAGTACTTGTGGTGCAGCTCGGCGTCCTCGGTGATGTCCTTCTTCTCCCAGGAGGCGCCGGTCTCCGCGCACACCTTCTCGATCACCGCCTGCGCGTCGTCGCAGAGGTGGCAGCCCGGCTTCCCGATGAGGGTGACCGTGCGGTCGGCGGGGTTCTTGCGGGGGGCGCGGCTGAACAAGGGGGCCATGGGGCCATTGTGCCGGTTCGCGGGGGCGCCCGAGGTGGATGGTTTCGCTTACCATCGATGGGCGGTTTGTAGGTTTCCGGGGGTATGGCGGTGAGGAGTGAGAGCGCGTGCTCCCGTCAGTGCTGCCGCGAATCGCCGGTGACGCGAGTGAACGGTGTGGTCTGGGAGTTGGTTCCGCGAACCCCTGTAAAAGCTGCGTGAGCCCTGTCACTTTGGCCGGACAAAGCGGACACCATCTTTGTGCACGCGTTCACAAAGACATAGCCTGCACTGGACGGGGCGGTCGGGTTCCTCACGGCCGTCCACAGCCCCGCTCTACCCGCAGGAGCACCGTGGCAACTGGCCGAACTCACCGACCGGCGACCCGAAGCCGAGGCATCCCCGAGGCCACCGTCGCCCGGCTACCGCTGTATCTGCGCGCCCTGACCGCGCTCTCCGAGCGCTCGGTCCCCACGGTGTCCTCCGAGGAGCTCGCGGCCGCGGCCGGCGTGAACTCCGCGAAGCTGCGCAAGGACTTCTCCTACCTCGGCTCCTACGGGACCCGTGGCGTCGGCTACGACGTGGAGTACCTCGTCTACCAGATCTCGCGGGAGCTCGGCCTCACCCAGGACTGGCCCGTCGTGATCGTCGGTATCGGCAACCTCGGCGCCGCGCTCGCCAACTACGGCGGCTTCGCCTCCCGCGGCTTCCGGGTCGCGGCCCTGATCGACGCCGACCCGGCCATGGCGGGCAAGCCGGTCGCCGGCATCCCGGTCCAGCACACCGACGAGCTGGAGCAGATCATCCGGGACAACGGCGTCTCGATCGGCGTCATCGCCACGCCGGCCGGCGCCGCCCAGCAGGTCTGCGACCGCCTGGTGGCCGCGGGTGTCACCTCGATCCTGAACTTCGCGCCGACCGTGCTGACCGTCCCGGACGGGGTGGACGTCCGCAAGGTCGACCTCTCCATAGAGCTGCAGATCCTCGCCTTCCACGAGCAGCGCAAGGCGGGCGAGGAGACCGGGGCGCCCGGCCCGGAGGGCGCGCCGCCGGCGGCGCCGGCCCGGTCCGAGGGCGTCGCGACCGACCGCAAGGGACCTGACGGGGACGTGCCCGCCGTGATGCCGGCATGAGTCTTCTGGTCGTCGGACTGAGCCATCGCAGCGCGCCGGTGAGCGTGCTGGAGCGGGCCGCGCTCGCCCCGGAGGGCCGCGGCAAGCTGCTGCAGGACGTGGTGTCGGCCGAGCCGGCCACCGAGTCCGCGGTGCTCTCCACCTGCAACCGCATCGAGCTCTACGCCGACGTGGACAAGTTCCACGCCGGTGTCGCCGAGCTGTCCACCCTCCTGGCCCGCCACAGCGGCGTCGGCCTGGAGGAGCTGACCCCCCATCTCTACGTCCACTACGAGGACCGCGCCGTCCACCACCTCTTCTCGGTGGCCTGCGGCCTGGACTCCATGGTCGTCGGCGAGGGCCAGATCCTCGGCCAGATCAAGGACGCGCTGGCCGTCGCCCAGGACCAGCACACCGCCGGGCGGCTGCTCAACGACCTCTTCCAGCAGGCCCTGCGGGTCGGCAAGCGGGCGCACAGCGAGACCGGGATCGACAAGGCCGGCCAGTCGCTGGTCACCTTCGGCCTGGAGCAGCTGGCCGGCGGCGCGGACGTCACCGGCTGGGCGCACGGCAGGCGCGCGCTGGTGATCGGCGCCGGCTCGATGTCGTCGCTGGCCGCCACCACCCTCGCCCGCAACGGCGTCGGCGAACTGGTCGTCGCCAACCGCACGGTGGCCCGCGCCGAGCGGCTCGTACAGATCCTCACCGAGCCCGGTGGGCCGGGGGCGGCCAGCGGGCTGACCGCCCGCGCCGTCGCCATGGACGCGGTCGCGGACGAGCTGGCCCGTGCCGAGGTCGTCATCTCCTGTACCGGCGCGTCCGGGCTGCTGCTGACCGGTGAGCAGATCACGGCGGCGCTCGCCGGGCGCACCGACCGGATGTGGCTGCTCGACCTCGCCATGCCGCGCGACATCGACGCCGCGGCGCACCGGATCGACGGCGCCCGCCTGGTCGACATCGAGTCGCTGGCCGAGGCGTCGGCGACCGGGTCCGACGAGTCGACGCCGGCGGCCGGTCCGATGGCCGCCGACGTGGACAAGGTGCGCGGCATCGTCGCCGACGAGGTCGCCGCCTTCGGCGCCGCCCAGCGGGCCGCGCACATCACGCCGACCGTCGTCGCCCTGCGCACCATGGCGGCGGACGTCGTCAGCAGCGAGATCGCCCGGCTGGAGGGCCGCCTCCCCGACCTCGACGACAAGCAGCGGGCGGAGATCACCCAGGCCGTCCGCCGGGTCGTCGACAAGCTCCTGCACGCGCCGACCGTGCGGGTCAAGCAGCTCGCCAGCGAGCCCGGCGGCGCCGGGTACGCGGACGCCCTGCGGGAGCTCTTCGACCTCGACCCGCAGACGGTCGCCGCCGTCAGCCGGGCCGACACCCGAGCCGACCGGCACGACGCAGCACGGGAGCGGGCATGACCGACAACACGAGGAGCCCGCTGCGCCTGGGCACCCGGCGCAGCAAGCTCGCCATGGCCCAGTCCGGGCAGGTGGCCGAGGCGGTGCGCGAGCTGACCGGCCGCCCCGTCGAGCTGGTGGAGATCACCACCTACGGCGACACCTCCCGCGAACACCTGGCGCAGATCGGCGGCACCGGCGTCTTCGTCTCGGCGCTGCGCGACGCGCTGCTGGCCGGCGAGATCGACTTCGCCGTCCACTCGCTGAAGGACCTGCCGACCGCGCAGCCCGCGGAGCTGGCCCTGGCGGCCATACCCGTGCGCGTGGACCCCCGGGACGCGCTGATCGCGCGGGACGGGCTCACCTTCGAGGAACTCCCCGACGGCGCCCGCGTGGGCACCGGCTCGCCCCGGCGGATGGCGCAGCTCAACGCCTGGGCCAGGACGCTGGGCAAGCGCATCGAGACCGTCCCGGTCCGCGGCAATGTCGACACCCGGATCGGCTTCGTGCGGAAGGGCGAGCTGGACGCGGTCGTGCTGGCCGCCGCCGGCCTCACCCGGATCGGCCGGATCGACGAGGCGACGCAGCTGCTGTCGCCCGACGTGGTTTTGCCCGCCCCCGGCCAGGGGGCACTGGCGATCGAGTGTGTCGCGGCCAACGCGCCCCTCGTCGCCGCGCTCGGCGAGCTCGACGACCCGGTCACCCGGGCCGCCGTGACCGCCGAGCGTTCCCTGCTCGCCGCCCTGGAGGCCGGCTGCTCCGCCCCCGTGGCGGCACTCGCCGACCTTCCCCCGCTCTCGGCTCCGTCCGAGCGCGGGGACCCCCAGGCTGACGAGCAGGCTGTCAACGAAATGCACCTGCGCGGGGTCGTCGGCACGCTCGACGGCACGACGCTGGTGCAGCTGTCCACCACCGGGCACGTACCTGCCTCTCTTGACGACGAGTCGGTCCCGCTTCGCATGGGCCGGGAACTCGCCGTCGAGATGCTCGCAAAGGGTGCGGCCGGTCTTATGGGGGAGCGAGCACTTTGAACCCCACCGCCCCAAACCACTCCGCCTCCGGTCAGGTCACCTTCCTCGGTGCCGGGCCGGGAGACCCGGGTCTGCTGACACTGCGCGCCGTGGAGGCGCTGGCCTCCGCGGACGTCCTCGTCGCCGATCCGCAGGTCCTGGACGTCGTGCGTGTGCATGCGCGTGCGCAGGTGGACGTTCCACTGCAGGCGTCAGCTGACGAGGCGTCAAGCCCCGGCAGCCCCAGTGGCGTTTCCGCCCTTCGGGACACCGCCAATCTTGTCATGGCGGCCGCCCGCGCGGGCAGGCGGGTCGTCCGCGCGGTGACCGGCGACCCCGGCCTCGACGGCAATGTCGCCGAGGAGATGCTGGCCTGCGCCGCCGAGGGCATCGTCTTCGAGGTCATCCCCGGCATCGCCGCCGCGGTCGGCGTGCCCGCGTACGCCGGTGTGCCGCTGCGCGACGCCCAGGGCACCGACGTGCGCTTCGTCGACGCCCGCAGCGCCGACGACCGCTGCTGGGCCGAGCTGGGCACCAGCGACGCCACCGCGGTGGTCTCCACCAGCCTGGACTCGGTGGCCGCGGCCGCCGGTGAACTGGTGGCGGCCGGCCGCAAGCCGGACACCCCGATGACCGTCACGGTCGCCGGCACCACCACCCGGCAGCGCACCTGGACCGCCACCCTCGGGAACGTCGCCCAGGTGCTCAAGGCCGCCAAGGTGCTGCCGTCGCCGGACGGCGGGCAGCCGGTCATAGCCGTGGTCGGTGAGCGCGGCGCCACGGCGCAGCGGGACCAGCTCTCGTGGTTCGAGAACAAGCCGCTGTTCGGCTGGCGGGTGCTGGTGCCGCGGACCAAGGAGCAGGCCGCGTCGCTCTCCGACCAGCTGGTCTCCTACGGCGCGGTGCCGCACGAGGTCCCGACCATCGCCGTCGAGCCGCCGCGCACCCCGCAGCAGATGGAGCGCGCGGTCAAGGGCCTGGTCACCGGCCGCTACGAATGGATCGCCTTCACCTCGGTCAACGCCGTCAAGGCGGTCCGGGAGAAGTTCGAGGAGTACGGGCTGGACGCCCGGGCGTTCGCCGGGATCAAGGTCGCGGCGGTCGGCGAGCAGACCGCCAAGGCGCTGATCGCCTTCGGCGTGAAGCCCGACCTGGTGCCGTCCGGTGAGCAGTCCGCGGCCGGTCTGCTGGAGGACTGGCCGCCCTACGACCCGGTCTTCGACCCGATCGACCGGGTGTTCCTGCCGCGCGCCGACATCGCCACCGAGACCCTGGTCGCCGGGCTGATCGAGCTGGGCTGGGAGGTCGACGACGTCACGGCCTACCGGACCGTGCGCGCCTCGCCGCCGCCGGCCGAGACCCGCGAGGCGATCAAGGGCGGCGGCTTCGACGCGGTGCTCTTCACCTCGTCCTCGACGGTGCGGAACCTCGTCGGCATCGCCGGCAAGCCGCACAACGTCACGGTGATCGCCTGCATCGGTCCGGCCACCGCCAAGACCGCCGAGGAGCACGGGCTGCGGGTGGACGTGATGTCGCCGGAGCCGTCGGTGCACAAGCTGGCCGAGGCGCTCGCGGACTTCGGCGCGGCGCGGCGCGACGCCGCGCTGGAGGCCGGCGACCCGGTGACCCGGCCCAGCGAGCGGCGGCCGGGCTCGCGCCGGCGGGCCCGCAGCTGAGCTGCGAAGGGACCACGGCCGTGAAGGGCGCCTCCGTGCGGGGCGCCCTTTTCGCAGGTGCGGGCCGACGCGGCGTCGGCAAAGGGGGGCCCGGGGCGGGCGTAGCGTGGACGGCATGACGAAGTACGGAAGCTTCCCGGGTGCGCGGCCGCGCCGGCTGCGCACCACCCCCGCCATGCGGCGGATGGTCGCGGAGAACCGCCTGCATCCGGCCGACCTCATCCTCCCCGCGTTCGTGCGGGAGGGCATCGCCGAGCCGGTGCCGCTCGCCGCGATGCCCGGCGTCGTCCAGCACACCCGCGACACGCTGCGCAAGGCCGCGGTCGAGGCGGTCGAGGCGGGGCTCGGCGGCATCATGCTCTTCGGCGTCCCGGAGGACGCGAACAAGGACGCGGCCGGCACGGCAGGCACCGACCCGGACGGCATCCTGCAGCTCGCCATCCGGGACGTCCGGTCCGAGGTCGGCGACGACCTGGTGATCATGTCGGACCTCTGCCTGGACGAGTACACCGACCACGGCCACTGCGGCGTCCTGGACGCCGAGGGGCGGGTGGACAACGACGCGACCCTGGAGCGCTACGCCGAGATGGCGCAGGTCCAGGCCGACGCCGGCGTCCATGTCGTGGGCCCCAGCGGCATGATGGACGGTCAGGTCGGCGTCATCCGGGACGCGCTGGACCAGACCGGCCACGAGGACGTCTCGATCCTCGCCTACACCGCGAAGTACTCGTCGGCGTTCTACGGGCCGTTCCGCGAGGCGGTGGGCTCGTCGCTGAAGGGCGACCGCAAGACCTACCAGCAGGACCCCGCCAACCTCCGCGAGTCGCTGCGCGAGCTGGCGCTCGACCTGGCGGAGGGCGCCGACATGGTGATGGTCAAGCCGGCGCTGCCCTACCTGGACGTGCTGGCGAAGATCGCGGACGAGGTGGACGTGCCGGTGGCGGCGTACCAGATCTCCGGCGAGTACGCGATGATCGAGGCGGCCGCGGAGAAGGGCTGGATCGACCGCGACAAGGCGATCCTGGAGACCCTGACCGGGATCAGGCGGGCGGGCGCCGGCATGATCCTCACCTACTGGGCCACCGAGGTCGCCCGGAAGCTGGGCTGAGGCGCTTCCGACGGTCCGGTCCGCGACCGCACCCGCGCGCTCCGCAGGAGCGTCAGGCGCAGTCGCGGACCGGGTCGTCGTGGGTGATGACGCAGACGATGCGCGCGCCGCGCTGCTTGCCGTACCGCTGGAGGAGCGCCGCGCGGAACTGCTTCCACTGGCGGCGGGTGTCGATGACGGCGCCGCGCACCGCCCGGGCGAAGTTCCCCGCGACCCGGCCGCGGGCCGTGGCGGGAGCGCCGGCGGAGCCGGAGGCCGGGTCGACGAACCCCTCGTCCTTGTTGAGGTCGGTGTGCCCGACGCGGTGGGAACAGGCGCCGACCAGGAGCGAGAAGCAGCCCGTCGTCAGATCCCGCGGGACCGCCGACGGCCGGGGAGGCCGCGGTGCGGCGAGATCGAGCAGCGGCGAGGGCGCGGTGCGGCCCAGACCCGGGGGGTTGTCCACGCCGACGGGGCGGGACCGGTCGGTGCGATCCGTCCAGTTGCTGTGCGCGTAGAAGTCCTGGACTCCGTGCAGGGCGCGGCCGAATCCTTCCACGGCCTCGCACTTGGCCCGGCCGCGCAGCCCGAGTGTGAAGGTGCAGTCTCTTCGCAGCGCCGTCTCGGAGGCCACGACGCGCCCCCGGGGGTCGAGGGTTCCCCCGGCCGCGGCGAGACCCTGCCGGAATCGCGCCTGCAGATGGGCCGTGCAGGTGCGCAGCGCCTCGGTGGCTTGTCGTCGGCTCTGCGGATAGCCCGGCACAGCCAGATAGTCCGCGTTGTCGCAGTGCGCGGCGGAGTCGAGGAACTCGTCCGAGTCCGGCGCGCCGACGGCGCCGAACGTCCAGCGGTGCCCGGCGAGTTGGTCGAGCGAGCGGGGCTCGAAGCAGGAACCGTCGGACGGGACCCCCGGAGCGCAGGCCAGCGCGGCCCGGGTGATCCGCTCGTGCTCGGCGTGCTGCCCGAACGCGTTGACCGTGCCGAAGGCGTCCGCGGGCCGGGCGGTCGCCAGCAGCAGGGCCGGAGTGACCGCCGCCGTCGCCAGGAAAGCGGGCAGCCGGTGCCCCGTTGTGATACGCCCCCGCACGTGCAGCCCTCATGGTTCCGTGATTCCGCATGCCCGCCCCGGGCCGACGGCCAAGTCTAGATCGCGCCACGGGGCCCGAGGCCCCGGGCACCTGGGTCTCGTCGTGAACGGCCGTCCTCAGGCGCCGCGTTCGGCCCGCGGGCGGCGGCGCAGCGCGGCGTCGGCCAGCGCGGGCGGGGTGTGGTCGGTGTCCGAGGGGTTGAGGTCGGTGCCCGGTGCCACCAACGCGTCGATGCGGTCCAGGACGTCGTCCTCCAGCACGACGTCCACGGCGCCCAGCAGGTCGTCGAGCTGCTCGGCCGTGCGCGGGCCGATGATGGCCGAGGTCACGGCGGGGTGGCTGAGGACGAACCCCAGCGCCAGGTGGGTGAGCCGGTGGCCGCTGTCGGCGGCCAGCTTCACCAGCTCCTCGACGATCTCCAGCTTCCGCGCGTTCCCGGGCAGGCTCTGGTCGAACTTGTGCGGGATCAACTCGCGCCGGAAGTCGTTCAGCGCCAGCCCGGCGGACTTGCGGTACTTGCCCGCCAGCCAGCCGCTGGCCAGCGGGCTCCAGGTGAGTACGCCCATGCCGTGGCGCTGCGCGGTCGGCAGCACGGCCCGCTCGACGCCCCGCGCGAAGATCGAGTACGGCGGCTGCTCGGTGTGGAACGGGACGTGGTTGCGGCGCTCCGCCACCCACCTCGCCTCGACGATCTCCTCGGCGGGGAAGTCCGAGCAGCCGATCGCCATGACCTTCCCCTCGCGCACCAGATCCGAGAGGGCGGACAGTGTCTCGGCGATGTCCGTGGTCGGGTCCGGGCGGTGTATCTGGTACAGGTCGATGTAGTCGGTCCCCAGGCGGCGCAGGCTGTTCTCGACCTCGCGCTTGATCCAACGCCGGGAATTCCCGCTGCGGTTGGGGTCGACGGGGGCCGGGGAGCCGGCCGGGGCGGTGCCGTCGCCCATCGGGAAGTGCACCTTCGTCGCCAGGATCACCTCGTCCCGGCGCCCCTTGAGGGCCTTGCCCACGATCTCCTCGGACTCGCCCGCCGAGTACATGTCGGCCGTGTCGATGAAGTTGATGCCCGCGTCCAGCGCGGTGTGCACCAGGCGCACGGCCTCGTCGTGGTCCGCGTTGCCCCAGGCCCCGAGCATCATGGTGCCCAGGCAGAGCCGGCTCACCGAGATGCCGGTGCGTCCAAGGATGGTCCTGCGCATAGGTGTTGCTCCCCAACTCGTCGTCATACGTGGTCGTGCGCCGTCGGCCGTCGCCGTCGGACCTCGTCGTCAGCTGTCGTCGCGAGCCGACGGGACCACTCTGCGGCCGTCGCGGACCGCCTGCCAGGTCCGGCGTTTCCTGGGCACCCCGTTCCTGGTGTTGCCGGTACCAGCCAAGGACGGCCGGGTCGGTGACGGCCGGGCGCGGTCAGCATCACCTGCCGGGAGCGGCCTCGTTAGACTCGATGGGTAGCGGAAGGGAGCCCGTCATGACTCTCATGAACCCGGAGCGCGCGATGACACCGCTGCGCAAGGCCGCCGAGGCGGCTGAAGAAGCCAGTGGCCTGCGGGCCGAGATCATCCGGGGGGTTCTCATGATGTCGCCGACTCCGCGTGGCAAGCACGCCGGGACCATCAACGCGATCAGCAAACAGCTCCTCGGGGAGTTGCCTTCGCAGCTGGACGTGTTCCAGGTCGCCTCGGTCCCCCTCCCCGGCGACCCCGACGACTACGCCACCCCCGATCTCCTGGTCTGCGACGCGGGGTTCGGTGAGTCCGACGAGTGGCTGGCGGACCTCGGCGACGTGGAACTGGTCGTCGAGGTGGTGTCCAAGGGGAACAGCACCAAGGACACCCGTGACATGGTCGCCTGGTACGCCGACGCGGGCATCCCGGTGTATCTCCTGGTCGATCCGCGTGACGGCACATGGACCGTGTACTCCGTGCCGCGGGGCGGCGAGTACCAGGGGCGCAGGCACGGCCTGTACGGGGAGGACGTCGAGGTCCCCGGCCTCGGAGTGAAGATCACGACGGGGAGCCTGGCCCGTTACGCCTGAACGACCCTGAACAGCGTCGAGCCCCCCGCAGCCGGATGCGGGGGGCTCGTGCATGCGGTCCTGGGCCGCGTCCCTACAGCCGCTCGGGCGTCCGGATGCCGAGGAGGGCCATGCCGCGGTGGAGGGTGCGGGCCGTCAGGTCGCACAGGAAGAGGCGGTTCTCCACCTGCTCCGGGGTGTCCGCCTTCAGGACCGGGCACTGGTCGTAGAAGGTCGTGTACAGCGACGCCAGCTGGTAGAGGTACGCGGCCAGCTTGTGCGGTGCGTACTCGGCCGCCGCCTCGGCGACGGTTTCGCCGAACGCGTCCAGGTGCAGGCCCAGTGCCCGCTCCGCCGGGGCGAGCGCGAGCTCCGGGTGCGCGGCCGGCTTCGTCTCGCCGGCCTTGCGCAGGATGGACTGGATCCGGGCGTACGCGTACTGGAGGTAGACGGAGGTGTCGCCGTTGAGCGAGACCATCTGGTCCAGGTCGAACTTGTAGTCGCGGCTCGGGGACGTCGACAGGTCGGCGTACTTCACCGCGCCGATGCCGACCTGCGCGGCCCGCTCCTGGATCTCGTCCTCGGTGAGGTCCTGCGCCTTCTCCCGCACCACCTCGGCGGCGCGCTGCACCGCCTCGTCGAGCAGGTCCTCCAGCCGGACCGTCTCGCCCTCCCGGGTCTTGAACGGCTTGCCGTCGGCGCCGAGGACCGTGCCGTAGCCCATGTTGTGGGCGGTGACGTCGTCGTTCAGCCAGCCCGCCCGGCGGGCCGTCTCGAAGACCATCCGGAAGTGCAGCGACTGGCGGACGTCGACGACGTAGAGCAGGGTCGTGGCGCCGAGGTCGAAGACGCGGTTGCGGATCGCCGAGAGGTCGCTCGCGGCGTACCCGAAGCCGCCGTCCGCCTTCTGCACGATCAGCGGGACCGGCTTGTCGTCCTTGCCCTTGATGTCCTCGAAGAAGACCACCAGCGCGCCCTCGGAGCGGACGGCGACGCCCGACTCCTCCAGCATCCGGGCCGTCTCGGCCATCATGGCGTTGTACGCGGACTCGCCGACGATCTCCTCGTCGCGGATCTCCATGTCCAGCTTCTCGAAGACCGAGTAGAAGTAGACCTTCGACTCGTCCACGAACCGCTGCCACAGCTCCAGGGTCTGCTCGTCGCCGGACTGCAGGGCGACGACCCGCCTGCGGGCCCGCTCCTTGAACTCCTCGTCGGAGTCGAAGACCGCGCGCGACGCCTTGTAGACGCGGTTCAGATTCGACATGGCCTGCTCGCCGTCCACGTCGGCCGCCGGGGCGAGTTCGTCGGGATTCTCGATCAGGTACTGGATGAGCATGCCGAACTGCGTGCCCCAGTCGCCGATGTGGTGCCGGCCCACCGTCTTCTCGCCGGTGAAGTCGAGCATGTTGCGCAGCGCGTCGCCGATCACCGCCGACCGCAGGTGGCCGACGTGCATCTCCTTGGCGACGTTCGGCTGCGCGTAGTCGATGACCGTGGTGCCGGTGGTGGCCGCGTACGGCACGCCGAGCCGGTCGTCGGCGGCGCGCTCGGCGAGCGTGCCGGTGATCGCCGCGTCGGCGACGGTGATGTTGAGGAAGCCGGGGCCGGAGACCTCGACATCCTTCAGCAGGCCCTCGGCGGCGATCGCGTCGACGACCCGGCCGGCCAGCTCCCGCGGGTTGCCCCCCAGCTTCTTGGCGAGCGCCAGCAGGCCGTTGGCCTGGAAGTCGGCCCGGTCGCTGCGTCGCAGCAGCGGGTCCGCGGCGCCGGCCTCCGGCAGGGCTGCCGAGAGGGCGTCCGCGACGCGCTGGTTGACCGTAGCTGCGAGGGAGGGGACCGAGGCCATTGAGCTGCCGTTCCGTTGGAGTGGAAAGGGTTTGCCATGAGTATCCCACGGCACTACCACTGAATTTCCGGGCGGCGGGCGTCTGGGACAATGGGCTCCGTCGGGCTTCTGCCCGTCCGGACGGTTCCGCCCGCAGCGGGCGGAGGCCGAGCGCGGCGCCGGAGAGCGCGCAGGGGCGCAGCGGGAAAGCATCAGGACACCAGGAAGAGGAAGGGCCGATCGTGGCTCAGCAGAGCACCGAGACCGACTGGGTCTCCAGGTTCGCGGACGAGGTCGTTGCCGAGGCGGAGCGCCGCGCCGCCGGCAAAGCGACGGGCGTCGTCGTCGCCTCGGGGCTGAGTCCGTCCGGCCCGATCCACCTCGGCAACCTCCGCGAGGTGATGACCCCGCACCTGGTCGCCGACGAGATCCGCCGCCGCGGCATCCCGTGCGTGCACATCCTGAGCTGGGACGACTACGACCGGTACCGCAAGGTCCCGGCCGGCATCGACCCGTCCTGGGAGGAGCACATCGGCAAGCCGCTGACCGCCGTGCCCGCCCCGCCGGGCAGCCCGCACGCCAACTGGGCCGAGCACTTCCGCTCCGCCATGGAGGAGTCCCTGGCGGAGCTGGGCATCGAGTACCGCGGCATCAGCCAGACCGCCCAGTACACCTCCGGCGCCTACCGCGAGCAGATCCTGCACGCGATGAAGCACCGCAAGGAGATCGACGCCGTCCTGGACCGCTACCGCACCAAGGACAAGGCGACCGGCAAGCCGAAGAAGCAGCAGCAGAAGCCGGTGGACGAGGCGGAGCTGGAGGCGGCCGAGGGCTCCGGCGCGGCCAGCGAGGACGACGGCAGCGCGGGCGGCGCGGGCTACTTCCCGTACAAGCCGTACTGCACGGTCTGCAACAAGGACTTCACCAAGGTCATCGGCTACGACGACGAGACCACGCAGATGTCCTACGAGTGCGTCGCCTGCGGCCACTCCGAGACCGTGGCGCTGCGCGAGTTCGACCACGGCAAGCTGGTCTGGAAGGTCGACTGGCCGATGCGCTGGGCCTACGAGGGCGTGGTCTTCGAACCCTCCGGGGTCGATCACTCCTCGCCCGGCTCGTCGTTCGTCGTCGGCGGCCAGATCGTCCGCGAGGTGTTCGGCGCCGACCAGCCGATCGGCCCGATGTACGCCTTCGTCGGCATCAGCGGCATGGCGAAGATGTCCTCGTCCAAGGGCGGGGTGCCCACCCCGGGCGACGCGCTGAAGATCATGGAGGCGCCGCTGCTGCGCTGGCTGTACGCCCGCCGCAAGCCCAACCAGTCCTTCAAGATCGCCTTCGACCAGGAGATCCAGCGGCTCTACGACGAGTGGGACAAGCTCGCCGCCAAGGTCGCGGACGGCACCGCACAGCCCGCGGACGCCGCGGCGTACACCCGCGCGGTCGGCACCGCCGCCGGTGAACTGCCGCGCACGCCGCGCCCGTTGCCGTACCGCACGCTGGCCTCCGTCGTGGACATCACCGCCGGTCACGACGAGCAGACCCTGCGGATCCTGAGCGAGCTGGACCCGGAGAAGCCGGTCGGGTCCCTGGCCGAGACCCGGCCGCGGCTGGACAAGGCGGAGCACTGGATCAGCACCCAGGTCCCCGCCGACCAGCGCACCGTCGTCCGCGACCAGCCCGACACGGAGCTGCTGGCCTCCCTGGACGACCAGTCCCGGGGCGCGCTGCGGCTGCTGCTCGACGGTCTGGACGACCACTGGTCGCTGGACGGCCTGACGACGCTGGTCTACGGCGTTCCGAAGGTCCAGGCGGGCCTGACCCCGGAGGCCAAGCCGACGCCGGAGCTGAAGGTCGCCCAGCGCGCGTTCTTCGCGCTGCTCTACGACCTCCTGGTCGGCCGCGACACCGGCCCCCGGCTGCCCACGCTGCTGCTCGCGGTGGGTGCGGACCGGGTCCGCAAGCTGCTGGGCGACTGAACGGCCCGCGCCGGGCGGGGGGTTCTCCCGCCCGGCGGGACAGGGCGGCCCCGACCCGCTGACGGGGGGCAGGGAGCGCGCGCTCCAGCAGGAGTACCGCCTCCACGCTCACGGCGATGAACGAGGGCGAGAACCTCGTGCTCCGGATCAGCACCTCGGCGCTGAGCGCGCTGGCCGGCATATCGGCCGGTGCCACGGGCTCCTTCAAGTTCCGCGAGCGGGGCTACCACCTGCGGTCGACGGCGGACGACATCGAGGAGCACTCCGACGCCTCGCAGTTCATGCTCGACGACTACGCCGGGCCGGACCCGTCGCGGCCGCTGTCGGAGCAGGACCGGCCGAGGACGTTCGCGCGCTTCGCCGAGCGGCTGAAGGAGGAGCAGCGCAAGCGCGAACTCCGGCTGGAGCAGCAGAGTTCCGCGCGCGAGGAGCGCTCCTGCTGACGGGCCCGTCCCCGGCTCGGCCGAGCCGGGGAGGGACGCGGAGGGCAGTGGAGGATCCGGGTCAGCCCTGGTTGGCCTTGGCCGCGGCGGCGACGGCTTCCTTGGTGGCGGCCTGGGCGGCCTTCAGCAGGTCGTTGCCGTTGGGGTCGTCGGCGCCGGCCATCCCCGCGCCGTTGTAGTTCACGGTGACGACGATGTTGGCGGTGCGGGCAACGATCGTCGTGTTCTTGAAGTCGTTGCCCTCCTTCGCGATGTCGTAGGTGACGGCGGTGGCCGCGTCGCCGGTGCCCGCGGTCGCCACGGTGGCGACCTTCTTGGCGCCCTGGGTGCCCTTGGCGGCGTTGATCTGCTCGGTGTAGAAGTCCGTGGCGCGCTTCTCGCCCGTGCCGAGGGCCGGGTCGGAGTCGTAGCGCTGGAAGGCGACGTCCAGCCACCGGAACTGCGTGCCGTCGACGCCCTGGTCGTCCGAGCTGGTCCAGGAGCAGGCGCCGCGGGCGGTCGGGTCGGTGGACTTGCCCTGCTGGCCGGCGGCGTCCTTCACCTTGGGCAGCAGCTTGTCGAGGGTGCCCTTGGAGAACGCCGTGCAGGGGTTCGGCAGCTTCTTGAACTTCGCGGCGGCGACGGTCGGCGACGGGGAGGCGCCGGCGGCGCTGGACGAGCCGGAGGGAGTGCTGTCACCGGAGCTCTTGCCGTCCGAGCCGGAACACCCGGCGACGAGCAGCATCGGCACTGCTGCGCAGGTGAGGAGGCCGGCGAGTCGCTTGGCTGATCGGTGCATGGTTCCTTCGCTGTTCGTCGTCGAGTCGTTGCGGACCCTTGTGGAACGGGCGGCCCGGACCCCGGTCGGGGCGGGTCCTAGGGCACGGTACGCGGCGGAGCGAGCCGGGGGGACCGGTTCGCGACGACCGCACGGCGGGACGAATCGGGCGTTTCCCGAACGAAGTTCTCCTTCGGGGTGTTCTGCCGATTTAGAACTATTCGCTGAGGCTGTCGGCGAGTTCACCGGCCAGGGAACGGGCCTTGTCCTGCAGTTCCTGGCTTTCCGGCAGCCTCGTCTTGTCCGCGGACCACTGGTCGTAGACGAGCGTCACGATGACGTTCGACGTGCGAAAGACCACAGTGACATCGCGGTGCACCCCGGAGTCGGTGGTGATCAGCTGGTCGTTGAGGAAGGCCGCGTCGCCCAGGCCGTCCAGGACGCGCGGGGCGAGCGGGCTGCCGGGGCCCGTCTCGGGGTCGGAGGGCGACGCGGACGGGGCCGAGGGGGTGGCCGACGGGCTGCCCGCCGTGCCGTCCGGCTTCTTCCCGCCGTCGTTCCCGCCCTTGCCGCCGCCGGCGTCCGTGGCGCCGCCCGTCGGCTTCGGCTGGTCCTTGGGCTGGTCCTTCGGGTTGGGAGGCGTCGAGGGCGCGCCGGGGGCCGCGGCCGGGATCTTGGCGGCCCGCTCCTTGCCGAGGTAGATCTCCTGCGCCCGGTCGTCGTCGCTGACCGCGGCGTTGTACGAGACCACGCGCTGGATGTCGAGCGTGAGGTGGCGGGTGCCCGCGGAGGTCTCCCGGGTCCACTGGCAGCCCACCCGGCGGTCGGTGTCGTAGGTGACGTCGGCCCGGCCGCCGAAGATCTTCTGTGCGTCCGCCTGCGACAGCGGCTGGCCGTCGCCGGGCAGCATGTCGTGGAGCGTGCCGGCGGACGGCAGGCCGCAGGCTTCCGGCAGGGTCTGGTAGCGGCCGGGCTGGGCGGACTGGCTGGCGGCGGCGGTGTCGCCGTTCTTGCCGTCGCCGCCGCCGGTGCCGGAGGGGGAACCGCCGGAGCAGCCGGTGAGGCCGGCGGCCAGTGCCGCGGTCACCAGCAGCGCGGCACCCGGTACGAACGACTTGCGCGGCATCGCTCGCGGCTCCTTCCCTGCGGAAATGCGGTTGCCGCCGAGTGGCGGCCGGTGGAGACAATGTGTACCGCACGTCGCGAGGTGAACGCCGGTTCGCCGTCCAACATAAGGCGTATTGTCCGCCTTTTGCGTTTTTCTGTTTTCCGGGGGAAAGAGTCAGCTATGTCGTACACCGAAGTGCCCGGTGCCCAGGTGCCGATCCGGATGTGGACCGACCCGGCCACGGTCGAGGGCGTCGCGATGCAGCAGCTGCGCAACGTCGCCACGCTACCGTGGATCAAGGGCCTGGCCGTGATGCCGGACGTGCATTTCGGCAAGGGGGCCACGGTCGGTTCGGTCATCGCGATGCGCGGCGCCGTCTGCCCGGCCGCGGTCGGCGTGGACATCGGCTGCGGAATGAGCGCGGTCCGGACCTCGCTCACCGCGAACGACCTGCCGGGCGACCTCTCCCGGCTGCGCTCCCGGATCGAGCAGACCATCCCGGTCGGCCGGGGGATGCACGACGACCCGGTGGACCCGCGCCGCATCCACGGCTTCCCCGCCGCGGGCTGGGACGACTTCTGGGGCCGCTTCGACGGCGTCGCCGAGGCGGTCAGGTTCCGTCACGAGCGGGCCGCCAGGCAGATGGGCTCGCTGGGGTCCGGGAACCACTTCATCGAGGTCTGCCTCGACGAGACCGGCGCGGTCTGGCTGATGCTGCACTCCGGCTCCCGCAACATCGGCAAGGAGCTCGCCGAGCACCACATCGAGCAGGCCCGCAAGCTCCCGCACAACCAGGGGCTGGTCGACCGCGACCTCGCCGTCTTCGTCGCGGACACCCCGCAGATGGCGGCGTACCGCAACGACCTGTTCTGGGCGCAGGAGTACGCGCGGCACAACCGCGAGGTGATGATGGCGCTGTTCCAGGACGTCCTCCGCAAGGAGTTCCGCAAGGCCCGGCCGGCCTTCGAGCCGGTGATCTCCTGCCACCACAACTACGTGGCGGAGGAGACCTACGACGGCATGGAGCTGCTGGTGACCCGCAAGGGCGCGATCCGCGCCGGCAGCGGCGAGTACGGGATCATCCCGGGCTCGATGGGCACCGGCTCGTACATCGTCCGGGGCCTGGGGAACGCGGCGTCCTTCAACTCTGCCTCGCACGGCGCCGGCCGCAAGATGAGCCGGAACGCCGCGAAGAAGCGCTTCTCCACGCGCGATCTGGAGGAGCAGACGCGGGGTGTGGAGTGCCGCAAGGACTCCGGGGTCGTCGACGAGATCCCCGGCGCGTACAAGCCGATCGAGCGGGTCATGGAGCAGCAGCGGGACCTCGTCGAGGTCGTCGCCAAGCTCAAGCAGGTGGTGTGCGTGAAGGGGTGAGGGGGACGGCCGCGGGGCCGGCGCCGGTGCCGATGTCGGTGTCGTGGGGGTGCGGCTGACGGTCGGCGTTCTGCCGGGTGTCCTGTGGGACGGTCTTCCGGGTGTCCTGCGGGGTGGGGCGCGTGGGTCGGCGGCGCTGGATGAGGTACTCGGCGGCGATCAGGTTCAGGACCAGCGCGCCCCAGGACGAGGTGCTGGCGATGTCGTGCCCCGCCGCCAGCGGGTCGCCCGCGTACGCGACCGGGTCGCCGGCCTGGGCCGCCACCAGGTGCTCGACCAGCGGCTGGACGATCCGCGAGGTGAGCGCGACGAGGGTCAGTGCCATATTGCGGATCATCCACACCCGGTGGTCGGCGTAACGGCGCCGGAGGGCGGCGCGGTAGCCGGCGACACCGGTGACGATCCAGAGCACGTCCAGCACCCCGAGGGACAGCTGGTTGCTCAGCCCCAGGGGGACGTAGCAGACGACCGGGATGCCGATCAGCGCCGACGGGAAGACCCCGCCGAAGAAGTAGACCCGGCCGGTCCACCGGTGGACGGCGGGGTGCCGGCGGCGCAGCCAGGGCCAGCACTGGGCGAGGCCGGTGACCACCGCGACCGCGGCGGTGAAGATGTGCGCCACCAGCAGCACGTAGTGCAGCTCGCTGCGTGGCGGGACCCGGCTGGTGTGCAGATCGGGCGGGACGTAGGCGCTGACCGCCTGCGCGGTGACCAGCAGTGATATCGCTGCCAGCGGGACCAGCCAGCGGGCGGTCCGGGCCGGCCGGCGGCGCGGTGCCGACCGGCCGGCGGGGGCGGATCTCGGGGTGGTGGTTGCCATGCCCTCCACTGTCGTGGCGCACGGAACCCGCGACACGGGGCCCGCACACCCGATGGGGGTGTACGTAGGCCCCCTGTTTGGCCCCTGTTTTCTGCCGGGGTGGCGCGGGGTGGGGGAGGGGACGGGGAGAGCGCCCCTCGACGGCGGCCCGCCCCTTCCTCCACCCTCACCTCACTCCCGCTCCTGCCTCAACTGCTGCGGTGCACCTTGGTGTTGGACGCCTGCGCCCGGGGGCGGACGACCAGCAGGTCGATGTTGACGTGCGGGGGACGGGTGACCGCCCAGGCGACGGTGTCGGCGACGTCCTCCGCGCTGAGCGGCGCGTCCACGCCCTCGTAGACCCTGGCGGCCTTGTCGGCGTCGCCCCGGAAACGGGTGGTCGCGAACTCCTCGGTCTTGACCATGCCGGGTGCCACCTCGATGATCCGCACCGGCTCGCCGCACAGCTCCAGGCGCAGCGTCTCGGCGAGGACATGGGCGCCGTGCTTGGCGGCGACATACCCCCCGCCGCCCTCGTACGTCGCGTGCCCGGCGGTGGACGAGAGGACGACGACGGTGCCGTCGCCGGAGGCGGTCAGCGCGGGCAGCAGCGCCTGCGTCATGTGGAGCACGCCGAGCACATTGACCTCGTACATCGCCCGCCAGTCGGCCGGGTCGCCGGTGGCGACGGGCTCCGCGCCCAGCGCGCCGCCGGCGTTGTTGACCAGGACGTCGACGGAGGGGAAGCGGTCGAGGGAGCGTGCGAAGGCGTCGACGGCGGCGCGGTCGGTGACGTCGAGCGCGCACGCCTCGGCGTGCGGCAGCTCCGCGGCGAGGGCCTCGATGCGGTCCTTGCGGCGGGCGGTGAGCACGACGCGGTAGCCGGCGGCGGCCAGTGCGCGGGCGGTGGCGGCGCCGATGCCGCTGCTCGCTCCGGTGACGACGGCGGTACGGAGGCCGGCAGTGTCGGCGGTCATAGTGCGCTCCCTTTACACGGTGCGTGTGCGAACAGTGAGCCGTGGTACGGCTCGTGAGCCGTGATGCAGCTCAGGAACCATGGTGCGGTTCGAGAACCGGTGTCGTTCGAGAACCGCGGTGCCGTTGGTGAACCGGTGCCGTTCGTGAATCCGACGGTTCCGTGAACTCGGTGTGGTTCGTGGAGCCGATGTGGTTCGCGAAGCTGTTGCGGTTCGAGAGCCTGGTGCGGTTCACGAACCTGGAGTGGTCCCTGAGCGGTGGTGCGGGTGTTGCGGATGATGCGTGTGCGGCCAGGATATGCAACGGGGGATGGTGAGTTGGCGGCCGGAGGGGGCCGGGGCCGGCCTGGCGGGTCCGGCCGGCGCGGGGCGCGGGGACGTGCCTGCCCGAGGCCGGTCGGGCTTCAGCGGCCGCGCGGGGCGTACATGATCACGGCCATGCCGACCAGGCAGATCAGCGCGCCGAGGACGTCCCAGCGGTCGGGGCGGTAGCCGTCCGCGACCATGCCCCAGGCCAGCGACCCCGCCACGAACACCCCGCCGTACGCGGCGAGGATCCGGCCGAAGTGGGCGTCCGGCTGGAGCGTCGCGACGAAGCCGTAGATCCCCAGGGCCACCACCCCGGCGCCGATCCACGCCCACCCACGGTGCTCCCGCGCCCCTTGCCACACGAGCCACGCACCGCCGATCTCGAAGAGCGCGGCGACGACGAACAGAACTGCGGACCGGGCGATGAGCATGCCGCTCAGCGTAAGGAGACGGGCCGGGGCGAGCGAGGCCAGGGGACGCCGAGGCGCGGCCGGGTCACCGAGCCGGGTCGCCGGGGCCGCGACCGACGACGGGAGGCAGGGCGGTCGGCGGTGACGGGCGCCGGGTGACGCCTGACGGTGACGGGCGGCCGGGGCCGGCGGCGGACCAGGCAGGGGTCGGCCACCGGCGGTTCATATCTGTGCGGCAGGGCGCACGGGCTCATGTGGGGCCGGGGCTGCGGCGGGGACGGGGACGGCCGGAGAGCCGGTCCAGTGGGCCAGGGCGGTGCGGAGCGCCTCGGCACGCTCGGCGGGGGCGACGGCATCGGTGGCCCAGGCGATATGGCCGTCGGGGCGGACCAGGAGGGCCGTCCGCCGTCCGCTCGCCCAGGACGCGGTGACGACCCGGTCGGGCGCGGCCGACGGGCGAGCGCCCTCCGTAAGCTCCGGCGACAGCTCGTCCTTCGGGGCTATCAGGACGAACCTGCCCTTCCGGAGCAGTTCGTACAGCCGCGCGCCGCCCGCGAGGCGGATGTCGGGGGCGCGCCGGCCGGCCAGCCGATGGGCACCCCGCCCGGCCGGATAGGCGATGTCGATACCGGAGACACGGCCGATGGCGCGCCGGGACAGCGGCCGCACCCGCGTCAGGAGCTGCCCGCCGAGGTGGCGCAGTGCCCGGCCCGGCGCGGAGCGCATCAGCGCGACCCTGAGGATGGCGCCGCTGCTGCGCAGCACCGCCCTGCCGACCGGGTGGCGCTCGTCCTGATAGCTGTCCAGCAGGCCGTCGGGGGCGTGGCCGTTGACCGTCGCCGCCAGCTTCCAGCCGAGGTTGGCCGCGTCCTGGAGGCCCGCGTTCATCCCCTGGCCGCCGGCCGGGGAGTGGACGTGCGCGGCGTCGCCGGCGAGGAAGACCCGGCCGACGCGGTAGGCGGGTGCCTGTCGCTCGTCGCTGTGGAAGCGCGAGATCCACCGGGCGTCGTGCATGCCGTAGTCGGTGCCGAAGGCGAGCCGGGTGACCTCGCGGACCTCGTCGAGATCGACGGGCGCGTCGTCGTCGGCCCGGGCATGGCGGCTCCAGCCGATGACGCGGTACCAGCCGTCGCCGAACGAGCCGATCAGCGCGAAGGAGTCACCCTGGGCGTTGACCGTGAACGGGGACTCGGGCGTCCGGGCCAGCCGGACGTCGGCGAGGACGACGGACCGGATGACCGCCTTGCCGGGGAAGGGCAGCCCGATCGCCTCGCGCACCGCACTGCGGGCGCCGTCCGTGCCCACCACATAGGCGGCACGGAGGCTCCGCGCCCCCTCGGTGGACCCCTCGGCCGCGTCCTCGACCGTACGGAAGTGCACCGTCGCCCCGTCCGCGTCCTGATCGAGGCCCAGCACCTCCGATCCGTACCGGAAGGTGACGCCGGCCTGTCGGGCGCGCCGCAGCAGCAGCCGCTCGACCTCGTACTGCGGCGTTATCAGGACCAGGGGGAAGCGGCTGCGGAGCTGGTCCGCGGGGAGGGTCGCGCCCCCGAACACCTGGAGGGCGGGGAGGCGGTGGCCGCCGGCGATCAGCTCGTCGGCGAGCCCGCGGGCGTCCAACTGCTCCAGGGAACGGGCGTGCACGGCAAGCGCCCGGCTGAGATTGCTGGTGGTGTCGTCGCGCCGCTCCAGGAGCGTGACGGCGAGGCCGGCCTCGGCGAGATCACCGGCGAGCAGCAGGCCGGTCGGGCCGGCGCCGACGACGATCACGTCCGCCTCCCGGCCGGGACGTGGGCCGCCGTCGGTGTCGGTGTCGTCGCGGGTGACTTCCGGCTTGCGGTCGAGAGCATCCATGATTACCGCCTCCTGCCAACGCATGTTGGTCAACGCTTGTTGGCAAGCCTACGACCCGCGCAACTCGCATGTCAACGCCCGTTGGCCTACCTTTGTTGGCATGGTCGAACGCGATCCTTCCCCCGCCCCCGCCCCCGCCGCCGGTCGCGCCGGTGCCCGTTCGCGCACTCCCGCGGCCCGTCCCGAGATCGACGCCGGGCCGCCCCCGGTCGCCGCCGAGGCCCCCGACGCCGGCACCCACCCGCGCCCCCGCCGCTCCGACGCCACCCGCGCCGCGATCCTCGCCGCCGCCCGGGACCGCTTCGCCGCCGACGGCTACGAACGCGCCACCATCCGCGCCATCGCACGGGACGCGGGCATCGACCCGTCGATGGTGATGCGCTACTACGGCAACAAGGAGGGCCTCTTCGCCGCCGCCTCGGAGATCGATCTGCGGGCCCCGGACCTCACCAAGGTCCCGCCGGAGGAGCGCGGCGCCCGGCTCGTGCGCCACTTCGTCGAGCTGTGGGAGAGCGACGAGACGCTGACGGCGATGATGCGCGTCGGCGTCACCAACGAGGCGGGCGCCGAACGCATGCGGCAGATCTTCGCCGGGCAGGTGCGCCCGCTGCTCGACGCGGTCTGCGCGGTACCGGAGGAGGCGCCGAGCCGCGCCGCCCTGATCGGGTCGCAGATCCTGGGCCTGGCACTGTGCCGCTACGTCCTGCGCATCCCGCCCGCCGCCGAATTCACCCATGACGAACTCGTCGCCTGGCTGGCGCCCACCATCCAGCGCTACATGACGGCGGAACGGCCGTAGCGGGGAGGGGCGGTCACGGCGAGCGGCCCGTACCGAGCCGGATGCCTGGGGCCGACCCCTGAGCCGGGGCATGGGCCGGGGGCCTGAGCCGGGAGCCCGTACCGAAGGGTTCAGGGCGAGGCGGCCCCCGGCACCCGCTCGGCGACCCGCCGCAGATGGCCCGCGAAGACCTGCCGCGCCTCGGGCGTCAGCGTCCGCAGCGCCACCATCGCCGTCACGATCACATCGCACAGCTCCGCATGGACGTCGTCCCAGGTGTGGCTGCGCCCCTTGCGCGGATTCTGGCCGGTGGCCCCAATGACGGCCTGGGCGACCTCGCCCGCCTCCTCGGAGAGTTTGAGGAGGCGCAGCAGCCGCTCCTGCTCCGCCGGGAGCACGCTCTCCCGGTCGAGCCAGCCGACGAGCACGTCGATGGTGTCCCAGGGGGCCGTGTCAGTAGGAGAGGCGGGCGAAGGGCCGGGAAAAGCAGGGGAGTTGGCGGACGTGGCGGTAACCGGGGAGGCGGTGTCGGGATCGGACATGGCCCGATTCTGCCGCTCGTTCCGCGTTCTGGGCCTCTCCCGCCCCTAGGGTGAGGCGGCAACCGGCCAACAGGCGGCAGCCGCCCGGCCGGTGGACCGGCGGACCGCCCCACGGCACGGCGGACGAGCGGAAGGCGGCCAGACGGATGGACGAGCACCCCGCGATGCCCCGGGACCGGTTCCCGCAGGAGCTGATCGCCTTCTACGGACTGACCCGGCTGCCCCGTGAAGGCGGCTGGTACCGGCCTACCTGGGCCGGGCCGGAACGGCCGGACGGGCGGCCGGAGGGCTCGGCGATCGTGATGCTGCTGACCGCCGAGCCGGGCGTCTTCTCCGCGCTGCACCGGTTGCCGACCGACGAGATCTGGCACTTCTACCGGGGCGATCCGCTCACCCTGTTCCTGCTCACCGAGGCCGGTGACGCGGGTGGCGGGACCGGCGCGGGTGACACGGCCGGCGCCGGGGCCGCCCGTACGGCCGTCCTCGGCCCGGACGTCCTGGCCGGCCAGCATGTGCAGTTCACGGTGCCGGCCGGCACCTGGATGGCCGCCGAGGTCGCCGCCGGCGGTTCCTGGACGCTCTTCGGCTGCACGATGGCGCCCGGCTTCACCTTCGAGGACTACGAGCACGGGGAGGCGGGGCGGCTGGCCGCGCGGTTCCCGCGGGAGGCGGCGCGGATCGGGGCGCTGAGCCGGGCATGACAGTGGTGCGGACCCCTCATGAGCCGAACGGTGGGGAAGTGGGCGGTACTTCCGAACGGGACGGTGAGCAGGGCGGATTCGGCCAGACCGCCCCTCCAACCGGGTCGGCGCACACCGACCCCGCAAACCGGGGAGGCCGGGAAACCGGAGGGGAGCGGGAAGGCGCGGGAGGCAGAGGAGACGAGGGAGACAGGGGAGACGGGCAAGGCAGAGAAGAGGGAGAAGACCGAGAAGACCGAGAAGACCGAGAAGAGGGGGCGGGCCAAGGACACCGTGGAGCTGGGGGAGGCGGCGGACGCGGGATCGACGGGAGCGCCGAGATCGACGGGAGAGCTGGTATCGCCGTGACAGGCGGGGGCGACGGAACAGGCGGGGGAGTCAGCCGAGGCAGTCGAGACAACCGAGACGGTCGAGACGGTCGAGACAGGGACGCACCCGGGCGGTCCGTGGCGGCTGTCACCCGCCCCGTCGCTTCCTCCCACCCTCAGCTCCCCGATCTTTCCGGGCAGGTGGTGCTGGTCACCGGGGCGTCGGGTGGGATCGGGCGGGGGATCGCGTTGCGGTTCGCCGCGGCCGGCGCGGACGTGGTGGTGCACTACCGGTCCGGGGCCGCGGCCGCGCGGGCGCTGGTCGAGGAGATCGAGCAGATCGGGGAACTCGGGCAGGGCGGCGGGAGCGCCCTCGCGCTGCGCGCCGACCTCGCCGTGGAGGAGGAGTGCCACCGGCTGGTGGCGGAGGCGGCCGCCTGGCGCGGCCGGCTGACCGCACTGGTCAACAACGCGGGCGTGCAGCCCACCCAGGAGCTGGCCGGGATGTCGCTCGCCGACTGGCGGGCCGTCGCCGACCCCAACGTGCACAGCGTCTTCGCCTGCACCCAGGCCGCGGTGCCGGTGCTGCGCGAGGCCGGCGGCGGATCGGTGACCCATGTCGCCTCGATCGAGGCGGACCGCCCGGCGCCGCGGCACGCCCACTACTGCGCGTCCAAGGCGGCGGTGGTGATGCACGCCCGAGCGGCGGCCCTGGAGTACGGGCCGTACGGGATCCGCGTCAACAGCGTCTCGCCGGGACTGATCGCCCGGCCCGGCCTGGCCGAGGACTGGCCGGAGGGGGTGGCCCGCTGGCAACGGGCGGCGCCCACCGGCCGGTTGGGGCGCCCCGAGGACATCGGCGACGCCTGCGTCTTCCTCGCCTCGCCGATGGCCTCCTGGATCACCGGCCACGATCTCGTCGTCGACGGCGGGGTCTCGGCCCGCCCGACATGGTGAGCCGCGCCCCCGCCGCCGACCTCGCCTGCCTGATCACCCCGCCCGACCCGAACCGATCGAACCCCGACCCGAACCGAGCGGACCGTAGGCCCAGCCGGTCGTTCCCCGGCCCGACGAGCCGGAGTCGGCCCACCAGGCAGCCGCCGACGAACGCACCGCCCCGCCTTGCCCGGTTGCCCCTCGGCTCCCCTGCTCCCCGGCCGTTACGGCCACACCAGGCAGTAAGCCTGGTGTCCCGCCTCGTGGAGGCGGTGGGAGAAGTCCTGCCACTCGTGGAGGAGCTGGTAGACGCTGAAGGCGTCGCGGGGGCCGCCGCGGTCGGGGACGGTGGACCAGATGAAGGCGGCCGCGCCGACGGACTCCTCGCCTACGCCGCGCAGCGGGTCGACCACGGTCATGGGGAGCTTGACGACGGCGTAGTCGGGGTGGAGGACGACCAGCTCCAGCGGGGGGACCTTGTGCAGCGGTATGCCCTCTATACCGGTGAGGACCATGGCGGCCATGGTCTCCGGCTTGATCTTGGTGAACATGCCGCCCATGCCGAGCTCGTCGCCGCCGAGTTCCTCGGGGCGCATCGAGATCGGGACCCGGGCGGCAGTGGCACCGTTGGGCGCACCGAAGTACTTGTACGTCACCCCCATGCGGCCGCCCCTGTTTTCCCCGCCCGTAATGCTCTCGGTGCCCTTGCGCCGGTCGTCGCCGAGGTTCTCCGCTCCCTCGCGCCGGTGACGGCCGCGCTGGGCGCGCTCGGGACCCCGGTCATTGGTTCCCTCGCCCAGTTCGCCACCGCGATGCATATCTCCACCCGACCACTCGCAGCCTCAGCCGCGCAACCCGATCATCGTCTCAGAGACCTCCCCCGTCACCGGCGCGTGAAACGCCCGGCCGCACGCCCCCGTGCGCCTCTGAGACCATTGCTTGCGTGACTTACTCGTACGACGCCCCAGTTTCGCAGACGCGCGGGGGCTGACGCCCGGTCGCGAGCGAGAGGAACGAAAAAGAAACCAAGAGGGAATGAAGGGGAATCGCACGGGCGGGCCGGGTGGTCCGCGGGGCGATTCCCGCACCGCTGTCAGCCGGGCCGTGTCCGCGCGCCGCCGCCCTCCTCCCCCGTATACGCAGGTCAGGATCCCCGTGTCTTTTCCTTATGAAGCCCCTGTTTCGCAGTCGCTGTTCGACCGCGCGTCCGTGGTGACGCCCGGCGGCGTGAACTCTCCGGTGCGGGCGTTCCGCGCCGTGGGCGGTACGCCCCGGTTCATGGTGTCCGGCACCGGTCCGTACCTCACCGATGCCGATGGCCGCGAGTACGTCGACCTGGTGTGTTCGTGGGGACCGATGATTCTCGGCCACTCGCACCCCGAGGTGATCGCCGCGGTCCAGGAGGCGGTCGCCCGCGGGACGTCCTTCGGGACGCCCGGTGCCGGCGAGGTCGAGCTGGCCGAGGAGATCGTGGCCCGGATCGCGCCCGTCGAGCAGGTGCGCCTGGTCTCGTCCGGCACCGAGGCGACGATGTCGGCGATCCGGCTGGCGCGCGGGTTCACCGGCCGGGCCAAGGTGGTCAAGTTCGCCGGCTGCTACCACGGGCACGTGGACGCGCTGCTGGCCGCGGCCGGTTCGGGCGTGGCGACGTTCGGGCTGCCGGACACCCCCGGGGTGACGGGTGCGCAGGCCGGCGACACCCTCGTGCTGCCGTACAACGACCTGGCCGCCGTCCGTGCCGCGTTCGCCGCGCACGAGGGCGAGATCGCCTGCGTGATCACCGAGGCGTCACCGGGCAACATGGGCGTCGTCCCGCCGCTGCCCGGCTTCAACCAGGGCCTGGCGGACCTCTGCCGGGAGAACGGCGCGCTCTACGTCTCCGACGAGGTCATGACCGGCTTCCGGGTCAGCCGGGCCGGCTGGTACGGCATCGACGGGGTCCGCCCGGACCTGATGACGTTCGGCAAGGTCATGGGCGGCGGCTTCCCGGCGGCGGCCTTCGGCGGCCGGGCCGACGTCATGGCGCACCTCGCCCCGGCCGGGCCGGTGTACCAGGCGGGCACGCTGTCGGGGAACCCGATCGCCACCGCCGCCGGTGTCGCACAGCTGCGGCTGCTGGACGACGCCGCCTACGAGAAGGTCGACGCGGTCTCCGCCGAGATCCGCGGGCTGGTCACCGCGGCGCTGGCCAAGGAGGGCGTGGCGCACCGGCTCCAGGTCGCCGGGAACATGTTCTCGGTGTTCTTCACGGACGCCGAGGTGACGGACTACGAGGCGGCCAAGGCGCAGGAGTCGTTCCGCTTCACCGCCTTCTTCCACTCGATGCTGGCGCAGGGCGTCTACCTCCCGCCGTCCGCGTTCGAGTCGTGGTTCGTCTCGACCGCGCACGACGACGCGGCCGTCGAGCGGATCGCCGCCGCGCTGCCGGCCGCCGCCCGGGCCGCCGCGGAGGCGACGGCATGAGCGGTAGCGGTGCCACGGAGCGGAGGACGGGCGAGATGAGCAGTGGCGGGACCGGTGGTGACGAGATCACCGTCGTCCATCTGATGCGGCACGGCGAGGTGCACAACCCCGAGGGTGTGCTCTACGGGCGCCGACCCGGTTACCACCTCTCCGACCTGGGCCGGAAGATGGCCGACCAGGTCGCCGAGCACCTCGCGGACCGGGACATCACGCATGTGGTGGCCTCGCCGCTGGAGCGTGCGCAGGAGACCGCGGCGCCGATCGCCGGGGCGCACGGCCTGGAGATCGCCACCGACGAGCGGCTGATCGAGGCGGCCAACGTCTTCGAGGGCAAGACCTTCGGGGTGGGCGACGGTGCGCTGAAGAAGCCGGGGAACTGGAAGTACCTGACCAACCCGTTCCGGCCCTCGTGGGGCGAGCCGTACATCGAGCAGGTCGTGCGGATGATGGCGGCGCTCGGCGCGGCCCGGGACGCGGCCCGCGGCCACGAGGCGGTGGCGGTCAGCCACCAGCTGCCGATCTGGATCGTGCGCAGCTTCGCCGAGCGGCGGCGGCTGTGGCACGACCCGCGGAAGCGGCAGTGCACCCTGGCCTCGCTGACGTCGTTCACCTTCCACGGCGACAAGATCATCTCGGTGGGGTACAGCGAACCGGCGCGTGACCTGGTCCCCGCCCACCTGCTGGCCGGCGCCAAGCCGGCCAAGGGGAAGTCCAAGGCATTCGGGGCCTGACGAGGTGTCAGGTGGCGAAATGTCAAATTCGCCGGAAATGAAAAATTCGGGCCTATAGCACGGAACCACGCCGTCCGACACTCCCTCTTCGAAGATGTCCGAATTTATGGATATCGAGTTCGAGTACGGATGGGGAACGACGTCATGGGCGCGATCAGTCGGCGGGGTCTGCTGGGGATGGGAGTGGGGGCGGCCGCCGCCCTGGGCGTCGCCGGGTGTGCCTCCTCCAAGCAGGACGGTGCGGGGGGCCGGCGGGTCGAGGACGCGGCGCCGGCCCACCCCAAGCCCATAGGCGACGGCTCGACCGCCGACTCCGGCAAGCAGCCGCACCAGCCCGGCGCGCCCGAGCGGCTGGAGCCGGGGCAGACCCCGCCGCAGTTCGTGATCTTCTCCTGGGACGGGGCGGGAGAGGTCGGCAACGGCCTCTTCCCGCGCTTCCGCAAGCTCGCCAAGGACCACGGCGCGGCGATGACCTTCTTCCTCTCCGGGCTGTACCTGCTGCCCGAGGCGAAGAAGCACCTCTACCTCCCGCCGAACAACAAGCCCGGCGCCTCCGACATCGGCTACCTCAGCGACGGGCACATACGCGCAACCCTCAACAACGTCCGCCAGGCGTGGCTCGACGGGCACGAGATAGGCACCCACTTCAACGGCCACTTCTGCACCGGCCGCGGCAGCGTCAAGCACTGGACGCCCGCGCAGTGGCAGTCCGAGATAGACCAGGCCATGGCCTTCGTCACCAAGTGGCGCACCAACACCGGCTTCCGGGACGCCGAACCGCTGCCGTTCGACTACCGCAAGGAACTCGTCGGCGGCCGCACCCCCTGCCTGCTCGGCCAGGACAACCTGCTGCCCACCGCCCGCAAGCTGGGCTGGCGCTACGACGCCAGCTCGCCCGGCGGCCGCCAGGTGTGGCCCCGCAAGAAGAACGGCATCTGGGACTACCCGCTCCAGCAGATACCGTTCCCCGGCCACTCCTTCGAGGTGCTCTCGATGGACTACAACATCCTGGCCAACCAGTCCAAGAACTCCACCAAGGCGCCGCCGGCCAACTACCCGGGCTGGCGCAAGCAGGCCAGCGAGGCGTACATATCCGGCTTCCGGCGGGCCTACGAGACCAACCGCGCGCCGTTCTTCATCGGCAACCACTTCGAGCAGTGGAACGGCGGCATCTACATGGACGCCGTCGAGGAGGCCCTCAAGCACATCGCCGACGACAAGCGCAAGGACGTCCGGCTGGTCTCCTTCCGGCAGTTCACCGACTGGCTCGACGCCCAGGACCCGCGGATCGTCCGCAAGCTGCAGGGGATGGGCGTCGGCCAGCGGCCGGCCGGCGGCTGGCAGGGATTCCTCTCCCAGGTCTGACCGCCGGGCACCCCCAAGGCCCGCGGGGCGCACCGGAAGATACCGTTCCGCAGGGCCTGACATGCACCTTCGTCCGGGGCGCGACGGGGCGAGGGGGGCGCGGAAGATCCGTAATCGGCCCATGCGAAACTTTTCACATGAGTGACAGCCGCGCCCTCCGCCGCCTCACCAGTCGCCGCCGTCTCGCCCTGTACGCCGCGGGAGCGGCGGCCGCCTCGCTGACGCTGAGCGCCTGCGGCGACGGTGCCGCCGGAGGCTCGGCGCAGACCCGCTTCGTCCAGGGCAAGAACGGTGTCGACACCGTCAAGCCCGACGAGCGGCAGCCGGCGCCCGAACTGTCCGGCGAGACCACCACCGGCAAGCACCTGGACGTCGCCGCCTACAAGGGCAAGGTCGTCGTCGTCAACGTCTGGGGATCGTGGTGCGGCCCCTGCATCGCCGAGGCCCCCAACTTCGCCAAGGTCGCGAACGAGGTCAAGGACAAGGGCGTCCAGTTCGTCGGGATCAACACCCGTGACGCCGAGAAGTCGCAGGCCACCGAGTTCGAGTCGGAGCACAAGGTGCCCTACCCGAGCCTGTTCGACCCCACCGGCAAGCTGATGCTGCGCTTCCCCAAGGGCAGCCTCAACCCGCAGTCGATCCCCTCCACCATCGCCATCGACCGGCAGGGCCGGATCGCCGCACGGTCGATCGGCCCGCTCGCCGAGGACGACCTGCGCAAGATGGTCGACCCGCTGATCGCCGAGAAGTGATCGCGTGATCGCGCTCGCCGCCACCGCAGCGGAGAACCAGACCGTCCTCAGCGGCGCCCTGATCGCGGCCGTCCCGGTGGCCCTCTTCGCCGGCCTGGTCTCGTTCTTCTCGCCCTGCGTCCTGCCCCTCGTCCCCGGCTACATGTCCTACGTCACCGGCGTCACCGGCACCGACCTCGCCGACGCCCGGCGCGGCCGGATGCTGGCCGGCGCCGGCCTCTTCGTCCTCGGCTTCACCGCCGTCTTCGTCTCCGGCGGCGCCCTCTTCGGCTTCTTCGGCAAGACCCTCCAGGACTACAAGGACGTCATCTCGCGCGTCCTGGGCGTGCTGATGATCCTGCTCGGGCTGGCCTTCGCCGGCGTCCTGAAGCGGTTCGGCCAGCGCGAAGTGCGGTTCCACAAGAAGCCCGCGATGGGGCTGGCCGGCGCGCCGGTGCTCGGCGTGCTCTTCGGTGTCGGCTGGACGCCCTGCCTCGGCCCCACCCTCACCGCCGTCAACACCCTCTCCTTCTACGACGCCAGCGCCGGCCGCGGCGCGCTGCTCACCGTCGCGTACTGCCTGGGCCTGGGGCTGCCGTTCATCGCGGTGGCGCTCGCCTTCCGCCGGATGCTCGGCGCCTTCGGCTGGGTCAAGCGGCACTACGTCTGGGTGATGAGGGCCGGCGGGGGCATGATGATCGCCCTCGGCGTCCTTCTCCTCACAGGTGTCTGGGACATCCTGATGTCCCAGCTGCAGAGCTGGACGCAAAGCATCACCGTTGGGATCTGATTGATGTCCACCAAGACCGACGCCCCGGACGAGCCGGGCGCCACCGCCGACGAGAGCGGTGATCTCGGCGCCGCCGGATCCCAGCTCAGCACCGCGCCCAAGGAGGACGTCTCCCTCCCCTCGCTCGGCCCGATCGGCTGGGTGCGCTGGTTCTGGCGCCAGCTGACCTCCATGCGGGTCGCGCTGCTGCTGCTCTTCCTGCTGTCCATCGGCGCGATCCCCGGCTCGCTGATCCCGCAGACCAGCATCGACCCGGTCAAGGTCGACGCGTTCAAGGAGAAGCACGCCACCCTCGCCGAGGTCTACGACAAGCTGGGGATGTTCCACGTCTACAGCTCGGTGTGGTTCTCGGCGATCTACCTGCTGCTGTTCATCTCGCTGATCGGCTGCATCGTGCCGCGCGCCTGGCAGTTCGTCGGGCAGCTCCGCGGCCGCCCGCCGGCCGCCCCGCGCCGGCTGACCCGGCTGCCCGCGTACACCACCTGGCACACCGACGCGCGGCCCGAGCAGGTCCTGGACGCCGCCGAGCGGATGCTCCGGAAGCGGCGCTTCCGGATCCGCCGGGAGGGCACCGCGGTCGCCTCCGAGAAGGGCTATCTGCGCGAGGCCGGCAACCTCCTCTTCCACGTCGCGCTGATCGTGATGCTGGTGGCGTTCGCCGTCGGCGGCCTGTGGAAGTCCGAGGGCGGCAAGCTGGTCACCGAGGGCGACGGCTTCTCCAACAGCCTCACCCAGTACGACGACTTCTCCTCCGGCCCGTTCTTCGACACCGACACCATGGAGCCGTTCGGCTTCACCATGGACTCCTTCGACGCGACCTACGAGCGGACCGGCCCGCAGAAGGGCACCCCCCGCACCTTCCGCGCCAACATCACCTACTTCACCGGCGCGGACGGCACCGAGCACAAGAAGTCGATCGAGGTGAACACCCCGCTCGACATCGCCGGCAACAAGGTCTACCTGCTCTCGCACGGCTACGCGCCGGTCGTCACCGTCAAGGACGGCCGCGGCAAGGTCGTCTACCACGGCGCGGTGCCCTTCCTCCCGCAGGACCCGAAGAACTTCACCTCCTCCGGCGTGGTGAAGGTCCCCGGCGCACAGAACAAGGACGGCAAGCGCAACCAGCTCGGCTTCCAGGCGCTGTTCGTCCCGACCTTCGGCGGCAAGAACTCCGGGTCGATGTTCTCCCAGTTCCCCGCCCCGGACTTCCCCGTCCTGTCGGTGAACGCCTGGCACGGCGACCTCGGCATGGACTCCGGCCTGCCGCAGAACGTCTACCAGCTCGACACCAAGCGCCTGACGCAGTACAAGGACGCCAGCGGCGACTTCTTCAAGAAGATGCTGCTGCCCAAGGACCGGGCGGCACAGATGCTCGGCCACACAGGCGCCAGGCTGACGCCCGAGCAGCTCGCGGCCGAGTCCACGATGAACCTCCCCGACGGGGACGGCTCCATCACCTTCGAGGGCATCAAGACCTGGGCCAGCTTCAAGATCGCCCACCAGCCCGGCAACGGCCTCGCGCTGACCGGCGCGGTCTGCGCCCTGCTCGGCCTCGCCGCCTCGCTGTTCATCCAGCGGCGCCGGGTCTGGGTCCGCGCCGAGCGCGCCGACGACAGCGGCGTCACCGTCGTCGAGATGGCCGGCCTCGGCCGCAGCGAGTCGGCCCGGGTGGCGGAGGAACTCGCCGCCCTCGCGGCCGAGCTGACCCCCGGCGCCCCCCTCGCCTCGCCCGCCGCCGACACCGCGGACGGTCCCGGCACGTCCGCCGAAGACCCGACGGAGCCGTCCGACTCTGCCGATCCTGCTGATCCCTCCGAAGGAGCGCGCGCGTGAATCTCGCTGCCGCAGCCAACGAGACACTGGCCCACTACAGCAACGTGCTGGTCTACTCGGCGATGGCCGTCTACACCCTCGCCTTCATCGCCCACATGGCCGAGTGGGTGTTCGGCAGCCGCAGCAAGGTCGGCCGGACCTCGGCCGCCCTGACCACCGCGGGCGGCGCGGCCGCCGCGGCCCCCGTCCGGACCGCGGCCGCCGGCGGCACCGGCACCGCCGTCCTGGAGCGCCCCAAGGTCGTCACCCGGTCCGTGGCCGGCGGCCCTGACGTCCCCGACGGCCCCGGCGCGCACGGCGGCACCGAGAAGGGCGACCTCTACGGCCGGATCGCGATCTCGCTGACCGTCCTGGCCTGGGCGCTGCACGTCGGCGGCATCGTCACCCGCGCCGTGTCGGTGCAGCGTGCCCCCTGGGGCAACATGTACGAGTTCTCCACGACCCTGGGCGGGGCCGCGGTGACGGCCTACCTCGTCCTGCTGCTGCTCAAGAAGAACGTCCGCTGGCTCGGCCTGCCGCTGGTCACCACCGTCCTGCTCGACCTGGGCCTGGCCGTCAGCGTCCTGTACACCGCCAGCGACCAGCTGGTGCCGGCGCTGCACTCGTACTGGCTGTGGATCCACGTCTCCTGCGCGATCCTCTCCGGCGCGGTGCTCTACCTCGGCGCGGTCGCGAGCGTGCTCTTCCTCTTCCGCGACCGCCACGAGGCCAAGCTCGCCGACCCGGACGGCAAGCAGCCCGGCGCCTTCGCCACCTCGGTCCTCACCCGGCTGCCCTCGGCCGCCTCGCTCGACAAGTTCGCCTACCGCGTCAACGCCACCGTCTTCCCGCTGTGGACGTTCACCATCATCGCGGGCGCCATCTGGGCCGAGGCCGCCTGGGGCCGCTACTGGGGCTGGGACCCCAAGGAGGTCTGGTCCTTCATCACCTGGGTCGCCTACGCCTGCTACCTGCACGCCCGGGCCACCGTCGGCTGGAAGGGCCGCAAGGCCGCCTGGCTGGGTGTGATCGCCTTCGTCTGCTACCTCTTCAACTACTTCATCGTGAACATCTTCGTCACCGGCCTGCACTCCTACGCCGGCGTCTGAGCCCGCCCGACCCGCAACACACCGGTGCCGTACGCACCGGCCTCATGAACGAGGCCGGTCCGTACGGCACCGTCGTGTGTACGGGAGCCGCCCCGCCTCAGCGCCGCCTGCGCCGGCCGGGCTCCTGGTGCGGCGGCTTCTGGGCCGCCCCCGGCAGCGTCGGCTTCTTCAGGTGCGCCACCTCCCACCGCGCCTCGGCCAGCTGCTCGGCGGTGTTCCGCGGCAGCCGCGGCGGGCGGTGCGCCGGCGACCGGAAGCCGAACGCCGACGTCAGGTCGCCGAACGTCGCCCGCCGCCAGTCGCTGATGTTGGGCTCGGTCACGCCCGTGAAGCGCTCCAGGAACTGCAGCACCGAGGTGTGGTCGAAGGCGTCGCCGGCCGCCCAGCCGCCCACCGTCCAGGGAGAGACGATCAGGCAGGGGACCCGGAAGCCGGCCCCGATCGGCAGGCCGCCGACGAACTCGTTCCGCGTCCCGGCCGGTGCCACCGGCGGCGGCACATGGTCGAAGAGGCCGTCGTTCTCGTCGTAGTTCAGGATGAAGGCGGTCTTGGCCCACACCTTCGGGTTCGCGGCGATCGCCTCGATCTTCTTGGCCACGAAGTCGGCGCCGGCCGCCGGCAGGTAGTCCGGGTGCTCCGACTGGTAGCTGGTGGGGATGATCCAGGAGACCGCCGGCAGCCGGTCGTTGCGGGCGTCCTCCTCGAAGGCGTCGGCCGGCCCCGGCCGCACCCCCCTCTCGTACAGCGGGCTGCCCGGCTTGGCGTCCCGGAACGTCTGGAACTGCTCCAGCAGGTTGCAGCCGTAGTCGTCCTCCTCCTGGTACACCTTCCAGCTGATGCCGGCCGCCTGGAGCCGCTCCGCGTACGTCGTCCAGCGGTACGGCTTGGGCGCGGTGTTGTTCAGGACCGGGCCGCCGTGGGTGCCGCCCGGGTCGAGGGTGCCGGTCATCCAGTACAGCCGGTTGGGCCAGGTCGGCCCGAAGACCGAGCAGAAGTAGTTGTCGCAGAGGGTGAACGCCTCGGCGAGGGCGAACTGGAAGGGGATGTCCTCGCGGGTGTGGTAGCCCATCACGTACGGGCCGTTGACGCCGTCGGCCTTGCGGTGCGCGGGCAGCCAGCGGTCCATCTTGCCGCCGTGCCACGCCTCGTGCTGGACCGACCAGGCGTGGCTGGTGGAGGGGATGGCCTGGGCGCTGGAGGTGTGGGTGTTCAGACGGAACGGCAGCAGATAGCCGTCGGGGTTCTCCGGGTCCGGCTGGTAGAAGACGGACCGCCCGGTGGAGAGGGTGAGCGCGTCCGGGTCGGCGAAGCCGCGGACGCCGCGCAGGGTGCCGAAGTAGTGATCGAAAGAACGGTTCTCCTGCATCAGCAGGACGACGTGCTCGATGTCGCGCAGTGAGCCGTGACGCGGGGGACCGGCGGCGACGGCCTTCTGGACGCTGGGCGGCAGCAACGACAGCGCGGCCGTGCCACCGATCGCCCCGGCCGCCGAGCCGAGGAGTCTGCGTCGGGTCATATCCGGCATGAATGCCACTCTCCCTGAGTCGCGTGCGGCCTCGGTGGGCCGTCCCGACTGTGGCGGCGGGGCAGTTTCCCGGGCAGGGGGAGGTTGCTGAACGCTGAGTCAAATGGCCGTGAACAGACCAGAGTTGGCCGACCGGTCCTACGTTCCGTACGTCGCCTGCGGCAGCGCCCGACCGGCCGATCACGACCCCGGCTACGCCTTTGTGGCGATTGACGGGGACACGCCGCTTACGTCCGGGAGTTCCCCCGGGTGCCGGGCACGGGCGCCGGGCGGCGCCGGGGGCGGCCACTCCCATGGCGCACTTCGCCCGGCGGCGGGCCCCCGCCCGCCGGTTCCGCCGCACGGTAGCGGACCCCCATGGCGCGCCTCAACAGCGGCCGGGCCCGGGCGGGATGGCCGGAAGCCGCCGCAACCCCGCCGGCTCAGCACAGCTGTGCCAGGGCCTCCTCCGGGGCGGGGTAGGGGCGCTCGTCGGGGAGCAGGGCCCGGGCGGCGGCGTCGTCGCCGGCGCGGACCAGGGCGTGGATCTGCCGGGCCAGCGGCGTCACATCGCGGATGGCGACCGTCCACTCGTCCGCGTAGGCCCGCGCCAGGTCGCCGGACAGGCCGAGCTGGAGGGAGCGGTGGGGGAGCGGCCGGAGGTGCAGATCGCGCTCGGGGTCCCACTGGACCCGGGCCGGGGAGTGCCGCAGCGCGCGCTGCCAGGCGTCGCGGTCCGGGTGCAGCCCGGGGACGTAGTGCGACAGGCAGGCCCGGCGCAGCGCCCGGTCGAAGCCCTCGCGGCTGATCTCGACGGCCAGGACCGTCTCCTGGTCGGCCTTGGCGGCCCAGCCGCAGCGGTACATCATCCACAGGAACGACGGCTTGATCCACGTCATCCGGTCGCGCTTCCAGGCGGCGGGGAAGTGGCCGTCCCGCGCGGCGGGCAGGCCCAGCGACGGCGCGTACGCCTGATAGACGGTGACGGTGTCCGCGGTGTGCAGCGCCCGGATGCGGCGGGGCGGCTCGGGGGCGGCGGTGGTGGTGCCGGTGCTCATGGCGGCCCATCCTGCCCCCGGCCGGGCGCCGCCGGCCACCGGATTACCCGCCGCCGCGAGCTGCGGCGGGCAGGCGGGCGGGCGGGCCGGGCGGCGGCCGGCCCGGTCTCAGAGCCCGCCGATGTCCTCCTGCCACAGTTCCGGCCGCGCCCCGATGAAGTCGCGCATCATCGCCGCGCACGCCGGATCGTCCAGCAGCACGATCCGCACGCCGTGCCGGGCCAGCCAGTCGTGGCCGCCGTGGAACGTCCGGGACTCGCCGATCACCACCCGGGAGATACCGAACTGGCGCACCAGTCCGCTGCACAGCCAGCACGGCGAGAGCGTGGTGACCATCGTCGTGCCGCGGTAGTCGCGCTGCCGCCCGGCCGCCCGGAACGCCGCGATCTCGGCGTGCAGCGCGGGATCGCCGTCCTGGACGCGGCGGTTGCGCCCGCGCCCCCACAGCGTGCCGTCCGGCCCGTAGAGCGCCGCCCCGATGGGGATGCCGCCCTCGGCCAGCCCCGCCCGCGCCTCCTCGACGGCGGCGGCGAGCATGGCGCGGGCCTGCTCCTGGAGGTGTGCGGGGTCGCCGGAGGCGTCGTGACGGCCGTCCACGCGGCCGTAGCCGCGGACGGCGTCGCGGTCCCGCCCCCACGCCCGCGTCCGGTCCTGATCCGGTGCCCGATCCGGTGCCTGGTCCATGCCGGTACTCTTCCCGCCCGGCCGGGGACCGGCAACGGGGGCTGGGCCGGACGGGCCTGACGGTGGATCAGGAAGCGGTGGGCGGGGTGTCCTCGGGCCCCTCGGCCTCCCGGCGGCGCAGCTCCTCCTCGCGGCGCCGCAGATCGGCCTCCCAGTCCTTCAGCAGCGCCTCGTCCTTCTTGTTCTCCTCGCGCAGCGACCGCAGGAACTCCGGATTGTCGTCCGGCGCCACCCATGCCGCCCGGGGCTTCGCGCCGTGGTTGCGGTGCCACTCGGAGGGCGTGCTGCCCCGGCCGCCCGCCACCCGGTGGCGTTCCTTGCCCGCCACCAGCCAGGCGACCGGCCCGATCAGCACCTCGCCGAAGAGCAGGATGATCAGCACCCAGACCACTTTGGGCAGGCCGCGGACCTGCGACTCGGGGGTGTTGACGCAGTCGACGAAGGCGTAGATCCACAGTGCCAGCACCAGTAGGAACGGCAGATACCTGAGCATTGCGGATGGTCCCCCTGCACGCATGGGCGGGCCCTTCGGCGGGCCCCGTGACCCGTACAGGGTAGTGCGTACCGGATACTGGGGCGTATGGCTTACGACGATCTTCGCTCCCTGCTGCGGGCCCTGGAGCGCGAGGGCGACCTGACGCGCATCAAGGCCGAGGTCGACCCGTATCTGGAGGTCGGCGAGATCGTGGACCGGGTGCAGAAGGCCGGCGGTCCGGCGCTGCTCTTCGAGAACGTCAAGGGCTCCTCGATGCCGCTGGCGATGAACGTCTACGGCACCGACCGCCGGCTGCTGAAGGCCCTCGGCCTCACGTCGTACGGGGAGATCAGCGAGAAGATCGGCGGGCTGCTCAGGCCCGAGCTGCCGCACGGCTTCGTCGGCGTCCGCGAGGCGTTCGGCAAGCTCGCGAACATGACGCACGTCCCGCCGAAGAGGGTCAAGGGCGACGCGCCCGTCCAGGAGGTCGTGCTCACCGGCGACGACGTCGACCTGGAGAAGCTGCCCGCGCTGTTCACCTGGCCCAAGGACGGCGGCTCCTTCTTCAACCTCGGCCTGACCCACACCAAGCACCCCGAGACCGGCGTCCGCAACCTCGGCCTCTACCGCCTCCAGCGCCACGACGCGCGCACCATCGGGATGCACTGGCAGATCCACAAGGACAGCCGCAACCACTACCAGGTCGCCGCCCGGCGCGGCGAGCGACTGCCGGTCGCCATCGCCTTCGGCTGCCCGCCGGCCGTCACCTACGCCTCGACCGCCCCGCTGCCCGGCGACATCGACGAGTACCTCTTCGCCGGCTTCCTCCAGGGCAAGCGGATCGAGATGGTGGACTGCAAGACCGTCCCGCTCCAGGTCCCGGCCCACGCCGAGGTCGTCATCGAGGGCTGGCTGGAACCCGGCGAGATGCTGCCGGAGGGGCCGTTCGGCGACCACACCGGCTTCTACACGCCGCAGGAGCCCTTCCCGGCGCTGAAGATCGACTGTGTGACGATGCGGAAGCGCCCGCTGCTCCAGTCGATCGTGGTGGGCCGCCCGCCGACCGAGGACGGGCCGCTGGGCCGGGCCACCGAGCGGTTCTTCCTCCCGCTCCTCAAGATCATCGTGCCGGACATCGTGGACTACCACCTCCCCGAGTCCGGCGGCTTCCACAACTGCGCGATCGTCTCGATCGACAAGAAGTACCCCAAGCACGCCCAGAAGGTGATGCACGCCATCTGGGGCGCCCACATGATGTCGCTGACCAAGCTGATCGTGGTGGTCGACGCGGACTGCGACGTGCACGACCTCCACGAGGTCTCCTGGCGGGCGCTGGGCAACACCGACTACGCCCGCGACCTGACCGTCGTCGAAGGCCCCGTCGACCACCTCGACCACGCCTCCTACCAGCAGTTCTGGGGCGGCAAGGCGGGCATCGACGCCACCCGGAAGTGGCCCGAGGAGGGCTACACCCGCGACGGCGGCTGGCCGGACATGGTCGAGTCGGACCCGAGGACCGCGGCGCTGGTCGACCGCCGCTGGAAGGAGTACGGGCTGTGAGCGAGCCTGGCGAGCGAACCATCAAGAGGTGCGCGCCGCGCGCATGCGGGGCCGAGCGCGGCGAGGTTTCGGCATGAGCGCAACTGCCGCCGCGGTACCGCAGCCGGGACGGACGCGGGCCTTTCTCCGGCTCGTCGTCATCGAGCACTCGGTCTTCGCGCTGCCCTTCGCCTACATCGCGGCCTTCACCGCGATGCACCAGCTGGACCGGCACGTCCACTGGCTCCGGCTGCTGCTCGTCACCGTCGCGATGGTCGGCCTGCGCACCTTCGCGATGGCCGTCAACCGCATCATCGACCGGGAGATCGACGCCCGTAACCCGCGCACGGCCGGCCGCGAGCTGGTCACCGGCGCGGTGTCGGTCCGGTCCGCCTGGACCGGCGCGCTGGTCGCCGTGGTGGTCTTCCTGGGCGCGGCCGCGCTGCTCAACCCGCTGTGCCTGGCGCTGGCGCCGGTCGCCGTCGTGCCGATGGTGGTCTACCCCTACGGCAAGCGCTTCACCAACTTCCCGCACGCGATCCTCGGCCTGGCCCAGGCGATGGCCCCGGTCGGCGCCTGGATCGCGATCACCGGCGCCTGGTCCTGGGAGTCGGTGATCCTCGGCCTGGCGGTCGGCATCTGGATCGGCGGCTTCGACCTGATCTACGCCTGCCAGGACGTCGAGGCGGACCGCGAGAACGGCGTGCTGTCCGTCCCGGCCCGCTTCGGTGTGCCGGGCGCGCTGTGGGGCGCCCGCTGGTGCCATGTCGTGACCACCGCGCTGCTGGCGTGGTACGGCGTCGCCATCGGCGCCGGGGTCTTCTTCTGGGCCGGGCTGGTGATCGTGGCGGTGGCCTTCTGCTACGAGCACGCGATCGTGCGGCCGCACGACACCTCGCGGCTCAACCGGGCGTTCTTCCAGGTCAACAGCTTCATCGGCATCGCGCTGTTCGTCTGCGCGCTGCTCGATCTCTTCGTCCGCGGCCTGACGCCCTGACGCTCCGACGGCCGGGCGGGGCCGGACGGCTCCGCCCGCCGTGGTCCGTGTCAGGCGTTGAGGTCCAGGACACGGACTGCTTCTCCACCCCATCGCCCGTACCCGCGGGCCTTCGCGATTACGGGACGGGCCCGACAACGGCGCCGGCCGCCCGCACCGCCCGCCTCCGCTCGCGCAGTACGAACGCCGCCAGCACCCCGCCGACCAGCCCGAACAGATGGGCCTGCCAGCTGATCCCGCTCTCCGTGGGCAGCGCGCCCCACAGGATCGAGCCGTAGACCAGGCCGACGCCCAGCCCTATCCCGATGTCCAGCAGCTTGCGCTCGATGAAGCCGCGGACCAGCAGGTATCCGAAGAGCCCGAAGACGACGCCGGAGGCGCCCGCGGTGTTGCTGTGCGGCGGGGCGGTCAGCCAGACGCCCAGCCCGCTGACGACGATGATCGTCAGCACGGCGGCGAGGAACCGGCGGATCCCGCTGCGCAGCGCGGCGACGAAGCCCAGCACCAGCAGCGGGAGGGTGTTGGCCGCCAGGTGGCCGAAGCCGAAGTGCAGGAAGGCGGCGGGCACCACGTCGACCAGCTCGGCGGGATCGCGGGGTTGGATGCCGAAGGCGTCCAGGGCGTGGCCGCTGAGGGTGTCGACGCCCTCCAGGACCCACAGCAGCGCCACCCAGCCCAGCATCAACATCAGCGCGGGCCGGGCCCGTGCGGTGCGTGGTGTCATCTGAAGGCCCCCTCGTCGTCGGCGTCCGCGGTCCCGCTCCCGGCATCACACCGGCGCACAGGTAGTAACGGTCGTGACGGCCCCGCCGGTTCCGCCGGATAGGCTCGATCCGTGGAGCCGCCGCACAACAACGACACCAGCAAGCAGGACCCGGGGCGCCGCCCGTGGGTCGTGGGGATCTCCGGCGCGTCCGGGACGCCGTATGCCGCGTCCGTGGTGCGCGGGTTGCTCGCGGCCGGGGAGGCGGTGGATCTCATCGTCAGCCGGGCCTCGCGGCTGACCCTCCTGGACGAGACGGGGATCGCCTTCCGGGACGCGCACTGGCGCAGCGACCTCAGGGAGTGGCTGGCGCGCGGCGCGGACGGCAAGCCGGACACCTTCCGGGTGGGCGAGGAGGCGCTGGCGGCGGTCCGGCACTGGCCGGCCGGGGATCTGGCGGCGGGCCCGTCGTCGGGTTCGTATCCGGTGAAGGGGATGCTGATCGTCCCGGCGAGCACGGCGTGTGTGGCCGGGGTGGCGCTCGGGCTGTCGAAGGACCTGCTGCAGCGGGTGGCGAGCGTGACGCTCAAGGAGCGGCGGCCACTGGTCGTCGCGGTGCGGGAGACCCCGCTGAACGGGCCGACGCTGAAGCATCTGGTGGCGCTGGACGAGGCGGGCGCCGTGGTGCTGCCCGCCTCTCCGGCGTTCTACGCGGGTGCGACGCACATCCAGGATCTGGTGGACTTCGTCGCGGGCCGGGTGCTCGATGCGGCGGGCGTGCCGCACGGGCTGTACCGGCGGTGGGAAGGGGAGCTCGGGGGCGGCTCCAAGGGGGAGGCCCCGAAGGCTCGTTAGCGCTTCTTGGCGGCGGCGCGGCCCAGGCGGCGCCGGGCCCGCGAGGTGGCGGGCTGCTGGGCGGCACGAGAACGATTGGCCTGGTCCTGCATCTCACGCATGCGGGCGTAGGCCATCTCGATCGAGTACACGGTGACAACTCCTGTTGAAAGATCGTCCTTGATCATTCTGACTGAATCACAGGGTCGAAGCCCTGTATGCCTTAGATTCTACATGCAGAACGCAGAAACGCGGAAAGATTGGAAGGCTTGAGGGCATGGACGCGGTGGATAGGCAGCTCATCCAGGCACTTCGTGAGAACGGCAGGGCCTCCTATGCGGAGCTCGGCCGCCTCGTCGGCCTCTCCGGTCCCAGCGTCACGGACCGGATCAACCGCCTGGAGGCGGCCGGCGTGATCACCGGCTACCGGGCGACGGTCGACGCCGCCTCGCTCGGGCTCGGCGTCACCGCCCTGGTCGGCATCTCCCTGTCGGACGCCGCCGACCACGAGGACGTCGCCCGCCGGCTCAAGGACCTCGCCGAGATCGAGGACTGCTGGTTCATCGCCGGCGACGACTCGTACATGCTCAAGGTCCGGGTCGGCGACGTGGACGGGCTTGAGCGCACCATCCGGCGACTGTCCGGCACCAAGGGCGTCTCCCGTACGCGGACCACGATCGTGCTCTCCACCAAGTGGGAGAACCGCGTCGGCGAACTCCCCGACGAGGTCGACTGAACCGGGCCCGGACACGGGCGCACACCGAGGGCGGACGGCGGCCCGGGCCCGCTCCCAAGGGGCCTCCGTCCGCCGCGGAACCGGGGGAGTAGGCTCGGCGAAGCCCGTTTTTCGCACGAAACGGCCAGCGTTTCACGTGAAACGGCCGGTGACAGACAGAGATGGTGGGAGGCGACCCGATGGCTGCGTCGATGGATGCCGGCCTCAAGCGCGAGCTGGAGGCGAAGGTCCACGCCGGCGAACGGCTGACCCGCGAGGACGGAATCGCCCTCTACGAGTCCGACGACCTGGCCTGGCTGGGCGGCCTCGCCCACGAGGTCCGCACGCGGAAGAACGGCGACGCCGTCCACTTCAACGTCAACCGCCACCTCAACATGACGAACGTGTGCACCGCGTCCTGCGCGTACTGCTCGTTCCAGCGCAAGCCGGGCGAGAAGGACGCGTACACCATGCGCATCGAGGAGGCCGTCCGCCTCGCCAAGGCGATGGAGAACGACAACCTCACCGAGCTGCACATCGTCAACGGCCTCCACCCGACCCTGCCGTGGCGCTACTACCCGCGCTCGCTGCGGGAGTTGAAGAAGGCGCTGCCGAACGTCTCGCTCAAGGCGTTCACCGCCACCGAGATCCACCACTTCGAGACCATCTCCGGCCTGTCCGCCTCCGAGATCCTCGACGAGCTGATCGACGCCGGCCTGGAGTCGCTGACCGGCGGCGGCGCCGAGATCTTCGACTGGGAGGTCCGGCAGCACATCGTCGACCACCGCACCCACTGGGAAGACTGGTCGCGGATCCACCGCCTCGCCCACGAGAAGGGCCTCAAGACGCCCTGCACCATGCTCTACGGGCACATCGAGGAGCCCCGCCACCGCGTCGACCACGTCCTGCGGCTGCGCGAGCTCCAGGACGAGACCGGCGGCTTCCAGGTCTTCATCCCGCTGCGCTACCAGCACGACTTCGTGGACATGCAGGACGGCAAGGTCCGCAACAAGCTCCAGGCGCGGACCACGATGGCCACCGGCGCCGAGGCCCTGAAGACCTTCGCGGTCTCCCGGCTGCTCTTCGACAACATCCCGCACGTCAAGGTGTTCTGGGTGATGCACGGCGTGCAGACCGCTCAGCTGGCCCTCCAGCACGGCGCCGACGACATGGACGGCTCGGTCGTCGAGTACAAGATCACGCACGACGCCGACAACTACGGCACGCCGAACAAGCTCACCCGCGACGACCTGCTGGAGCTGATCCGCGACGCCGGCTTCCGCCCCGTCGAGCGCAACACCCGCTACGAGAACATCCGCGAGTACCCCGGCCCGGACTCCGAGCGCCGCGAGTCCCCGCAGCCGATGCGGATCTGACGACGACCCCGCCCCCGGGGGCCCCGGTAGGGTCCGCTCCATGAGCGCGCGCTTCGAGCTGGACCCTGCCGTCACCCCGGAAGTCCGCGACGGGATCTGCGCGTTGTGGGTGGACGTCTCCAACGCGGGCGGCGCGGTCGGCTTCGTCCCGCCCGTGACCTCCGAGGACATCCGCCCCGCCCTCGTCCGCCATCTCGCGGCGCTCGCCGAGGGCCGCGAGCGGCTGCTCGTCGGCCGGGACGCCGACGGCCGGATCGTGGCCACCGCGTTCCTCACCCTCAACCGGCACCGTATGTACACCCACTGGCTGTGGGTCTACACGGTCATGGTCCACCCCGCCCTCCAGGGCCGCGGCGTCGGCCGGGAGCTGATGGCCGCGGTCGCCGGTGCCGCCCGCTCCCTCGACGGCATCATCGGCCTCCGCCTCACCTGCCGCGGCGGCACCGGCCTGCACCGCTTCTACGAGAGCTGCGGCTACCACGAGATCGGCCGCGCCCCCCGCGCGATCAAGCTCGCCGACGACGACTTCCGCGACGACATCACCATGTGGCTGGACCTGGCCTGACGCCCCCCGTGCCGGGGGCCCGGAAGATCGCCCAGCCTCCTGTGCTTGACTGGACGGGACCCTTTCGGTTGCCGTTGAGAAGAAGGTCCCGACCGTGAGTAGCCCCAAGTTCGCCTCGCTCCGCTACACCGCCCTTCGCATCGGCCTGTTCGCCGTCTGCTTCGCCGTGGTGTGGGTGCTGGCGTACTTCCGGATCATCCCGCTCGGCGTCGGCGACTCCAACACCGTCTGGATGCTGCTCCTCGCCATCGTCATCTCCGCGCCGCTCAGCTTCGTACTGCTGCGCAAGCAGCGGGACGCGATGTCCGAGCAGATCGTGGCCAAGGTGGACCGCCAGAAGGAGCGCCTGGCCGCCAACCAGCGCATGGAGGACGGGCTCTAGAGACCCCGGCCGGCGCCCCTCCGGGGTCCGCCGCCCGCTTCTGGTCTGCTTCCGCCCGTTCCCAGGGCTGTAAGACGCGTCACGTCGACGCGCCGCCCGCACCCCCACCTCGACCGACGCCCGGTCCGCGGAGTCCCAACTCCCCGGACCGGGCGCCTTTTTGTGCGCCCGCGCCGCTTCCATGGCGGTTCGCCGGCCCTGTCCCCTACCCAAAGATTTTCTTTGGGTTCCTCAAAGTTCAAGTGTTAACGTGCATGTCATGAAGACCGCAGCTGCGCCCTCGACCCCCATGAGCGTCCCGCTCGTGGTGCGCCTGCACGTCGATCTTTGCCGCTGTATGTCCGCGGCCTGTTGCCGCCGCTGACACGTCCCCCAGCGGCCGGAGATCCTGCCTGTACGTACGGACCTCCTGGCGCCCTGTCACGCCGTCCCCGACGCCCCGCGTCCCCACGCCTTCACCGTTCCCGGAGTGTGTCCGTTGTCCACGCCCGCCCAGACCCCCGCGCCCGCGACGGCGCCGAAGTCCCCGAAGTCCTCCCGAATACCCAAGATCCCGTTCTGGGTGCAGATCCTGGCCGGCCTCGTCCTCGGCGTGCTGCTCGGCTGGGTCGCCAAGAGCGGTGACGTCGGCTGGCTCGGCTCCACCCTGGAGCACATCGGCGACCTCTTCGTCCAGCTGCTGAAGCTGGCCGTCGCCCCCCTGGTCTTCTTCGCGATCCTGGTCTCGATCACCAACCTGCGGCAGGTCAACAACGCCGCCCGGCTGGCCACCCGCACCCTGCTGTGGTTCATGGTCACCTCGCTCGTCGCGGTGGCCATCGGCCTGGCCATCGGCCTGCTGAGCAACCCCGGCGCGGGCACCGGCCTGACCCCCAAGGACGGCAAGCTCCCCCAGCACACCGGCTCCTGGATCGACTTCCTCACCGGCATCGTCCCCAAGGACGTCATCACGCCGTTCACCGAGCTCAACGTCCTGCAGATCGTCTTCATCGCGGCCGTCGCCGGCATCGCCGCGCTCCAGCTCGGCGAGAAGGCCGAGCCGGTCCTCAAGATCAGCCGCGCCGCCCTGGAACTGCTCCAGAAGGCCCTGTGGTGGGTCATCCGGCTCGCCCCGATCGGCACCGTCGGCCTCATCGGCAACGCCATCGCCACCTACGGCTGGAACCTCATCGGCAAGTACGCGACCTTCACCGTCGACATCTACATCGGCTGCGCACTGGTCCTCTTCGGCGTCTACCCGCTCCTGCTCTCCACCGTCGCCAAGGTCAACCCGCTCCAGTTCTTCCGCGGCGCCTGGCCCGCCATCCAGCTGGCCTTCGTCTCCCGCTCCTCGGTCGGCACCATGCCGGTCACCCAGAAGGTCACCGAGCGCCTCGGCGTGCCGAAGGAGTACGCCTCCTTCGCGGTGCCGTTCGGCTCGACGACCAAGATGGACGGCTGCGCCTCCATCTACCCGGCGATCGCCGCGATCTTCATCGCCCAGATCTTCGGCGTCCACCTGAGCGTCGCCGACTACGTCCTGATCGCCTTCGTCTCGGTCATCGGCTCCGCCGCCACCGCCGGCCTCACCGGCGCCACGGTCATGCTGACCCTGACCCTCTCGACGCTGGGCCTCCCGCTGGAGGGCGTCGGCCTGCTGATGGCCATCGACCCGATCCTCGACATGATGCGCACCGCCACCAACGTCGCCGGCCAGGCGGTCATCCCGATCCTGGTCTCGGCCCGCGAGAAGATCCTGGACCGCGACGCCTACGCCCGCGCCACCAGCATCCGCATCGGCGAGACGGAGACCACCGCCGACGCCGTGCAGCCCGCCGCCGACCGCGAGCCGGCCCCGGCCGCGGCCTGACGCCACCACCGGGGCCCGCCCCCGCAGCGCACCGCGGCGCCCCGCGGCCCGTACGAGGCCGCGGGGGCGCCGCGCTGTGCGCCCGGCCCCCGCATGCCGGCGCGGCTCAGCCGGCGGCAGCGCATGCCCCGGCCCCGGGATCTCGACCGGCGCGGGCACCTCGTTGCGCGCCGGCTCCGCGGTGCGCAGTATCCCGCCGTCGTCGGCACGCCCGTGGGCGGTGCCCACCATCCAGGCGCAACGAACCGCATCCGCGTCGTCCCGTCATGTGCGCGCATCACGTCAAGCGGCCGGCCCGGGAGGCCGAAGATCGTAAACTTCCTTTGCGGTAACCGCCGCAAAGGGGTGGGGCGCTGGAGGGGGCTTCAGGGTGGGTGCTGCCAAGAGCAAACGGGTGCCGCGGGCGGTCCGGGAGCAGCAGATGATGGACGCCGCGGTGCGGACCTTCGCACGGCGCGGATACCGGGCGGCCTCCATGGACGAGATCGCCGAACTGGCCGGCGTCTCCAAGCCGCTGGTCTACCTCTACCTCAACTCCAAGGAGGACCTCTTCAGCGCGGTCATCCGGCGGGAGTCCGCGGCCCTGGTGGCGGCCGTCACCGCGGCCGTGGAGAAGGGCGCCCCCGCCGACCGCCAACTCTGGAGCGGCCTGACCGGCTTCTTCGCGCACACCTCCGAACACCCCGACGCCTGGGCGGTGTTGCACCAGCAGGCGCGGTCCCAGGGGGAGTCGTTCGCGTCCGAAGTGGCGGCGATGCGGGCGGAGATCGTCGGTTTCGTCACCGCCCTGATCGCCGCCGCCGCGAAGGAGGCGGGCTGCGCCGGCGAACTGGCCGACCGGGAGGTCGCGGGCCTGGCGCACGCCCTCGTAGGCGCCGCCGAATCACTCGCCGACTGGGCCAACGTCAGCGAAACCGACGGCACTTCGCCCCCCGGACCCGCCGGCGACGGCGAGCAGACGCCGGCCGGGGAAGCCGCCGCCACCCTGATGAACTTCGCCTGGTCCGGGCTGGGCCACCGCATGCGCGGCGAACGCTGGACCCCCTAGGGCCCGTCAAAATTCCCCGCCCACCGACGAATGCCGTGCAGGACCATTGGCTGCTCCCGCACCGGCGCGTACATTTACCGCGCAGTAAGGTTACCGTCGGGTCAGCGCCGAAAGGGGCCGGCACCTTGCCGCATCCACCGTGCCCCGCCGCCGAGACGGCGGGGAAGCCGCGTGCCGACCCCACCACCAGCCGCAGGCGAGGCCAGCCCAGCCACCACGGCACAGGCACCCGACAACACGGGGCGCCCACCAACACCCCCCCCCGCCGCCACGGTGAGCAACCCCCACCTACCGGGCCCGGCGGAACAAAGAACCCACCGCAACCACAAGGTGGGAAGCCCGCAAAAACCCAACCACCACGCGCGCCCGACACCAAGGAGCCGCTCGTGCCCAACCAGCCCAGCGCACCCCCACCCACCCCCGCCCCCCAACTCACCGAACCCCTCAGGACGTTGACCGACGGCACCGTCCGCGAGGTCTCCCTCCCCCCGCTCGCCCCACCCGTCCGCACCGGCTCCCTGGGCGACATCCCCTTCACCAACGCCGCCGAGGCCCCGCACGAGACCGTTCTCTCCCGCAAGCGCCCCGACGGCACCTGGCGCGACCTCACCGCCGCCGAGTTCGCCGCCGAGGTCCGCGCCGTCGCCAAGGGCCTGATCGCACACGGCCTCCGCCCGGGCGACCGGCTCGCCATCATGGCCCGTACGACCTACGAGTGGACCCTCCTCGACTTCGCCGCCTGGGCCGCCGGCCTGGTCACCGTCCCCCTCTACCCGACCTCCTCCGCCCACCAGGCGCAGTGGATCCTGCACGACTCGACGACCCGCGCCTGCGCCGTCGAGGGTGTCGACGAGGCCCGCCTGATCAGCCAGATCCGCGGCGCGCTGCCCGCCCTCGACCACCTCTGGCAGTTCAGCACCGGCGCCGTCGCCCAACTCGTCGACGCCGGCCGGGACCTCCCCGACGAGATCGTCGACGAACGCCGCGCCACCCTCACCCCGCACGTCCTGGCCACCCTCGTCTACACCTCCGGCACCACCGGCGACCCCAAGGGCTGCGCCCTCACACACGCCAACTTCTTCGCCGAGATCGACAACGCCATCGCCCTCCTCCACCCCGTCTTCACCTCGGTAACCGAGGAGCCCGCCGCCACCCTCCTCTTCCTGCCCCTCTCGCACGTCTTCGGCCGCATGGTCGCCATCGGCTGCCTGCGCGCCCGGGTCCGCCTCGGCCACGCCCCCGGCATCGGGACCGACGACCTCCTCGCCGACCTCGCCGCCTTCCGGCCCACCTTCCTCCTCGCCATCCCCTACGTCCTGGAGAAGGTCTTCAACACCGCCCGCGCCACCGCCGAGAAGATGGGCCGGGCCGCCTCCTTCGACCGCGCCGTCCGCATCGCCCGCTCCTACGGGGAGGCCGTCGAGGCCCGCGAACACGGGACGGGCCCCGGCCCCGGCGTCGCCCTCAAGGCCGCCCGCAAGCTCTACGACCCGCTCGTCTACCGCCGGATCCGCGCCGCCCTCGGCGGCCGCGTCCGCTACGCGATCTGCGGCGGCTCCCCGCTCGGCCACCGCCTGGCCGCCTTCTACTCCGGCGCCGGCATCGAGATCTTCGAGGGCTACGGCCTGACCGAGACCACCGCCGCGTCCACCGTCACCCCGCCCCTGCGCCCCCGCATCGGCACGGTCGGCTGGCCGCTCCCCGGCAGCGCCGTCCGGATCGCCGACGACGGCGAGATCCTGCTCCGCGGCCCGCACGTCTTCTCCGGCTACTGGGACGCCGCCGCCGGCACCGTCCGCCCCGCCGCCGGTCCGGACGGCTGGCTGGCCACCGGCGACCTCGGCGCCCTCGACGCCGACGGCTACCTCACCATCACCGGCCGCAAGAAGGAGATCATCGTGACCAGCGGCGGCAAGAACGTCGCCCCCGCGCCCCTGGAGGACCGCCTCCGCGCCCACCCCCTCATAGGCCAGTGCATGGTCGTCGGCGACAACCGCCCCTACGTCACCGCCCTGCTCACCCTGGAACCCGACGGCCTCGCCCACTGGCGCCAGATGACCAAGAAGGGCGACGTCCCGCTCACCGCGCTCGTCCACGACGAGCGCCTGCTCGCCGACCTCCAGCACGCCGTCGACGACGCCAACAAGCTGGTCTCCCGCGCCGAGTCCATCCGCCGCTTCGCCGTCCTGCCCGCCGAGTTCACCGAGCAGAGCGGCCACCTCACGCCGTCCCTCAAACTCCGCCGGGCCGCCGTCGCCCGCGACTTCGCCCAGGAGATCGCGCGGCTTTACGAAAGGCAGTGAATCCGGCTCTGGAGCCGGGGCCCTCCGCACGCCAAACTGGAACCCCCGTGTCACCTCTGTGGGGGAGGTGGCACGGGGCCTTCCTGCCCTGCCCCGCCGCCTCGCGGGCGCCCGGGGCGGGGCCGCCGCCCGGGATCACCGGGGCGGCAGCGCCACCGCCGTCTGCATATGGCAGGAGTTGCACCAGAACGCCCACCCGTTGGCGTCCACGGACCGCGAACCGCACGCCAGACACGGATCGCCGACGAAGCTCGCCGCCACCCACGCCCCGGCCGTCGCGGCCCGCCGCCCCGCCGCCGCCCGCTCCTCCGCATAACAGGGAATGCACACGCCGCCCTCCCGGCCCGGCAGCTTCATCGGCCGCAACCCGCAGACGGCACACGGGAGTCTGCCGACGTACTGCGCGTCCAGGCCCACCGGCTTGCCGCTTGCGCTGAAGGCCGCCATGGTCTGCGTCCGCCTCCTCTATGCCAGGACGGTTCCGGTGCCGGCGCAGCCGGAGCACTGCGTGGTGACCTTGTGGCCGCCGGGGGTCTCCCACTCGACGGTCCCCGCGCCGCCGCAGTCCGGACAGGGCTTCTGCGGAGGCATGCTCTCGCTCATTGTGCCCACGGTAGAACCTGTCATGTGGCCATGCGACCACTTTCCGTGATCAGGCCCGGGACTTCGTCCGCATCGTGCAGAGCCTTCCGGCTTTGCGTCCTGGTCCGGTTTTTCCGGCCGCGTCCGAATTCGCCGGGCGGATGCCGGTTCCGGGGCCCGGCGGGCCGTGCGGCGCGGGGAGTCCGCAGGCCAGCGCGGTGCCAAGGCCCCGCCCGGCGCCCGCGGGAGTGGGCCCGCCGTGAATTGGCCGGGATTTTCCGGGCCGGCGAATCGCGCCAATGCCCGGGAATCCTTCTTCCCTCTTCCTGGTCTTCCCGCGGATCTCCGCGGATTTCCGGGGCATCGCCGGTACGGGAATTACCCGCGCCGTTCCCGGCGCCGGCCGTTCGTCCGGAGCCCCGGGCGGCCGCCCTGGCCGGAAGGGGGCGGCGCCGGGTGGCGGGCGACCCGGCGCCGTGCGCCGCCCAACGGCCGGGAACCGAAGGGGTATTCACCTGGTATTCATTTTCCCGGGCCGCGGGCCGGCGGAAATGCGGCCGAGCCGCCGGCTGTACGAAAGGCTGTACAAAAAGGCAGGAGCCCCGCTCTCCGCCCGAAGGCGGAGGGGGGCTCCTTGGGTGCTACGGGTCGATCAGATGAGAAAGACCGGAGCGGGTGACTCAGACAGGGGTGACGTTCTCCGCCTGCGGGCCCTTCGGGCCCTGCGTGACGTCGAAGTTAACCTGCTGGTTCTCCTCGAGCGAGCGGAAACCGCTGGCGTTGATCGCGGAGTAGTGGACGAAGACATCCGGGCCGCCGCCGTCCTGGGCGATGAAGCCGAAGCCCTTTTCAGCGTTGAACCACTTGACGGTTCCGGTAGCCATGAGCCCTCCTTGGGCCAAAGGGTCGCCCTGCTCCAGAACCTGCAAAGAAGTCTGAAAACTACAAAAGCCTGCGGGTCACATGCTCCGCAGGCTCTGTACTGCAAGGGAAACCAAACTGCAACTTGGCTTGAGCCTAGCATGGTGTGCTCCGAAGGTGGAAGAGCTAAAGATCACGTTTGGCGGGCAGCGGGAAAGTCCCCGGCGGGCCCCCGGCGTACGACGTCGGAAGCGGCGGGTCTAGCCTCCGCATGTGGACAATTCAACCTTTGGAGACGCACCCGCGGCAGCCGACGCAGACCACCGTCGCCGCCGGCCGCGAGTGGGCCACATCCAGTTCCTGAACTGCCTGCCCCTTTACTGGGGCCTGGCCCGTACGGGCACCCTGCTCGATCTGGACCTCACCAAGGACACCCCCGAGAAGCTCAGCGAGCGGCTGGTGCGCGGGGAGCTCGACATCGCGCCGATCACCCTCGTCGAGTTCCTGCGGGCCGCCGACGACCTCGTCGCCTTCCCCGACCTCGCGGTCGGCTGCGACGGGCCCGTCATGTCCTGCGTGATCGTCTCGCAGAAGCCGCTGGAGCAGCTGGACGGCGCCCGCGTCGCCCTCGGCTCGACCTCGCGGACCTCCGTCCGCCTGGCGCAGCTGCTGCTCGCCGAGAAGATCGGGGTACGGCCCGACTACTTCGCCTGCCCGCCCGACCTCGGGCTGATGATGCAGGAGGCCGACGCGGCCGTCCTGATCGGCGACGCCGCGCTCCGCGCCAACCTGCACGACGCGCCCAAGCTCGGCCTGGACGTCCACGACCTCGGCCGGATGTGGAAGGACTGGACGGGACTCCCGTTCGTCTTCGCGGTCTGGGCGGCCCGCCGCGACTACCTGGAGCGCGAGCCGGAGGTCGTGCAGCAGGTGCACGAGGCGTTCCTGGCCTCCCGCGACCTGTCGCTGGAGGAGGTCGGCAAGGTCGCCGAGCAGGCCGCCCGCTGGGAGCACTTCGACCAGGAACTCCTGGAGCGGTACTTCACCACGCTGGACTTCCGCTTCGGGCCGGACCAGCTGCGCGGCGTCACCGAGTTCGCCCGGCGGGTGGGCCCCACCACCGGCTTCCCGGCCGACGTACGGGTCGCACTGCTGGCGGCGGGCGCCGACGCCCGGCCCTAGCGCCGCCGCACGGACGGCGGCCGGGCCCCCGGGCCGCTACGGGCCTTACGGCGCCGGCGTCGGGCCGCGGAGGACCTTGCTGAGGGCCTCCAGGCTCACGTCCCGCATCCCGCGGAGATAGCTGCGGGCGTTGTGGCCGCCGTCCTCGATGACATGCAGCCGGGCATGCACCGGCCCCTTGGCGTACCGCTGGACGAAGCGCTCCAGGTTGGCCCGGCCGCCCTCCCGCGTCCCGATCTGGAACTGCACGTAGACGTCGGGGGAACCAGGGGTGGCGGCCAGGCGCTGCGCCAGCCGCTCCGGGTCGTTGGCCCGCATCTCCGCCCGGTGGCCGCGCCACAGCGGCGAGTCCGGGCGGGTGTCCGGACCGCTGGCGATCACCGCCTTGAACCGGTCCGGGTGCTTCAGGACCTGCTTCAGGGCCACGAAACCACCGGACGAGGACCCCATGAACGCCCAGCCGTCGCGACTGGTGAACGTCCGGAAGTTGGCCTTGACCAGATCCGGGACGTCGTCGGACATCCAGGTGCCCATCCTGGGCTGTCCGGGGATGTCGCTGCCGTCGTAGTAGCGCTTACCGGCGTTCAGGACCGGCATCACGACGATGAACGGCCGGCTGCGGCCCAGCGCCACCAGGTCGGTGACGGTCCGCTGGAGCTTGTGGCCGGTGGCCGCCCAGTAGTTGGACGGGTAGCCGTAGCTGCCCGGCAGGGCGATCAGGACCGGGAAGGCGCTGTTCCGGTAGCGCTCCTCGTAGTACTCCTTCGGCGCCCAGATCCACACCTTGCCCGTGAAGCCGGACTTCCTGCCGTGCAGGGTGGTGACACCGATCTTCGTGCCGTCGTCGAGCGTGGCCGCCGTACGGAACGCGGCCTGCGGGCCGGTCGGCATCCGGACCGCGGGATCGGCCGCGGACGCGTGCGCCGGGTCCGCGGCACCGTCCGGCAGCGCCCGGCTGAACGACATCGGTTCCCCGACGTCGTTCAGCACGTCCAGGTACTTGACGGCCGGATAGGCGCAGAGGCCGGCCAAGGCCACCAGGCCGGTGAGGAAGGACATCCGCCACCGGGGACGGCCGGCCGGCCCGTGCTCCCGTGTGCGCCGGGCGGAACGGCCGCGTCCCAGGAGGCGGGCGCGGCTTCGCAGACCGCGGCGGCCGCCCCGGGCCTCCTGGCACGGGTCGTACGGGCGGTCCCCGGGGGCGTGAGGCACGGGCGTTCTCCCGATGGACGGGCCCTGGGCCGGTGGCCATGGGGGCGGATGGTGGGCTTACGCCCTGTTTGATGAGGAAAGCGGGGCCCCGGGTTTCGGGAACACGGCATGACCTGGGTCATAAGCTGGGGCCGCCGTCAGGAGGGGGAGGGCGCCATGGAACCGCTGACCGACGAGGACCCGCGGACCCTGGGCGGGTACCGGCTGCTCGGCCGCCTGGGAGCGGGCGGCATGGGCCGCGTCTACCTGGGGCGCAGCGCCGGCGGGCGGACCGTGGCGGTCAAGGCGGTACACGCCCAGTACGCCGCCGACGACCAGTTCCGGGCCCGTTTCCGCCGCGAGGTCGCCTCGGCACGACGGGTCGGCGGCGCCTGGACCGCCCCCGTCCTGGACGCCGACCCCGACGCTCCCGTCCCCTGGGTCGCCACCGGCTACGTCGCCGGCCCCGCCCTCTCCCGCGCGATCACCGACCACGGCCCGCTCGCCGACCACTCCGTGCGGGCCCTGGGCGCCGGACTGGCCGAGGCGCTCCTCGCGGTGCACGCGCTGGGCCTCGTCCACCGGGACGTCAAACCCTCCAACGTGCTGCTGACACTGGACGGGCCACTGCTGATCGACTTCGGGATCGCGCGGGCCACCGACGGCACCGCCTCGCTGACCTCCACCGGGGTCTCGGTCGGCTCGCCCGGCTACATGGCGCCCGAGCAGATCCTCGGCAAGGGGGCGGAGGCGGCCGCCGACGTCTTCTCCCTGGGCGCGGTCCTGGCGTTCGCGGCAACGGGCGCCGCGCCCTTCACCGGGGACTCCTCCGCCGCGCTGCTCTACAAGGTGGTGCACGAGGAACCCGAACTGGGCCCGGAACTCACCGGCGAACTACGGGAGTTGGCGGCCGCCTGCCTGGCCAAGGACCCGGCGCGGCGGCCCGCCCCGGAGGAGGTCGCGGCGCGGCTCGCCGGGGACGGCGGCGGCGCGGCCGGCCTGGTCCGCGCCGGCTGGCTGCCGGGCCCCCTCGTCGAACAGGTCAGCCGCCAGGCGGTGGCGCTGCTGAACCTGGACGCGGAGGGGGACGGTGGCGGGGGCGTCGCCGGCCCTGGTGGCGGGGGCGTGGGCGGGGTGGCACCGGGGACCGGGACCGGTGGGGCGTTCGGGGCGCCGGAGCCGTCGTACGCGGCAGGGTCCGGGCTGATCCCGTTCGACACGCCGGCGCAGAGCGTGGGGCCCGCTACGGAGACGGGGCCGGGCGCGGGCGGGGGCGCTGCCGGTACGGACGTGGGCACCGGGGCGGGCGCGGTGGCCGGCGCGGGCGCGGCCGCCCCGGCCACCTGGCCGGTGGCCGGTGCTCCGCACCCCGGGCCCGGGGCCAGGTCCGGGGCCAGATCCGGGGCCGCGTCCGCCTCCGGCCTCGCCGACCTGCCGACCGACGCGGCCGCGGCCCCGGGGACCCCGTCCGCTGCGGGGACAGCCCCGCCCGGAGCGCCTCCCCCGGCCGACGGTCACGCCCCCAAGGAACGGCGCATCGCCCTCTCCGGCGTGCTCGGCGGCAAGGAGCGCCCCCGGAGGATGAGCTGCACGCTGGTGCTCTCCGTCGCGGGCGCGCTGGCGGTGGCCACCACCACCGCGGTGTTCTTCGCCGCCCTCAACGGGCCGGAGGGCGGCGGCAGCACCGCCAAGCCGCCGTCCGGGCACACCCCGCCCGCCGGATCGACCGACCCGGCCGCCGGCAACCACGTCCCGAAGGGCTTCCTCGGCACCTGGAACGGCACCGTCACGATGGCCAACGGGATCCCCAACGGCACCATGACCAGCGTCATCAAGGCCGGCGACAAGGGCGACGTCGTGGTGCGGACCACCTACGACGTGGTGCTGCTGCGCTGCCAGGCCAAGGCGAAGCTGCTGTCGGTCACCGGCGACGCCCTCGTCCTCCAGGAGACCCCCGACGGCAAACAGGGGCCGGCCTGCACCGGCAACACCTCCACGGTGACCTACACCCTCGGCAAGGACGGCACGCTCACCTTCGCCTCGGACGACAAACGGGGCGGCACCCCGAAGGCGACCCTGACGAGAAGCGGCGGCTGAGGCCGGGCCGCGAGGGCCCGCGGACCGGAGCGACGGGACCGGCGGTCCGGAGCAGAGGCCGACGGACGAGCCGATGGGTCGGTGGGCCGGTGGACGGACAGGGCGGACGGACCGGCCGTTCGCCCACCGACCGGCCCCCACCGACGCTGTCGGACCCCTGGCGTAGGCTGGTTGAGTCCTTGAGTGCTCCGTGCGCTTGCTGTTTGTCCGCCTCCGAAAGGGACGCCCCGGTGACCGAGAACGCCGACCTCCAGTCCGTACTCGACCGCGCCGCGCAGGGCGGCCGCATCACGCCGGAGGAGGCGCTCGACCTCTACCGTTCCGCGCCGCTGCACGCGCTGGGCCAGGCCGCCGACGCCGTCCGCCGCCGACGCTACGCCGGCACCGAGCACATCGCGACGTACATCATCGAGCGCAACATCAACTACACCAACGTCTGCGTGACGGCCTGCAAGTTCTGCGCCTTCTACGCCGCACCCAAGGACACCGCGAAGGGCTGGACCCGCGACCTCGACGACATCCTGCGGCGCTGCGCGGAGACCGTCGAGCTGGGCGGCACCCAGATCATGTTCCAGGGCGGCCACCACCCGGACTACGGCGTCGAGTACTACGAGAAGCACTTCTCGGCCATCAAGAAGGAATTCCCCCAGCTGGTCATCCACTCCCTCGGCGCGTCCGAGATCGAGCACATGGCCCGGATCTCCAAGGTGTCCGTCGAGGAGGCGATCTCGCGCATCCACGCCGCCGGCCTGGACTCCTTCGCCGGCGCCGGCGCCGAGCTGCTCCCCGCCCGGCCCCGCAAGGCCATCGCGCCGCTGAAGGAGTCCGGCGAGCGCTGGCTGGAAATCATGGAGGCCGCGCACAAGCTGGGCGTGGAGTCGACGTCCACGATGCTGATGGGCACCGGCGAGACCAACGCCGAGCGCATCGAGCACCTGCGCATGATCCGCGACGTCCAGGACCGTACGGGCGGCTTCCGCGCCTTCATCCCGTACACCTACCAGCCGGAGAACAACCACCTGAAGGGCCGCACGCAGGCCACCATCTTCGAGTACCTGCGCATGATCGCCGTCGCGCGCATCTTCCTCGACAACGTCGCCCACATCCAGGGCTCCTGGCTGACCACCGGCAAGGAGATCGGCCAGCTGTCGCTGCACTACGGCGCCGACGACCTCGGCTCGATCATGCTGGAGGAGAACGTCGTCTCCTCCGCCGGCGCCAAGCACCGCTCCAACCGCCTGGAGATCATCGACCTCATCCGCAAGGCGGGCCGGGTCCCGGCGCAGCGCGCCACGACGTACGAGCACCTGGTCGTGCACGACGACCCGGCCGACGACCCGGTCGACGACCGCGTCGTCTCGCACCTCTCCTCGACGGCCATCGAGGGCGGCACCGCCCACCCCGAGCTGACCTTCGTCGAGGCCAACTGACCGCCGGCGAGGCCAACTGACCACCGGCACACGGATGCTGACGCTCCATCGGGTCCGGGCCGTCCGGCTCACCCGCACCGAGGACGCCGAGCTGCTCCCCGGCTATGCGGTCCTCGTCGACGGCGACCGCGTGGCCGCCATCGGCCCCTACGAGCAACTCCTGGCGACCTACGGCACCGGCGTCCATGGGGCGGGCGCCTCGCCTGCCGGTGCGGAACGGCCGGGGGCGCGGCCGGGCGTCCCGGGCGGCGTCCGCGTCCGGGAGTGGGACGGGGTCCTGACGCCCGGCCGCCACGAACCGAACGGCGCGGCACTGCTGGAGGCCGCCTACCACCCCGACCCGCGCGAGGCCGCCGAGCTGGGCACGGAGCCGCTGACCGGCGCGGCGCTGGCCGCCCTGCCGATGACCGAGACCCGCTGGGGCGCCAGCGCCCGTCGCGGCCTCCAACGCCTCCTGGCCGTCGGCACCACCACCCTGGCGGGCACGTTCACCCACCCCGCGGTCCGCACCGCCGTCCAGCGCTCCGGCCTCCGCCGGACCAACGCCCCGGAAGGCGAAGGCGCCGAGCCGCCCCCGTCCACCTCCCCGGCCCTCGCGCCCGGCGCCCCGGCCGACTTCGCCGTCTTCGCCCCGGACGGCACCTGCCTGGTCACCGTCCTCTCCGGCCGCCTCGTCCACCGCCGCCGCTGACCCCCTGACAGCATCCCTCCTTCCCACTGACAGCATCCCTCCTTCCCAACTACACTCCGTAACGAAGTCGGAATTTCTCACGCTCCGTAATCGTTGCCGTAAAAGAAGGAAGGAGGCGGGCGGGCTCAAGGCGGACAAGGCGACACCTGCGCCCTCTCGTTAAGGACTCGTCAAGGCCCCTCGGCTGCACGTCAGGGCAGTGTCAACGGAACCGGAAGCACGGATTCAGCCCGGCAGGATCTTGGTTGCGGGGATGGCCGTCGCCCGGCCGCTCACGATGCGTTACGCACCGCCCAACCGCCGGAATGTCAGAGGGGGGCATGACGGCCGTCCCCGACCAAAGCCTCGCCGCGCGGCGAACGAGTCGCCGCGCGGCGCTTGAACGAGTCGCCCCCGGCGAACGCCTCACCCGGTCGCGTCCCGCCTTGCCGCAGCCCCCCCGCCTCGGCCCCCCTCCGACTCCCCGCCTCGCCCCCTCCGGCCCCCCGTCTCGCCGTAGCCTGCCCCCGCTTCGTCCGGCTGGGCTCGGGCCGCTCGGTGCTCGATGCCCGGTGCCCGGGTTCGGTGGGGCACGGTGGAGAATGGCCGGGTGACCCGAGCATCCCTGGACAAGCAGCCGAACGAAGTCGCCGCGATGTTCGACGACGTGGCGGCCCGGTACGACCTCACCAACGACGTGCTCTCCCTGGGCCAGGCGCGGCTCTGGCGCAAGGCGGTGGACCGAGCGGTGGCCGCGCGGCCCGCCGAGCGGGTGCTCGACCTCGCGGCCGGGACCGGCACGTCCTCGCTGCCGTTCGCGCGGACCGGGGCGTACGTGGTGCCGTGCGACTTCTCGGTCGGGATGCTGCGGGAGGGCAAGAAGCGGCACCCGTGGCTGCCGTTCGCGGCCGGGGACGGGATGCGGCTGCCGTTCGCGGACGGGGTGTTCGACGCCGTCACCATCTCCTTCGGGCTGCGGAACATCCAGGACACGGATGCCGCGCTCGCCGAGCTGTACCGGGTCACCAGGCCCGGTGGGCGGGTGGTGATCTGCGAGTTCAGCGAGCCGACCTGGGAGCCGTTCCGGACCGTCTACACCGAGTACCTGATGCGGGCGCTGCCGGCGGTCGCGCGCGTGGTCAGCAGCAACCCGGAGGCGTACGTCTACCTCGCGGAGTCCATCCGGACCTGGCCCAACCAGCCCGAGCTGGCCGCCCGGCTCCAGGGCGTGGGCTGGACCGAGGTCGCCTGGCGCAACCTGTCCGGTGGGGCCGTGGCGCTGCACCGGGGTACCAAGCCGGTTGAGGGCGTCGAGGGCGTGGAGGGCATCGAGGGCTGAGCCGGGGCCGGGAGGCGCCGCGCCGGCCGGCGTTCCCTGGGTCCGGGGGCCCGGGGGCTCGGGGGCTCGGGGGCCCGGGGCTCAGGGTTTCAGTGTTTGGGAGTTGCGGGCCGGCGCCCGCGGCCCGGTCCGGCCCCGGTAGTCCCGTAGGCCCCGGTAGTCCCGGTAGTACGTGAAGGAGTCCCGGTAGTACGTGAAGGGCCCGCTCCCGTCGGGTTGTTGCCGTCGGGGGCGGGCCCTTGTTTGTGCCGGGTGGTGTGGTGGGTCGGCGGTGGCTCAGCGGTGGCCCGGTGGCGGGGCCCGGGGCCTTTAGTGGCCCCGGGCCCGTTCACCGGGGTCCGACTCGCGGAGCCGTTGCCGAGCCTGTTCAGCGGGCCCGACTGCTGGACCTCTCACCAGGTCCCCTCACCGGGTCCGTCTGCCCAGGTCCCTTCACCAGGTCCACCAGGTCCGTCCACCCAGGCCGTCCAGCAGGTCCGTTCGCCGGGTGCTGGTCGTTGCCGTCGTGTCCGGTGGCCGGGTTACTTCTTGAAGGCGTAGTCCAGCAGCTTTTTGGCGTCCGCGGTCCGGTTGTTCAGGGACGAGGAGGCCAGGACCGTGCCGATGACGGTCTTGCCGCCGCGGGTGGCGGCGAAGACCAGGCAGTACTTGGCCTCCGGGCCCGAGCCGGTCTTCACGCCGATGGTGCCCTGGTAGCTGCCGAGCAGGTTGTTGGTGTTGGTCCACGACATGTAGCGGTAGCCGCCGTTCTGCGTGGTGACCTTCTGCTTGGTGGACTTCGTCCCCACGACCGTGCGGAAGGTGGAGAACTTCATCGCGTTGCTGGCGAGCTTGGTCAGGTCGCGCGGGGTCGAGTAGTTCGTACCACGCCCTATTCCGTCGAACGAGTCGAAGTGGGTGTTCTTCATGCCCAGGCTCTTGGCGGTGGCGTTCATCTGGCCGATGAACGACTTCACCCGGGCGTCCCGGGTCGAGCCGCTGCCGAACGTGTCGGCCAGCGCGTAGGCCGCGTCGCAGCCGGACGGGAGCATCAGCCCGTAGAGCAGCTGACGGACCGTCACCTTGTCGCCGACGATCAGGTGGGCCGACGAGGCCCAGTTGTTGTTGACGATGTAGTCGCTGTACGCCTTCTGGATCGTGACCTTGGAATCCAGGTTGAGGTTCTTCTGGGCCAGCACCACCCGGGCCGTCATGATCTTGGTGGTGGAGCCGGTGGACCGGCGGGTGTCCGCGGCCTTGCCGTAGAGCGTCGCCCCGCTGCCGTTGTTCATCACGAAGCCGCCGGCGGCGGTGATGCTGGGCGTCGGGAGGGCGGCGGCCTGCGCCTGGGAGCCGAACGCCCCGGCGGTCAGGACGGCTCCGGTGGTGAGGGCCACGGCCGATGCGCGCCGAATGCCCTTGATGCGCCTGATGCCTTTGATGCCAATGTTCAAGTGGATGCTCCAAATACCCCTGCAGTGCGGTCACATGCAGCTGCGGTCACCTGAGAGTGCCGCTGCCACTTGAGACATCCTGGGTACGGCAATGGATGCATGGGAGGCGCTCTTCTTTCGGTCAAATCCGGGGTCAGCCCCATCCCCCTCACGCCTCCTCGTGGGTACCCCTTGCCCCAGTAAGCCCGGCCGAGCCGCTCCCGAGTTCTCGGCTGCGCCTGAACAAGGGGACCCCCGTGGCCTGAACAGGGGGACCCCCGTGCCGAACGAAGTCGAGAGTCCGGGGAAGGCGAGTTCCCCGTAGACCGGGAGTTCGGCGGGGGGACCGAGGTTCGGTGGGCGCGCGGGCCGTGGTGCGGGTCCGGACGGCAGGGGACAACCCTTCAGTTTCCGATCATCACGGCCCCCATAGACTGCACTTGCCCAGTGCCGGTCGGCACCCAGATATCCACAGCGGATATCCCGATATCGACTTCCGGGAGACAATGCCGTGACCGAGTCCGCGTCCGCATCCGTGACCGAGCCCGTGAACGCGCCCCGATCGGAGCGCAGCGCGGATGTGATCGTCGTCGGTGCCGGGCCGGCCGGCGCGACCACCGCGTACCACCTCGCCAAGTCCGGTCTGGACGTGCTGCTCCTGGAGAAGACCGCGTTCCCGCGCGAGAAGGTCTGCGGCGACGGGCTCACCCCGCGGGCCGTCAAGCAGCTGGTGGCGATGGGCATCGACATCTCCGAGGAGGCCGGCTGGCTGCGCAACAAGGGCCTGCGCATCATCGGCGGCGGCTCCCGGCTCCAGCTGGACTGGCCGGATCTGGCCTCCTTCCCGGACTACGGGCTGGTCCGCAGGCGCGACGACTTCGACGAGCAGCTGGCCCGCCAGGCGCAGAAGGCCGGGGCCCGGCTCCACGAGCAGTGCAACGTGGGCGCCCCGATCGTGGACGAGCTGACCGGGCACATCACCGGCGTGCACGCCAGGCTCGGCGAAGAGAAGACGCCGGTGACCTTCCACGCCCCGGTCGTGGTGGCCGCCGACGGCAACTCCACCCGGCTGTCGCTGGCGATGGGGCTGCACCGGCGCGAGGACCGGCCGATGGGCGTCGCGGTGCGGACGTACTTCACCTCGCCGCGGCACGACGACGACTACCTGGAGTCCTGGCTGGAGCTGTGGGACCGCCGGGGGGCGCAGGACCGGTTGCTGCCGGGCTACGGCTGGATCTTCGGCATGGGCGACGGCACGAGCAACGTCGGCCTCGGGATCCTCAACTCCAGCTCCGCCTTCCGGGAGCTGGACTGGCGTGAGGTCCTCAAGGCGTGGTGCGCGTCCATGCCGGAGGACTGGGGCTACACCCCGGAGAACATGACCGGTCCGATCCGCGGCGCGGCCCTGCCGATGGCCTTCAACCGCCAGCCGCACTACACCAAGGGCCTCCTCCTGGTCGGTGACGCGGGCGGGCTGGTGAACCCGTTCAACGGCGAGGGCATCGCCTACGCGATGGAGTCCGGCGCGATCGCGGCCGAGGTGATCGTCCAGGCGCACGCGCGCGCCACGTACGCCCAGCGCGAGCTGGCGCTGCACCGCTACCCGAAGGTCCTCAAGGACACCTACGGCGGCTACTACTCCCTGGGCCGGGCGTTCGTGAAGCTCATCGGCAACCCCAAGGTGATGCGGATCGCCACCCAGCGCGGTCTGACCCACCCGCTGTTGATGCGCTTCACGCTCAAGATGCTCGCCAACCTCACCGATCCGACGGGCGGCGACGCCATGGACCGGATCATCAACGGTCTGAGCAAGGTCGCGCCGAAGGCGTGAGCCCCGCCGGGCAGCACTCCTCGAACCGTCGTCGAACGGCCGTCGAACCGCTGCCGACCAGGTGCGTTGCCGTCGCGGGCCGGCTCCGGAAAAAAAGGGGCCGGCCCGCTGTCACGTTCTCCGCGCGGGATCCGTCGATGCGGTGAGGGCGCCTGGCCGAGGCGCCGGACGAGATGCGAGGAGAGCAGTGATGGACGCACGAGTGCCGGAAGCGCGTATGCAGAACCCCGCGGTGGTCCTCCCGGAGGCCATGCAGCCGCTGCTGGCCGTGGCCAAGGCGACCCGCACGGGCGGGGTGTCGGAGGAGACGCTGGAGCTGGTGCACCTGCGGGCCAGCCAGATCAACGGGTGCAGCTTCTGTGTGGACGGCGGGGTCAAGAACGCCCGCAGGGCGGGGGTCGGCGACGACAAGCTGTTCGCGGTGGCCGCCTGGCGGGAGGCGCCGTACTTCAGTGACGAGGAGCGGGCCGCGCTGGCCCTCACCGAGGCCGCGACCCGGCTCGCGGACAGTTCCGACCCGGTGCCGGACGCGGTCTGGGATGCCGCCGCCGACCACTTCGACGAGAAGCAGCTGGCGGCGATCGTCCTGACGATCGGGCTGACCAACCTCTTCAACCGGCTCAACGCCACCACCCGGCAGCCGGCGGGCGCGGGCTGGTGAGCCACGGGCCGCGGCCGGCGCCGGCCCGCCCGCGCCGGCCGGCCCGGCCCGTCCAACTCCCATGACCACCGAGGTAATTGAGCCACTCCTCCGGCCCGGGCATCGTGGTGCCCGTCGCAAGGAAACGCAGCGGGACGCAATGCAACGCAGCTAAACGCGGCGAAATACGGCGAAACGCAGTGCGGTGCGGCGGACAGCGCCACAACGGGAGGAGACGCCATGTTCTTCGAGGGCCACGACGGGACCCGCCTCTGGTACGAGGAGTACGGCCGGGGCGAGCCGCTGGTGTTCGTGTCGAGCGCGATGCTGCCCACCGACATGTGGGAGTACCAGATCCCCTACTTCGTGGAGCGGGGCCACCGCTGCATCACGTTCGACCGGCGCGGGCACGGCCGCTCGGACCGGCCGGCCGGCGGCTACGACACCGACTCGACCTCGGACGACCTGGCCGCCCTGCTGGACCGTCTCGACCTGACCGGGGTGACCCTGATCGGGCACTCGCTGGGCGGTGCGGAGGTCGCCCGTTATCTGGCCCGGCACGGTTCCGGGCGGGTCCGCCGGGCCGCGTTCGTCGCGGCGACCCTGCCGTTCATGAAGCGGACGGAGGACAATCCCGAGGGGCTGCCGGAGGCCGCCTTCGAGAAGTCGATGGCGCTGCTGCGGAGCGACCGGCCGCGGTGGCTGGCCCAGCAGGCGCAGGTCTTCTTCGCCACCCACCTGGGCACCGACATCCACCCCCTCATGATCGACCTCACCCTCCGGCAGGCGCTGTCGTGCGCGCCGTACGCGACGCTGCGGGTGCAGCACGCGGTCTTCCACACCGACCACCGGGCGGGGCTGCGCGAGATCGACGTCCCGACGCTGGTGGTGCACGGCACAGCCGACTGCTCGGCGCCGATCGACGTCACCGGCCGGCGGACCGCCGAGCTGATCCCGGGGGCCGTCTACAAGGAGTACCCGGACGCCGGCCACGGCCTCTACGCCAGCCACCATGCACGGCTCAACGAGGACCTGCTGGAGTTCCTCAAGAGCTGACGGGGGCCCGGGAAATGCGGAACCGCCCCTTCCGAGCGGGGAAGGGGCGGTTCCGTCGAACGGGCCGGGGTGCGCCGGTCGTCAGAGGACGCGCACCGCGCCGGTGGGCATGTCGTAGCTGAGGGGGCGCTCGACGATGCCGGTGCTCGGGTTCTGGGCGCCGATGAAGTTGCCGTTCCCGACGTAGACGGCGACGTGGTAGGCGCTGCCCGCGCTGCCCCAGTAGAGGATGTCGCCGACCTGGAGGTTGCCGAGGCCGACCTGGGAGCCGGTGGTCGACTGGCTCTGCGAGACGCGCGGCAGGTCGATGCCGATCTGCGCGAACGCGGCCTGGGTCAGGCCGGAGCAGTCGTAGGAGGACGGGCCGCTGGAGCCGAGCACGTACGCCTTGCCGAGCTGCGCCTTCAGGAAGGAGACGAGGGTGGCGACGCTGCCGCTGCCGGTGGAGGGGGCGTCGGAGACGGCGGAGAGGGTGCTGCGCGCGTCGGAGCGGGAGGCGCGGGTCTGCGCGGCCTCCTTGGCCTTGGCGGCCTCTTCGGCGGCCTTCTTCGCCTCGGCCTCGGCCTTGGCCTTCTTCTCGGCGGCTTCCTTGGCCTTGTTCGCGGCCTTGTCGGCCTTGGCGGCCGCCGCGTCCTGGAGCGCCTGCCGCTCGTAGTTGAACGCGGCCTGCTGGGCGGCGTCGGCGCTCTTGGCGGCGCTGGTGGCCAGCGCCGTGGTGATGGTGGGCATCTCCTGGGTTTCGGAGACGGGCTTCTCGACGGCGTTCGCCGGCACGGTCGCGCCGGTCACCGCGAGGGTGAGGAAGCCACCGGTCACGCCCGCACGCAGGGCCCGCGAGGACGCGGAGCGGCGGGGCTTCCGGTGGCTGGGTATGAGTGCGTTCGGGGACATGGCACCACGGCTATCAGGAGCCGCAGGTTGCTGCCAACAAAGGTGGGGTGCGCCACACTTGACGTGTACGCGACGAATAAAACGGACTTTTCGTCAGGCGGCGGCGCCCTGACGCGATGTCCGAATTTCGCGATCATGTTCCTACGCACGGCATTTGATGGCCGGCGCGGCCTCCGGGCGCGCTTATCACTTACTGATCCGCCACGCCAAGGCTTCCCGGGCGTCAAGGTCTCATGACTCCAAATCGCGTGGGATAGGTCACTCGTGAGTGTCCGTTATGTTCCCGTGACCGATGGTCGGCCGTCGGTCGGCCGTGCGCCGCCCCCGAGTTCCGCGAATCCGCCCCCCGCTCGTGAACGGGAGCACGCGCCGACGATCACGGCGGGGTCACGAGCGCATCACGTCTACGGCCGTCGCGCATATAGCAGTTGGCCGGTATCCAGCGCCAATTTGCTTGCAGTGGCTGCCTCTTGATAATGAAACAACCTCGCTGACCAGCGGTAACCCCGACGAATATCACCTCTCGTGATCACTCGCCTGCTTCGTGTGCAGAGATCACCGGTCATCCGGCTTCATGATCCTTCGTCAGGTGGTGAAGATCACAAAGCCGTTGTCCGGACCCGTGTCGCAGATCACAGACCGACGGGCATAAGATGCGGGCATCGGGCTTGTGAACTGCCTCACATATGCACGATCACCGTGGGGCGGCCGATGGGCCCGAGCGGACCGCCATCCAGTCATCGTCGACTGAAGGGAGCGAGGACGGTGAACGCCTATGCGCCCATCCTCGTACTGGGAGCCCTCGGGGCAGGCTTTGCGATCTTCTCCGTGGTCATGGCCACGCTCATCGGCCCCAGGCGCTACAACCGGGCCAAGCTCGAAGCGTACGAATGCGGAATCGAGCCGACGCCACATCCGTCCGGTGGCGGTCGCTTCCCGATCAAGTACTACCTGACGGCGATGCTCTTCATCGTCTTCGACATCGAGATCGTCTTCCTCTATCCCTGGGCGGTCAGCTTCGACGCCCTGGGGATGTTCGGGCTCGTCGAGATGCTCCTCTTCGCGCTCACCGTCTTCGTCGCCTACGCCTACGTCTGGCGTCGCGGCGGCCTGGAATGGGACTAGGGGTCACCCATGGGACTGGAAGAGAAGCTGCCCAGCGGCTTTCTGCTGACCACTGTCGAGCAGGCCGCGGGCTGGGTGCGCAAGTCGTCGGTCTTCCCCGCGACCTTCGGGCTGGCCTGCTGCGCCATCGAGATGATGACCACCGGCGCCGGGCGCTACGACCTGGCCCGCTTCGGCATGGAGGTCTTCCGCGGCTCCCCGCGGCAGGCCGACCTGATGATCGTGGCCGGCCGGGTCAGCCAGAAGATGGCGCCGGTGCTGCGGCAGGTCTACGACCAGATGCCGAACCCGAAGTGGGTGATCTCCATGGGGGTTTGCGCCTCCTCGGGCGGCATGTTCAACAACTACGCGATCGTGCAGGGCGTCGACCACATCGTCCCCGTCGACATCTATCTGCCGGGCTGCCCGCCCCGCCCCGAGATGCTCATGGACGCCATCCTCAAGCTCCACCAGAAGATCCAGAGCAGCCGGCTCGGGGTCAACGCGGTACGGGCGGCACACGAGGAGGAGGCCGCGGCGCTCCGGGCACTCCCGCTGATCGAGATGGACCGCTCCACCGAGAAACCCTGTCTGTCGGAGAAGGAAGGGCTGCCGCGGTGAGCGAGCCGACCAACCCCAACGGCCCGGACGCCCCACAGGAGGCGGTCCCGGCGCAGCGCGCGGACACCGGCGAGGTGATCGGCACCCGCCGCGGGATGTTCGGCGCCAACAACGGCGGCGACACCTCCGGTTACGGCGGCCTGGTCCGCACCGTCCGGCTGCCGGGCGCCAGCACCCGGCCCTATGGCGGGCCCGCCGGCACCGAGGGCGCCGGCGTCTTCGACGAGATCGCCGACGAGCTGGAGGGCGCCCTCGAAGAACAGGGTCTGGTGCCGGAGAACGTCATCGAGAAGACCGTCGTGGACCGCGGCGAACTCACCTTCCACGTCGAGCGCGAGTACCTGCCGGTGGTCGCCCGGACGCTGCGCGACGACCCCGCGCTCCGCTTCGAGCTGTGCACCGGCGTCAGCGGTGTGCACTACCCCGGCGAGACCGGCCGCGAGCTGCACGCCGTCTACCACCTGCGGTCGATCACCCACAACCGGCTGATCCGGCTGGAGGTCGCCGTCCCCGACGCCGACCCGCACCTGCCGTCGATCGTGGGTGTCTACCCGACCAACGACTGGCACGAGCGCGAGACCTACGACTTCTTCGGCCTGATCTTCGACGGGCACCCGGCGCTCACGCGGATCATGATGCCGGACGACTGGCAGGGCTACCCGCAGCGCAAGGACTACCCCCTCGGCGGCATTCCCGTCGAGTACAAGGGCGCGCAGATCCCGGCTCCCGACCAGCGGAGGTCGTACACCTGATGAGCACTCCCAGCGAGGCGTCCCGCGCAACTCCCCGCGAGACCACCGAGGGCCCCGTCTACACCGTCACCGGTGGCGACTGGGACGAGATCGCCGCGGCCGCCGCCAAGTCCGACGACGAGCGGATCATCGTCAACATGGGGCCGCAGCACCCCTCCACGCACGGCGTGCTGCGGCTGATCCTGGAGATCGACGGCGAGACCGTCACCGAGGCCCGCTGCGGCATCGGCTACCTCCACACCGGCATCGAGAAGAACCTCGAATTCCGGACGTGGACCCAGGGCACCACCTTCGTGACGCGGATGGACTACCTCACGCCGTTCTTCAACGAGACGGCGTACTGCCTGGCCGTGGAGAAGCTGCTCGGCATCACCGACGACGTCCCGGACCGCGCCACCGTCATCCGGGTGCTGCTGATGGAGCTCAACCGGCTCTCCTCCCACCTGGTGTGCATCGCCACCGGCGGCATGGAGCTGGGCGCCACCACGATCATGATCTACGGCTTCCGCGACCGCGAACTGATCCTGGACATCTACGAGCTGATCACCGGCCTGCGGATGAACCACGCCTACGTCCGCCCCGGCGGCCTGGCCCAGGACCTGCCGCCCGGCGCCGTCGACCAGATCCGCGCCTTCGTCAAGAAGATGCAGAAGAACATGGTCGAGTACGACAAGCTCGCCACCGGCAACCCGGTCTTCAAGGCGCGCATGGAGGGCATCGGCTACCTCGACCTGGCCGGCTGCATGGCCACCGGTGCCACCGGGCCGCTCGTCCGCTCCGCCGGACTGCCCCATGACCTGCGCAAGGCGCAGCCGTACTGCGGGTACGAGACCTACGACTTCGAGGTGCCGACGGCCGACACCTGCGACGCCTACGGCCGGTTCCTGATCCGGCTGGAGGAGATGCGCCAGTCGCTGCGGATCGTCGAGCAGTGCCTGGACCGGCTGGAGCCGGGGCCGGTGATGGTCGCCGACAAGAAGATCGCCTGGCCCGCCCAACTCGCCCTCGGCCCCGACGGCCTCGGCAACTCCCTGGACCACATCAAGAAGATCATGGGTACCTCGATGGAGGCCCTGATCCACCACTTCAAGCTGGTGACGGAGGGCTTCCGGGTCCCGCCGGGACAGGCGTACGCCGCCGTCGAGTCGCCCAAGGGCGAGCTGGGCGTGCACGTGGTCAGCGACGGCGGCACCCGGCCCTACCGGGTGCACTTCCGCGACCCGTCCTTCACCAACCTGCAGGCCATGGCAGCGATGTGTGAAGGCGGCCAGGTCGCCGACGTCATCGTCGCCGTCGCGTCCATCGACCCCGTGATGGGAGGCGTCGACCGGTGAACGCCACTCCGGCACCCAAGGACGTCCAGCTGGGGATGCCCCGGCTTCCGGCCCCCGACTACCCGGCCGACGTCAAGGCCCGGCTCGCCGCGGACGCCGAGGAGGTGATCGCCCGCTACCCCGACTCCCGTTCGGCGCTGCTGCCGCTGCTGCACCTCGTCCAGGCCGAGGAGGGCCACGTCAGCCGCACCGGCATCCGCTTCTGCGCCGAGCAGCTCGGACTTACCACCGCGGAGGTCACCGCCGTCTCGACCTTCTACTCCATGTACCGCCGCCGGGCCGGCGGCGACTACCAGGTCGGGGTCTGCACCAACACCCTGTGCGCGGTGATGGGCGGTGACGCGATCTTCGAGGACCTCAAGGAGCACCTCGGCGTCGGCAACGGCGAGACCACCGAGGACGGCGCGATCACCCTCGAACACATCGAGTGCAACGCCGCCTGCGACTTCGCCCCCGTGGTGATGGTCAACTGGGAGTTCTTCGACAACCAGACGCCGCGCTCGGCCCGGCAGCTCGTCGACGACCTGCGGGCCGGCCGGACCGTCGAACCCACCCGCGGCGCCCCGCTCTGCTCGTTCAAGGAGACCGCGCGGATCCTCGCCGGCTTCCCCGACGGCCGGCCCGGTGCCGTCGCGGCGACCGGCGGCGCCGGCCCCGCCTCCCTGGCCGGGCTGCGGCTGGCCCGCGGCGAGGCGCCCGGGGGCACCACGGACCACGTGATCGCCCCGCGGACCGCCGCCCCCGCCGAGGAACCGCCCGGCGGCCGGCCCGGCGAGCAGCCGCCGCCGGGACACCCCAGTTCGCACGACGCCCCGCACGAGACCTCGGCCTCCGACGAAGCCTTCCCGGCCGGGCCCGCCGCAGAGGAGGGGGAGTGATGACCGTGGCAGCCGAATTCGGCGGCGCCTCCCGGCCGCACACCGGAGGGACCAGCCCGGAGAAGGTCCTCGCCCCCGTGCTCTCCGCCTTCTGGGACGCCCCCGAGTCCTGGACGCTGGAGACCTATCTGCGCCACGACGGCTACGAAGGGGCCCGCAGAGCCCTCGCCATGGACCCGGACGACGTCATCGCCTACGTCAAGGACTCCGGGCTCCGCGGCCGTGGCGGCGCCGGCTTCCCGACGGGGATGAAGTGGCAGTTCATCCCGCAGGGCGACGGCAAACCGCACTACCTCGTCGTCAACGCCGACGAGTCCGAGCCCGGGACCTGCAAGGACATCCCGCTGCTCTTCGCCAATCCGCACGCCCTCATCGAGGGGATCGTGATCGCCGCTCACGCGATCCGTTCGAACCATGCCTTCATCTATCTGCGCGGCGAGGTCGTGCCCGTCCTGCGCCGGCTGCACGAGGCCGTGCGGGAGGCGTACGCGGCGGGCCACCTCGGCAAGGGCGTCCTCGGCTCGGGCCGCGACCTGGACGTCACGGTGCACGCCGGCGCCGGCGCGTACATCTGCGGAGAGGAGACCGCGCTGCTGGACTCCCTGGAGGGCCGTCGCGGACAGCCCCGTCTGCGTCCCCCCTTCCCGGCCGTGGCCGGCCTCTACGCCTGTCCCACTGTGGTGAACAACGTCGAATCCATCGCCTCGGTTCCCGCGATCCTGAACAAGGGCAAGGAGTGGTTCAGGTCGATGGGCAGCGAGAAGTCCCCGGGCTTCACGCTCTACTCGCTCAGCGGCCACGTCGCCAACCCCGGCCAGTACGAGGGCCCGATGGGCATCACACTGCGCCAACTCCTCGACGTCAGCGGGGGGATGCGCCCCGGCCACCGGCTGAAGTTCTGGACGCCGGGCGGCTCCTCGACGCCGCTGCTCACCGAGGAGCACCTCGACGTGCCGCTCGACTACGAGAACGTCGGCGCGGCCGGCTCGATGCTCGGTACCAAGGCGTTGCAGTGCTTCGACGAGACCACCTGCGTCGTGCGGGCGGTGACCCGCTGGACGGAGTTCTACGCCCACGAGTCCTGCGGCAAGTGCACACCGTGCCGTGAAGGGACCTACTGGCTGGTGCAGTTGCTGCGCGACATCGAGGCGGGCAAGGGCCGGCCCGAGGACCTCGACAAGCTCGCCGACATCGCCGACAACATCAACGGCAAGTCCTTCTGCGCCCTCGGCGACGGCGCCGCCTCGCCGATCTTCTCCTCGCTCCAGTACTTCCGCGCGGAGTACGAGGAGCACATCACCGGCCGGGGCTGCCCGTTCGACCCCGCCAAGTCGACCCTCTGGGCCGACCGCGACGCTCACCTGGGGGTGAACGCATGACCGTCACCACAGCGGGGTCGAGCAGTGGCTCCGCGGCCGTGCCACCGGAGGACCTCGTCACCCTGACGATCGACGGCACCGAGATCTCCGTCCCCAAGGGGACGCTGGTCATCCGGGCCGCCGAACTCCTCGGCATCGAGATCCCGCGCTTCTGCGACCATCCGCTGCTGGACCCGGCGGGGGCCTGCCGGCAGTGCATCGTCGAGGTCGAGGGCCAGCGCAAGCCGATGGCCTCGTGCACCATCACCTGCACCGACGGGATGGTCGTCCGCACCCAACTGACCTCCCCGGTGGCGGAGAAGGCGCAGCGCGGCGTGATGGAGCTGCTGCTGATCAACCACCCGCTCGACTGCCCGGTGTGCGACAAGGGCGGCGAGTGTCCGCTACAGAACCAGGCGATGCAGGTCGGCGACCCCGACAGCCGCTTCGAGGGGAAGAAGCGCACCTACGAGAAGCCGGTGCCGATCTCCACGCAGGTGCTGCTGGACCGCGAACGGTGCGTGCTGTGCGCACGGTGCACCCGCTTCAGCAATCAGATCGCCGGCGACCCGATGATCGAGCTGGTCGAGCGGGGCGCCCTCCAACAGGTCGGCACCGGCGAGGGCGACCCCTTCGAGTCGTACTTCTCCGGGAACACCATCCAGATCTGCCCGGTGGGCGCGCTCACCTCCGCCGCGTACCGCTTCCGTTCCCGCCCCTTCGACCTGGTCTCCTCGCCGTCGGTGTGCGAGCACTGCGCGGGCGGCTGCGCGACCCGGACCGACCACCGCCGGGGCAAGGTCCTGCGGCGGCTGGCGGCGGACGACCCCGAGGTCAACGAGGAGTGGATCTGCGACAAGGGGCGGTTCGCCTTCCGGTACGCGCAGGCCCGGGACCGGCTGGAGCACCCTCTGGTGCGCAACGCCGAGTCCGGTGAGCTGGAGCCGGCGAGCTGGCCGGCCGCGCTGGACGCCGCGGCCCGCGGTCTGGTCGCCGCCCGGGGCCGGGCCGGGGTGCTGACCGGCGGCCGGCTGACCGTCGAGGACGCCTACGCCTACGCCAAGTTCGCGCGGGTCGCGCTGCACACCAACGACATCGACTTCCGGGCCCGGCCGCACAGCGCCGAGGAGGCCGACTTCCTGGCCGCCCAGGTCGCCGGCCGCGGCCGCGACCTGGCGGGGGAAGGCGTCACGTACACCTCGCTGGAGCAGGCGCCGGCGGTCCTGCTGGCCGGGATCGAGGCGGAGGAGGAGGCGCCCGGCGTCTTCCTGCGGCTGCGCAAGGCGCACCGCAAGCGGGGCCAGCGCACCTGGGGCCTGGCAAGTCACGCCACCCGTGGGCTGATCAAGGCCGGCGGGCGGCTGCTGCCGGCGGCGCCCGGCACCGAGACCGAGTGGCTGACAGCTCTCTCTCAGGAGGGGCTGGCGGGCGGGGCCGGGCTGGACGGTGAGGGGCGGTCCGCCGCGGAGGCGCTGCGCGCGGCGGGTGCGGTGATCGTCGTCGGCGAGCGGCTGGCGACGGTCCCCGGGGCGCTGACCGCGGCGCTCCGCACGGCCGCCGCCACCGGCGCCCGTCTGGTGTGGATGCCGCGCCGGGCGGGCGAGCGGGGCGCGGTGGAGGCCGGGGCGCTGCCCGGGCTGCTGCCCGGAGGCCGGCCGGCCACCGACCCGGTGGCCCGGGACGAGGTCGCCGCCGCCTGGGGCGTGGCCGCGCTGCCGCACCGGCACGGCCGGGACACCGGCCAGATGATCGAGGCCGCGGCCACCGGTGAGCTGGCCGCCCTGCTGGTGGCGGGCGTGGAGGTGGCCGATCTGCCGGATCCGGCGCGGGCGTTGACCGCTCTGGACGAGGTCGGTTTCCTGGTCAGCCTGGAGCTGCGGCCGTCCGCGGTCACCGAGCGGGCGGACGTGGTCCTTCCGGTGGCGGCGGTGGTCGAGAAGGCCGGGACGTTCCTCAACTGGGAGGGCCGGGCCCGGTCGTTCGAGGCCGCGCTCAAGCCGGACCAGATGACCCGGCGGCAGCTCCTGCCGGACGCGCGGGTCCTGCAGATGCTCGCCGACGCCATGACGGGGACCGACGGCGGTTCCGCCGTGGGAGCCCTGGACCTGCCGGACGTCCGCGCGGTGCGCCGGGAGCTGGACCGGCTCGGCGGCTGGCGCGGCCCGTACGCCGGGGAGCCGCGGGAGACGGGGCGGTCGCTGCCCCGTCCGGGCGCCGGCGAGGCGGTGCTGGCCGGGCACCGGCTGCTGCTGGACCAGGGGTTGTTGCAGGAGGGCGACGAGGCGCTGGCCGGCACCCGGCACGCCGCGGTGGCCCGGCTGTCGGCGACCACCGCCCGGGAGGCGGGGGCCGAGGACGGCGGGCTGCTGGAGGTCACCGGGCCGGCCGGTTCGGTGCGGCTGCCGCTGCGGGTCACGCCGATGCCCGACCGGGTGGTGTGGCTGCCGTTGAACTCCGTGGGCGGTGGCGTCGCCGCCGACGCCGGGGCGCACCCCGGTGAGCTGGTGAAGGTCAGTGCGGTCCCGGGTACGCCGGCGCCGGCCAAGGAGGTGGACGCATGATGCACCGTCCCGGTTTTCCGCTGGCCGCGCTGGCCGCCCAGGAGGACCTGTCGATGTTCGGGCGGGACCCGTGGTGGCTGGTCGTCATCAAGGCGGTGTTCTGCTTCGCGTTCCTGATGCTGACGGTGCTGTTCTCCATCGTCTGGGAGCGCAAGGTCGTCGCCTGGATGCAGCTGCGGATCGGGCCCAACCGGCACGGGCCGTGGGGAATGCTCCAGTCCCTGGCCGACGGCATCAAGCTGATGCTGAAGGAGGACCTGGTCGTCCGGGGCGCCGACAAGGCGGTGTACGTTCTCGCGCCCGTGGTGGCGGCGATCCCGGCCTTCATGGCGATCGCGGTGATCCCCTTCGGCCCGGCGGGCAACGAGATCTCGATCTTCGGGCACCGCACCCCGATGCAGCTCACCGACCTCCCGATCGGCGTCCTCTACATCCTCGCCACGGCCTCGGTGGGCATCTACGGCATCGTGCTGGCGGGCTGGTCGTCCGGTTCGACGTATCCGCTGCTGGGCGGTCTGCGGTCGTGCGCGCAGATGATCTCGTACGAGATCGCGATGGGGGCGGCGTTCGCGTCGGTCTTCCTCTACTCCGGGTCGATGTCGACGTCGACCATCGTGGAGTCGCAAACGAACAAGTGGTACGTGCTGCTGCTGCCGGTGTCGTTCCTCCTCTACATCGTGACGATGGTGGGGGAGACCAACCGCGCGCCGTTCGACATGCCGGAGTCCGAGGGCGATCTGGTCGGCGGCTTCAACACCGAGTACTCGTCGATCAAGTTCGCGATGTTCATGCTCGCCGAGTACGTCAACATGGTCACCGTCTCGTCGGTCGCGGTCACCCTCTTCCTGGGCGGCTGGCGGGCGCCCTGGCCGATCTCGACGTTCTGGGAGGGCGCGAACCACGGCTGGTGGCCGATGCTCTGGTTCACCGTCAAGGTGCAGCTGCTGCTGTTCTTCTTCATCTGGCTGCGCGGCACCCTCCCCCGGGTCCGCTACGACCAGCTGATGCGGCTGGGCTGGAAGGTCCTCATCCCGGTGTCGATGGTGTGGCTGCTGCTCGTCGCCACCGTCCGGGCGCTGAAGAACGAGGGCTACGACTTCTCGCAGATCGTGCTGTACGTGGGCGGCGGTGCGGTGGCACTGCTGCTGATCTCGCTGGTCGTGGACTTCTTCCGGCGGGTGGAGCCGGAGGACGGCGACGGCGCGGCCGCGTTCGATCCGATGGCCGGCGGGTTCCCCGTCCCGCCGCTGCCCGGGCAGACCCTGCCGCCGGTGCCGCGCCGACGCCCCCGCCGTGACGGGGAGTTGATTGTCAGTGGTCGGGTGGACACTGTGAGTGAGGGAAATGAGAGCGACGGAAAGGGGGGCGACGGTGCCTGAGTTCCAGAACCCGGTGGCCGGCTTCGGCGTGACCTTCAAGGCCATGTTCAAGAAGCGGCTGACCGAGCAGTATCCCGAGGAGAAGAAGCCGACGGCGCCGCGTTTCCACGGCCGGCACCAGCTCAACCGCCATCCGGACGGGCTGGAGAAATGCATCGGCTGCGAGCTGTGCGCGTGGGCCTGCCCGGCGGACGCGATCTATGTCGAGGGCGCCGACAACACCGACGAGGAGCGCTACTCCCCGGGCGAGCGGTACGGCGCCGTCTACCAGATCAACTACCTCCGCTGCATCCTGTGCGGCCTGTGCGTGGAGGCGTGCCCGACCCGCGCGCTCACCATGACCAACGAGTACGAACTCGCCGACCGCTCCCGCGCCTCGCTCATCTACACCAAGGAAGAGCTGCTGGTGGGCCTGTCGGAGGGGATGGTCGACTCCCCGCACGCGATCCACCCGGGGATGACCGAACGGGACTACTACAACGGGCTGGTGACGGAGGCCGCGCCGGGCACGGTCCGGCAGGTCGCGGTCTCCAAGGGCGAGCGGCCGGGGGACGCCGCGGGCGCGCCGGCCGCGCAGCAGGACGCCCCGGGCGAGGAGGCGCACGCATGACGGATCTCGCCGCCGCGGCCTCCTCGGGGGAGGCCGTGCAGTTCTGGCTCCTGGGCATCGTCGCCGTCGCCGGCGCACTGTGCACGATCCTGATGAAGCGGGCCGTGCACAGCGCCCTCTCGCTCGCCGGGACCATGATCGTCCTGGCGGTCTTCTATCTGGCCAACGGTGCGTACTTCCTCGGCATCGTGCAGATCGTGGTCTACACCGGCGCGATCATGATGCTGTTCCTCTTCGTCGTGATGCTGGTCGGCGTCACCGCGGCGGACTCCCTCAAGGAAACCCTCAAGGGGCAGCGCTGGCTCGCCGCCGGGCTGGGCCTCGGCTTCGGCATCCTGCTGATCGCCGGCATCGGCAACGCCTCGCTCAAGGAGTTCAACGGCCTGGGCGACGCCAACTCCGGCGGCAACGTCCAGGGCCTGGCCGCGCTCATCTTCACCAAGTACGTCTTCGCCTTCGAGCTCACCGGCGCGCTGCTGATCACCGCGGTGGTCGGCGCGATGGTGCTCACCCACCGGGAGCGCACCGAGCGCGCCCGGACCCAGCGGGAGCGCTCCGAGGCCCGGATCCGCGAGGGCAAGCAGGCCCGCCCGTCGCCCGACCACCGCCCCTCGACGTCAGGCTCCGCCTGGCCCCTTCCGACCCCGGCGCCCGCACCGGGTGTCTACGCCCGGCACAACGCAGTCGACATCCCCGGTCTGCTCCCGGACGGCACCGCCTCCGAGCTGACGGTCAGTCCGACGCTGCGCGAGCGCGGCCAGGTGCGGGACGTCTCGGGCCAGTCGCTGGCCGAACTCAAGGCGCTGGAGCAGCGGTCCGAGGAGTGGCTGGGGCGGGCGCCCGACCGGTCCGGGAAGGACGGGAAGCGGCGTTCCGGCCCCGCGGAGCCGAAGGAGGGCGCCCAGAAATGAATCCGGTCTACTACCTCTACCTCGCCGCCCTGTTGTTCACCATCGGCGCGGCAGGCGTGCTGATCAGGCGGAACGCCATCGTGGTGTTCATGTGCATCGAACTGATGCTGAACGCCTGCAACCTCGCCTTCGTCACCTTCTCGCGGATGCACGGGAATCTCGACGGCCAGATCATCGCCTTCTTCACGATGGTCGTCGCCGCGGCGGAGGTCGTGGTCGGCCTGGCCATCATCGTGTCGATCTTCCGTACCCGTCATTCGGCCTCGGTCGACGACGCCAGCCTGATGAAGCTGTAAGGGGTCGCCCAAAGTGGAGAACTTGATCGCGCTGCTCGTCGCGGCACCGCTGGTCGGTGCGGCCCTGCTGCTGTGCGGCGGCAAACGCCTGGACCGCGCCGGCCACTGGATCGGCTCGCTGCTGGCGGTGGCCTCGTTCGCCGTCGGGGTGGTGCTCTTCGTCGACATGCTCGGCCGCAGCCCCGAGCACCGGGCGCTGCACCAGCACCTCTTCAGCTGGATCCCGGTCGGCGGCTTCCGGGCCGATGTCGCCTTCCAGCTGGACCAGTTGTCGATGACCTTCGTCCTGCTGATCACCGGGGTCGGCTCGCTGATCCACATCTACTCGATCGGCTACATGGAGCACGACGAGCGGCGCCGCCGCTTCTTCGGCTACCTCAACCTCTTCCTGGCGGCGATGCTGCTGCTGGTCCTCGCGGACAACTACCTCCTGCTGTACGTCGGTTGGGAGGGCGTGGGCCTGGCGTCGTACCTGCTCATCGGGTTCTGGCAGCACAAGCCCAGTGCGGCCACCGCCGCGAAGAAGGCGTTCCTGGTCAACCGCGTCGGCGACATGGGCCTGTCCATCGCGATCATGCTGATGTTCACGACGTTCGGTACGTTCGCCTTCGGGCCGGTGCTCGCCGCGACCGGCGGCGCTTCCGAGGGGAAGCTGACCGCCATCGGCCTGTTGCTGCTGCTGGCCGCCTGCGGCAAGTCGGCGCAGGTGCCGCTCCAGTCCTGGTTGGGCGACGCCATGGAGGGCCCGACCCCGGTCTCGGCCCTGATCCACGCCGCCACCATGGTCACCGCCGGGGTGTATCTGATCACCCGCTCCGGCGCGATCTTCAACGCCGCACCGGACGCCCAGACCGCCGTGGTCGCGGTCGGCGCGGTCACCCTGCTGTTCGGTGCGATCGTCGGTTGCGCCAAGGACGACATCAAGAAGGCGCTGGCCGGTTCGACGATGTCGCAGATCGGCTACATGGTCCTGGCCGCCGGCCTGGGCCCGATCGGCTACGCCTTCGCGATCATGCACCTGGTCACCCACGGCTTCTTCAAGGCGGGCCTCTTCCTCGGCGCCGGTTCCGTGATGCACGCGATGAACGACGAGGTGGACATGCGCCGTTACGGCGGTCTGCGCACGTACATGCCGGTCACCTTCGTCACCTTCGGGCTCGGCTATCTGGCCATCATCGGCTTCCCCGGGCTGTCCGGCTTCTTCTCCAAGGACAAGATCATCGAGGCGGCGTTCGCCCGCGGCGGCACCGAGGGCTGGATCCTCGGCGGCGCGGCCCTGCTGGGCGCCGCGATCACCGCGTTCTACATGACGCGGGTGATGCTGATGACGTTCTTCGGCGAGAAGCGGTGGGACCCCTCGGAGTTCCGTCCGCACGAGTCGCCGAAGGTGATGACGATCCCGATGATCCTGCTGGCCGTCGGCTCGGTCTTCGCGGGCGGGCTGTTCAGTGTGGGGGACGCCTTCGTCGGCTGGCTGGAGCCCGTCACCTCCTTCGCGCACGGCCACTCCCCGGTGAGCGCCGGTGTGGTCACCGCCGCCACGATGGTGGTGCTGGTCGTCGGCGTCGGCATCGCCTGGCTGAGGTACGGCCGCCGGGAGGTCCCGGCCACCGCCCCGCGCGGTTCGCTGCTGACCCGGGCCGCCCGCCGGGATCTGCTCCAGGACGACTTCAACCACGTCGTCCTGGTGCGCGGCGGCGAGCACCTGACCCGCACGCTGGTCTATCTCGACCACTCCCTGGTGGACGGCGCGGTCAACGGCACGGCGGCCCTGATGGGCGGACTCTCCCGCCGGCTGCGCCAGTTGCAGACCGGCTTCGTCCGCTCGTACGCGGTCCAGATGCTGGGCGGGGCCGCCGTTCTCGTCGCCGCGACCCTGCTGATGAGGGGTGTCTGAGCCATGTCGTTTCCCCTGTTGACGGCCACCGCCGCGGTGCCGGCGATCGGTGCGGTCGCCACCGCCGCGGTGCCCGCCGCCAGGCGCGCCGCCGCCAAGTGGCTGGCGCTGCTGTTCTCGCTGGCCACCCTGGCGCTGGCGGTGCTGGTCGCGGTGCGCTTCGACCCGGGTGCCCGGGGGCCGTTCCAGCTCACCGAATCCCACGCCTGGATCCGGGACTTCGGCGTCCGGTACGACCTCGGTGTGGACGGCATCGCGGTCGCGCTGATCGCCCTGACCGCGCTGCTGATCCCGTTCGTCATCCTGGCGGGCTGGCACGACGCCGACCCCCTGGAAGGGGCCGAGCCGAACCGACGCTGGCGCCCCACCCAGGGCTTCTTCGCGCTGATCCTGGCCGTCGAGGCGATGGTGGTGCTCTCCTTCGAGGCCACCGACGTCTTCCTCTTCTACCTCTTCTTCGAAGCCATGCTGATCCCGATGTACTTCCTCATCGGCGGCTTCGGGGACCGCGCCGGCGGCCGCGGCGAGCAGCACGCCGCCGCCCAGCGGTCGTACGCTGCGGTGAAGTTCCTGCTCTACAACCTCGTCGGCGGCCTGATCATGCTGGCCGCGGTGATCGGGCTGTACGCCGCCACCGCGCACCATCTGGGCACCGGCACCTTCTCGCTGACGCAGATCGTCGACGCCCGGGCATCCGGCGCGCTGCGCCTGGACACCGGCACCGAGCGGCTGCTCTTCCTCGGCTTCTTCTTCGCCTTCGCGGTGAAGGCGCCGCTGTGGCCGCTGCACACCTGGCTGCCCAACGCCATGGGCGAGGCGACCTCCCCGGTCGCGGTGCTGATCACCGCGGTCGTCGACAAGGTCGGCACCTTCGCGATGCTGCGCTTCTGCCTCCAGCTCTTCCCGGAGGCCAGCAGCTGGGCCACCCCGGTCATCCTGGTGCTGGCGCTGATCAGCATCGTCTACGGCGCGCTGCTCGCGGTCGGCCAGCGGGACATCAAGCGGCTGATCGCCTACGCCTCGATCTCCCACTTCGGCTTCATCATCCTGGGCATCTTCGCGATGACGACCCAGGGCCAGGGCGGCGCGACGCTCTACATGGTCAACCACGGCATCTCCACCGCCGCGCTGATGCTGGTCGCCGGCTTCCTGATCAGCCGCCGCGGCTCGCGCCTGATCGCGGACTTCGGCGGGGTGCAGAAGGTCGCCCCGGTGCTCGCCGGCACCTTCCTCGTCGGCGGTCTGGCCACCCTGTCGCTGCCCGGCCTGGCCCCCTTCGTCAGTGAATTCCTGGTCCTGGTCGGCACGTTCAGCCGCTATCCGGTGATCGGGATCATCGGCACCGTCGGCATCGTGCTGGCCGCGCTCTACGTCCTCGTCCTCTACCAGCGGACGATGACCGGCCCGGTCAGGGCGGAGGTCACCGGGATGCCCGACCTCAGGGTGCGGGAGCTGGTGGTGGTCGCCCCGCTGATCGCGCTGCTGATCTTCCTCGGGGTGTATCCCAAGCCGCTCACCGACATCGTCAACCCTGCGGTCCGGCACACCATGTCCGTCGTGGACAAGCAGGATCCCAAGCCCACCGTGCGGGTGGACGCCGTGCCCGGCGGAGGCCGGCACGGCCGGACCGCGCAGACCCAAGACGGGGAGGCCGCGAAGTGAGTTCCGTGGCAAGTGTCCACAGCCTGTGGACGGCGGCGGCCGGGGCGCCGGGCAGGATCCCGGCCCCGAAGATCGAATACGTCCAGCTGTCGCCGACGCTCATCGTCCTCGGTGCCGCGGTCGTCGGCATCGTGATCGAGGCGTTCCTGCCGCGCCGCGGCCGCTACTACGCCCAGCTGCTGCTGACGGTGGTGGCGCTGGCCGCCGCGTTCGCCGCGGTGATCGGCCTGGCGGCGGGCGGCTTCGGCTCGGCCAAGGCGCATGTGGCCGCGATGGGCGCGATCGCGGTGGACGGTCCGGCGCTGTTCCTCCAGGGCACGATCCTGCTGGTGTCGCTGATCGCGGTCTTCACCTTCGCCGAGCGCCGGCTGGACCCGGCGGCCCACGGGAAGCCCGTGGACTCCTTCGCCGCGCAGCCCGCGGCCGTCCCCGGCGGCGAGGCCGAACGGGCCGCGGTCAAGGCCGGGTTCACCACCACCGAGGTCTTCCCGGTGCTGCTCTTCGCGGTCGGCGGCATGCTGGTCTTCCCCGCCGCCAACGACCTGCTGACGCTCTTCATCGCGCTGGAGGTCTTCTCCCTCCCGCTGTACCTCCTGTGTGCGCTGGCCCGCCGCCAGCGGCTGCTCTCCCAGGAGGCCGCGGTGAAGTACTTCCTCCTCGGCGCCTTCTCCTCGGCCTTCCTGCTGTTCGGCGTGGCCCTGCTCTACGGCTACGCCGGCACCGTGGGCTACGCCGGGATCGCCGAGGTCGTCTCGGACGGCGCCCGGCAGATCGACCCGGCGCTGGCCGGCACGATGGGCAACGACGCGCTGCTGCTGATCGGCGGGGCGCTGGTGCTGATGGGCCTGCTGTTCAAGGTCGGCGCGGTGCCCTTCCACATGTGGACGCCGGACGTCTACCAAGGCGCCCCGACGCCGGTGACGGGCTTCATGGCGGCCGCCACCAAGGTCGCCGCGTTCGGCGCGCTGCTGCGCCTGCTGTACGTCGTCCTGCCGGGGATGCGCTGGGACTGGCGGCCGGTGATGTGGGGCGTGGCGATCGTGACGATGCTGGGTGGCGCGGTGCTGGCCATCACCCAGACCGACATCAAGCGGCTGCTGGCGTACTCCTCGATCGCGCACGCCGGCTTCATCCTCGCCGGTGTCATCGCCACCAGCGAGGACGGCATCTCCTCGGTGCTCTTCTATCTGGCGGCGTACTCCTTCGTCACGCTCGGCGCGTTCGCCGTGGTGACGCTGGTCCGGGACGCCGGCGGCGAGGCCACCCACCTGTCCAAGTGGGCCGGGCTCGGGCGGCGTTCGCCCCTGGTGGCCGCGGTCTTCGCGGTGTTCCTGCTGGCCTTCGCGGGCATTCCGCTGACGTCCGGGTTCGCCGGGAAGTTCGCGGTGTTCAAGGCGGCGGCGGAGAGCGGCGCGGGCTGGCTGGTGGTGATCGGTGTGATCTCCTCGGCGATCGCGGCGTTCTTCTACATCCGGGTGATCGTGCTGATGTTCTTCAGCGAGCCGAAGGCGGACGGCCCGACGGTCGCGGTGCCCAGCGTCCTGACGTCCACCGCCATCGCGGTCGGCGTCGCGGCCACGCTGGTGCTGGGCGTGGCACCGCAGTACTTCCTCGATCTGGCCGGGCACGCGGGGGTCTTCATCCGCTGACCGGCCGACCCGGCCGCGACGCACGGCCGCCGCCCGGTGCCCCCGAGGGGGAGCCGGGCGGCGGCCGTCGTGCGTTCCGCGGCGCGGTCAGCTCTTGGGCAGGTCCGGCAGCTTGGGCAGGTCCGGGATCTTGATGCTGCCGTCGTCGGTCCGGGTGTACTTCTCGGTCGGGCCGTTCTTCCAGTCGACGGTCAGCGTCCTGCCGTCCGCGCCGGGCTTGAGGGTGCCCATGGTGCGGGTGGTGTCGCCGTCGGTGCACTTGAGGACGGCCATGGTCATGCCGGCCATCTTCTCGGCCTTGCCCATGCAGGCGGACCGGTGGCCGTTGCTGAACGCGACGGTGCCCTTGGCGACCACCAGGACCAGCGGCGCGGCCGTCGTGCCGCCCTTCCAGGCGCCCTCCACGGCGGTGGGGTCCGCGGCCTTGCCGTCGCCGCCGCCCGCGGTCGACGGGGCGGCCTCCGGCGTCCTGCCGGGGGTGCTCGCGTCCTTGCCGCCGCTGCCGCCGCTGCTTCCGCAGCCGCTGAGCAGCAGCGCGGCGACGGCGGCCGCCCCGGCGAACTGCGCTGCCTTGCGCACGTGCGTCTCCTCCGTTGTGGGACAGGTGACGCGAGGCTAGCAGCGGGCCGCGGCGGACGGGGGCGGGCGGCGGGGCCCGCTGCCCGCCGCGGACCGGGTCATGCCGGGGCGCCGTCGGCCGGTGCCGCGGCGGGCAGCACCCGGCCGGCGACCTCGCCGAGGCCGATCCGGGCGCCGTCCGGGCCGGGCGCCCAGGCGGTGAGGGTGACCTCGTCGCCGTCCTGGAGGTAGGGGCCCTTGCCCTGGGTGAGCTCCAGCAGGCAGCCGAGCTGGTCGGGTTCGGGGCCCGAGACGGTGCCGGAGGCGTAGAGGTCGCCGGTGCGCAGCGAGGCGCCGTTGACGGTCATGTGGGCCAGCTGCTGGGCGGCCGTCCAGTACATCGCGGCGAACGGCGGGCGGGAGATCACCTCGCCGTTGAGCCGCACCTCGATCCGCAGGTCGAGGCCGCCCGGTTCGGCGGCGCTGTCGTCGAGGTACGGCAGCGGCGGCACGTCCCGGGCGGGCGGCGCCGTCCGGGAGGCGTCGAAGGCGTCCAGCGGGGTGACCCAGGCGGAGACGGAGGTCGCGAAGGACTTGCCGAGGAACGGGCCGAGCGGGAGGTACTCCCACGCCTGGATGTCGCGCGCCGACCAGTCGTTGACCAGGCAGACGCCGAAGACGTGCTCCCGGAACGCGGACAGGCCGACCGGTGTGTGCAGCGTGGAGGGGGTGCCGACGACGAAGCCGACCTCCGCCTCGATGTCCAGGCGGGTGGACGGGCCGAAGACCGGCGCCGGATCGGCCGGGGACTTGCGCTGGCCGTGCGGCCGCACCACGGGGGTGCCGGAGACGACGACGGTGCCGGCCCGGCCGTGGTAACCGATCGGCAGGTGCTTCCAGTTGGGCGGCAGGGCGGCGCCGTCGGGACGGAAGATCCGGCCGACGTTGGTGGCATGGTGCTCGCTGGAGTAGAAGTCGACGTAGTCGGCGACCTCGAAGGGCAGATGCAGGGTGACGTCGTCCAGCGGGCGCAGCAGCGGGGCCACCGCGGTGCGGTGCGCGGGGTCGGTCAGCGCGCTGCGGACGGCCGCGCGGACCTGCTGCCACACGGGGCGGCCGGCGGCCAGCAGGGGGTTGAGGGTGGCGGCGGTGAGCAGTGCGGCGTGTGGCGCGGCGGCGCTGCCGGGCAGGGCGTCCGGCAGGGCGGCCAGGTCGAGGACATGACGGCCGTAGCGGACGCCGAGCCGGCGCAGGCCGGGCGCCTCGGCGGTGCTGAAGACGCCGTAGGGGAGGGTGTGCGGGCCGAAGGGGTCGCCTTCTGCCAGGTCGAACGGGCTGTGCTCGGGCATGGACACTGCTCCTCGCGTTCGTCGTCGCCGGTGGGCGGCCGGCCACGGGGAGCGCCCCTGCTCGGACCGGGTGGAGAGCGGGGGCCGTGGGCCGGCGGGTCCGTCGATCAGGGTACGACCGCCGGCGATCACGTGGGGGGCGGTCCTCGGCCGGAACGGGCGGCCCCGGGCCGGGAGGCCGCCGCGCGGGGCGGCGGCGTGCGGCGCACCGGCCGCCGCATACGGTAAATACCTTGCCGTAACGCGTAATTCGGTCCCGGCGGGCGCGTCGGGCGGCGCGGTCGAACGGTGCGTTGCCTGCTCGTCCACCGGGGAGAGTGAACCGTCCCGTGAACGGCACCGTCTCACCGACGGAACCCGGCAGTCCCTGCCGGGTGCGCGGCGCGCCGGTCACCGCTGTGACGCCAGGGGTCTTTTGAGGTATCTCACGTCACTGCCGCCCCACCGCTTTCAGGGAAAGCCGCGCCCGGCGGCGAGCGGGAACCTGGCCTCGGGGCGGGTTCTGTGCTGGCCGAGTGGTTCGGGGGGCGGGCGCTCGTGGTGATCCAACCGTGACCGGATACGCTGGCCAATGGTGGAGACAGCGACAGATCGACATTCGGTTTGATCGTCAGCAGACAGGAGTACCCCTCGTGACCGTCGTCGGGCCCATTGGGCTGAGCGTGCGGGACAAGGCTCTCGAAGCCGATGTCCAGGCCGGATTGGCGGCTGTCGAGGAGGGCCTGCTGGAATCCACCAAGAGCGACGTGCCGTTCATCACCGAGGCCGCGCAGCATCTGGTGCGTGCCGGGGGCAAGCGGTTCCGGCCGCTGCTGGTGATGCTGGCCGCCCAGTTCGGCGACCCCTACAGCCCGGGTGTGGTGCCCTCGGCCGTCGTCGTGGAGCTCACGCACCTGGCGACGCTCTACCACGACGACGTGATGGACGAGGCCGGTGTGCGCCGCGGGGTGGCCAGCGCCAACGCCCGCTGGGGCAACTCCGTCGCGGTGCTGACCGGTGACTTCCTCTTCGCCCGCGCCTCGCACATCCTCGCCGACCTCGGGCCGGAGGCCGTCCGGATCCAGGCCGAGGCGTTCGAGCGCCTGGTGACCGGTCAGATCCTGGAGACCGCCGGACCGCGCGACGGCCGCGACCCCGTCGACCACTACCTCGACGTCCTCGCGGGCAAGACCGGTTCGCTGGTGGCCGTCGCCTGCCGCTTCGGCGCGATGATGTCGGGCGCCGACGAGACCACCGTCAACATCCTCACCCAGTACGGCGAGCGGCTGGGCACCGCCTTCCAGCTGGCCGACGATGTCCTGGACATCGCCAGCGACTCGCACGAGTCCGGCAAGACGCCCGGCACGGACCTGCGCGAGGGTGTCGCGACGCTGCCCGTGCTGCGGCTGCGCGCGCTCGCCGAGAGCAGCGCCGGCACCGCCGAGGACCGCGCCCTGTGCGAGCTGCTGGCCGGCGACCTCACCGACGACGCCCGGCACGCCGAGGCGCTCGCCGGGCTGCGCGCCCACCCGGCGCTGGAGCAGGCCCGCCGGGACACCGTGCGCTACGCCGAGGACGCCCGCGCGACGCTGGCGCCGCTGCCGGCGTGCATGGCGAAGACGGCGCTGGAAGAGCTGTGCGACGCGGTGGTGCACCGGGCACGCTGAGCGGGGCCGGAGGCCGGGGCGAAGCCGAGGACGGGGCCGGAGGCCCGGGGTTTCCCCCACGTCTCCCCGACAGGCCCTAGGGCTTCCCCTCGGGGCGGTGCGACCGTCGGAGTACGGGTCCGGCCGATCCGCGGCGGGGTGTCATCCCTCAGCAGTACGCGGAGTTGGCCCTGCGGGTTGACGCCGGAGGCCGCGTCATTTGGTGAGATGGAAAGCACCACGAGGCGGCGGGGCGGGCCATGATGGTCCGGCGGGTGGACAAGTGGACGACGCAGGACCGCCGCACACGACGGAGGTAGGCCAGATGCCACGGAACGAACCGACCGAGGTCACCGAGGAGCGGGACGGGGGGCGCACCGCACGGCGCCGTAAGGCGGTGCGGTACGCCGTGCCGGTCGCGGTGGCGGGGGTGACGGCCGCGACGATCGGGTTGGTCCCGGCGTTCGCCGGATCCGGTTCTCCCGACCTGCCGAAGATCTCCGCCCAGGACCTGATAGCGAAGATCGCCAAGTCCGACGTCCAGCAGCTGTCCGGCACGGTCCAGGTCACCACCGACCTCGGCCTGCCCGCCCTGCCGGGCGGCGCGGGCGCCGGAGCCTTCGGCGGCGGACAGGGCGGGGACGGCGCGGGCGCCGCCGCGTCGCCGCAGAGCAAGCTGACCGAGCTGGCGGCCGGCACGCACACCCTGCGGGTCGCCGCCGACGGCCCCGACAAGCAGCGGGTCTCGATCGTCGGCAAGTCCGCCGACTACACCCTCGTCCACAACGGCAAGGACGTCTGGGCGTACGACAGCGGCAGCAACAGCGCCGTGCACCACACCGCCCCCAAGGACGCCCGCCGCGGCACGCACCGCGGCGCGCCCGAGGGAGTGCCCCAGGGCCTGCAGAACGCCACCCCGCAGGAACTGGCCAAGGAGGTCCTGAAGGCGGCCGGGGACACCACCTCGGTGACCGTCGGCGACACCGCCAGGGTCGCCGGACGGGACGCGTACCAGCTCGTCATCAAGCCGAAGCAGTCCGCCTCCACGGTCGGTTCGATCCGGGTCGCGGTGGACGCCGCCAACGGCGTCCCGCTGAAGTTCACCCTCACCCCGAAGAGCGGCGGCCCGGCCGCGGTCGACGTCGGCTACACCCGCGTCGACTTCGCCCGTCCGGCCGCGGACACCTTCGCCTTCACCCCGCCCAAGGGCGCCAAGGTGGTGGACGGCGACCGGGCCGCGCACGGCAAGGGCGAAGGCCGCAAGGGTCTCGACGGCTTCGGTGGTCTCCCCGGCTTCAAGGACCACCAGGGCCCGAAGGGCGCCGGCGGGTTGGAGGTGCTCGGCAAGGGCTGGACGTCCGTTGCCGCCCTCAAGGCCCCCGGTGGTCCCGGCGGCAAGGACCAGCTCGCCAAGGGCGACGCCGGCAAGTTCCTGGACAGCCTGGGCAGCAAGGTGTCCGGTGGGTTCGGCTCCGGCCACGTCTTCAGCACCCGCCTGGTCAACGCCCTGATCACCGACGACGGCAGGGTCTACGTCGGTGCCGTCGACCAGCAGGCGCTGATAGCCGCGGCCGACGCCGCGAAGAAGTAGCCGCCGCGCGGAAGCAGCGGAAGCAAGGGGCCACGGCCGGCGGCCGGGCCGCGCCGCACCTCCGCCGGGGAGCGGCGCGGCCCGGCCCGCGGGTCCGCGCGCCCGGCCGTACGGCCCCGACGGGCCGGCGGACGCCATGAGTTGGGGGGAGACCGTGTCACCACCACCCGCCGCGGACGACGGAAGCGCGGCGCCCGCCGGCGAGCACCGGGTGATCGAGACCCGGGGGCTGACCAAGGCGTACCGCGGCGGCCGCCCCGCCGTCGACGGGCTCGACCTCGCCGTGCCGCGTGGCAGCGTCTTCGGCTTCCTCGGCCCCAACGGCTCCGGCAAGACCACCACCATCCGGATGCTGATGGGCCTGATCGAGCCGACCGCCGGCACGGCGCGGGTGCTGGGCCGGCCGATGCCCGGCGCGGCCCGCCAGGTGCTCCCCGAGGTCGGCGCACTCATCGAGGGCCCGGCGCTCTACGGCTTCCTCAGCGGGCGGGACAACCTCCGGCGGTTCGACGCCGCCGACCCGACCGCCGAGCCGCGCACCCGCACCGAGCGGGTCGGCCGGGCGCTCACGCGGGTGGGCCTGGCAGCCGCGGCGGACAGGAAGGCGCGCACCTACTCCCTCGGCATGAAGCAGCGGCTGGGGCTGGCCGCCGCCCTGCTCCGGCCCCGCGAGCTGCTGGTGCTGGACGAGCCGACCAACGGCCTGGACCCGCAGGGCATGCGGGAGATCCGCACCCTGGTGCGGGAGCTGGCGGCGGACGGCACCACCGTCTTCCTCTCCTCCCACCTCCTCGACGAGATCGAGCAGGTCTGCACGCACGCCGCGGTGATGGCCCGCGGCCGGCTGGTCACCCAGGGGCCGGTCGCCGGCCTCACCGCCGCGGTCCTCGGCCCGGGCGGCCACGGCCGGCTGGCGGTGACCACCCCCGATCCGGCCGACGCGGTGCGGGTCCTGACGGAGCACGGGCTGACCGGTCTGCGGGCCGACGGCGACCGGGTCACCGGCGAGCTGCCCGCGGCAGCGCCGGACGGCCCGCCGCCGGACCCGGCGGAGCTGAACGCCGCACTGGTCCGCGCCGGGGTCCGGGTCCGGGCCCTGGGCACCGAACGGCCGTCGCTGGAGGACGTCTTCGTCCGGCTCACCGGGGAGGGATTCGATGTCGCGGGCTGAGAGCCGGCCGCCGGCCGAACCGGCACCCGAGGGGCCCCGGGCGCCCCGAGCACCCCGGAGACCCTGGACGTCCAAGGCACCCGCGGCCCCCCAGGCGCCCGACGCGTCCCACTCGGACCGCGCGTCCCGCTCCCGGGCGTCGTGGTGGTCGCCGGACCTGCTGCGCAGCGAGATCGCCGTCACCTTCCGGCGCTGGCGCACCCTGGTGCTGCTGGCCGTGCTCGCGGGCGTCCCGGTGCTGGTCGGCGTGGCCGTCCGGATCCAGACCGGGCGGCACGGCGGCCCGGGCGACGACGGCCGCGGCCCGGCGTTCCTCGCCGGGATCGCCGGCAACGGCCTCTTCCTGGTCTTCACCGCCCTCGCCGTGACGCTGCCGGTGTTCCTGCCGATGGCCGTCGGGGTGATCGCCGGCGACTCCCTCGCCGGCGAGGCGCACACCGGGACGCTGCGCTACCTCCTCGTCGCCCCGGCCGGCCGCGCCCGCCTGCTGCGCGCCAAGTTCGCCACGGTCGTGGTGTTCTGCCTGGCGGGCACGCTCGTCGTGGCGCTCTCCGCACTGGTCACCGGTGCGCTGCTGTTCCCGCTGGGCCGGGTGACGCTGCTGTCGGGCACGTCCATATCCTTCGGCGAGGGGCTGCTGCGGGCGCTGGCCGTGGCGGGCGTGGTGGCGTTCTCCCTGCTCGGGGTGGCGGCCCTCGGCCTGTTCGTCTCCACGCTCACCGACAGCGGCATCGCCGCGATGGCCACCACCGTCGGGCTGGTGCTCACCGCCCAGATCCTGGACGGCATACCGCAGCTCCAGGCCGTCCAGCCGTATCTCTTCCCGCACTACTGGCTGTCCTTCGCGGACCTGCTCCGCGACCCCGTCTACGTCGACGGGATCCTGCGGAACCTCGGCCTCCAGGCGCTCTACGCGGCGGTGTTCGGGTCGGCGGCCTGGGCGCGGTTCACCACCCGCGACATCACGGCCTGACGGGCCCCCGGGCGGCCTCCGGGTCCGCCGTCGCTGCCGCCCCCAAGTTCTCGGCTCCGCTCGAACAGGGAGGTGCCCCCATGGCCGCGGCCGCCTCGCCGGCCCGCGCCCCGGCGGCGGCCAGCTCGCTCCGCGCCCGCCGGGCGGTCCGCAGCGCGTCCCAGGTCAGCACGGCCAGCGCCGCCCACACCAGCGCGAAGCCCGCCCAGCGCTCCGGCGGCATCTCCTCGTGGAAGACCGTCAGGCCCAGCAGGAACTGGAAGGTCGGCGCCAGGTACTGCAACATCCCGAGGGTGGTCAGCGGCAGCCGCACCGCCGAGGCGCCGAAGCAGATCAGCGGCACCGCGGTCGCGATGCCGCAGGCCGCGAGCAGCAGCGCCTGCCCCGTCCCGCCGGTGACGAAGGCGGACTCGCCGTGCACCCCGAGGTAGATCAGAAAACCCAGCGCCGGCAGCGCCTGCAGGGCGGTCTCGGCGCTGAAGCCCTCGATGCCGTCGAGTCCGATGCCCTTCTTCACCAGCCCGTAGGTGGCGAACGACAGGGCCAGCCCGAGGGCGATCCAGGGCATCCGCCCGTAGGCGACGGTCATCACGACGACGGCCAGGGCGCCGACGCCCACCGCGGCCCACTGCAGCGGCCGCAGCCGCTCGCGCAGCACCAGCACCCCGAACGCGATGCTCACCAGAGGGTTGATGAAGTACCCCAGCGAGGCTTCCAGGACGTGCCCGGCGTTGACCGCCCAGATGTAGAGGAACCAGTTCAGCGAGATCACCGTGGCGCAGATCAGGACCAGTCCGAGCCTCCCCCAGCCAACGCCGGGGGGACCCCCTGGCTGCCGCAGCAGCAGCGGGCGTATCCAGGACCAGCGGCGCAGCACGGCCAGGATGACCAGCGCGACCGGCAGCGACCACAGCATGCGGTGGGCCAGGATCTCGGACGGTGCGGCGGCGTCCAGCAGGTGCCAGTACAGCGGCAGCAGGCCCCACATGGTGTAGGCGGCGACGCCGTAGGCGAGGCCGGCGCGCTGGTCGGTTCGAGACGGCAAGGGGCCCTCCTGGTCGTGCGCGGTCGATGCTGTGGCAACGTAGCGCCGTCCACCCCGGCTGTCATGTCCGTTCCGCATAACGGTCATGACACCGGGGTGAAGAACGGCGCCCGGCGCGCGAGCGGGGGCGGACCGCCGCCCGCCCGCTCCCCGGCTCCCGGCCCACCACGCACACGCGGGTGTCCGCGGGAGCACCGTGCGGCGCTCCCGCGGACACCCGCGGAGGAATTTCCGGCCGGGGCGGCTAGCCGACGACCGTCCAGGTGTCGTTGCCGGTCAGCAGGGCGGAGAGGTCGCCCTTGCCCTTCTGCTCGACGGCGGTGTCCAGTTGCTCGGACATCAACGTGTCGTAGACGGGGCGTTCGACGTCGCGCAGGACGCCGATCGGGGTGCGGTGGAGGGTGTCGGGGTCGGCGAGGCGGGAGAGGGCGAACGCCGTGGTGGGGGAGGGGGTGTGGGCGTCGTGCACCAGGACGCCGTCGGTGCCCTCCTCGGTGACGTCGACGACCTTGAGGTCGCCGGTGGCCGCGTCGCGGACCACGCCCTTGGAGCCGAGGCCGTCCGGTGCGGGGGTGCCGAACCGGATCGGCTGCCCGTGCTCCAGCCGGATCACCGCCTCCTGGGCCTGCTCCTTGTCCTTGAGGGCCTCGAAGGCGCCGTCGTTGAAGATGTTGCAGTTCTGGTAGATCTCCACCAGTGCCGTGCCGGGGTGGGCGGCGGCCGCGCGCAGCACCGAGGTGAGGTGCTTGCGGTCGGAGTCGACGGTGCGGGCCACGAAGGTCGCCTCGGCGCCGAGCGCCAGCGAGACCGGGTTGAACGGGGCGTCCAGCGAGCCCATCGGCGTCGACTTGGTGATCTTGCCGACCTCGGAGGTGGGGCTGTACTGGCCCTTGGTCAGCCCGTAGATCCGGTTGTTGAACAGCAGGATCTTGAGGTTGACGTTGCGGCGCAGGGCGTGGATGAGGTGGTTGCCGCCGATGGAGAGGGCGTCGCCGTCGCCGGTGACGACCCAGACCGACAGGTCGCGGCGCGAGGACGCGAGCCCGGTGGCGATGGCCGGGGCGCGGCCGTGGATGGAGTGCATCCCGTAGGTGTTCATGTAGTACGGGAAGCGGGAGGAGCAGCCGATGCCGGAGACGAAGACGATGTTCTCCTTGGCCAGGCCTAGCTCCGGCATGAAGCCCTGGACGGCGGCGAGGACGGCGTAGTCACCGCAGCCGGGGCACCAGCGGACCTCCTGGTCGGACTTGAAGTCCTTCATGGACTGCTTCGCCGTGGCCTTGGGCACCAGGGAGAGCGCCTCGATCTGCGCGGACCGCTCCGAGACCGTGTCAGTCATTGATGGCCTCCTTGAGGACCTGCGCGAGCTGCTCGGCCTTGAACGGCATCCCGCTGACCTGGGTGTGCGAGTGCGCGTCGACGAGGTACCGCGCGCGCAGCAGGGTGGCGAGCTGGCCGAGGTTCATCTCCGGCACGACCACCTTGTCGTAACGCGCCAGGACCTCGCCCAGATTCCCGGGGAAGGGGTTGAGGTGGCGCAGATGCGCCTGGGCGATGCGCTGCCCCGCGCCGCGGACCCGCCGGACCGCCGCGGTGATCGGCCCGTACGTCGAGCCCCAGCCCAGGACGAGGGTGCTCGCGCCCTGTCCGGTCTCGTCCACCGGGTCGTCCACCTCGACGTCGGGGACGGTGACGCCGTCCACCTTGGCCTGGCGGGTGCGGACCATGAAGTCGTGGTTGGCCGGGTCGTAGGAGATGTTGCCGGTGCCGTCCTGCTTCTCGATGCCGCCGATGCGGTGCTCCAGGCCGGGCGTGCCGGGGACGGCCCAGGGGCGGGCCAGGGTCTCGGGATCGCGCTTGTAGGGCCAGAACACCTCGGTGCCGTCCGCCAGCTCGTGGTTGGGGGCACCGGCGAACCGCACGCGCAGATCGGGCAGTTCGTCGACCTCGGGGATCCGCCAGGGCTCCGAGCCGTTGGCCAGATAGCCGTCGGAGAGCAGGAAGACCGGGGTGCGGTAGGTGAGCGCGATCCGGGCCGCGTCCAGCGCCGCGTCGAAGCAGTCGGCGGGCGTCCGCGGCGCCACGATCGGCACCGGCGCCTCACCGTTGCGGCCGTACATCGCCTGTAGCAGGTCGGCCTGCTCGGTCTTGGTCGGCAGACCGGTCGAGGGACCGCCGCGCTGGATGTCCACGATCAGCAGCGGGAGTTCCAGGCTCACGGCCAGGCCGATGGTCTCGGACTTCAGCGCCACACCCGGGCCGGAGGTCGTCGTCACCGCCAGCGAGCCGCCGAACGCCGCGCCCAGCGCCGCGCCGATGCCCGCGATCTCGTCCTCCGCCTGGAACGTCCGCACGCCGAAGTTCTTGTGCCGGGACAGCTCGTGCAGGATGTCCGAGGCCGGCGTGATCGGGTACGAGCCGAGGTACAGCGGCAGATCGGCCTGCTCGGAGGCGGCGATCAGCCCGTAGGCCAGCGCGAGGTTGCCGGAGATGTTGCGGTAGGTGCCGGTCGGGAAGGCCGTGGTGGCCGGCGCGACCTCGTAGGACGTGGCGAAGTCCTCGGTGGTCTCGCCGAAGTTCCAACCCGCCCGGAACGCCGTGACGTTGGCCTCGGCGATGTCCGGCTTCTTGGCGAACTTCGCCCGCAGGAACTTCTCCGTCCCCTCGGTCGGCCGGTGGTACATCCACGACAGCAGGCCCAGCGCGAACATGTTCTTGCTGCGCTCGGCCTCCTTCCGGGAGAGCCCGAAGTCCTTGAGCGCCTCGATGGTCAGCGTCGTCAGCGGCACCGGGTGGACGTGGTACGCCGACAGCGAGCCGTCCTCCAGCGGATTGCTGTCGTAGCCGACCTTGGCCATCGGGCGCTTGGTGAACTCGTCGGTGTTGACGATGATCTCCGCGCCGCGCGGCACGTCGCCGATGTTGGCCTTCAGGGCGGCCGGGTTCATCGCGACCAGGACGTTCGGCGCGTCGCCGGGCGTGAGGATGTCGTGGTCGGCGAAGTGCAGCTGGAAGCTGGAGACGCCCGGGAGGGTTCCGGCGGGGGCCCGGATCTCGGCCGGGAAGTTCGGCAGCGTCGACAGGTCGTTGCCGAACGACGCCGTCTCGGACGTGAAACGGTCACCGGTGAGCTGCATACCGTCACCGGAGTCGCCGGCGAACCGGATGATCACCCGGTCCAGGCGCCGGACTTCCTTGCCCGGGCCGCCGTCGCCGGACGTGCGCTGTTCCCCGACTAGCGCTCCGTCGGCCTGCTCGGCTGTGCTACTGACCTGGCTGGTCACTGCTTCGGACCTCCCTCAAGGGGTGCGGCGTCCCCGCCGGACGCAGGGCGTGGGACGGGTCGTACCGACCGGTTGTCCCATAACCATCGTACTTGGGTAAGGGTGCCCTTCCCTGGTCCGGTCACATGCTGGACGTCGAGATGAGACACCGTTCTGTCATGGTTTGTCATCGAATCACTGCCCCCGTCACCCCTGTCTCATGACGCACCGGCCTCGTCCATTGGTGCTAGGACCATCGTTCTACGACCCGGCCCCGGACCGCCGGTGAATCCGGGTACCGCACATATCTGACAGAGTGTCAGGTCGTCAGGATTCGAGATAGGTGAGGACCGCGAGCACCCTGCGGTGATCCCCGTCACTCGGCGTCAGCCCCAGCTTCAGGAAGATGTTGCTGACGTGCTTCTCCACCGCGCCGTCGCTGACCACCAGCCGGCGGGCGATCGCCGCGTTGGTCCGCCCCTCGGCCATCAGCCCCAGCACCTCGCGCTCGCGCGGCGTCAGGTGCGCCAGCACGTCCTGCTTGCGGCTGCGGCCCAGCAGCTGCGCCACCACCTCCGGGTCCAGCGCGGTGCCGCCGCGGGCCACCCGGACCACCGCGTCCACGAACTCCCGCACCTCGGCGACCCGGTCCTTCAGCAGATAGCCGATGCCCCGGCTCGACCCGGCCAGCAGCTCGGTCGCGTACTGCTCCTCGACGTACTGCGACAGCACCAGCACCGCGACCCCGGGGTGGTCCCGGCGCAGCCGCAGCGCGGCCCGGACGCCCTCGTCGGTGTGGGTGGGCGGCATCCGGACGTCCGCCACCACCACGTCCGGCGGGGTGCCCGCGCCGGCCAGTTCGGCGACGGTCCGCACCAGCGCCTCGCCGTCGCCCACGCCCGCCACGACGTCGTGGCCGCGGTCGGTCAGCAACCGGGTCAGACCCTCCCGCAGCAGCACCGAGTCCTCGGCGATGACCACCCGCACCCGGTCCCCTGCGTCCACTGCGCTCACCCTGTCCACCACGTCGCCCACGACGTCCTTCCCCCGTGCTCCTGCGGTCCGGCCTGCCGGTCCCCAGCATTCCAGCATCCGGACCGGGACGGGCGGGCGCGGGGCGGAACGGGAACGGGCGGCGGGGGCAACGGGACGGGGGCCGGGGGTGAACGGGAGCGGCCGGCGCGGTCAGCCGCGCCAGGGCAGCTCGGCGGTCACGGTGGTGGGACCGCCGGCCGGGGAGTCCACCACGAGCAGGCCGTCGACGGAGCCCAGCCGCTCGGCGAGCCCGGCCAGCCCGCCGCCGGCCCCGGTGCTCGCACCGCCCCGGCCGTCGTCCGACACCGTCAGCATCAGCATCTGCCCGGTGCACCAGACGTCCACCGACGCGTGCCGCGCCCCGCTGTGCTCGGCGACGTTCTGCAGCAGCTCGGAGACGGTGAAGTAGGCGATGCCCTCGATGGCCGGGGCCGGGCGGCGGGCCAGGTCCACCTCGACCGTCACCGGCACCGGGCAGCGGCCGGCCAGCGACGCCAGCGCCGGGCCCAGCCCGCGGTCGGTGAGGATCGCCGGGTGGATGCCGCGGGCCAGGTCCCGCAGCTCCTGGAGCGCGATCTTCACCTCGCCGTGCGCCTCGTCGACCATCCGCGCCACGGTCTCGTCGGCCGTGCCCTCCGCCAGCCGCTCCTTCGCCGTCCCCAGGTCCATCGCCAGCGCCACCAGCCGGGCCTGCGCGCCGTCGTGCAGATCCCGCTCGATCCGCCGCAGATCGGCGGCGGCGGTGTCGGCCACCACCCCGCGGTCCGACTCCAGCTCGCCGACCCGGGTCGCCAGCGGCGACGGCCCCAGCAGCCCGCGCACCAGCAGCCCGTCCACCGCCGCCAGCCCGCGGATCACCCACGGCCCGGCCAGCACCGCCAGCAGCCCGAGCACGCCGGTCACGCCGGCCGTCACCGCCGGGCTCACGTAGAGGACGGCGCCGTCGTCCCCCCACAACCGGATGCCGGGCAGCGCGGCGTACCGGGGCAGCAGCCAGTAGTAGAGCGGGAAAACGAGCATCGCCCAGGCCAGCGACCAGAACGTCACCGAGAGGACGAACGCGAACAGCGCCCACGGGAAGTGCAGGAACCCGTAGAGCAGATGCCGCCAGGACGCCCCGTTCCTGAGCATCGCCGCGACCCACGGCATCAGCCCCGGCTTCGCGGGCCGCAGCGGCTCCGGGGCGGCCACGTCCAGCCCCAGCAGCGCCCGCGCCCGGGCCCGCTCCACGACGCCCAGCCCCCGGGCCCCGGCCAGCCCCCCGGCCAGCAGCGGGATGCCCAGGAACGTGATCAGCAGCCCGGCGCTCACCGACACCACGGTGACCGCGTAGGCGAACGTCACACCGGCCACCGGGAGGCCCAGGAACAGGTGCAGGAACTCCCGCCAGGTGCGCGCCGAGAAGGGGGCGCGCAGCCCCGCGGGCACCCGGTGGCGGCGGGACCGCGGGGGGTGGGCGGGGTACGCGGTGTAAGCGGTGTCCATGGCTCGTCGTCCGTTTCGTTCCGCAGGGCGTCGGGTGCCGACGCACGCCGGCACGCTCCAGGTTCGGCGACCGGCGCGGCCGGTGCCATGAGGCTGCTCGCAGTCTTCCGCCGGGGGTTTTCCCCACCTCGGGAGCCGGGCCGCGGTCTTCAGTGCCCGGTCGCGCCCCGGCCGCCGGGACGGCGGCCCGCCCCCGGCTGCGACCGCGGCCGCCACGGCACCTCCGCCGTCACCCGGGTCGGCCCGCCCGCCGGCGAGTCCAGCACGAACAGCCCGTCCACCGCCCCCAGCCGGTCCGCGAGCCCGGCCATCCCGCTGCCGCCGTCGAGCCGGGCTCCGCCCCGCCCGTCGTCCTGCACCTGCAGCAGCAGCCGTCCCCGGGTCTGCCACACCTCCACCGACGCCTGCCGCGCCCCGCTGTGCTTGGCGACGTTCTGCAGCAGCTCGGAGACGGTGAAGTAGGCGATGCCCTCGATGGCCGGCGCGGGCCGCTCGGCCAGGTCCACGGACGTGGTGACCGGCACCGTGCAGCGGCCGGCCAGCGACGCCAGCGCCGGGCCCAGCCCGCGGTCGGTGAGGATCGCCGGGTGGATGCCGCGGGCCAGGTCCCGCAGCTCCTGGAGCGCGATCTTCACCTCGCCGTGCGCCTCGTCGACCATCCGCGCCACGGTCTCGTCGGCCGTGCCCTCCGCCAGCTTCTCCTTCGCCAGGCCGAGCCCCATGGCGAGCGCCACCAGCCGGGCCTGCGCCCCGTCGTGCAGATCCCGTTCGATCCGCCGCAGATCGGCGGCCGCGGTGTCGGTGACCACCCTGCGGTCCGACTCCAGCTCGGCGATCCGCCGCTCCAGCTCGTCGGAGGGCGACAGCAGGCCGCGCACCAGGGCCCGGTCCACGTCGGCCAGTCGGCGCGCCACCCACGGCAGCACCGGCCACCCCACGAACAGCGAGACCAGCACGATCGAGAAGGTGAGGACGCCCCACGGCAGCCGGACCACCGCGAACAGCGCGTGCCGCCACGCCACCGGGTCCTTCAGCCGCGGCCACAACCACCCGAGGAACCCGTGCTCGTGACTCCGCAGCGGGCTCGGTTCGGCCACCTTCACCCCGAGCCAGGCCCGCGCCCGGGCCCGCTCCAGCCGCCCGTAGAGCCGGCAGACCGTCAGGCCCGCGGCCAGCAGCGGCAGTCCGACGACCGTGACGGAGAGCCCCAGCCCCAGCGTCAGCCACACCACCAGCACCGCGAACGCCGTCACGGTCAGCGGGAGGTTGGCCAGCAGATAGCCGATCTCCCGCCAGGTCCAGGCGTCGAGGGGTGCCCGGGGCGGCGGGAGGGAGACTCCGTCGTCGTCGGCGTCTGCGGTGAGCTGGGAACTTTCCGTCATACGCCCCAGCTTGCCGGGGTCCGCGCCGGTCTGCCATGGGGTTCGTCGGGTGACGGGCCGGGGGTTTCCCCCACCTCCCGTCCACCGGGCCCGGATTGCCGCGGGACACCGTGGACAGGGGGCGGCGCCGGGACCGTATGGTGTTGCGGTGCAGAACGGCCGCGTGGACATGACGAATGCGACGCCGGGCGCGGACACGGGCCCCGGACAGCACGGCGGCCCCCGGCCCCCGGCCCCGGCGCGGCCCGCCATGGCGCCCACCGGACCGGCCGACCTCCCCGCCGCCGGCGGCCTCCGCTGGGACGACCGCAGCCGCGCCCGGACCGCGGCCGCCGCGAGCGTGCTGCTCGCCGCCGTCGCCGGGATCGCCGCCACCACCTGGTACGCGGCCGGCGCCGCCCCGTGGCTGGGCGGCGCGGCCCTGCTGGCCGCGGGCGGCGGCGCGGCGCTCACCGCCACGCCCGCCCGGCGCGCCGCGGGCACGGCCCTGCTGCTCACCGGCACCACTCTCGGGCTCCTCGCCGCCTGGCACGCGGCCCCCGGCGGTGCCGCCCGGCTCGCCGCCACCGGACTCGCCGCGGCCGCCGCGCTGGCCCTGCTCGGCCTGCGCACCGGCCTGGGCCGCGGCGGCCTCACCGGCGCGGCCGCACTCGCGCTCGCGGTCGGCGCCTGGGAACTCCTGCTCGCCCTGACCGACCCGGTCCGCACCGGCGTCGCCCTCGGCTTCCTCTCCGTACTGGCCCTCGGGACGCTGCCCCACCTGGCTCTGCGCGCGGCCGGACTGGCCGGGCTCGACGACCGGCACGTCGGCGGCACCCCGGTCGGCCACCACCGGGCGGCCGCCGCGCTGGCCACCGCCCACCGGGGGCTGGCCCCGGCCACCGTGGCGACCGCCGCCTCGGCCGGCGCGGCCGGCGTCCTCGTGGCGGGCCGGCCCGGCCTCTGGACGGTGCTGACGGCGCTGCTGCTCGCCGTCGTCCTGTTCTCCCGGGCCCGCGCCTACCCGCTGGCCGCCGAGGTGATCGCCCTGCTCGCCGCCGGAACGGCCGTCTGCGTACGGCTGGTTCTGCTCTGCGCGACGGACGGCGGGGGCCCCGCGCTCGCACTGGCCGCGCTGGGTCTGCTGGCCGCCCTGCCGGTGGCGGCGCTCGCCGTCCGCCCGCCGGAACCGCTCCGCGGCCGGCTGCGGCGCTGGCTGGACCGTGTGGAGTCGGTGAGCGTGGTGGCGCTGATCCCCGTGGGCCTGGGCGCGTTCGGCCTCTACGGGCTGCTGCTCGGCGGCACCTGAGGGGAGAGCCTGTGAAGAATCGCGTGCGGACCGGCCGGCGCCGGAACGTTCCGGCCGGGCCCGGGAGTTCTGGAACGTGGCGGCGGGACGATCGGGCGGGACGGCGGACATGGGGAACGCGAGACAGGGCGGAGGTGAGGGCCGGGTGACGACGGAGGGCACGGGAGGCGTGGGCGGTGCGGCGATGGACGCGGTGAGCGGGACGGTTTCCGCCGGGGCCGACGGGTGGGGCGGTTCAGGCGGTTCAGGCGGTTCGAGCGGGCCGGGCGGTGCGGCGGTGAACGGTGCGGTGCCGGGCGCGCTGCCGGATGCCGTTCCGATGCCGGCGGCCGGGCCGATGCCTGCCACGCCGATGCCCGCCACGCCGATGCCCGCTGCGCCCGAACCGTCCCCGTTCGACCCGGTTCCTACGTATACGGCCGCCGCCTCTCCTCCTGCTCCTGCGGCCCCCGCAGCCCCTGTGGCTCCTCCGGCACCACCCACACCAACTGCTGCCCCATCCGCGCCGACCGCCCCACCCCCCTCACCCATCCCTCCGGCCCCCGCGGCCGCCCAGCCTCCGCCCGCCTCCGGGCGCTACGGGCGTTCCGGGCTGCCGGCCCGTACGCCCGTCTCCGTACCGCTGCTGCCGCCCGAGCTGGCCGACGGGCAGCCCCGGCCACGGCGCGGCGACCCGCTGGCCCGGCGTGCCGGCCGGGCCCTGCGCCGGGTGTTCGCGTCCTCGCCGGCCGCCGAGACCGCCGCCCTCACCCAGGCCGCGCACGCCATCCAGCAACCGGTCCCCAGCGGCCGGCAGATCGCGGTGTCCAGCATCCGCGGCGGCGCGGGCAAGTCCACCGTCGCCGCCCTGCTCGCGCTGACCTTCGCGCACTACCGCCCCGACCCGGTGCTCGCCGTCGAGGCCGACCCGGCGCTGGGCACCCTCCCGCACCGGCTCGGTGCCCGCGAGGTCCGCTGGTCGGGCAGCGACCTGGCGCAGATCCTCGACCCGTCGATGCTGATCACCGACCTGACGGGCTATCTGCTGCCGTTCACCGGCGGCGGCTGGCTGCTGCCCGGCAGCCAGGGCGCCATCGGCACCCGCCTGGACCTGGAGACCTACCGCGTGGTGATGACCTCGTTGCGCCGTCACTTCGCCGCCACGGTGGTGGACTGCGAGACGCTGCCCGCCGAGGTGGCGCGCACCGCGCTGGTGACGACCCAGGCCCGCGTCCTGGTCACCCCGGCGACCCCGGAGGGGGTGGCCGCCACCCGTTCCGTACTGGACTGGGTCGGCGGTCTGCACCCCGGACTGCTGCCGACGACGGTCGTGGTGCTCACCCACCCGTCGCCGGACAGCGGCGTCGACGTCCGCAGGGCCGCCGCGCATCTGGGCGCCGGCGGCGCGGCGGTGCTGCCGCTGCCCTACGACCGTCACCTGGCGGCGGGCGGCGCCATCCGCGCCGAGCTGCTGGGCGCCCGGACGCAGGAGGCGGCGGCCCGGATCGCGGCCGAGACGATGGACCGCGCGGTCTCCCGTGACCCGTCCCGGCGCCGCCCCCCACCGCCCCCGGCTCCCACCCACCAGCCCCAGGCCCAGGCCCGGCCGCAGCCCCGGCCCCAACCTCCCGCCGCACCGCCGCCCCCGGTGCACCCCCGGACGTACCCCCACCCCCAGGCGCCCCCGCCCCCGGCGGACCCCCGGACCCCGTTCAACGGCGGCCCGCTGCGCTGACGGACCCCCGGCACCCGCCCCGGCACCGCACCGGACGCGGCGCCCGCCCGTCGTCCGCATCCCACCAGGCGGACGATTTCCGTCCGCGCCCTGAGACGCCCGGTAGCGCAACCGAGCCGTCCGTCTACGCTGCCGGCCACCCAGGTAGGGCGAAGTACGGACAACCCCGCCTGTCGCGGCCCACGCGGCTTCCCGGGGCGGCCCGGGCAGGGCCTAGACTCCCGTCCGTACAGATCGTGTAAAAGTCGTTTCAAGAAGCGCAGGCAGGGAGCGAGGGCGGACGTGCCGGATGCGACCGTACGCACCACCGTCGCCGCGGACTACTTCCAGGGCTATTCGGCCGTCGGGATCATCGCCGTGGTCGGGGTGCTGTTCGTCGCCGTGGCCTTCGGGGCCGGGCGGCTGCTGCGACCTGTCGTGCCCACGCCCGAGAAGCTGCTGACGTACGAGTGCGGAGTGGACCCGGTCGGCGAGGGCTGGGCGCACACCCAGGTCCGCTACTACGTCTACGCCTTCCTCTACGTCGTCTTCGCCGTCGACTCGATCTTCCTGTTCCCCTGGGCGACGGTCTTCGCCGCGCCCGGTTTCGGCGGGGTGACGCTGGTGGAGATGTTCGTCTTCCTCGGCTTCCTCGCCGTCGGCCTGCTCTACGCGTACAAGAAGGGCGTCCTGGAATGGACGTGACCCCCGCCCCCGCCGGCTCCGAGGCCGCACCCCGGAGCGCCGGCCCCGAGTTCCTGCCGGAGCCGCGGCGCCTCGGCGCGCTGGCCCGGCTCGCGCCGGAACCGATGAAGGTGGTCCTCAACTGGGGCCGCCGCTACAGCCTGTGGGTCTTCAACTTCGGACTGGCCTGCTGCGCCATCGAGTTCATCGCCGCGTCCATGGCCCGGCACGACTTCATCCGGCTCGGCGTGATCCCGTTCGCGCCCGGCCCGCGCCAGGCCGACCTGATGGTCGTCTCCGGCACGGTGACGGACAAGATGGCCCCGGCCGTCAAGCGGCTCTACGAGCAGATGCCCGAGCCCAAGTACGTCATCTCCTTCGGCGCCTGCTCCAACTGCGGCGGTCCGTACTGGGACTCGTACGCGGTGACCAAGGGCGTCGACCAGATCATCCCGGTGGACGTCTACGTCCCCGGCTGCCCGCCCCGCCCGGAGGCGCTGCTCCAGGGCATCCTCAAGCTCCAGGAGAAGATCGCCCGCGAGTCGCTCGGCGAGCGCTACCAGCGCGCCGCCCGGCCGTCCGCCGCGGCGCTGCGCAGCGGCCTGGTGCCGCCGCCGGCCGCCCCGGCGCCGGACGTGTCCGGCACGGCGGGGGAGGACCCCCGATGACCGAGCAGCCCGAGCAGCCCGAGCGCTCCGAACAGCCCGAGCGGCCCGACCGGCAGGGCACCGGGGCGGCCGCCGAGCCGGTCGTCGGTTGGCTGCCGGGCCCGGCCACCGAGCTCTTCGGCACCGGCGCCACCGCCGAGCTGGCGTACGACCTGCTGACCGTCGACGTCCCGGCGGACGCCTGGCTCGCCGCGCTGACCGCCGCCCGGGACACCCTCGGCTGCACCTACTTCGACTGGCTGAGCGCCGTCGACGAGCCCGGCACCGGCTTCCGGATCTGCGCCCATCTCGCCGATGTGGCGCGCCCCGGCACCGTCCGCCGGCTGGTCGTGCGGACCACCGTGCCGCACGACGCGCCCGCGCTGCCCACCGCCGTGGACGTGTTCGCGGGCGCCGGCTGGCACGAGCGGGAGACCCACGAGATGTTCGGCGTGGACTTCACCGGCCACCCGCACCTCGTGCCGCTGCTGCTGCCGGACGCGTTCGAGGGCCATCCGCTGCGCAAGGACTTCGTCCTGGCGGCCCGGGTCGCCAAGGCGTGGCCCGGTGCGAAGGAGCCGGGCGAATCGGAGCACGGCGGGCCCAAGCGGCGGCAGATGCTGCCCCCGGGCGTCCCCGACCCCAACGAGTGGGGCCCGCTCAAGGGCCAGTTGCCGCCCGCCCCGGCGCGGCCGGCCCGCGGTGCGCGGGCGGCGGCCGCCGGCGGCGAGCGCCCGCCCCGCCGCACCCGCAGCGCGAGCGCGGGCTCGGCGAGCCAGCAGCCGTCCGCGGCCGAGGCGCCGGAGGCCGGCACCCCGGCCGAACGCCCGGCCCGCGCCGCGGGCCCGGACCGCCCGCCCCGTCGCAACCGGTCGGTGAGCGAGGGCTCGGCCAGCCAGCAGGCGGCCGCCCGGCCGGCGGCGCCCGAGCCCGCCGCGCCCCCGCGCTCCGCCGATGCGCCCTGGCACCACGCCCGCCCGGCCTTCGACGAAGCGGAAGCCGCCGGGAAGCCGGCGCCGGCCCCCGAGCCCGCGCCGGCCCCCGAGCCCGACGGACCGCCCGCCCGGCGGCCCGAAGACGAAGGAGGCGACACCCCGTGAGCGACACCCTCGCCCTGGTGCTGCGCCTGCTCGCCGTCTTCGTCGTCTTCCTGGTCTTCCCGCTGGTCATCGGCCAGACCGAGCACAAGGTCATGGCCCATATGCAGGGCCGCCTCGGTCCCATGTACGCCGGCGGTTTCCACGGCTGGGCGCAGCTGGTCGCCGACGGCGTGAAGTTCGCGCAGAAGGAGGACGTCGTCCCGGCCGGCGCCGACCGGCGGATCTTCCAACTCGCGCCCGCGGTCGCGCTGCTGCCGTACCTCCTGGTCATGGTCGCCATCCCGATCGGGCCGGGCAACGCGGTCGGGCAGGCCCTGGACGCCGGCGTCTTCTTCGTGCTGGCCGTGATGGGCGTCGGCGTGCTCGGCTCCCTGATGGCGGGCTGGGCGTCGGCGAACAAGTTCTCCCTGCTCGGCGGTCTGCGGACGGCCGCGCAGCTGCTCGCCTACGAACTCCCGATGCTGCTGGCCGCCGCGTCCGTCGCGATGGCCGCCGGCACCCTCTCGCTGCCCGGCATCCTCGACGCCTTCCACTGGTGGTGGGTGCCGTGGCAGATCATCGGCGGGGTGGTGTTCTTCACCGCCGGCCTCGCCGAGCTCCAACGGCCGCCGTTCGACATGCCGGTCGCCGACTCGGAGATCATCTTCGGCGCGTACACCGAGTACACCGGGCTGCGCTTCGCGCTCTTCCTGCTCGCCGAGTACGCCGGCATCGTCGTGCTCAGCGCCCTGACCGCGGTCCTCTTCCTGGGCGGCTGGCACGGCCCGTTCGGCGCCGACGGCCTGGGCTGGCTGTGGACGCTGGTCAAGACCGCGGCGCTCGCCTTCGTCGTCATCTGGCTGCGGGTCACCTACCCGCGGCTGCGCGAGGACCAGTTGCAGAAGCTCGCCTGGACGGTCCTGATCCCGCTCGCGCTCGTCCAGATCGCCCTCACCGGCGTCGTCAAGGTGGTGATCTCCTAAGTGGGCATTCCTGGTTCCGGTCTCGCCAAGGGCCTGGCCGTCACGCTCCGGACGATGACGCGGAAGTCCGTCACCGCGCAGTACCCGGACGTCCAGCCCGACCTCGCGCCGCGCACCCGCGGCGTCATCGGGCTGTTCGAGGAGAACTGCACGGTCTGCATGCTGTGCGCCCGCGAGTGCCCCGACTGGTGCATCTACATCGACTCCCACAAGGAGACGGTGCCGCCGGCCGCCCCCGGGGGCCGGGAGCGCAGCCGCAACGTCCTGGACCGCTTCGCGATCGACTTCGCGCTGTGCATGTACTGCGGCATCTGCATCGAGGTGTGCCCCTTCGACGCGCTGTTCTGGTCGCCGGAGTTCGAGTACGCCGAGACCGACATCCGTGAGCTGACCCACGAACGCGACAAGCTGCGCGAGTGGATGTGGACGGTGCCCGAGCCGCCCGCCCTGGACCCGGCGGCCGAGGAGCCCAAGGAGATCGCGGCCGCCCGCAAGACCGCGGACAAGCTCGCCGCCCAACAGGCCGTCGCCGCACCGGAACAGCAGGCTGCCGACACAGCCACCGCCACCGACACCGGCAAGGGGGAGGAGACGTGACGCTCGCCGCCGCAAGCCACGGCTTCCTCTCGCCCACCGGCGTCGAGATCGCCTTCGTCCTCGTCGGCATCGCCACCCTCGGCGCGGCGCTGATGACCGTCGGCTCCCGCCAACTGGTGCACGCCGCGCTGTGGCTGGTGGTCGCCCTCGGCGGGATCGCCGTGGAGTACCTCCTGCTCACCGCCGAGTTCATCGCCTGGGTGCAGGTGCTGATCTACGTCGGGTCGGTGGTCGTGCTGCTGCTCTTCGGGCTGATGCTGACCAGGGCGCCCATCGGGCCGTCCCCGGACGCCGATTCCGGCAACCGCTGGGCCGCGCTCACGGTGGCCGGCGCCTCCGCCGCGGCCCTGGTCTGGGTCGTCGTCGACGCCTTCCGCGCCACCTGGATCGACCTCGACGGAGCCGCCCAGGGCACCGCCGAGGTCTCCGGCAACAGCCTCTTCCGCTACTGGGTGCTGCCCTTCGAGGCGCTCTCCGTCCTGCTGCTCGCCGCGCTCGTCGGCGCGATCGTGCTGTCCCGGCGGGGCGGCGGCGCGAAGGGCGCCGCCGAGACCACGCCCCCGGCCGCGGGGGAGGGGCGGCACTGATGCATCTCGCGTACCCGGCGGTCCTCGCCGTCCTCCTCTTCTGCACCGGCCTGTACGGCGTGCTCGCGCGCCGCAACGCGATCCTGGTGCTGATGTCCGTCGAGCTGATGCTCAACGCCGTCAACCTCAACCTCGTCGCCTTCGACGTCTGGCTGCGCGACACCCTGCACGCCGGACAGGCGCTCACCCTCTTCACCATCGCCGTCGCCGCCGCCGAGATCGGCATCGGCCTGGCGATCGTGCTGCTCGTCTACCGCAACCGCGGCAGCTCCGACATCGACCGGCTCCGCGACCTCGCCGAGCGGCCGGCCGGACCCGCCGGCCCGGGCGACCCGGGAAGCCCGGTCGGTGCGGCCGGGGCGCGGCAGCCGCAGCCCGACACCGGGGCGGAGGCCACCGCGTGACGCTCACGACCACCGCCGTACTCGTCCCCCTGCTGCCCTTCCTCGGGGCCGTCGCCGGGCTCCTCACGGGCCGCCGGTCGCCCGGCTTCGTCCGGCCGCTGGCCGTGCTGCCGACGCTCGCCGCGGCGGTGCTGGCCGTCGCCGTCGCCGTCGGCCAGGGCGGCGGCCCGGCCACCGACGTCGCCACCCGGCTCACCCCGACCGGCTCGCTCCCGATCGACCTGGCGCTGCACATCGACGGCTTCGCCGCGCTGATCGGCGTCCTCGTCGGTGTCGTGGCGACCTGTGTGCAGATCTACTCCACGGCGTATCTGCGCGACGATCCGCGCTACCCCTCCTACGCCGCGCTGGTCTCGCTCTTCACCTCCGCGATGCTGCTGGTCGTCTACACCGGCGACCTGATGGTGCTGCTGGTCGGCTGGGAGGTCATGGGCATCTGCTCGTACTTCCTCGTCGGCCACTACTGGGAGACCGAGGCCGCCCGCGCCGCCTCCCTCAAGGCGTTCCTCGTCACCAAGCTCGGCGACGTCCCCTTCCTCTTCGGCATCTTCGCGCTGGCCGCCGACGCCGGGACCTTCCGGATCACCGGCATCCTGGGCCATGTCGCCCGCGACGGGCTGCACCACCCGACGCTGATCGCGCTGCTTCTGCTGGCCGGCGTCGCCGGCAAGTCGGCGCAGTTCCCGCTGCACACCTGGCTCCCGGACGCGATGGCCGGCCCGACGCCGGTCTCCGCGCTGATCCACGCCGCGACGATGGTCGCCGCCGGCGTGTACGTCGTCGCCCGCCTCCTCCCGGTCTTCGCCGCCTCCGCGGCGGCGCTGGTCGTGCTCGCCGTGACGGCCGCGGTGACCATGGTCGGCTCCGCCCTGGCCGCGCTGGCCCAGGACGACATCAAGCGCGTGCTGGCCTACTCGACCGTCGGCCAGCTCGGCTACATGACCGGCGCGCTGGCCGTCGGCGACCGCGGCGCCGCCGTCTTCCACCTCCTGTCCCACGGTGCGTTCAAGGCCCTCCTCTTCCTCGGCGCGGGCGTGGTCATCCACGCCGCGGGCACCAACTCGCTGGCCGCCATGTCCCGCATGGGCGGACTGGCCCGGCGCGTCCCGGACGCCTTCTGGACGCTGACCGTCGCCCTGCTCGCGCTCGCCGCGATCCCGCCGTTCGCCGGCTTCTTCTCCAAGGAAGCCGTCCTGGGCGCCGCCGAGCACGCCGCCACCGGCCACGCGGCCGGCGTCCCCGGCGCCGCCGGCTGGACCGTCCTGGTCTCCGGCCTGCTCACCGCCCTCCTCACCGCCGCCTACGCCACCCGGCTGTGGCTGCTGACGTTCCGCGGCAGCGGCCCCGAGGTCCCCGACCACGGTCGTCAGCCGCTCGCCATGACCGCCACCCTGTGGGTGCTCTTCGTCCCCACGGTCGGCTTCGGACTGACCGCCCCCCTCCTGCCCGCGTGGTTCGACGGGCGCCCGCTCGAACCGACGGCCACCACCTCCGTGCTCGGCACCGGCGTCGCCCTCATCGGCGGCCTGCTCACCTACGCCGCCTGGCGCCACACCAGTGCCCGCGCCGCCCGCACCCCGATGGGAGCCGTCGCGGTCGTCGAGGACGCCGGCCCCGCGCTCGCCGAGGAACTGGCCATCGTCGGCCACCCCCCGGCCTACGGGGACGCCGCCGGCGCCACCGACCCGGCCGACCCCGGCCGGCTCCTGCTCGGCCCGCTGCACCGCCACGCGGCCGTCGGCTTCCACCTCGACGCGGTCTACTCCGCGCTGTTCGTCCGGCCCACCCGCGCGGCCGCGACCCTCGTCCGCTTCCTGGACCGGGCGGTCGTCGACACCTACGTCAGCGGCGCGGGCGCCGCCCCCCGCTGGCTGGGCGCCGCCGTCCGCCGCGCCCAGACCGGGAACGTGCAGACCTACCTCGGGGCGCTGCTGGGCGGCGCGCTCGTCCTGGCCATCGCCGCCGCCCTCGTCGCTACGGGCACGGGAGCCTGACCGTGAACCACACCGCCATGCAGATCCTCCTCGCGGGCGCCGTCGTCCTCCCGCTCGTCGGCGCGCTCGCCGCGCTGCTCCCGGCCCCGCCCGGCCTCAAGGGGAAGAACCCCGAACAGGCCGTGCTGCGCCACGGCGTGACCGTCACCGGCGTGGTGCTCGCCGCCACCATCGCGCTGGCCGCCGGCTTCGACCACGCTCACCCGGCGCGTATGCAGGCCACCACCGACCTCAGCTGGATCCCGGCCCTCGGCATCCGCGTCCACCTCGGTGTCGACGGCATCTCGCTCCCCCTTCTCGTCCTGACCGCGCTGCTGACCTTCCTCTGCGCCGTCTACAGCTACTTCAACATGCCTACGGGCCCGTCCCCCAAGGCATTCGTCGCACTGATCCTCGTCCTGGAATCCGGCACCCTCGCGACCTTCGCCGTCCTGGACCTGATGCTCTTCTTCCTCGCCTTCGAGATGGTCCTCATCCCGATGTACTTCCTCATCGCCCGCTGGGGCGGCGCCGGAAGGCAGGCGGCGGCCTGGAAGTTCATCCTCTACACGCTGCTCGGCTCGGTCGTCATGCTGCTCGGCCTCCTCCTCATCGGGCTGAAATCCGGCACCTTCGACATGGTCGCACTGGCCACTGACAACGGCCCGAAAGCCCAGCTCAGCCACACTGCCCAGGTCGTCGCGGTGCTCGCCGTCGGCATCGGACTGGCCGTCAAGTCCCCGATGTGGCCGCTGCACAGCTGGCTGCCGGACGCGCACACCGCCGCCCCGACCGCCGGCTCGGTGCTGCTGGCCGGCGTCCTGCTGAAGATGGGCACCTACGGCTTCGTCCGGATCGCGCTGCCGGTCACCCCCGACGGCCTGCACACCCTCGCGCCCTACCTCGGCGCCCTGGCCGCCGTCGGCATCGTCTACGGCTCGCTGGCCTGCCTCGCCCTCGTGCGCACCGGCGCCAAGGGAGACCTCAAGCGCCTGATCGCCTACAGCTCCGTCGGCCACATGGGCTTCGTCCTGCTCGGCATCGCGAGCATGACCCCCACCGGCGTCAACGGCGCACTGTTCGCCAACATCGCCCACGGCCTGATCACCGGCCTGCTCTTCTTCCTCGTCGGCGGTCTCAAGGACCGCACCGGAACCACCGACCTCGACGCCCTCTCCGGCACCACCGGTGCCGCCCTCTACGGCCGAGCCCCCCGCTTCGGCGGGCTCCTCGCCTTCGCCGCCGTCGCCTCCCTGGGCCTGCCCGGACTGGCCGGCTTCTGGGGCGAGATGCTGGCGATGTTCGGCGCCTTCCACCCCGCCGCCGGCCTCAGCCGCCCCGCGTTCCTGACGTTCATGGCCCTGGCCGGCCTCGGCACCCTGCTGACCGCCGCGTACCTGCTGCTGGTCGTCCGCCGGGTCTGCATGGGCGGCACCCTGAAGGCCCAGGCCGCCCCGACCGGCCCCGCCGCCCCGGACGACACCGGCGGGCCGGCCACCGCCCCCGCCCTCCCCGACCTCGCGCGCTACGAGTACGCGGCCTGGAGCCCCCTGGCCGTCCTCACCGTCCTCGCCGGACTGTGGCCCGCGGCCCTCCTCGGCCTCACCGACCCGGCCGTCCAGCAGCTCCTCGGAGGCGGCAAGTGATGACCCAGGCCCTCTCGCTGGTCCAGTCCGTCGACTGGCTCGCCATCGCCCCGCCCGTCCTCACCGCGGCCGTCGCCCTGGTCGTGCTGGTCGCCGACCTCTTCCTGCCCGCCGCCCGGAAGCCCCTGCTGGGCTGGGTCGCGACCGCCGGCCTGGCCGCCGGGGCCCTCCTGCTGCTGCCCCTCCTGGACGGCCGGCGGCACACCTTCTGCCTGACGGGCACCCCCGCCGCGTGCAGCTACGTGGCCGACCACTTCACCCTGATCGTCCAGTTCCTGGTGCTCGGCGGCGCGCTGCTGACGGCACTGCTGTCCATCGACACCATCAAGGACCACGACCTGCCCGCGGGCGAGTACTGGTTCCTGCTGCTCTCCTCCGCGGCCGGCGCCGCCCTGCTGCCCGCCTCCCGCGACCTGGCCACCCTGGTCATCGCCCTGGAGGTCGCCTCGCTGCCCGCCTTCGCCCTGGTCGGGCTGCGCCGCGGCGACCGCCTCTCCTCCGAGGCGGCGCTGAAGTTCTTCCTCTCCTCGGTGGCCGCCACCGCCGTGATGCTCCTCGGCGTCAGCTTCGTCTACGCCGCCACCGGGAGCCTCCACCTCTCCCGGGTGGCGCACGCCCTCACCGCCCTCCCGGATCCCCGGCTGGCCACCCTGGCCGGCACCGGTGTCGCCCTCACCCTCGTCGGCTTCGCCTTCAAGACCGCCGCCGCCCCGTTCCACTTCTGGGTGCCCGACACCTACGTCGGCGCGCCGCTGCCGATCGCCGCGTACCTCTCCGTGGTCGGCAAGGCCGTCGGCTTCTCCGGCCTGATCCTCGTCACCGTCCAGGGCTTCCCCGCGTACGCGGACGTCTGGGGCCCGGCGCTGGCCGTGCTCGCCGCGCTCACCATGACCGTCGGCAACGCCGCCGCGCTCCGCCAGGACCCGGCCCGCACCCACAGCGCCGTCCGCCTGCTCGCCTGGTCCTCCGTCGGTCAGGCCGGATACCTGCTGGTCCCGATCGCCGCGGCCGGCTACGCCCACGACCCCGCGCACGCCGTCGGCTCCACCGTGGCCTACGCCCTGATGTACGCCGCGGTGAACCTCGGCGCCTTCGCCGTCGCCGCCCTGGTGGCCCGCACCAGCCCCGCCAACCGCCTCGCCGACTACCGGGGCCTCTACCACCGCCGCCCCCTGGTGGCGCTCGCCCTCGGCTTCTTCCTGCTGTGCCTGGCGGGCCTGCCGCCGGGCATCATCGGCCTGTTCGCCAAGGTGACGGTCTTCTCGGCGGCGGTCGACGCCGGCCTGGGTTGGCTCGCGGTCGTCATGGCCGTCAACGTCGTGATCGCGCTCTACTACTACCTCCAGTGGACCGCGCTCCTCTTCCGGCCCGCGAAGGCTCCGGCCGGCGAGCCCGCCGAGCAGCTCCGCGCCCCGATCCCGGCGGCCCTGTCCACCGCCCTGGCCCTCGCCACCGTGCTGGGCGTCGCCCTCTCCGGCGCCCCCCAGCTGGTCCTCCGCTTCGCCGCCGGCGCCCTCCTCTAGCCCGACCGGCCCGGCCCACCCCGCCCCGCTGGCCGCGCGCCGGGGAACCACCCCCGCCGCTCTCGCGTTGACCAGTGAGCAAGGGTCCACTGGAGAGTGGAGAAACGAAGCAAAGGGTTCCCCTGCCGCACCACTTGGAGGGCGTACCGTGCACCGCCGGCACAACGGGCTCAGGACCGCCGTACTCCTCGGGGGACTGTCCGCACTCATCATCGTCATCGGCAGCCTCTTCGGCCGGACGGGACTGATCATCGCCGTCCTCGTAGCGCTGGCCACCAACGCCTACGCCTACTGGAACAGCGACAAGCTCGCCCTGCGCGCGATGCGGGCCCGCCCGGTCAGCGAGTTCGAGGCGCCCGGGCTCTACCGCATGGTCCGCGAGCTCTCGACCGCCGCCCGCCAGCCCATGCCCCGGCTCTACATCTCCCCGACCCAGGCACCCAACGCCTTCGCCACCGGCCGCAACCCCCGCAACGCCGCCGTCTGCTGCACCGACGGCATCCTCCAGATCCTCGACGAGCGCGAACTGCGCGGCGTCATCGGCCACGAGCTGAGCCACGTCTACAACCGCGACATCCTCATCTCCTCGGTGGCCGGCGCCCTGGCCTCGGTCGTGATGTTCCTGGTCAACTTCGCCTGGCTGATCCCCTTCGGCCGCTCCGACGACGACGAGGGCCCCGGCATCGCCGGCATGCTGCTGATCATGATCCTCGGCCCGGTCGCCGCCTCGCTCATCCAGCTCGCCGTCAGCCGGTCCCGCGAGTACCAGGCCGACGCCTCCGGTGCCCGGCTCACCGGCGATCCCCTCGCCCTGGCCTCCGCGCTCCGCAAGCTGGAGATCGGCACCCAGCAGCTCCCGCTGCCCCCCGAACCCCGCCTGGAGACCGCCGGCCACATGATGATCGCCAACCCGTTCCGCCCCGGTGAGGGCCTCTCCCGCCTCTTCTCCACCCACCCCCCGATGCGCGACCGCATCGCCCGACTGGAACAAATGGCTGGCCACCACCACCCCTGATCCCCCCACGCCCCGAAGCCCACGGGAGTGGCCCGCGCCGTTCCGCGTGGCCGTGCGAAGAGAGCGCTGGGCCCGCCCGCAATACCTTGAACACGGCCGGCCTGCGGCAGACTGAAAGAAGCCCGATTGCGGCACTGCCCGCCGCAACGGTTGGCGACGGTCGGCGCGTCTACCAGGTCAGAACCGTTCGCCGATGTGCCCGTGGAAGGCTGCCGATCATGAAGTTCATCCTCAACGTTATCTGGCTGGTCCTCAGCGGCTTCTGGATGGCACTCGGGTACGTCCTCGCGGGCGTGATCTGCTGCATCCTGATCGTCACGATCCCGTTCGGCATTGCCAGCTTTCGTATCGCCGGCTACGCGCTGTGGCCGTTCGGCCGGACGACGGTGGAGCGTCGGGACGCCGGTGCCGGTTCGGCGGTCGGCAATCTGATCTGGATCGTCTTCGCGGGCTGGTGGCTGGCCTTGGGCCACATCGCCACCGGGATCGCGCTGTGCGTGACGATCATCGGGATCCCGTTCGGCATCGCCAACTTCAAGATGATCCCGCTCTCCCTGCTGCCCCTCGGCCGCGAGATCGTCCCCACCGACCAGCCCTTCGCCACCCGCTGACCAGGCGGCGCCGTGCGCCGCGCCTTCCCGCTCACCGACTCAAAACGGATCAAATCGAACCAGCCGGACCGAGCGAACCGAGGTGCGCCGCCCCGCCCACCACCACGAATTCCAGAAACGCGAACCCGGCCAAATCGAGTGATCCGTGACGGCCTATTCCGCGAATTGCCGCTATTCGCGCCTTTCACCCGATCGGCTCTCCTCGGGGCGAAATCTTCCGCGGGCGTGTGCATGGTGGTCCCATGGACACAAAGCGCATGAATCGCCAGAAGAAATCCGTTTCTCGAATATTCGCGGTCGGTGCCGCTCTGGGCATCGCTCTCGCGGCGGGGGCGCCGACGGCCGCCCTCGCCGCCGGGAAGCCCGACCCGGACGGGGGCAAGGGCAGCAGCCACTCCTCGTCCAAGTCGGATACGACCAGCAAGCACGGCGCCGGCAAGGGGGATTCACGACACGACGGTGCCGACAAGGGGGGCTCCCGGAGCGACGGTGACGGCGAGAGCGACTGGGGCTTCCTTGAGCGGGGCCACCAGGGCGGCCACGGAAATCGCGGCGGCCACGGCGGCGAGGGCGAAGACGGTGACTGCAAAGGACTCATCGTCCTGCTCTGCGCGTAACGGAATTCCGCGGACACGGGGCGAGGCGGGGAATGAGCCGCGCGAATGCGTCGCCCTCCGCTCCCGCCTCGCCCCTCGCCCCTGACGGAAATCTCGCGCCGGAGTTTCTCCAGCATCTACCGCAGAGGTTTTCCTTTCCCCGTGCAAATAACGCCGCGCCCCCGGAGCGCATTGCTCCGGGGCGCGGTCGCCTGGGTCAGCGGCCGCCTCTCCGGCCGTCCAGCACGGTGGTGGCGGCGTTGCCGCCGGCCCGCTGGTCGACCTTGGTGATCCGCTTGTGGTTGTCGATGAAGAGGTCCGTGCGGCAACCATCGGTGGGCGGGAAGAGCAGGCTGAGACTGAACGAAGGTGTGCACCGCACGTTCTCGAAGAAGCCCTCACCCCCGCCCCTGGCGTCAGCCGTCCCCGCCACCGACAGCAGCAACGCACCGGCGCCCAGGGCGCCCGCGACCACACGCAATGCCTTTCCCACGACGGAACATCCTTCCTGTCCTGGTCCCGGACCGTTGCCGGGATCGTTGCGATAACGAAGCAGCAAAGCGTTGATCACGAACCGTTACGCCGTCGCGGTGACGGCTCTTCGTGACGCACCGGCCGGACCGTTGCGGGGACGCCGACGGGGCGGCGCGCTCCCGTGTCGCGCCGCCCCGTCGGCTCACTGCGTAACGCCCCCGCCGGGGACGCTCAGCGGTAGTTGACGAACTGGATCGCGAAGTCCAGGTCCTTGCCGCGCAGCAGCTGCTGGACGGCCTGGAGGTCGTCCCGGCTCTTGGAGCTGACGCGCAGCTCGTCGCCCTGCACCTGCGCCTTGACGCCCTTCGGCCCCTCATCGCGGATGATCTTGGCGACCTTCTTCGCGTTCTCCTGCGAGATGCCCTCCTGCATGGACGCGGAGATCTTGTACTCCTTGCCCGACGCCTGCGGCTCGCCGGCGTCCAGCGCCTTCAGCGAGATGCCTCGCTTGACCAGCTTGGACTGGAAAATGTCCAGGACGGCCTTCACCCGCTCCTCGGCGTTGGCCCGCATCTCGATCTTCTCGCCCGACCACTGGATCGACGCGTCCACGCCCTTGAAGTCGTAGCGCTGCGAGATCTCCTTGGCGGCCTGGTTGAGGGCGTTGTCGACCTCCTGCCGCTCGACCTTCGAGACGATGTCGAAACTGGAGTCGGCCATCGTGAGTTGGCTCCTCGTACGTAGATCCATCAGAGATGCGGTCCTTCCCGGACCGCCCGCCCAGCCTAGCCACCCGGCCAAGATCCATCGCTTCGGAAGCGAGTGGCAGAGCACCCCCCGCCATCGGGTATGGTTTACGTCGTTGCCAGCGAGCGCCGCCCCACAGCGGGGCTTCTGACGACACAACCCGGCGGTGTGCCCGAGCGGCCAAAGGGAGCAGACTGTAAATCTGTCGGCTATGCCTACCCAGGTTCGAATCCTGGCGCCGCCACAGCCATGAAAACCCCTGGATCGTAGAAATACGGTTCAGGGGTTTTTGCTGTGCCCACTTTCGTGTGGGGTCACGGGCCGCCGGATTCCCCCGACCACCGGCGTGTCGCACCACCGGCCGGGCCCGAAAGAACGGCGGACACGCCCTCGGTCCTACGAGGACGCGCCCGCCGCCCGGCCGCTCGGAGCAGCGCTGAGTCTTGCTGCGGCTCAGTGCGACGCCACGTTCCGCACCGCGTCCGCCACCGGCACGTCCCCGCCGATCAGCTCCAGCGTCCGCCCGGTCGTGCCCGGCTCGTCCAGCAGCGCCGCCAGGACGGCCGCCACGTCGTCCCGCGGGACCGCGCCGCGCCCGGTCGCGTCGGCCAGCGTCACCTGCCCGGTGCCGGGGTCGTCGGTGAGCCGTCCGGGCCGCAGGATCGTCCAGTCCAGCCCGGCCCGGGCCCGTACGTCGGCGTCCGCGGCGCCCTTGGCCCGCAGATAGGCCGCGAAGACCGGATCGGTGCCCTCCGGGGGCTCCCGGTCCGCGCCCATCGCCGAGACGACCACGAAGCGCCGCACCCCGGCCGCCTCGGCGGCGTCCGCGAACAGCGTCGCCGCGCCGCGGTCCACGGTGTCCTTGCGCGCGGCTCCGCTGCCCGGCCCGGCGCCCGCCGCGAAGACGGCCGCGTCCGCGCCCTCCAAGTGCCGGGCGACGTCGGCCACCGACGCCGACTCCAGGTCGCAGACCACCGGTTCGGCACCCGCGGCCAGCAGGTCGCCGGCCTGCTCCGGCCGCCGGATGATCCCCGCCACCTCGTCCCCGCGCGCATGCAGCAACCGCTCCAGCCGCAGCGCGATCTGACCATGTCCACCTGCGATGACAATGCGCATGCTGCCGACCGTACGCCCAACCGCCCCGACACACCGGGGGACAGGTCCCCGACCGGCCGTCAAACCCCCGCCTGCCGCCCGCCGTCGACTCGCCGCCCGGGCGCACGACGGACCCGGCGACCCGCCCTAACGCTGCGACTGCCGGGGCAACTCCAGTGCCACGTCCACCGAATCGCAGTACTCGCGCACCGCGCTGGTGCGCGCCACCACCCGCCCCCGGTGCACCACGATCCGGCTGTACGCCAGCGACAGCACCCCGGCGATCCGCTCCCCGCGCACCGCCAGCAACTCCGCCGGGAAGCCCGCCTCGACGCGCACCTCCGGCAGCCCCAGCGTCGCCCGCGCCGCCGAACTCACCGTCTCGTACGCCGCCTCGGGCGTCGCCTCGCCCAAGGACGCCAGCAGGTACGCGGCCTCCAACGGGTCGCCGCGCCCGACCGGGTTCGCCGCGTCCCGCAGCGCCCCGCTGCCCGCCGCCACCCGCACCCCGGCCGCCCGCAGCAGCCGCACCGGTGCCGGCCGCGACACCCGGTTGCCGTTCCGCTCCAGCCCCGTGCAGTCGCCCTGCGGCAGGCAGACGACCGCCACATCGGCCGCCGCCAACTGCTCCGCGACCCGCGCCGCCACGCTCCGCGGCATCCGCGCCATCCCGGCGCACGGACCGATCGCCACCCCCGGCCGCAGCCCGCCGCACATCGTCGCGACCCGGGCCAGCCGCGCCGGGTCGTCGCCGTCGGTGTGCAGGTCCACCGGGCAGCTGTGCTCGCCGGCCATCTCCAGGACGGTCTCCACGTACCCGGTCGGGTCGGGGTCCAGGTCCGGGCAGCCGCCGATCACCGTGGCGCCCATCTTGACCGCGTCCCGCAGCATCGCCACCCCGTTCGCGCCGGCCACTCCGGTCAGCACCCGCGGCACCGCCACCGCCGCCAGATCCGCCAGCCCGCGCAGCGCCCGCCGCGCCTGGAGCACCGCCTCCAGCGCCCGCAGCCCCTGGACGCCGCCGATCCGCACATGGCTCCGGGAGGCCGTGGCCCCGTGCCCGAGCTGGAGCAGCGCCGCCTCGGTCGTGCGGCGCTGGACGTCCTCGGCGGAGTCGGAGGCGGGCCCGTCGGCGTCCGCGGTCAGGGCGGTGTCGCAGTGCGCGTGCGGTTCGGCGGGAGCCGGGAGCAGCAGATAGCCGGCGAGGTCCACCCGGGCGCCCTGCGGGGCGAGGCTGCCGGCCGTGCCGACCGCCTCGATGCGTCCGCCGCCGAGCCGGACGTCCACGGTGCGGCCGTCGGCGAGCCGGGCGCCGCACAGGACCAGCGCGCCGGAATCCGGCCGGGTGTACCGGCCGGCACCCCCAGGCTTCCCCGGCTGCGGCGAACTGTTGTCGGACATCGCGCTCCTCGAAGCCACGGCGTGCAAGATCACGCGGCGTGGGTCCGAGCCTAGGGCGCGGCCCGGAGAGCTTCGCGCAGGCGCGAAATAGTCGTACCGGTGTGGTGCGGGGGGCTGCCGGGGCGCGTCGCGGATACGGATTTCACGTTTGGCGGCGGGCCGTGTAATGTCTTCATCGCTCGCCCCAATAGCTCAGTCGGCAGAGCGTCTCCATGGTAAGGAGAAGGTCAACGGTTCGATTCCGTTTTGGGGCTCTGATGTGTGGGGGACCCCGTCCTCGGACGGGGAACTCTCGCATCACAGCGGTGTAGCTCAGTCGGTAGAGCAAGCGGCTCATAATCGCTGTGTCACCGGTTCAAGTCCGGTCACCGCTACTGACAGTAGCCGATTGTGGGGTCGGTCCTCCGGTCGGCTACTCTTCTATGCGTTCAGTCCGACCATCCGTCCGTCAAGGAGCACTCACGTGGCTGCCACCGACGTCCGCCCGAAGATCACGCTGGCCTGCGTGGAGTGCAAGGAGCGGAACTACATCACCAAGAAGAACCGGCGCAACAACCCGGACCGCCTTGAGATGAAGAAGCACTGCCCCCGTTGCAACTCGCACACCGCGCACCGCGAGACGCGATAAATCAGGCTCGTCCATGAGGCCGTCCCCATTTCCTGGGGGCGGCCTCATGGCTTTGGCACCATCAGTTCAGGGAGGTTGCGAGCCCATGGCGCTCGACCAGTCATTCGTCGGACGCACTTACCCGCCCACCGACCCGTACGAGGTCGGCCGGGAAAAGATCCGCGAATTCGCCGAGGCGATCGGTGACACCAACCCCGCCTATACCGACACCGAAGCCGCCAAGGCGCTCGGTCACCCCGATGTGATCGCGCCGCCGACTTTTGTGTTCGCCATCACTTTCAAGGCCGCCGGGCAGGTCGTCGCCGACCCGCAACTCGGTCTGGACTACAGCCGGGTGGTCCACGGCGACCAGAAGTTCGCCTACCGCCGGCCGGTGCGCGCCGGCGACCGCCTGACCGTGACCTCCACCATCGAAGCGATCCGGTCCATGGCCGGCAACGAGGTCATCGACATCCGCGGCGAGGTGCACGACGAGGCCGGTGACCACGTTGTGACCGCCCTCACCAAGCTCGTCGCCCGGCCCGCTGAGGAGTCCTGAGATGACCGCGAAGATCGCCTACGACGACGTCGAGGTCGGCACCGAACTCCCCGCGCAGACCTTCCCCGTGACCCGCGCCACGCTCGTCCAGTACGCCGGCGCCTCCGGGGACTTCAACCCGATCCACTGGAACGAGAAGTTCGCCAAGGAGGTCGGGCTGCCGGACGTCATCGCGCACGGCATGTTCACCATGGCCTCGGCGGTCCGGGTGGTCACCGACTGGGTCGGCGACCCGGGCGCGGTCGCCGAGTACGGCGTGCGCTTCACCAAGCCCGTCGTCGTTCCCAACGACGGGACCGGCGCGCTGATCGAGGTCAGCGGCACGGTCGCGGCCAAGCTCGACGACGCGGAGCGGACGGTCCGGATCGACCTCACCGCCAAGAGCGCGGGCCAGAAGGTGCTCGGCATGGCCCGCGCCGTGGCCCGGCTCGCCTGACGCAGCCGCACGGGGCGGCCGGCCCGGCGCCGCCGGACCGCCCCCGTACCCTTGGGTGCGTGCAGGAACGTCACGTAACAGAGAACGCCCCCCTCGCCCCGCTGACCACCTTCCGTCTCGGCGGCCCCGCGAGCCGGCTCGTCACGGCCACCACCGACGACGAGGTGGTCGCGGCCGTCCGCGAAGCAGACGAGGCCGGCACCCCGCTGCTGATCATCGGCGGCGGCAGCAACCTCGTCATCGGCGACAAGGGCTTCGACGGCACCGCCCTGCGCATCGCCACCCGCGGCGCCACCCTCGACGGCACGGCCCTGGAGCTCGCCGCGGGCGAGAACTGGTCGGACGCCGTCGCCCGCACCGTCGGGGCCGGACTGGCCGGCGTCGAGTGCCTGGCCGGCATCCCCGGCTCGGCCGGCGCCACCCCGATCCAGAACGTCGGCGCCTACGGCCAGGACGTCTCCGAGACCCTCACCGAGGTCGTCGCCTACGACCGCGGCACCGGCGAGACGGTCACCCTCACCAACGAGGAGTGCGGCTTCTCCTACCGCCACAGCCGCTTCAAGCAGCACCCCGAGCGCTTCGTGGTGCTGCGCGTCCGCTTCGCCCTGGAGGACGCGGGCGGCCTCTCCGCGCCCCTGAGGTACGACCAGACGGCCCGCGCCCTCGGTGTCGGCACCGGGGACCGGGTGCCGCTCGCCGTCGCCCGCGAGACCGTCCTGGCGCTCCGGGCGAGCAAGGGCATGGTGCTGGACCCGGACGACCACGACACCTGGTCGGCCGGTTCCTTCTTCACCAACCCCGTCCTCACCGAGGCCGAGCACGCCGAGCTCGTCCGCCGGGTCCACGACCGGCTCGGCCCCGACGTCGCGCCGCCCGCCTTCCCGGACGGCGACGGCCGGGTGAAGACCTCCGCCGCCTGGCTCATCGACCGGGCCGGCTTCACCAAGGGCCACGGCAGCGGCCCGGCCCGGATCTCCACCAAGCACACCCTGGCCCTCACCAACCGCGGCGAGGCCACCACCGAGGACCTGCTCGCCCTGGCCCGCGAGGTCCGCGACGGGGTCCGGGACGCCTTCGGCGTCACCCTCGTCAACGAGCCGGTGACGGTCGGCGTCAGCCTCTAGGCCCTGCCGTCGGAAGCGTCCTGGGCCCGCGGGCGGCCGCTCGCGGGCCCGTCACGGCGCCGGGGCGGCCAGCCAGGCGTCGATGTCCGCCAGGGTCGTCCGCCGCAGCTCCTCGGGCGCCCGGGAGGCGCGTACGGACTGCCGGGCGAGCTCGGCCAGTTCGGCGTCGGTGAAGGCGTGCGCGCCGCGGGCGATCTCGTACTGGGCGGCCAGCCGCGAGCCGAAGAGCAGCGGGTCGTCGGCGCCCAGCGCCATCGGGACGCCCGCCGCGAAGAACGCCCGCAGCGGCACGTCCTCGGGCTTCCCGTAGACGCCCAGCGCCACGTTCGACGCCGGGCACACCTCGCAGGTCACCCCCTGGGCCGCCAGCCGGCGCAGCAGCTCCGGGTCCTCCGCGGCCCGCACCCCGTGCCCGATCCGGCCGGCGTGCAGATCGTCCAGGCAGTCCCGGACGCTGGCCGGCCCGGACAGCTCGCCGCCGTGCGGGGCCGACAGCAGGCCGCCGTCCCGGGCGATGGCGAAGGCCCGGTCGAAGTCCCGCGCCAGGCCCCGCCGTTCGTCGTTGGAGAGCCCGAAGCCGACCACCCCGCGGTCGGCATGGCGCACCGCCAGCCGGGCCAGCGTGCGGGCGTCCAGCGGGTGCTTCATGCGGTTCGCGGCGACCAGCACCCGGATGCCCAGCCCGGTGTCCCGGGAGGCCCGCTCCACCGCGTCCAGGATGATCTCCAGGGCCGGGATCAGCCCGCCCAGCCGCGGTGCGTACGAGGTCGGGTCGACCTGGATCTCCAGCCACCGCGAGCCGTCCCGGACGTCCTCCTCGGCGGCCTCCCGCACCAGTCGCTGGATGTCCTCGGGCGCCCGCAGACAGGACCGGGCGATGTCGTAGAGCCGCTGGAACCGGAACCAGCCGCGCTCGTCGGTGGCGCTCAGCCGGGGCGGTGTGCCGCTGGTCAGCGCGTCCGGGAGGTGGACGCCGTACTTGTCGGCGAGGTCCAGCAGGGTCGCCGGCCGCATCGAGCCGGTGAAGTGCAGGTGCAGATGGGCCTTCGGCAGTTGACGCAGATCACGAACACGCTCCATCCCGAGATACTGCCGCACCCGCGCCCCGCGGCATAGGCCCCGCCCCGAACGAAGGGACCCCCGCAAAAGCGTGCGGGGCCGGACGAACCGCCCGACCCCGCACGCCCAGTGGCCTCACCCGCCCCGCTACTTGGCGTCCGCCAGCAGCTTCTGGATCCGGGAGACGCCCTCGACCAGGTCCTCGTCGCCCAGCGCGTACGAAAGGCGCAGGTAGCCGGGGGTGCCGAAAGCCTCACCCGGGACGACGGCGACCTCCGCCTCCTCCAGGATCAGCTCGGCCAGCTCGACGCTGGACTGCGGCCGCCTGCCGCGGATCTCCTTGCCCAGCAGCCCCTTCACCGACGGGTAGGCGTAGAACGCGCCCTCCGGCTCCGGGCACAGCACGCCGTCGATCTCGTTGAGCATCCGCACGATGGTCTTCCGGCGCCGGTCGAAGGCCACCTTCATCTCCTCGACGGCCGTCAGGTCGCCGCTGACCGCCGCGACGGCCGCGGCCTGCGCCACGTTGGAGACGTTGGAGGTGGCGTGCGACTGGAGGTTGGTGGCCGCCTTGACGACGTCCTTGGGGCCGATCGCCCAGCCCACCCGCCAGCCGGTCATCGCGTACGTCTTCGCCACACCGTTGACGACGATGCACTTGTCGCGCAGCTCCGGCACCACCACCGGCAGCGACGAGAACTCGGCGTCGCCGTAGACCAGGTGCTCGTAGATCTCGTCGGTCAGCACCCACAGGCCGTGCTCCGCGGCCCAGCGGCCGATCGCCTCGACCTGCTCGCGCGGGTAGACCGCGCCGGTCGGGTTCGACGGCGAGACGAACAGCAGCACCTTGGTCCGCTCGGTGCGGGCCGCCTCCAGCTGCTCGACGGTCACGCGGTAGCCGGTGGTCTCGTCGGCGACGACGTCGACCGGCACGCCGCCCGCGAGCCGGATCGACTCGGGGTAGGTGGTCCAGTACGGCGCCGGCACGATGACCTCGTCACCCGGGTCCAGGATGGCCGCGAACGCCTCGTAGATGGCCTGCTTGCCACCGTTGGTGACGAGGACGTTCGCGGCCTCGATCTCGTAGCCGGAGTCGCGCAGGGTCTTCGCGACGATCGCGGCCTTCAGCTCGGGGAGCCCGCCGGCGGGCGTGTAGCGGTGGAACTTCGGGTTCCGGCACGCCTCGACCGCCGCCTCGACGATGTAGTCGGGGGTGGGGAAGTCGGGCTCGCCGGCGCCGAAGCCGATCACCGGGCGCCCGGCGGCCTTGAGGGCCTTGGCCTTGGCGTCGACGGCGAGGGTGGCGGACTCGGAGATCGAACCGACCCGGGCGGAGACCCGGCGGTCGGCGGGGGACGATGCGGAGGGAGTGGCAGCGCTCATAGGGGCATCGTCGCAGACCGCCGACGGCCCCGACACACGGGTTTGCGGGGCGGTACGAGAGGTTCCTGTTCGACGCCCGGCCTCGAAGCACGTACACTCGCTGACCGTTGGCTCCCATCGGGTCACCGCGGCGTACGGCGCACGACACAGTGCAGTCGCCCGCATGCGGTAGGTTGGGGGAACCACAAAGGGTCGTAGCTCAATTGGTAGAGCACTGGTCTCCAAAACCAGCGGTTGGGGGTTCAAGTCCCTCCGGCCCTGCTACACGCACCGATCATCGGGTGCGTGCACGCGTACGTACGAAATGCACCGCCGTGCGGCCGGGCCGGGCGCAGCACGGCCACGACCCGGATTCAGGTGAGGACGAGTGACGGACGCCCTGGGCTCCATCGACATGCCTGAGCGCGGTCGTTCCGAGGACGACACCACGGAATCCCAGAAGAAGCCCCGCCGCGGCGGCAAGCGCGGCAAGAAGGGCCCCTTCGCACGTCTCGCGCTCTTCTACCGCCAGATCATCGCGGAGCTCCGTAAGGTCGTCTGGCCCACGCGCAGCCAGCTGTCGTCGTACACCACCGTGGTGATCGTCTTCGTAGCCATCATCATTGGTCTCGTAACCGTGATTGACTTGGGAATCAACCGAGTCGTCGGGTACGTCTTCGGCTGATCCCGCGGGGGCCGCCTCCGTGGGCGGCCTTTCGCACGTTCAACCCCTTGAAGCAAGGAAGAAGCAGCCACGTGTCTGACCCGAACCTGAACGACGCCACCGAGCCCGTCGCGGCTGCAGAGGCCGAGGTCGACGAGGCCGTCTCGGCCGAGGTCGAGGGGGACGCGGCCGCCATCGCTGACGAGGAAGCCGCCGTGGAGACCGCCGCGGACGCCGAGGGCGCCGACGAGCTGGACGCCGAGGACGCCGACGCCGGCGAGCCCGCCGACGCGGACGCGGCGGAGGCCGAGGAGGCTTCCGAGGACGCGGCGGACGCCGAGGAGCAGGAGCCGGTCGACCCGGTGGCCGCCCTCCGTGACGAGCTGCGCGGGCTTCCCGGCGAGTGGTACGTCATCCACACCTACGCGGGATACGAGAACCGCGTGAAGACCAACCTCGAACAGCGCGCCGTCTCGCTGAACGTCGAGGACTACATCTTCCAGGCCGAGGTGCCGCAGGAAGAGGTCGTGCAGATCAAGAACGGCGACCGCCGCACCGTCCGCCAGAACAAGCTTCCGGGCTACGTCCTGGTGCGCATGGACCTGACGAACGAGTCCTGGGGCGTCGTCCGCAACACCCCGGGCGTCACCGGCTTCGTCGGCAACGCCTACGACCCGTACCCGCTGACCCTCGACGAGATCGTCAAGATGCTCGCCCCGGAGGCCGAGGAGAAGGCCGCCAAGGAGGCCGCCGCGGCCGAGGGCAAGCCGGCGCCGTCCCGCAAGGTCGAGGTCCAGGTCCTGGACTTCGAGGTGGGCGACTCCGTCACCGTCACCGACGGCCCGTTCGCGACGCTCCAGGCCACGATCAACGAGATCAACGCCGACTCGAAGAAGGTCAAGGGCCTGGTCGAGATCTTCGGTCGCGAGACCCCGGTCGAGCTGAGCTTCGACCAGATCCAGAAGAACTGACTTCTTCCGGACCTTCAGCCACCGACCAGGTCAGACCGGCACAGAGCCGGTCTGACCTGCGCGGTTTTTAGCCCCACGGCGATACCCGTTATCGTTGTGCGGTATGCCTCCATCCGGATGATCCGGATCGCGGGGCGAACCACCTCTCACTAGGACCCGGAGAGAGCATGCCTCCCAAGAAGAAGAAGGTCACGGGGCTGATCAAGCTCCAGATCCAGGCCGGTGCCGCCAACCCGGCTCCGCCGGTCGGCCCCGCGCTGGGTCAGCACGGCGTCAACATCATGGAGTTCTGCAAGGCCTACAACGCCGCGACCGAGTCGCAGCGTGGCATGGTCGTGCCGGTGGAGATCACGGTCTACGAGGACCGTTCCTTCACCTTCGTCACCAAGACCCCGCCGGCCGCGAAGCTCATCCTGAAGGCCGCGGGCGTGGAGAAGGGCTCCGGCGAGCCGCACAAGACCAAGGTCGCCAAGATCACCGAGGCGCAGGTCCGCGAGATCGCCACCACCAAGATGCCCGACCTGAACGCCAACGACCTGGACGCCGCGTCGAAGATCATCGCCGGCACCGCCCGTTCCATGGGCATCACGGTCGAGGGCTGAGCCCCAGCCCTACAAGGCACTTACGTGGCAGGGCCAGGCGCTGGTCCGTACCACGACTCCACCCCACTGCATCAGGAGCAGAAGTGAAGCGCAGCAAGACTCTTCGCAACGCGGACGCGAAGATCGACCGGGAGCGGCTCTACGCCCCGCTCGAGGCCGTCCGTCTCGCCAAGGACACCGCGTCCGCCAAGTTCGACGCGACCGTCGAGGTCGCCATGCGTCTGGGTGTCGACCCGCGCAAGGCCGACCAGATGGTCCGTGGCACCGTGAACCTCCCGCACGGCACCGGCAAGACCGCCCGGGTCCTGGTCTTCGCGACCGGTGACCGTGCTGCGGCCGCGGAGGCCGCCGGCGCCGACATCGTCGGCTCGGACGAACTGATCGACGAGGTCTCCAAGGGCCGCCTGGACTTCGACGCCGTCGTCGCCACCCCGGACCTCATGGGCAAGGTCGGCCGCCTCGGCCGCGTGCTCGGTCCCCGTGGCCTGATGCCGAACCCGAAGACCGGCACCGTCACCCCGGATGTCGCCAAGGCCGTCACCGACATCAAGGGCGGCAAGATCGAGTTCCGCGTCGACAAGCACGCGAACCTCCACTTCATCATCGGCAAGGCGTCCTTCGACGACGCCAAGCTGGTGGAGAACTACGCCGCGGCGCTGGAGGAGATCACCCGTCTGAAGCCGTCCGCCGCCAAGGGCCGCTACATCAAGAAGACGACGATCACCACCACCATGGGCCCCGGCATCCCGGTGGACAGCAACCGCACCCGCAACCTCCTCGTCGAGGACGAGGCCGTCTGATCCTCCCGATCGACGCCTCGTAGCGCGTGACGCGTGACGACGGGCCCCGCCTTCCGTACGGAGGGCGGGGCCTGACGCGTTCATAACAGGGCCTGCCGCGTGCGCTGTCGGCGGCCTGCACTACAGTCCCCTGCGAGGTCCGTAGAGGAGAACAAGGGGGAGCCTCAGTGCGCAGCACGCGTATAACCGCCGCCGTCGCGGCGGGAGTTGTCATGATGGCCGGTCTGACCGCCTGCAACAGCGGTGGCGACAAGAGCAACGGCACCGGCGGCGGCAGCGCCGGCGGCAGCAGCGACGCCTCGGGGGCGAAGTCCCCGCTGGACGCCGCGCTGGCCTCGCTGAAGACGGCGTCGCAGCAGACGAGCGACAAGAAGTCCGCCCAGATCGACGGCACGCAGAAGACGGGCCCGGCCACGCGCACGCTGAAGGGCGCGATGGACTGGTCGAACGGCATCAACATGACGCTCGACATCACCACGACCGGCGGTCCGATGGCGTCCGGCAAGCCCATGAAGGCGCTGTACACGCCCCAGGCGATGTACATGAACACGGGCATGTCGGTGGGCGGCAAGAGCTGGCTCAAGTACGACTACGACGCCCTGGCCAAGAAGGGCCCGGCCGGCGCCGTGTTCAAGGACGCCATGCAGAACAACGACCCGGTCAAGTCGGTGGACATGCTGATCGCCACCGGCAAGGTCCAGGAGGCCGGCAAGGAGAGCGTCCGCGGGGTGCAGGCGACGCACTACACCGGCACGGTCGACGTGGCCGAGATGGCCAAGATGCAGTCCAAGAGCCTCAGCGCGGCCGACCTCCAGGCGCTGGAGCAGTCGCTCAAGCAGTCCGGCGCCACGAAGGAGACCATCGACCTGTGGATCGGCCCGGACAACCTGCTCGTCAAGAAGCGTGAGCAGCTGGACGGCAAGCAGGCGTCGGACTCCACCGTCTTCTACTCGAACTACGGGACCAAGGTCACCGTGACCCCGCCGCCGGCCGGCGAGATCATGACGACCCCCGGCATGTGAGCAGCGCGGCGGCGGTGAGGTGTCCGAGGCGCCCCACCGCCGCCGCCGAGCGGCCGATTTGCCTGTGCGTGGGCCGTTCCCGTACGGTGTCCCGGAAGCCAAAGACCGCTGGTTGTCTCTGCGCGTCCGATTCCGGGCGTGTGGTGGCCGAAGGATCCGCTAGCTGCGGACGGCCTGCGCAGGTTGTGTGGAGAGACTCCCGGACAGTTCTCTGTTCGGTCGAGTAACGCCCCGTGCCCTGCGCCGGGGCGTTTGTTTTGCCCAGCCCCTTCTGCGCGGTCCTCATCACCCGGAAGGAGGCCGAGGCTCATGGCGAGGCCCGACAAGGTCGCAGCCGTCGACGAGATTGCCGAGAAGTTCCGCAGCTCGAACGCCGCTGTTGTGACCGCGTACACCGGTCTTACCGTTGCGCAGATCAAGAATCTGCGCCGTTCGCTCGGTGACAACGCTCAGTACCGTGTGGTGAAGAACACGCTGACCAAGATCGCGGCCAAGGAGGCCGGGATCTCCGCGCTGGACGAGCACCTCAGTGGCTCGACGGCCGTCGCCTTCGTTACCGGTGACCCGGTCGAGGCGGCGAAGGGTCTTCGTGACTTCGCCAAGGAGAACCAGAACCTCGTCATCAAGGGCGGCGTCCTTGACGGCAAGGCTCTCTCCGCCGACGAGATCAAGAAGCTTGCGGACCTCGAGTCCCGCGAGGTTCTGCTCGCCAAGCTGGCGGGTGCCATGAAGGGCAAGCAGTCCCAGGCTGCCGCGCTCTTCCAGGCGCTCCCGTCGAAGTTCGTCCGCACTGCGGAAGCGCTTCGCGCCAAGAAGGCCGAGCAGGGCGGTGCCGAGTAATTCGGCTCGCGTCATGATCCGCGTCGCCTGACGCGGGTCACAGCGGGCCGCACGCCCGCCGAAATGTACATCCGGCACCAGCCGATTTAGTGGAAGGACCGCCACCATGGCGAAGCTCACCCAGGACGAGCTCCTCGAGCAGTTCGAAGGCATGACCCTCATCGAGCTGGCGGCGTTCGTCTCCGCCTTCGAGGAGAAGTTCGACGTCACCGCCGCCGCCCCGGCCGCCGTTGTGGCCGCCGGCGTTCCGGGTGCCCCGGCCGCCGCCGCCGAGGAGGAGAAGGACGAGTTCGACGTCATCCTCACCGGCGCCGGCGACAAGAAGATCCAGGTCATCAAGGTCGTGCGCGAGCTGACCTCCCTCGGCCTGAAGGAGGCCAAGGACCTGGTCGACGGCACCCCGAAGCCGGTTCTGGAGAAGGTTGCCAAGGACGCCGCCGAGAAGGCCGCCGAGGCCCTCAAGGGCGCCGGTGCCTCCGTCGAGGTCAAGTGACCTTGGTGAGTCTCACGACTCCCGTCCGACGCGCCTGAGGGCGTAACGCGGACACCGCGAAGGGCGATCACCCATACGGGTGGTCGCCCTTCGGCGTCCCCGCCCCGGCTGCACCGTCCCGCGCCGGAGTGCGAGTATGGTGATCTTCGTTGTCCGGGCGCACCTCCATGTGACGATCTCCCAGAGGCGGGGGGCCTTGACGAACCGGACGCGGCGCGCAATTCTCGGGACGCGACACAGAAGCGGTCCAGGGTCCGAGGCATGGATCGCCGACGAAGAGGGAAGCATCGGTGTGCGCCACTGGCGCAAGGGCTTTCGGCAGGCGCAGGGCATTGGGCGAAGTGAAGAACAACGAGGGGCTCCTCCGTCGCGGAGGGGATGACCTCCCGGAGGGAGAAGATCGGGACGCGGTGCGGTACCGGTCTCCGGAAACTCGCTCTGGACATCAGTGGGCCATGTGGCTACACTGACCCTTTGCGCTGCCTGTTAGCTGCTCCCTGCCCGTCACCAGGGGCATGCCCGAGCCCGAGTGAAGCCGAACGAACCGCCCTGACCTGGGCCTCTCGACCGCTTTGCTCGATTCGGGACCGGCACGCGCGTAGTGAGTCCGAGCCCTCGGAAGGACCCCCTCTTGGCCGCCTCGCGCAACGCCTCGACTGCCAATACGAACAACGGCGACAGCACCGCCCCGCTGCGCATCTCCTTTGCGAAGATCAAGGAGCCCCTCGGGGTTCCGAACCTCCTTGCGCTGCAGACCGAAAGCTTCGACTGGCTGCTCGGCAATGCCGCATGGAAGGGTCGCGTCGAGGCTGCGCTGGAGAGTGGGCAGGAAGTTCCCACCAAGTCCGGTCTGGAAGAGATCTTCGAAGAGATCTCCCCGATCGAGGACTTCTCCGGGTCGATGTCGCTGACGTTCCGCGACCACCGCTTCGAGCCTCCGAAGAACTCCATCGACGAGTGCAAGGAGCGCGACTTCACGTACGCGGCTCCGCTGTTCGTCACCGCGGAGTTCACCAACAACGAGACCGGCGAGATCAAGTCCCAGACGGTCTTCATGGGCGACTTCCCGCTCATGACCAACAAGGGCACCTTCGTCATCAACGGCACCGAGCGTGTCGTGGTGTCGCAGCTCGTCCGCTCGCCGGGTGTGTACTTCGACAGCTCCATCGACAAGACGTCCGACAAGGACATCTTCTCCGCCAAGATCATCCCGTCCCGGGGTGCCTGGCTGGAGATGGAGATCGACAAGCGCGACATGGTCGGTGTCCGCATCGACCGCAAGCGCAAGCAGTCCGTCACCGTCCTGCTCAAGGCGCTCGGGTGGACCACCGAGCAGATCCTCGAGGAGTTCGGCGACTACGAGTCGATGCGCGCCACCCTGGAGAAGGACCACACCCAGGGCCAGGACGACGCGCTGCTCGACATCTACCGCAAGCTGCGCCCGGGCGAGCCCCCGACGCGTGAGGCCGCGCAGACGCTGCTGGAGAACCTCTACTTCAACCCCAAGCGCTACGACCTCGCGAAGGTCGGCCGCTACAAGGTCAACAAGAAGCTCGGCGGCGACGAGCCGCTGGACGCCGGCGTGCTGACCGTGGACGACATCATCGCCACGATCAAGTACCTGGTGAAGCTGCACGCGGGCGAGACCGAGACGGTCGGCGAGAACGGCAACAACATCGTTGTCGAGACCGACGACATCGACCACTTCGGCAACCGCCGCCTGCGCAACGTCGGCGAGCTGATCCAGAACCAGGTCCGTACGGGTCTCGCCCGTATGGAGCGCGTCGTGCGCGAGCGCATGACCACCCAGGACGTCGAGGCGATCACGCCGCAGACCCTGATCAACATCCGGCCGGTCGTCGCCTCCATCAAGGAGTTCTTCGGCACCAGCCAGCTGTCCCAGTTCATGGACCAGACCAACCCGCTGTCGGGTCTGACCCACAAGCGCCGTCTGTCGGCGCTGGGCCCGGGTGGTCTCTCCCGTGAGCGGGCCGGTCTGGACGTCCGTGACGTGCACCCCTCGCACTACGGCCGCATGTGCCCGATCGAGACCCCCGAAGGCCCGAACATCGGTCTGATCGGTTCGCTCGCGTCCTACGGCCGGGTCAACGTCTTCGGCTTCATCGAGACGCCGTACCGCAAGGTCGTCGACGGCCAGGTCACCGACCAGGTGGACTACCTCACCGCCGATGAGGAAGACCGCTACCTGATCGCCCAGGCGAACGCCAAGCTCAGCGAGGACCTGCGCTTCGCCGAGAACCGTGTGCTGGTCCGCCGGCGTGGCGGCGAGGTCGACCTCGTCCCCGCCGACGAGGTGCACTACATGGACGTCTCGCCGCGCCAGATGGTGTCGGCCGCGACCGCCATGATCCCCTTCCTCGAGCACGACGACGCCAACCGCGCGCTCATGGGATCGAACATGATGCGCCAGGCCGTTCCGCTGATCAAGGCGGAGTCGCCGCTGGTCGGCACCGGCATGGAGTACCGCTGCGCGGTCGACGCCGGTGACGTCATCAAGGCCGAGAAGAACGGTGTGGTCCAGGAGGTCTCCGCGGACTACATCACCGTCGCCAACGACGACGGCACGTACACCACGTACCGCGTCGCCAAGTTCACCCGCTCCAACCAGGGCACCTCCTTCAACCAGAAGGTCGTCGTGGACGAGGGCGCGCGGGTCATCGAGGGCCAGGTCCTCGCCGACGGTCCGTCCACGGACGAGGGCGAGATGGCGCTCGGCAAGAACCTGCTCGTGGCGTTCATGCCGTGGGAGGGCCACAACTACGAGGACGCGATCATCCTGTCGCAGCGCCTCGTGCAGGACGACGTCCTCTCCTCGATCCACATCGAGGAGCACGAGGTCGACGCCCGTGACACCAAGCTCGGCCCCGAGGAGATCACCCGGGACATCCCGAACGTCTCCGAGGAGGTCCTCTCCGACCTCGACGAGCGCGGCATCATCCGGATCGGTGCCGAGGTCGTCGCCGGCGACATCCTCGTCGGCAAGGTCACGCCCAAGGGCGAGACCGAGCTGACCCCCGAGGAGCGCCTGCTCCGCGCGATCTTCGGCGAGAAGGCGCGCGAGGTCCGCGACACCTCGCTGAAGGTCCCGCACGGCGAGATCGGCAAGGTCATCGGCGTCCGCGTCTTCGACCGCGAGGAGGGCGACGAGCTGCCCCCGGGCGTGAACCAGCTGGTCCGCGTCTACGTCGCGCAGAAGCGCAAGATCACCGACGGTGACAAGCTCGCCGGCCGCCACGGCAACAAGGGCGTCATCTCGAAGATCCTGCCGGTCGAGGACATGCCGTTCATGGAGGACGGCACCCCGGTCGACATCATCCTCAACCCGCTGGGTGTCCCGTCCCGAATGAACCCGGGACAGGTCCTGGAGATCCACCTCGGCTGGCTCGCCAGCCAGGGCTGGGACGTCTCCAGCCTCGGTGAGGAGTGGGCCCAGCGCCTGCAGGTCATCGGCGCCGACCAGGTCGACCCGCGCACCAACGTCGCGACCCCGGTCTTCGACGGTGCCCGCGAGGACGAGCTGGCCGGTCTGCTGGAGAACACCCGCCCGAACCGCGACGGCGACCGCATGGTCCTCCCGTCCGGCAAGGCGCGGCTGTTCGACGGCCGCTCCGGTGAGCCGTTCCCGGACCCGATCTCGGTCGGGTACATGTACATCCTCAAGCTGCACCACCTGGTCGACGACAAGCTGCACGCCCGCTCGACCGGTCCGTACTCGATGATCACCCAGCAGCCGCTGGGTGGTAAGGCTCAGTTCGGTGGCCAGCGCTTCGGTGAGATGGAGGTGTGGGCGCTGGAGGCTTACGGCGCCGCGTACGCCCTCCAGGAGCTGCTGACGATCAAGTCCGACGACGTCACCGGCCGCGTGAAGGTCTACGAGGCCATCGTCAAGGGCGAGAACATCCCCGAGCCCGGCATCCCCGAGTCCTTCAAGGTGCTCATCAAGGAGATGCAGTCCCTGTGCCTCAACGTGGAGGTGCTGTCCTCGGACGGCATGTCCATCGAGATGCGCGACACCGACGAGGACGTCTTCCGCGCTGCGGAGGAGCTCGGCATCGACCTGTCCCGGCGCGAGCCGAGCAGCGTCGAAGAGGTCTGACGGGTCTGGCCGGGATCTCCCTCGTACGAGAGAGATCCCGGCCCCGCCCCGGACCCCGTACAGACCATCTAGACACGACCCTGAGAGGGATTGACGCATAGTGCTCGACGTCAACTTCTTCGACGAGCTGCGGATCGGCCTCGCCACCGCTGACGACATCCGTCAGTGGTCCCACGGCGAGGTCAAGAAGCCGGAGACCATCAACTACCGCACCCTCAAGCCCGAGAAGGACGGCCTCTTCTGCGAGAAGATCTTCGGCCCCACCCGGGACTGGGAGTGCTACTGCGGTAAGTACAAGCGCGTCCGCTTCAAGGGCATCATCTGCGAGCGCTGCGGTGTCGAGGTCACTCGCGCCAAGGTGCGCCGTGAGCGGATGGGCCACATCGAGCTGGCGGCGCCCGTCACCCACATCTGGTACTTCAAGGGCGTGCCGAGCCGGCTGGGCTACCTGCTGGACCTCGCGCCCAAGGACCTCGAGAAGGTCATCTACTTCGCCGCGTACATGATCACGTTCGTGGACGAGGAGCGCCGCACCCGCGACCTGCCCTCGCTGGAGGCGCACGTCTCCGTCGAGCGCCAGCAGATCGAGAACCGCCGCGACTCCGACCTGGAGGCCCGCGCCAAGAAGCTCGAGACCGACCTGGCCGAGCTGGAGGCCGAGGGCGCCAAGGCGGATGCCCGCCGCAAGGTGCGCGAGGGTGCCGAGCGCGAGATGAAGCAGCTGCGCGACCGTGCGCAGCGCGAGATCGACCGCCTCGACGAGGTCTGGAACCGCTTCAAGAACCTCAAGGTCCAGGACCTGGAGGGCGACGAGCTCCTCTACCGCGAGCTGCGGGACCGCTTCGGCACGTACTTCGACGGTTCGATGGGTGCCGCCGCGCTGCAGAAGCGGCTGGAGACCTTCGACCTGGAGGAGGAGGCCGAGCGCCTCCGCGAGATCATCCGGACCGGCAAGGGCCAGAAGAAGACCCGTGCGCTCAAGCGCCTGAAGGTCGTCTCCGCCTTCCTGCAGACCCGCAACAGCCCCAAGGGCATGGTGCTGGACTGCATCCCGGTGATCCCGCCGGACCTGCGTCCGATGGTGCAGCTGGACGGTGGCCGCTTCGCGACCTCCGACCTGAACGACCTGTACCGCCGCGTGATCAACCGCAACAACCGCCTGAAGCGGCTTCTCGACCTCGGCGCGCCCGAGATCATCGTGAACAACGAGAAGCGCATGCTCCAGGAGGCCGTCGACGCGCTCTTCGACAACGGCCGCCGCGGCCGCCCGGTGACGGGCCCCGGCAACCGTCCGCTGAAGTCGCTGTCCGACATGCTCAAGGGCAAGCAGGGCCGCTTCCGTCAGAACCTGCTCGGCAAGCGCGTCGACTACTCGGCCCGTTCCGTCATCGTCGTCGGCCCGCAGCTCAAGCTGCACCAGTGCGGTCTGCCCAAGGCCATGGCGCTGGAGCTGTTCAAGCCGTTCGTGATGAAGCGCCTGGTGGACCTCAACCACGCGCAGAACATCAAGTCGGCCAAGCGCATGGTCGAGCGCGGCCGCACCGTGGTGTACGACGTCCTCGAAGAGGTCATCGCCGAGCACCCGGTGCTGCTGAACCGTGCGCCCACCCTGCACCGCCTCGGCATCCAGGCCTTCGAGCCGCAGCTGGTCGAGGGCAAGGCCATCCAGATCCACCCGCTCGTCTGCACCGCGTTCAACGCGGACTTCGACGGTGACCAGATGGCCGTGCACCTGCCGCTGTCCGCGGAGGCGCAGGCCGAGGCACGCATCCTGATGCTGTCCTCGAACAACATCCTCAAGCCGGCCGACGGCCGTCCGGTCACCATGCCGACCCAGGACATGGTGCTGGGCCTCTTCTTCCTCACCACGGACGAGGAGGAGCGCGAGGTCAAGGGTGAGGGCCGTTCGTTCGCCTCGGTCTCCGAAGCGATCATGGCCTTCGACGCCCGCGAGCTCTCGCTCCAGGCGAAGGTCGACATCCGCTTCCCGATCGGCACCGTGCCGCCGCGTGGCTGGACCCCGCCGGCCCCCGTCGAGGGCGAGCCGGAGTGGCAGCAGGGCGACAGCTTCCGGCTGCGGACGACCCTGGGCCGCGCGCTCTTCAACGAGCTGCTGCCCGAGGACTACCCGTTCGTCGACTACTCGGTGGGCAAGAAGCAGCTCTCCGCGATCGTCAACGACCTGGCCGAGCGCTACCCGAAGGTCATCGTGGCGGCGACGCTCGACAACCTGAAGGCGTCCGGCTTCTACTGGGCCACCCGTTCCGGCGTCACCGTCGCCGTCTCCGACATCGTCGTGCCGGAGGCCAAGAAGGCGATCGTCTCCGGCTACGAGGCCCAGGACGAGAAGGTCCAGAAGCAGTACGAGCGCGGTCTGATCACCAAGGACGAGCGCACGCAGGAGCTCATCAACATCTGGACCAAGGCGACCAACGAGGTCGCCGAGGCGATGAATGAGAACTTCCCCAAGACCAACCCCATCTTCATGATGGTTGACTCGGGTGCCCGAGGAAACATGATGCAGATGCGGCAGATCGCCGGTATGCGTGGTCTGGTGTCGAACGCCAAGAACGAGACCATCCCGCGTCCGATCAAGGCGTCCTTCCGCGAGGGCCTGTCCGTGCTGGAGTACTTCATCTCCACCCACGGTGCCCGTAAGGGTCTGGCGGACACCGCCCTGCGTACCGCCGACTCCGGTTACCTCACCCGTCGTCTGGTCGACGTCTCCCAGGACGTCATCATTCGCGAGGAGGACTGCGGCACCGAGCGCGGCCTCAAGCTGCGGATCGGTTCGAAGGGCGCGGACGGCATCCTGCGCAAGGCGGACGACGTCGAGTCCTCCGTGTACGCGCGGATGCTCGCCGAGGACGTCGTGGTGGACGGCAAGGTCGTCGCACCGGCCAACGTCGACCTCGGTGACGTGCTGATCGACCAGCTGATCGCGCACGGCGTGGAGGAGGTCAAGACCCGCTCGGTCCTGACCTGTGAGTCCGCGGTCGGTACCTGTGCGTACTGCTACGGCCGTTCGCTGGCCACCGGCAAGCTGGTCGACATCGGTGAGGCGGTCGGCATCATCGCCGCCCAGTCCATCGGTGAGCCCGGCACCCAGCTGACGATGCGTACCTTCCACACCGGTGGTGTGGCCGGTGACGACATCACCCTGGGTCTGCCGCGTGTCGTCGAGCTCTTCGAGGCCCGTACGCCCAAGGGCGTCGCCCCGATCTCGGAGGCGGCCGGCCGCGTCCGCATCGAGGAGACCGAGAAGACCAAGAAGGTCATCGTCACGCCGGACGACGGCAGCGACGAGACGGCCTACGGCGTCTCCAAGCGCGCCCGCATGCTGGTGTCCGAGGGTGACCACGTCGAGGTCGGCCAGCCGCTGACCGTCGGTGCGATCAACCCGCACGACGTGCTGCGGATCCTCGGCCAGCGTGCCGTCCAGGTCCACCTGGTCGGCGAGGTCCAGAAGGTCTACAACAGCCAGGGCGTGGCGATCCACGACAAGCACATCGAGATCATCATCCGGCAGATGCTGCGCCGTGTGACGATCATCGAGTCCGGCGACGCGGAGCTGCTGCCGGGCGAGCTGGTGGAGCGCTCGAAGTTCGAGGGCGAGAACCGTCGCGTGGTGGCGGAAGGCGGCCACCCGGCCTCCGGCCGTCCGCAGCTGATGGGTATCACCAAGGCCTCGCTGGCGACGGAGTCCTGGCTGTCGGCCGCCTCCTTCCAGGAGACGACCCGAGTCCTGACGGACGCGGCGATCAACGCCAAGTCCGACAGCCTCATCGGCCTCAAGGAGAACGTCATCATCGGTAAGCTCATCCCGGCCGGTACGGGCCTGTCCCGCTACCGCAACATCCGGGTCGAGCCGACCGAGGAGGCCAAGGCCGCGATGTACTCGGCCGTCGGTTACGACGACATCGACTACTCGCCGTTCGGCACCGGTTCCGGCCAGGCGGTCCCGCTGGAGGACTACGACTACGGTCCGTACAACCAGTAAGGCCACACGCGCCTGAACAGGGCGGTCACCCCACCGGGGTGGCCGCCCTGCGGCGTTCGCAGGGCCGCGGGAACTTGTCCTCCCATTGCCGCGTCTGTGATGAGAAGATGGGGACGACAATTGAGCGGGGGGAGGTTCGCGACGTGGCATTCCAGCCGTGGCAGGGTGGGCATCCCGCGCAGAACCCGTATCAGGTGCCTGCGATGCGGGCCTCGCACGCCGACCGCGAGCGCGCGGTCGACGTGCTGAAGGCGGGTTTCGCCGAGGGGCGTCTCGGACAGGCCGAGTACGAGCAGCGGATGGGCCGGGCCTATCAGGCGCAGACCCACGCCGAGTTGCAGATGCTGGTCGCCGATCTTCCGCAGGGCCCGGTGCCGCAGGCGCAGTTCACGCCGCGGCCCGCAGTGCCGGCTACGTTCATGCCCCTCCAGATGCCGATGCCGCAGACCACCAACGGCGCCGCCACGGGCGCGCTGGTCTGCGGGCTGATAGGCCCGTTCACCTGGGGTCTGACGTCGATCCCCGCGGTGATCCTGGGGCACAAGGCGCGGGCCGAGATCCGGCGGACGGGGGAGCGGGGCGACGGCCAGGCGATCGCCGGGCTGGTGCTCGGCTGGCTCGGGATCGGTGCCTGGGCCCTGTTCTTCCTGGTGATGGTGTTGCTGGCGGTGACCCGCGGCTGACGGGTGTGCGCCTTCTTCCGTAGGCCCGTGGATCCCACTACGGTGGCCGCAACGCCGTCCGAGTCCGGCGTGTCCTTCGCGTGTGCATTTGTTTTGACCGCAGCCCATGCGCTAGGTACGCTCTGACCTTGTGCCTGGGGTGTCCCTGGGCTGCCGTGCGCGCCTTCTCCCACCAGTCCGGCCGGAGAGTCCCGGCAGCGCGGAAGCCGGGTTTTGACACCGCAATCTGCCGCCTCCTCGTTCCAGCGAGGCCGGTCTGCAGTATTCGACACACCCGACCGCGTGGGTCGGGAAATGTTCCAGGTTAGCTTTACCGAGACTGGCACACAGAAACCGGAGAAGTAGTGCCTACGATCCAGCAGCTGGTCCGTAAGGGCCGGCAGGACAAGGTCGAGAAGAACAAGACGCCCGCACTCGAGGGTTCGCCCCAGCGCCGCGGCGTCTGCACGCGTGTGTTCACGACCACCCCGAAGAAGCCGAACTCGGCCCTGCGTAAGGTCGCGCGTGTGCGTCTGACCAGTGGGATCGAGGTCACCGCTTACATTCCGGGTGAGGGCCACAACCTGCAGGAGCACTCGATCGTGCTCGTGCGCGGCGGCCGTGTGAAGGACCTGCCGGGTGTTCGGTACAAGATCATCCGCGGCTCCCTCGACACGCAGGGCGTCAAGAACCGCAAGCAGGCTCGCAGCCGCTACGGCGCCAAGAAGGAGAAGTAAGAATGCCTCGTAAGGGCCCCGCCCCGAAGCGCCCGGTCATCATCGACCCGGTTTACGGCTCCCCCCTGGTGACCTCCCTCATCAACAAGGTGCTGCTGAACGGCAAGCGCTCCACCGCCGAGCGCATCGTCTACGGCGCCATGGAGGGTCTGCGTGAGAAGACCGGCACCGACCCGGTCATCACGCTGAAGCGCGCGCTGGAGAACATCAAGCCGACCCTCGAGGTCAAGTCCCGCCGCGTCGGTGGTGCGACCTACCAGGTCCCGGTCGAGGTCAAGCCCGGCCGCGCCGCCACCCTCTCGCTCCGCTGGCTCGTGGGCTACTCCCGCGCCCGCCGCGAGAAGACCATGACCGAGCGCCTCATGAACGAACTGCTCGACGCCTCCAACGGCCTCGGCGCTTCGGTCAAGAAGCGTGAGGACACGCACAAGATGGCCGAGTCCAACAAGGCCTTCGCGCACTACCGCTGGTAGTCGCAACCCACATCGAGACCGAGAGAAGACTGAGCCACTATGGCTACCACTTCGCTTGACCTGGCCAAGGTCCGCAACATCGGGATCATGGCCCACATCGACGCGGGCAAGACGACCACCACCGAGCGGATCCTGTTCTACACCGGTGTTTCGTACAAGATCGGTGAGGTCCACGACGGCGCTGCCACGATGGACTGGATGGAGCAGGAGCAGGAGCGCGGCATCACGATCACGTCTGCCGCGACGACCTGCCACTGGCCGCTGGACAACGTCGACAACACCATCAACATCATCGACACCCCGGGCCACGTCGACTTCACCGTCGAGGTGGAGCGTTCGCTGCGCGTGCTCGACGGTGCGGTGACGGTGTTCGACGGCGTTGCCGGTGTCGAGCCCCAGTCCGAGACCGTTTGGCGTCAGGCGGACCGCTACGGCGTTCCGCGCATCTGCTTCGTCAACAAGCTCGACCGCACGGGTGCCGAGTTCCACCGCTGCGTCGACATGATCACGGATCGCCTGGGCGCGACCCCGATCGTGATGCAGCTGCCGATCGGCACCGAGGCCGACTTCAAGGGCGTCGTCGACCTCGTGACGATGAAGGCCCTGGTCTGGTCGGCCGAGGCCGCCAAGGGCGAGATGTACGACACCGTCGACATCCCGGACACGCACATCGAGGCCGCCGACGAATGGCGCGGCAAGCTCCTCGAGACCGTGGCCGAGAACGACGAAGAGATCATGGAGCTGTACCTGGAGGGCCAGGAGCCCACCGTGGAGCAGCTCTACGCCGCGATCCGTCGTATCACCATCGCCTCCGGCAACGCCGACGTCACCACCGTCACCCCGGTGTTCTGCGGTACCGCGTTCAAGAACAAGGGCGTACAGCCCCTGCTCGACGCGGTCGTGCGCTACCTCCCGTCCCCGCTGGACGTCGAGGCCATCGAGGGTCACGCGGTCAACAACCCGGACGAGGTCGTCAAGCGGCGCCCGTCCGAGGAGGAGCCGCTGGCCGCCCTCGCCTTCAAGATCGCGAGCGACCCCCACCTGGGCAAGCTCACCTTCATCCGGGTGTACTCGGGCCGCCTCGAGGCCGGCACGCAGGTGCAGAACTCGGTGAAGGGCAAGAAGGAGCGCATCGGCAAGATCTACCGGATGCACGCGAACAAGCGTGAGGAGATCGACGCGGTGGGTGCCGGCGACATCGTCGCCGTCATGGGTCTGAAGCAGACCACCACCGGTGAGACCCTCTGCGACGCGGGCTCCCCGGTGATCCTGGAGTCGATGGAGTTCCCGGCCCCGGTCATCCAGGTCGCCATCGAGCCCAAGTCCAAGGGCGACCAGGAGAAGCTGGGTGTCGCCATCCAGCGCCTCGCCGAAGAGGACCCCTCGTTCCAGGTGCACACCGACGAGGAGACCGGCCAGACCATCATCGCGGGTATGGGCGAGCTGCACCTCGACGTGCTGGTCGACCGTATGAAGCGTGAGTTCCGGGTCGAGGCCAACGTCGGCAAGCCGCAGGTCGCGTACCGCGAGACCCTGCGCAAGCCGGTCGAGCGTCTCGACTACACGCACAAGAAGCAGACTGGTGGTTCCGGCCAGTTCGCGAAGGTGCAGATCGCGCTCGAGCCGCTCGAGGGCGACGGGTACGAGTTCGAGAACAAGGTCACCGGTGGCCGCATCCCGCGGGAGTACATCCCGTCCGTGGACGCGGGTTGCCAGGAGGCCATGGAGTTCGGTGTCCTCGCCGGTTACCCGCTGACCGGTGTCAAGGTCACGCTCCTCGACGGCGCGTTCCACGAGGTCGACTCGTCGGAAATGGCGTTCAAGATCGCCGGTTCGATGGCCTTCAAGGAGGCCGCCCGCAAGGCCAGCCCGGCCCTGCTCGAGCCGATGATGAAGGTCGAGGTCACCACGCCCGAGGACTACATGGGCGACGTGATCGGCGACATCAACTCCCGTCGTGGTCAGATCCAGTCCATGGAGGACCGCGCCGGCGCCAAGCTCGTCACGGGCCTGGTTCCGCTCTCGGAGATGTTCGGCTACGTCGGAGACCTCCGCAGCAAGACGTCGGGTCGCGCGAGCTACTCGATGCAGTTCGACTCCTACGCCGAGGTTCCCAAGAACGTCGCCGAGGAGATCATCGCCAAGGCCAAGGGCGAGTAACTCACCCGTCGAGTTCACGCTCTAGGCTTGACTCCGGTGCCTGTCGGGGCATTCCACCGCAACAGCGGAGGAATGCCCCCGGGCCCGGGCTATCCAGCAAAGATCACCTGGCGCCGATGAGTAAGGCGTACAGAACCACTCCACAGGAGGACCCCAGTGGCGAAGGCGAAGTTCGAGCGGACTAAGCCGCACGTCAACATCGGCACCATCGGTCACATCGACCACGGTAAGACGACCCTCACGGCCGCCATTACCAAGGTGCTGCACGACGCGTACCCGGACCTGAACGAGGCCTCGGCCTTCGACCAGATCGACAAGGCTCCTGAGGAGCGCCAGCGCGGTATCACCATCTCCATCGCGCACGTCGAGTACCAGACCGAGACGCGTCACTACGCCCACGTCGACTGCCCCGGTCACGCGGACTACATCAAGAACATGATCACCGGTGCCGCCCAGATGGACGGCGCGATCCTGGTGGTCGCCGCCACCGACGGCCCGATGCCGCAGACCAAGGAGCACGTGCTCCTGGCCCGCCAGGTCGGCGTTCCGTACATCGTCGTCGCCCTGAACAAGGCCGACATGGTGGACGACGAGGAGATCCTGGAGCTCGTCGAGCTCGAGGTCCGTGAGCTCCTCAACGAGTACGAGTTCCCCGGCGACGACGTTCCGGTCGTCAAGGTCTCCGCTCTGAAGGCCCTCGAGGGCGACAAGGAGTGGGGCAACTCCGTCCTCGAGCTGATGAAGGCCGTCGACGAGTCGATCCCGCAGCCGGAGCGCGACGTCGACAAGCCGTTCCTGATGCCGGTCGAGGACGTCTTCACGATCACCGGTCGTGGCACCGTCGTCACCGGTCGTATCGAGCGCGGTATCCTGAAGGTCAACGAGCAGGTTGACATCATCGGTATCAAGCAGGAGAAGACCTCGACCACCGTCACCGGTATCGAGATGTTCCGCAAGCTGCTCGACGAGGGCCAGGCCGGTGAGAACGTCGGTCTGCTGCTTCGCGGCATCAAGCGCGAGGACGTCGAGCGCGGCCAGGTCATCATCAAGCCGGGCTCGGTCACCCCGCACACCGAGTTCGAGGCGCAGGCCTACATCCTCTCCAAGGACGAGGGTGGCCGCCACACGCCGTTCTTCAACAACTACCGTCCGCAGTTCTACTTCCGTACGACTGACGTGACCGGTGTTGTGACCCTCCCCGAGGGCACCGAGATGGTCATGCCGGGTGACAACACCGAGATGAAGGTGGAGCTCATCCAGCCCGTCGCCATGGAGGAGGGCCTGAAGTTCGCCATCCGTGAGGGTGGCCGGACCGTCGGCGCCGGCCAGGTCACCAAGATCAACAAGTAATTGCTGATCCGGTCGACCCGGTAGCTCTCCGGAGCAGCGGGAAGCCCCGCCCACCAGTAGGTGGGCGGGGCTTCTTGACAGTTGGGGCCCGATTGGCCTTACGCGTCCCGCGTATGGCACACTGTCCAGGTTGCTCGGTTGAGTGCCGATGCTGCGCGCCTCCCGCCGGGGGGACTGGAAGCGAGTCCCAGGTATTCGTCGCCTCTTCTCAGGGGCGGAAGTACGGGAATCTTCCGGGAAGTGTCAGCGGGGTGCCTCGGCCAGGCGCCCGGTGGGTGTTCTTCCCCCACGTTCTCCTCCTCGAGGGATCTCTCCTGCGGAGATTTACGAGAAGGAGCGCGACACGCCCGACCGCGTGGGTCGGAGGAAAGTAGTGGCCTCACCGGGTCCCAGAGCGTTACGAGAGACAGGACTACGAAGTAGCCATGGCGGGACAGAAGATCCGCATCCGGCTCAAGGCCTACGACCACGAGGTCATCGACTCCTCGGCGAAGAAGATCGTCGAGACGGTGACCCGTACTGGTGCGTCGGTCGCGGGCCCGGTGCCGCTGCCCACTGAGAAGAACGTGTACTGCGTCATCAAGTCGCCGCACAAGTACAAGGACTCGCGCGAGCACTTCGAGATGCGCACGCACAAGCGCCTGATCGACATCCTCGACCCGACGCCGAAGACCGTTGACTCCCTGATGCGACTCGACCTCCCGGCCGGTGTCGACATCGAGATCAAGCTCTGAGGGTCGGTGATCTGAGAATGGCTAAGCAGATCAAGGGGCTCCTGGGCGAGAAGCTCGGCATGACGCAGGTGTGGGACGAGAACAACCGTGTTGTTCCGGTCACCGTCGTCAAGGCCGGGCCCTGCGTCGTGACCCAGGTGCGCACCAATGACCAGGACGGCTACGACTCCGTCCAGATCGCCTTCGGCGAGATCGACCCGCGCAAGGTGAACAAGCCCCTCAAGGGCCACTTCGCGAAGGCCGACGTCACCCCCCGTCGCCACCTCGTCGAGGTCCGTACCGCCGACGCGAGCGAGTACACCCTCGGCCAGGAGCTGAGCGCCGACGTCTTCGAGGCGGGCGTGAAGGTGGACGTGACCGGCAAGAGCAAGGGCAAGGGCTTCGCCGGTGTCATGAAGCGTCACGGCTTCGGCGGTGGCAAGGCTTCGCACGGTGCCCACCGCGTGCACCGCAAGCCGGGCTCCATCGGTGGCTGCGCCACCCCGGGCCGCGTGTTCAAGGGCATGCGGATGGCCGGCCGTATGGGCAATGAGCGGGTCACCACCCAGAACCTGACCGTCCACGCCGTTGACGCGGAGAAGGGCCTGCTGCTCATCAAGGGCGCAGTTCCTGGTCCGAACGGCGGCCTCGTCCTGGTCCGTACCGCGGCCAAGGGGGCCTGAGGTAACCGATGAGCACCATTGACATCCTTTCGCCGGCAGGCGACAAGGCCGGGACCGTCGAACTCCCCGCGGAGATCTTCGACGCCAAGGTCAGCGTTCCGCTGATCCACCAGGTCGTTGTCGCGCAGCTGGCCGCGGCCCGTCAGGGCACGCACAAGACCAAGACTCGCGGCGAGGTCCGCGGCGGTGGCAAGAAGCCGTACCGCCAGAAGGGCACCGGCCGCGCGCGCCAGGGTTCGACCCGTGCGCCGCAGTTCGCCGGCGGTGGCGTCGTCCACGGCCCCGTGCCGCGTGACTACAGCCAGCGGACCCCGAAGAAGATGAAGGCCGCCGCCCTGCGCGGTGCCCTCTCGGACCGGGCCCGCCACAGCCGCATCCACGTCGTTTCCGGCGTGGTCGACGGCGCGGTGTCCACCAAGGCCGCCAAGGGCCTGCTCGGCAAGATCAGCGAGCGCAAGAACCTGCTCCTGGTCGCCGAGCGCTCCGACGAGGCCGCGTGGCTGTCCGCCCGCAACCTGCCCCAGGTCCACATCCTGGAGCCGGGCCAGCTGAACACGTACGACGTGCTCGTCTCCGACGACGTGGTCTTCACCAAGGCCGCTCTCGAGTCCTTCGTGTCTGGCCCCAAGGCCGTTGAGACCGAAGGGAGCGACGCCTGATGACTGAGGCCGTCGTCACCAGCAAGACCTTCACGGACCCGCGCGACGTCCTCGTCAAGCCGGTTGTTTCCGAGAAGAGCTACGCGCTGCTGGACGAGAACAAGTACACGTTCATCGTCGCGCCCGGCGCGAACAAGACCCAGATCAAGCAGGCCGTCGAGGCGGTCTTCTCGGTCAAGGTCACCGGGGTCAACACGATCAACCGGCAGGGCAAGCGCAAGCGCACCCGCACTGGTTTCGGTAAGCGCGCCAACACCAAGCGCGCCATCGTGACCCTCGCCGAGGGCGACCGTATCGACATCTTCGGCGGTCCGACCGCCTGACGGCGGTCCGGATCGTCCGAAATCGGACGAGGACTGAGAAATGGGTATCCGCAAGTACAAGCCGACGACCCCGGGCCGTCGTGGCTCCAGCGTCGCCGACTTTGTCGAGATCACGCGGTCCACGCCGGAGAAGTCGCTGGTCCGCCCGCTGCACAGCAAGGGCGGCCGTAACAACGCCGGTCGTGTGACCGTTCGCCACCAGGGCGGTGGCCACAAGCGCGCCTACCGAGTGATCGACTTCCGTCGTCACGACAAGGACGGCGTGCCGGCCAAGGTCGCGCACATCGAGTACGACCCCAACCGCACCGCGCGCATCGCGCTCCTGCACTACGCGGACGGCGAGAAGCGCTACATCATCGCCCCGCGCGGCCTCCAGCAGGGCGACCGGATCGAGAACGGCGCTGGCGCCGACATCAAGCCGGGCAACAACCTGCCGCTGCGCAACATCCCGGTCGGTACGACCATCCACGCCATCGAGCTGCGGCCCGGCGGCGGCGCGAAGTTCGCCCGCTCCGCGGGTGCCTCCGTGCAGCTGCTGGCGCGGGAGGGCTCCATGGCCCACCTGCGCATGCCGTCCGGTGAGATCCGCCTGGTCGACGTCCGCTGCCGCGCCACCGTCGGCGAGGTCGGCAACGCCGAGCAGTCGAACATCAACTGGGGCAAGGCCGGCCGTATGCGCTGGAAGGGCGTCCGCCCGACCGTGCGTGGTGTCGTGATGAACCCGGTCGACCACCCGCACGGTGGTGGTGAGGGCAAGACCTCCGGTGGTCGCCACCCGGTCTCGCCCTGGGGCAAGAAGGAGGGTCGTACTCGCTCGCCGAAGAAGGCCAGCAACAAGTACATCGTCCGCCGCCGCAAGACGAACAAGAAGCGCTAGGAGCGGGTTTAGATGCCGCGCAGTCTCAAGAAGGGGCCCTTCGTCGACGACCACCTCGCCAAGAAGGTGGACGTACAGAACGATGCAGGCACCAAGAACGTCATCAAGACCTGGTCCCGCCGCTCCATGATCGTCCCGGCCATGCTCGGCCACACGATCGCGGTGCACGACGGCCGCAAGCACGTCCCGGTGTTCGTCACCGAGTCGATGGTCGGCCACAAGCTCGGCGAGTTTGCGCCGACCCGCACCTTCCGCGGCCACGAGAAGGACGACCGCAAGTCGCGTCGTCGCTGATCGACCGGAGTGCGAAGACTATGACTGACACCGAAGGGACAACCATGGAAGCCAGGGCCCAGGCGCGGTACATCCGCGTCACGCCCATGAAGGCCCGCCGCGTGGTGGACCTTATCCGTGGCATGGATGCCACGGAGGCTCAGGCGGTCCTGCGTTTCGCCCCGCAGGCCGCGAGCGTGCCGGTGGGCAAGGTGCTGGACAGCGCCATTGCCAATGCCGCGCACAACTACGACCACACGGACTCCTCCACGCTGTTCATCAGCGAGGCGTACGTGGACGAGGGCCCGACCCTGAAGCGGTTCCGTCCGCGTGCCCAGGGCCGTGCCTACCGGATCCGCAAGCGGACCAGCCACATCACCGTGGTCGTCAGCAGCAAGGAAGGAACCCGGTAATGGGCCAGAAGGTAAACCCGCACGGGTTCCGGCTCGGTGTGACCACGGACTTCAAGTCCCGTTGGTACGCCGACAAGCTGTACAAGGACTACGTCAAGGAAGACGTCGCCATTCGTCGCATGATGACGAAGGGCATGGAGCGCGCCGGTATCTCCAAGGTGGAGATCGAGCGCACCCGTGAGCGCGTCCGCGTTGACATCCACACCGCTCGCCCGGGCATCGTCATCGGCCGCCGCGGCGCCGAGGCCGACCGCATCCGCGGTGAGCTGGAGAAGCTGACCGGCAAGCAGGTCCAGCTGAACATCCTCGAGGTCAAGAACCCCGAGACCGATGCTCAGCTCGTGGCCCAGGCCGTCGCCGAGCAGCTGTCCTCCCGCGTCTCCTTCCGTCGCGCCATGCGCAAGAGCATGCAGTCGACGATGAAGGCCGGCGCCAAGGGCATCAAGATCCAGTGTGGTGGCCGTCTCGGCGGTGCCGAGATGTCCCGCTCGGAGTTCTACCGCGAGGGCCGTGTGCCCCTGCACACGCTCCGTGCGAACGTCGACTACGGCTTCTTCGAGGCCAAGACCACCTTCGGCCGGATCGGCGTGAAGGTCTGGATCTACAAGGGCGACGTGAAGAACATCGCCGAGGTGCGTGCCGAGAACGCCGCCGCGCGTGCGGGCAACCGCCCGGCCCGCGGTGGTGGCGACCAGCGTCCGCGCCGCGGTGGCGAGCGTGGCGGTCGCGGCCGCAAGCCGCAGCAGCAGAGCGCCGCTGCCGAGGCCCCCAAGGCCGAGGCCGCTGCCGCTGCTCCGGCGGAGAACCCTGGAACGGAGGGCTGACCGACATGCTGATCCCTCGCAGGGTCAAGCACCGCAAGCAGCACCACCCGAAGCGGAACGGTATGGCCAAGGGCGGTACCGAGCTGGCCTTCGGTGAGTACGGCATCCAGGCCGTTACCGCGGCCTACGTGACGAACCGGCAGATCGAGTCCGCTCGTATCGCCATGACCCGTCACATCAAGCGTGGCGGCAAGGTGTGGATCAACATCTACCCCGACCGTCCGCTGACGAAGAAGCCGGCCGAGACCCGCATGGGTTCCGGTAAGGGTTCGCCGGAGTGGTGGATCGCGAACGTCAAGCCCGGTCGGGTGATGTTCGAGCTGTCTTTCCCGAACGAAAAGGTTGCCAAGGAGGCGCTGACCCGCGCCGCCCACAAGCTTCCGATGAAGTGCCGCATCGTGCGGCGCGAGGCAGGTGAGTCGTGATGGCGGCCGGTACCAAGGCGACCGAGCTGCGCGAGCTGAACAACGAGGACCTCGTTGCCAAGCTGCGTGAGGCCAAGGAGGAGCTGTTCAACCTCCGCTTCCAGGCGGCGACCGGACAGCTCGAGAACCACGGCCGGCTGAAGGCCGTCCGCAAGGACATCGCCCGGATCTACACCCTGATGCGGGAGCGCGAGCTCGGCATCGAGACGGTGGAGAGCGCCTGATGAGCGAGAAGAATGTGACTGAGACGAACGAGCGCGGTTTCCGCAAGACCCGTGAGGGTCTGGTCGTCAGCGACAAGATGGACAAGACCGTCGTCGTCGCCGTCGAGGACCGCGTCAAGCACGCGCTGTACGGCAAGGTCATCCGCCGTACCAACAAGCTCAAGGCGCACGACGAGCAGAACGCTGCCGGTGTCGGCGACCGCGTCCTCCTGATGGAGACCCGGCCGCTGTCCGCCACCAAGCGCTGGCGCATCGTCGAGATCCTCGAGAAGGCCAAGTAATTCCCGGCTGGGAATTCCTCGTGAGGGGGATTCCCGCACGGGGATTTCGACAGGCAAGCACATCCCTCCTGGGGGGACCCCCTAGGAACAGTTCCGCCAGGCTCGGCAGGGGCTGACGTCCCGTAAGGGAACGAAGGCCCCTGCCGGGAACCGGCAGACATTCAGGAGATAGACGTGATCCAGCAGGAGTCGCGACTGCGCGTCGCCGACAACACTGGTGCGAAGGAAATCCTTTGCATCCGTGTTCTCGGTGGTTCCGGTCGCCGCTACGCGGGCATCGGTGACGTCATCGTCGCCACCGTCAAGGACGCGATCCCCGGTGGCAACGTGAAGAAGGGTGACGTCGTCAAGGCCGTCATCGTTCGCACCGTCAAGGAGCGCCGCCGCCCCGACGGCTCGTACATCCGCTTCGACGAGAACGCGGCCGTCATCCTCAAGAACGATGGCGACCCCCGCGGCACCCGTATCTTCGGCCCCGTGGGCCGTGAGCTGCGCGAGAAGAAGTTCATGAAGATCATCTCGCTCGCGCCGGAGGTGCTGTAACCGATGAAGATCAAGAAGGGCGACCTGGTCCAGGTCATCACCGGTAAGGACAAGGGCAAGCAGGGCAAGGTCATCGCGGCCTACCCCCGCGAGGACCGCGTCCTGGTCGAGGGTGTCAACCGGGTCAAGAAGCACACCAAGGCCGGACAGACCGCTCGTGGAGCGCAGACCGGCGGCATCGTGACGACCGAGGCCCCCATCCACGTCAGCAACGTTCAGCTGGTCGTGGAGAAGGACGGCAAGAAGGTCGTCACCCGCGTCGGGTACCGCTTCGACGACGAGGGCAACAAGATCCGCGTTGCCAAGCGGACCGGTGAGGACATCTGATGACTGCCACCACCAACGCGCCGCGTCTGAAGACGCGCTACCGCGAAGAGATCGCCGGGAAGCTGAAGGACGAGTTCTCCTACGAGAACGTCATGCAGATCCCCGGCCTCGTGAAGATCGTGGTCAACATGGGTGTGGGCGACGCCGCCCGCGACTCCAAGCTGATCGAGGGCGCCGTGCGCGACCTCACCACGATCACCGGCCAGAAGCCGGCCGTCACCAAGGCCCGTAAGTCCATCGCGCAGTTCAAGCTGCGTGAGGGCCAGCCGATCGGTGCCCACGTCACCCTCCGCGGTGACCGCATGTGGGAGTTCCTGGACCGCCTGCTGTCGCTGGCGCTGCCGCGCATCCGCGACTTCCGCGGTCTGTCCCCCAAGCAGTTCGACGGTCGGGGCAACTACACCTTCGGTCTCACCGAGCAGGTCATGTTCCACGAGATCGACCAGGACAAGATCGACCGTACCCGGGGTATGGACATCACCGTGGTCACCACGGCGACCAACGACGACGAGGGCCGCGCCCTGCTTCGTCACCTCGGCTTCCCGTTCAAGGAGGCGTGAGCGAGATGGCGAAGAAGGCTCTGATTGCCAAGGCTGCTCGCAAGCCCAAGTTCGGTGTGCGCGCGTACACCCGCTGCCAGCGCTGCGGTCGTCCGCACTCCGTCTACCGCAAGTTCGGCCTCTGCCGCGTGTGCCTTCGTGAGATGGCTCACCGTGGCGAGCTGCCGGGCGTGACCAAGAGCTCCTGGTAATCCCCTAGTTGGGAATTACCGGACGCTCTCGGTAAGCATTGGGACGGCGGGCGTCCCAGACCTCTTCCCGTACGCTGGAAGGGTTTGGGCGCCCCGCCGCCCGAGACCGACCGCGGGTTCCACCCGCATAACGTCGCTTACTACGCCGTAGGTCCCCGCGCCGCACCCGTCCCGACCGAGATCGGGGAGAGGGATGGCGCAGATAGGAAACCCCGGCGAGAGAGGCCGAAGGCCAATTCATGACCATGACTGATCCCATCGCAGACATGCTGACCCGTCTGCGGAACGCGAACTCGGCGTACCACGACACCGTGACGATGCCGCACAGCAAGATCAAGTCGCACATCGCGGAGATCCTCCAGCAGGAGGGTTACATCACCGGCTGGCGCGTCGAGGACGCCGAGGTCGGCAAGAACCTCGTCCTCGAGCTGAAGTTCGGGCCGAACCGCGAGCGCTCGATCGCCGGCATCAAGCGGATCTCGAAGCCGGGTCTGCGGGTCTACGCAAAGTCCACCAACCTGCCGAAGGTCCTCGGCGGCCTGGGCGTGGCGATCATCTCCACGTCCCACGGTCTCCTGACCGGCCAGCAGGCCAGCAAGAAGGGCGTGGGTGGGGAAGTCCTCGCCTACGTCTGGTAATCGGGAACGGAGGAATAGCTAATGTCGCGCATTGGCAAGCTGCCCATCCAGGTTCCCGCTGGTGTGGACGTCACCATCGAGGGCCGCACGGTCAACGTGAAGGGCCCCAAGGGTTCCCTTTCGCACACCGTCGCGGCGCCCATCGAGGTCGCCAAGGGTGAGGACGGCGTCATCGCCGTCTCCCGTCCGAACGACGAGCGTCAGAACAAGGCCCTGCACGGCCTGTCCCGCACGCTGGTGGCGAACATGATCACCGGCGTGACCCAGGGCTACGTGAAGAAGCTCGAGATCAGCGGTGTTGGTTACCGCGTCCAGGCCAAGGGTTCCAACCTGGAGTTCTCCCTGGGCTACAGCCACCCGATCCTGATCGAGGCGCCCGAGGGCATCTCGTTCAAGGTCGAGTCGCCGACGAAGTTCAGCGTCGAGGGCATCGACAAGCAGAAGGTCGGCGAGGTCGCCGCGAACATCCGCAAGCTGCGGAAGCCCGACCCGTACAAGGCCAAGGGCGTCAAGTACGAGGGCGAAGTCATCCGCCGCAAGGTCGGAAAGGCGGGTAAGTAAGCCATGGCATACGGTGTGAAGATCGCTAAGGGCAACGCCTACAAGCGCGCTGCCGCCAAGCGTCGCCACATCCGCATCCGCAAGCGGATTTCGGGTACTGCGGAGCGTCCGCGTCTGGTCGTGACGCGGTCCAACCGCGGCATCTTCGCCCAGGTGATCGACGACGTCCAGGGTCACACCCTGGCGTCGGCTTCGACCCTGGACGCGTCGATCCGTGGTGGCGAGGGCGACAAGAGCGCCCAGGCCCAGAAGGTTGGCGCCCTGGTCGCCGAGCGTGCCAAGGCCGCCGGTGTCGAGGCCGTCGTGTTCGACCGCGGTGGCAAGCAGTACGCCGGGCGGATTGCCGCTCTGGCCGACGCCGCCCGCGAAGCCGGGCTGAAGTTCTAAGCCCCGGTTCCGGAGCTAGCGGACGTAACAGAGAGAGGTAATTCCAATGGCTGGACCCCAGCGCCGCGGAAGCGGTGCCGGTGGCGGCGAGCGGCGGGACCGGAAGGGTCGCGACGGTGGCGCTGCCGCCGAGAAGACCGCGTACGTTGAGCGCGTTGTCGCGATCAACCGCGTCGCCAAGGTTGTCAAGGGTGGTCGTCGCTTCAGCTTCACCGCGCTCGTCGTGGTGGGTGACGGTGACGGCACCGTAGGTGTCGGTTACGGCAAGGCCAAGGAAGTTCCGGCTGCCATCGCCAAGGGCGTGGAAGAGGCCAAGAAGAACTTCTTCAAGGTCCCCCGTATCGCCGGTACCGTCCCGCACCCGATCCAGGGCGAGAAGGCTGCGGGCGTCGTCCTGCTCAAGCCGGCTTCCCCCGGTACCGGTGTGATCGCCGGTGGCCCGGTGCGCGCCGTCCTGGAGTGCGCGGGCATCCACGACGTGCTGAGCAAGTCGCTCGGCTCGTCGAACCCGATCAACATCGTGCACGCCACGGTGGAGGCGCTCAAGGGCCTGCAGCGGCCCGAGGAGATCGCCGCCCGTCGTGGTCTGCCGCTGGAGGACGTTGCTCCCGCCGCTCTGCTGCGGGCGCGTGCCGGGGTGAATGCGTGATGCGCATCAAGATCACCCAGACCAAGTCCTACATCGGTAGCAAGCAGAACCACCGTGACACGCTCCGTTCGCTCGGCCTCAAGCGCCTGAACGACAGCGTCGTCCGGGAGGCCCGTCCGGAGGTCGTCGGCATGGTCCACACCGTGCGTCACCTCGTGACGGTCGAGGAGGTCGACTGACATGGCGGAGACCAACCCGCTGAAGGTCCACAACCTCCGGCCCGCCCCGGGCGCCAAGACCGCCAAGACCCGTGTCGGTCGTGGTGAGGCGTCCAAGGGTAAGACCGCTGGTCGTGGTACCAAGGGCACCAAGGCCCGTTACCAGGTTCCGGAGCGCTTCGAGGGTGGGCAGATGCCCCTCCACATGCGCCTCCCGAAGCTGAAGGGCTTCAAGAACCCCGCCCACAAGCAGTTCCAGGTCGTGAACCTGGAGAAGCTGGCCGCGCTCTACCCGCAGGGTGGCGAGGTCACGGTGGCCGACCTGGTCGCCAAGGGCGCGGTGCGCAAGAACGAGCTCGTCAAGGTCCTGGGCCAGGGCGAGATCTCCGTGGCGCTGCAGGTTTCGGTTGACGCCGTCTCCTCCTCCGCCAAGGAGAAGATTGCCGCCGCCGGCGGCACCGTCACCGAGCTCATCTGAGTTCGTTGGTTCAACTGACCGGGGATGCCCATCGTTTGGGGCATCCCCGGTTGGTCGTTCCACGGGGGTACGGTCGCCGGTAAGGTGGCCTGCACTGTTTGATTTGTCCGGGGTCCGCCCCGGCACCCGCCGCGTGGGGGAGCTCCGCGCGGTACAGCCGCTACGTATTCGTCGATCCTCAAGACCGTCACCTCCTGGCCCTCAAGGGCGGGAGGCGCAGGAGGCACCGTGCTCACCGCGTTCGCCCGAGCGTTCAAGACGCCCGACCTGCGCAAGAAGCTGCTGTTCACGTTGGGCATCATCGTGCTCTACCGGATCGGAGCGCACATCCCGGTCCCAGGGGTGAACTACGCGAACGTCGAGACCTGCATGAAGCAGGCCGGCGGCAACAGCGGGTTGTTCGCCCTGGTGAACATGTTCAGCGGTGGAGCGCTGCTGCAGATCACGATCTTCGCGCTGGGGATCATGCCGTACATCACGGCGAGCATCATCCTCCAGCTGCTGACCGTCGTGATCCCACGGCTGGAGGCCCTCAAGAAGGAGGGGCAGTCCGGCCAGGCGAAGATCACCCAGTACACCCGCTATCTGACCGTGGCGCTGGCCGTGCTGCAGGGCACCGGCCTGGTGGCCACCGCCCGCAGCGGCGCGCTCTTCCAGAGCTGCCCGGTCGCCAGCCAGATCGTGCCCAACGACTCGATCTTCACCACCATCACGATGGTGATCACGATGACCGCCGGCACCTGCCTCATCATGTGGCTGGGCGAGCTGGTCACCGACCGCGGCATCGGCAACGGCATGTCGATCCTGATGTTCATCTCGATCGCCGCCGGCTTCCCGGGCGCGCTGTGGCAGATCAAGCTGACCGGCAAGCTGGCCGACGGCTGGATCGAGTTCTTCTCCGTGATCGCGGTGGGCCTGGCGATGGTCGCCCTCGTGGTCTTCGTCGAGCAGGCGCAGCGGCGCATCCCGGTGCAGTACGCGAAGCGGATGATCGGGCGCCGGTCCTATGGCGGTACGTCCACGTACATCCCGCTCAAGGTGAACCAGGCAGGTGTGATTCCTGTCATCTTCGCGTCGTCGCTGCTCTACATCCCGGCGCTGATCGCTCAGTTCAGCGGGTCGAAGGCGGCTTGGGCGACCTGGATCGCCACCAACTTCACCAAGGGAAATCACCCGGTTTACATCGTCACGTACTTCTTGCTCATCGTTTTCTTCGCCTTCTTCTACGTGGCCATCAGCTTCAACCCCGAAGAAGTTGCCGACAACATGAAGAAGTATGGTGGCTTCATCCCGGGCATCCGGGCTGGTCGCCCGACGGCCGAGTACCTCAGCTACGTGCTCAACCGGATCACGTGGCCGGGCTCGCTGTACCTGGGGCTGATCGCGCTCGTACCAACAGTGGCGTTGGTGCTGTTCAACGCGAACCAGAACTTCCCGTTCGGCGGGACGAGCATCCTGATCATCGTGGGTGTGGGCCTGGAGACCGTGAAGCAGATCGAGAGCCAGCTTCAGCAGCGCAACTACGAAGGGTTCCTCCGCTGATGCGAATCGTCCTCGTCGGACCCCCGGGGGCCGGTAAGGGTACGCAGGCCGCGTACCTGGCCAAGAACCTGGCGATCCCGCACATCTCCACGGGTGACCTGTTCCGGGCCAACATCTCCCAGGGCACGCCCCTGGGCGTCGAGGCGAAGTCCTACATGGACGCCGGCAACCTCGTGCCCGACTCGGTCACCATCGGGATGGCCGAGGACCGGATGGACCAGGCGGACGCGGCCGAGGGCTTCCTGCTGGACGGCTTCCCCCGCAACCTCGGCCAGGCCGAGGCGCTGGACGCCTACCTTCAGGGCAAGGGTCTGAAGCTGGACGCCGTCCTGGACCTGGAGGTCCCGGAGGACGAGGTGGTCAAGCGGATCGCCGGCCGCCGGATCTGCCGCAAGGACTCCAGCCACGTCTTCCACGTCGAGTACAACCAGCCGAAGGCCGAGGGCGTCTGCGACACCTGCGGCGGCGAGCTGTACCAGCGCGAGGACGACCGCGAGGACACCGTGCGGAAGCGGCTCGAGGTCTACCACGCCGAGACCGAGCCGATCATCGACTTCTACCGCAACCAGGGCCTGGTCTCCACGATCCCGGCCCTCGGCAAGGTCGCCGAGGTCACCCAGCGGGCGATGGACGCCCTGGGGAGCGGCGAGTAGAAGCGGCGCGACTCCGGTACGGCCGCGGTTGTCCAGCATGGGCGCCGCGGCCGTCTGCTGTTGACCGGCTACGGTTAAGGCAGCAACCAGTCATCGAGTAACCAGAGCAGAGCGTAACCACCTCCGCGAGAGCGATGGGGGTCCCCCCACGCCTGAAGCGTGGGGGAGGTTCAGCCGCAGAGAGGCGCAGGCACCGGCATGCTGGAGATCAAGAACCCCGCGCAGATCGCGAAGATGCGCGAGGCGGGGCTGGTGGTCGCCGCCATTCACGCGGCGACCCGTGAGACCGCGGTGCCCGGCGCCACCACCAAGGACCTGGACGAGGCGGCCCGCAAGGTCCTCGCCGAGCACGGCGCCAAGTCCAACTTCCTTGGCTACGGCGGCTTCCCGGCCACCATCTGCACCTCCGTGAACGACGTCGTCGTCCACGGCATCCCGTCCGCCGACACCGTGCTCCAGGACGGCGACATCATCTCCATCGACTGCGGCGCGATCATCGACGGCTGGCACGGCGACGCCGCGTACACCGCGTTCGTCGGCTCCGGTCACGCCGCGGAGCTGGTCGAGCTCAGCCGGGTCACCGAGGAGTCGATGTGGGCGGGGATCGCCGCGGTCGCCAAGGGCAACCGGCTGGTGGACATCTCCAAGGCGATCGAGGGCTACATCCGCCGCCAGCCCCGGCCGGCCAGTGGCAAGTACGGCATCGTCGAGGACTACGGCGGCCACGGCATCGGCTCGCAGATGCACATGGACCCGCATCTGCTGAACTACGTCGACCGCAAGCGCGGTCGCGGCCCGAAGCTGGTGCCCGGCTTCTGCATCGCCATCGAGCCGATGGTGAACCTCGGCACCGCCAAGACCCACGTCCTCGACGACGAGTGGACGGTCAAGTCCAACGACGGCAGCTGGTCCTCGCACTGGGAGCACTCGGTCGCACTGACCGAGGACGGCCCGCTGGTCCTCACCGCTCCCGACGGCGGCCGGGCCAAGCTGGCGAGCCTCGGGATCACCGCGGCGCCGGACCCCCTGGCGTAGCCGCGCGCCGGTGCCGTCCGCGGCCTCCGTGCGTAATGATCTCCGCGGTTGGGCAATAGTCCTGGATTCGTCTTTTCTCAGGCACTGACGTAGACTGACGCGTCGGCTCTCGTGCACCCGTGTGCCCGCACGTCGGGTGCGGACAGTGCAAGTGAGTCGATCAAGGTAGCCGATCCGAAAGGCGAAGCGTGGCCAAGAAGCAAGGTGCCATCGAGATCGAGGGCACCGTGATCGAGTCTCTGCCGAACGCAATGTTCAAGGTGGAGCTCCAGAACGGTCACAAGGTCCTCGCGCACATCAGCGGCAAGATGCGGATGCACTACATCCGCATCCTCCCGGATGACCGGGTCGTCGTGGAGCTCTCTCCCTACGACCTGACGCGTGGCCGAATCGTCTACCGCTACAAGTAGATCTTGCCGACGCCCCGCTCCCGTGGGGCATTGGCACTGACCCGGAGAACCTCACATCCCATGAAGGTCAAGCCGAGCGTCAAGAAGATCTGCGACAAGTGCAAGGTGATCCGCCGCCACGGCCGGGTCATGGTCATCTGCGACAACCTGCGCCACAAGCAGCGCCAGGGCTGACGCACGCCGACCACCTGCAACTTCGCAGTTCGCGCGACGCAAGCAATACACGTACATACGCAGTCACCCGACCCCCGCGCCGCGCGCGAGGGACGACACCCCCGGCTCGGAGGCCGGGGACCCGGCTCGTAATGCCGCAGAGTCTTACGGGAACGGTGCTGCGGAAGACCTCCGAATAGCCATCAGGAGCCACATCAATGGCACGCCTCGCAGGCGTTGACCTCCCGCGCGAAAAGCGTGTGGTGGTCGGCCTCACCTACGTTTTCGGCATTGGGCGCACGCTCTCGGAGCAGACCCTCGCCGCGACCGGCGTGAACCCGGACACCCGGGTCCGCGACCTGACCGAGGAAGACCTCGTCAAGATCCGCGAGTACGTGGACAACAACCTCAAGACCGAGGGTGACCTCCGCCGCGAGATCCAGGCCGACATCCGCCGCAAGGTCGAGATCGGCTGCTACCAGGGTCTGCGTCACCGTCGCGGCCTGCCGGTGCACGGTCAGCGCACCAGCACGAACGCCCGTACCCGCAAGGGTCCGCGTCGCGCGATCGCCGGCAAGAAGAAGCCGGGCAAGAAGTAGTCCTCAGCAGGACCCCGCCAGCGGTCTTCGCTGTAGGACCGACCACCTCCACGGGAGAATTTGAATGCCTCCGAAGGGCCGTACGGCCGGCGCCAAGAAGGTGCGCCGCAAGGAGAAGAAGAACGTCGCCCACGGGCACGCTCACATCAAGAGCACGTTCAACAACACGATCGTCTCGATCACCGACCCGACCGGGAACGTGATCTCCTGGGCCTCTGCCGGCCACGTCGGCTTCAAGGGCTCGCGCAAGTCCACCCCCTTCGCCGCGCAGATGGCCGCCGAGTCGGCCGCCCGCCGCGCGCAGGAGCACGGCATGCGCAAGGTCGACGTCTTCGTCAAGGGTCCCGGCTCCGGCCGTGAGACCGCGATCCGCTCCCTCCAGGCCACCGGCCTCGAGGTGGGCTCGATCCAGGACGTCACCCCCACCCCGCACAACGGATGCCGCCCGCCCAAGCGTCGCCGCGTCTGACCCACTGAAGTAGGAGACAACTAGACAATGGCGCGTTACACCGGGGCCGACTGCAAGCGTTGCCGTCGGGAGAAGCAGAAGCTCTTCCTCAAGGGGAGCAAGTGCGAGAGCGCGAAGTGCCCGATCGAGATCCGTCCTTACCCCCCGGGTGAGCACGGTCGCGGGCGCACCAAGGACAGCGAGTACCTGCTGCAGCTGCGTGAGAAGCAGAAGTGCAGCCGTATCTACGGCGTCCTTGAGAAGCAGTTCGTGAACTACTACAAGGAAGCGAACCAGAAGACCGGCAAGACCGGTGAGAACCTTCTGCGCATCCTTGAGACCCGCCTCGACAACGTGGTCTACCGGGCCGGCTTCGCCAAGTCCCGCGACCACGCCCGTCAGCTGGTCCGTCACGGACACATCCAGGTCAACGGCCGCAAGACCGACATCCCGTCGGCGCGCGTGGCCGTGCACGACGTCATCGAGGTCCGCGAGGGCTCCCGCAACCTGACCCCCTTCGAGGTGGCCAAGGCGGAGGCCAGCGAGAAGACCGTCCCGGCGTGGCTGGAGGCCATCCCCACGCAGCTGCGGGTCCTCGTGCACAGCCTGCCCGAGCGCCAGGTGATCGACACCCAGGTGCAGGAGCAGCTGATCGTCGAGCTCTACTCCAAGTAAAGAGCTGACCGGTGGGGGCGGTACGGAGCCGATGGCGCCGTACCGCCCGTACCCTTGTCAGTACAGCGGACGTCAAATAGCGGGCGTCCACGACTGAAGGACACACACCATGCTGATCGCTCAGCGTCCCTCGTTGACCGAAGAGGTCGTCGACGAGTACCGCTCCCGGTTCGTGATCGAGCCGCTGGAGCCGGGCTTCGGCTACACCCTCGGCAACTCCCTGCGCCGGACCCTCCTCTCCTCGATCCCGGGTGCGGCGGTCACGTCCATCCGCATCGACGGCGTGCTGCACGAGTTCACCACCGTGCCGGGCGTCAAGGAGGACGTCACCGACCTGATCCTGAACATCAAGCAGCTGGTCGTCTCCTCGGAGCACGACGAGCCGGTCGTGATGTACCTGCGCAAGCAGGGCCCGGGTCTGGTCACCGCCGCCGACATCGCCCCGCCGGCCGGCGTCGAGGTGCACAACCCCGACCTGGTCCTGGCCACGCTGAACGGCAAGGGCAAGCTGGAGATGGAGCTGACCGTCGAGCGCGGTCGCGGCTACGTCTCCGCCGTGCAGAACAAGCAGGTCGGCCAGGAGATCGGCCGGATCCCGGTCGACTCGATCTACTCGCCGGTGCTCAAGGTCACGTACAAGGTCGAGGCGACCCGTGTCGAGCAGCGCACCGACTTCGACAAGCTGATCGTCGACGTCGAGACCAAGCAGGCGATGCGTCCGCGCGACGCCATGGCGTCGGCCGGCAAGACCCTGGTCGAGCTGTTCGGTCTCGCCCGCGAGCTGAACATCGACGCCGAGGGCATCGACATGGGCCCGTCCCCGACGGACGCCGCCCTCGCCGCCGACCTGGCGCTGCCGATCGAGGAGCTGGAGCTCACCGTCCGCTCCTACAACTGCCTCAAGCGCGAGGGCATCCACTCCGTGGGTGAGCTCGTGGCGCGCTCCGAGGCGGACCTGCTCGACATCCGCAACTTCGGTGCGAAGTCGATCGACGAGGTCAAGGCGAAGCTGGCCGGTATGGGCCTGGCCCTCAAGGACAGCCCGCCCGGATTCGACCCGACCGCCGCGGCCGACGCCTTCGGCGCCGACGACGACGCGGACGCCGGGTTCGTCGAGACCGAGCAGTACTGATCCGCCTGACGGCGGGGTGGCCGAGCGTGCTCGGCTGGCCCGCCGTTTCCGGCTGAGTTCTGTCCTCAAGCGCCGGACGGGCTTAATTTTTGCGCCCGGGCTGATTTTTTATGACTTCCGCGGGGCGGCCGCCTCGCGGGAACTGACACCGGTACCTGATACGGCCGGTGCAGCAATGAAGGAGAAACACCATGCCGAAGCCCTCCAAGGGCGCCCGTCTGGGCGGCAGCGCTGCGCACGAGAAGGCGCTCCTGCGCAACCTGGCGACCAACCTCTTCGAGCACGGCCGCATCACGACGACCGAGGCCAAGGCCCGTCGTCTGCGCCCGTTCGCGGAGCGTCTGGTGACCAAGGCGAAGAAGGGCGACCTTCACAACCGCCGCCAGGTCATGGAGCTGATCACGGACAAGAGCGTCGTGCACACGCTCTTCACCGAGATCGCGCCGCGGTTCGCGGAGCGTCCGGGTGGCTACACCCGTATCACCAAGATCGGCAACCGCCGCGGTGACAACGCCCCCATGGCCGTCATCGAGCTGGTCGAGGGCGAGATCGCCAAGAAGGCGACCGTCGCCGAGGCCGAGGCCGCTGCCAAGCGCGCGGTCAAGGAGGCCGACGAGGCCAAGGCTGCCGAGGCTCCGGCCGAGGACTGAGCCCGTGCTCCGCGTGAGCGGAGGTGACCCGGACGCCTGAGTCCGTCGTCACCGAGCGGTGAGCGGGTCCGCCCTTCGGGGCGGGCCCGCTTTCGCGTGCGGCGGGCCTGAGAGGATTGCGGTGTGAGTGACGAAGTGAAGCCCGGTTTCGTCCGGGTGCGGCTGGACCTGTCGTACGACGGCACGGAGTTCTCCGGCTGGGCCAAGCAGCGTGAACGGCGCACGGTCCAGGGCGAGTTGGAGGACGCGATCCGGACCGTGACGCGGTCCGGCGAGACCTACGAGCTCACCGTCGCGGGGCGGACCGACGCCGGGGTGCACGCCCGGGGCCAGGTCGCGCACGTCGATCTGCCCGAACCGGTGTGGCGCGAGCACCACGAGAAGCTGCTCAAGCGGCTCGCCGGGCGCCTGCCCAAGGACATACGGGTGTGGGCCCTGAGGGAGGCGCCGCACGGCTTCAACGCGCGCTTCTCGGCGATCTGGCGGCGCTACGCCTACCGCGTCACCGACAACCCGGGCGGGGTGGACCCGCTGCTGCGGGGCCACGTCCTGTGGCACGACTGGCCGCTCGACGTGGACGCCATGAACGCGGCCGCCCAGCGGCTCCTCGGGGAGCACGACTTCGCCGCGTACTGCAAGAAGCGTGAGGGCGCGACCACGATCCGTACGCTCCAGGAGCTGAGCCTGGTCAAGGGGGCGGACGGGATCATCACCGCGACGGTGCGGGCCGACGCCTTCTGCCACAACATGGTGCGCTCGCTGATCGGCGCGCTGCTCTTCGTCGGCGACGGCCACCGGGGCCCCCAGTGGCCGGGGAAGGTGCTGGCCGCCGGGGTGCGGGACTCCGCGGTGCATGTGGTGCGGCCGCACGGGCTGACGCTGGAGGAGGTCGGCTACCCGGCCGACGAGCTGCTGATGGCCCGGAACCGGGAGGCGCGCAACAAGCGGTCGCTGCCGTCGGGCGACGGCTGCTGCTGACCTGCCTGGCGGGGTGCCCGCCCCGGATCGCCGACGGGCGCGGGGCGGGCGCCGGCGGGGCCGTCAGGAGGTCCGGCCGGCCTTCCGCTGGGCCTCCTTGAGCTGCTGGGCGGCGGCCCTGGCGGCCTGGTCCTTGCCGCGCTGGGCGATCTGGGCGAAGGCGTAGGAGCCGCCGTCGCGGGCGATCTGCTGGGACTGGGTCTCGCCGGCGGTGACGTCCTTGCCGTTGGTGTAGCCGGCGATGGTGAAGTAGGCGTAGCGGCCGGTGGCGTTGGTGGTCATCCGGCACTTGCTGCCCTGGCAGAAGTTCGCGGGCACGCCGCTGCCGGCCAGCGGCATGAGGTTGGGCTTGCTCTCGTTCATGACCGCGGCGGCCTGGGCGGGCGAGTCGAAGACCGCGACGCCGATGGTGACCGCGACCCCGTCCTTGGCGTAGGTGGCCCGCAGCAGCTGCTTGCAGCCGTTGTGGGTGAGCGAGGACACCAGGGGGCCCTGGGCGCCGGCGGTGCAGTCCGCGGTGCTCGCGGTGGCGGTCTGCGGGTAGCTGTGCTCGCCGACGACCATGGGCTTCTGCCCGAAGAGGGTGGCCGGGGTGAGCGGCGCGGTGTCCTTCTTCGGGTCGGAGATGTAGTCCTGCGGGTTGGGCGGGGGCGGGACCGAGACGTCGGGGAAGGACGGCCTGTCGTCCGGTACGGCGGACTGGCCGGAGGGGGTGGCGTGGGCCGAGGCGCTGTCGGCGGACGAGCCGGTGCTGGTGATCACGGCGGTGGCGACGATGCCGGCGACCGCGACCGCGGCGACCGCGCCGCCGCCGATCAGCATCCAGCGCCTGCGGCGGGAGCGCGCCTCGCTCTCGTCGGCCAGCGCCGCCCAGTCCGGAGTGGAACCCCCCGGGCCGTCGAACGGCCCCCCTTGCCCAAAACTCATGCCGCGCATCCTAGTGCGCGGGCCCGCGGCTGTGGCGGGCGGAGCGGATCCGGTCCGGGGCGGGGCGCGGGGGACCCGCCCGCACGTCTGTCCGGGGCGCGTTTTGACCCGTCCGGGGTCGGTTCAGTATCCTGCTGGTTCGTTATGCGTATGGGCTTGCTCTATCTCACGTGAGGGGCCTTACGCCGGCTAGCCGGTTCAGCTGACCAGTGGTGGACGATCGGGTTGCGTCGCCCGTAGTGCCACGTGCTGTGTGAGCAGTCGCGGTGCCAGTACAGGACCCTTCCCCGCGGTTCTCGCGAACCGAGGGGGTACCCAACTCACGAAGCGAAGGCTAAGACGTGCGTACGTACAGCCCCAAGCCCGGCGATGTTCAGCGCCAGTGGCACATCATCGACGCGCAGGACGTCGTCCTGGGCCGTCTGGCCAGCCAGGCCGCGTCCCTCCTGCGGGGTAAGCACAAGCCGGTTTACGCCCCCCACGTTGACACCGGTGACTTCGTCATCATCATCAACGCCGACAAGGTGCACCTCTCCGGCAACAAGCGCACCCAGAAGATGGCCTACCGCCACTCCGGCTTCCCGGGTGGTCTGCGCTCCGTCCGTTACGACGAGCTGCTGGACAAGAACCCCGAGAAGGCCGTCGAGAAGGCCGTCAAGGGCATGCTCCCCAAGAACACCCTCGGCCGTCAGATGCTCTCGAAGCTGAAGGTCTACGCGGGCGCCGAGCACCCGCACGCTGCGCAGCAGCCGGTCCCGTTCGAGATCACCCAGGTCGCGCAGTAAGTCCGGCCACCCCAAGACGACAGAGAATCTGAGGAAGCATCGTGGCTGAGACCACCCCCGAGACCCCGCTGGACGAGGTCGAGGTCGAGCAGTACACCACCGAGACCGAGGTCGTGGAGGGCGAGTACACCTCCGAGTCCCTCGCGTCCCGCTTCGGCGAGCCGCAGCCGGCCGCCGGCCTGGGCCGTCGCAAGAACGCCATCGCCCGCGTGCGGATCGTCCCCGGCTCCGGCCAGTGGAAGATCAACGGCCGCACCCTTGAGGACTACTTCCCCAACAAGGTGCACCAGCAGGAAGTCAACGAGCCCTTCAAGGTGCTCGAGCTGGACAACCGCTACGACGTCATCGCCCGCATCGCCGGCGGCGGCATCTCCGGCCAGGCCGGTGCGCTGCGCCTGGGCGTGGCCCGTGCGCTGAACGAGGCCGACGTGGACGCGAACCGTCCGGCCCTGAAGAAGGCCGGGTTCCTCAAGCGTGACGACCGTGCGGTCGAGCGCAAGAAGGCCGGTCTCAAGAAGGCCCGCAAGGCGCCGCAGTACAGCAAGCGCTGATCACGCGCTGCGCGCAGGCAGCTCTTGGCGAACGCCCCGGTGGCACTTCCGTGCTGCCGGGGCGTTCGGCTTTCCCACCGACCGCGGCGTATACCTGGAATCCAAGCCCCGGTCACAGCTCATCTACTTCGGAGGACACCAGTGGCACGACTCTTCGGCACGGACGGTGTGCGCGGCGTCGCCAACGCGGACCTGACGGCGGAGCTGGCGCTCGGCCTGTCGGTCGCGGCGGCCCACGTGCTGGCCGAGGCGGGTACGTTCGAGGGCCATCGGCCGGTGGCGGTGGTCGGGCGCGATCCGCGCGCGTCGGGGGAGTTCCTGGAGGCCGCGGTGGTCGCCGGCCTGGCGAGCGCCGGGGTGGACGTGCTGCGGGTGGGCGTGCTGCCGACCCCGGCGGTCGCCTATCTGACCGGGGCGCTCGGCGCCGACCTGGGCGTGATGCTGTCCGCCAGCCACAACCCGATGCCCGACAACGGCATCAAGTTCTTCGCCCGCGGCGGCCACAAGCTCGCCGACGAGCTGGAGGACCGCATCGAGGAGACCTACCGCGCGCACAGCTCCGGTGAGCCGTGGGAGCGGCCGACCGGTTCCGGGGTGGGCCGGGTCGACGACTACGACGAGGGCTTCGACAAGTACGTCGCGCACCTGGTCGGGGTGCTGCCCAACCGCCTGGACGGGCTGAAGATCGTCATCGACGGGGCGCACGGTGCCGCGGCCCGGGTCTCGCCGGAGGCGTTCGCGCGGGCCGGCGCCGAGGTCGTCACCATCGGCACCGAGCCGGACGGTCTGAACATCAACGACGGCTGCGGCTCCACCCACCTGGACAAGCTGCGGGCCGCGGTCGTGGAGCACGGCGCCGACCTGGGCGTCGCGCACGACGGCGACGCCGACCGCTGCCTGGCTGTGGACCACACCGGCAACGAGGTCGACGGCGACCAGATCCTCTCCGTGCTGGCGCTCGGCATGCGCGAGGCGGGCACGCTGCGCAAGAACACCGTCGTCGCGACCGTCATGTCCAACCTGGGCTTCAAGCTGGCCATGGAGGGCGCGGGCATCGAGCTGGTGCAGACCGCGGTCGGCGACCGGTACGTCCTGGAGGCGATGAAGGCGCACGGCTACGCGCTGGGCGGCGAGCAGTCCGGGCACGTCATCGTGCTGGACCACGCCACCACCGGCGACGGCACGCTGACCGGCCTGATGCTCGGGGCGCGGGTGGCGTCGACCGGCCGGCCGCTGGCCGAGCTGGCCGCCGCGATGGAGCGGCTGCCGCAGGTGCTGATCAACGTCCCCGACGTCGACAAGTCGCGGGTGGGCAGCTCCGCCGAGCTGGCCGCGGCGGTCACCGAGGCGGAGCGGGAGCTGGGCGCCACCGGGCGGGTGCTGCTGCGGCCGTCCGGCACCGAGCCGCTGGTCCGGGTGATGGTCGAGGCGGCCGACGCCGAGCAGGCGCGGTCGGTGGCCCAGCGCCTCGCCGACGCGGTCAAGTCCGCCCTGGGGTAGGGCGGCCGGACGTCCCGGGTGGGGCCGTCGGCAGGCGGCAGCGACGCTGCCGTACGCCGACGGCCCCACCGTCGGTTGCTACAGCTTCCGCAGCGACAGGCGCTGCACCTTGTGGTCCGGGCCCTTGCGCAGCACCAGGTTGGCGCGCCCGCGGGTGGGGGCGACGTTCTGCTCCAGGTTGGGCCGGTTGATGGTGCGCCACATCATGCGGGCGTAGTCCAGGGCCTCCTCCTCGGAGACCTGGGTGTACTTGCGGAAGTACGACGACGGCTTCTGGAAGGCGGTCGCGCGCAGCTTGCGGAAGCGGCCGAGGTACCACTGCTCGATGTCCTCGGTGCGGGCGTCCACGTAGACGGAGAAGTCGAAGAAGTCGGCGAGGCCCAGCCGGGTGCGGCCGTCCTTGCCGGGCAGGGCCGGCTGGAGGACGTTGAGGCCCTCGACGATGAGGATGTCGGGCCGGTGCACGGTGAGCCGCTCGCCGGGCACGATGTCGTAGATCAGGTGCGAGTAGACGGGCGCGGTGACCTCCGCCTTGCCGGACTTCACGTCGGCGACGAAGCGGGTCAGCGCCCGGCGGTCGAAGGACTCGGGGAAGCCCTTGCGGGACATGAGTCCGCGCCGGTGCAGTTCGGCGTTGGGGTGGAGGAAGCCGTCGGTGGTGACCAGCTCGACGCGCGGGTGCTCGGGCCAGCGGGCCAGCAGCGCCTGGAGCAGCCGGGCGGTGGTGGACTTGCCGACCGCGACGCTGCCCGCGACCCCTATGACGAACGGGGTGCCGGGCTGGGAGCCGTGGCCGTTGCCGGCGTCGCCCAGGAAGGTGTTGAGGGCGCCGCGCAGGTTGCTGGTGGCGCCGACGTAGAGGTTGAGCAGCCGGGAGAGCGGGAGGTAGACGTCGCGGACCTCGTCGAGGTCGATGACGTCGCCCAGACCGCGGAGCCGCTCGACCTCCTCGGCGGTCAGCGGCAGCGGCGTCTTCTCCCGCAGGGCGCTCCATTCGGCGCGCGTCAGGTCGACATACGGCGAACTGTCGGAGCGGCGTCGGTGCTGCGGATCCGTCGTCAGAGGCACGGGCCCATTGTCCGCCGCGCGCCCGGGCGTTCCGCGGCGGGGTGGTGCCGGCGCCGCCCGGTGCGGCCGGACCCGTGTGTCTGTACCCGGTGGGCGGGCGCCCGGTACGGTCGGTGGCCGGGGGCGGCGCCGGGGGCGCGCCGTGGAGAACAGGGGGGTGGCGTGCGGGCACGCCTGAGGGAACTGCTGCGCGAGCGGGCCCGGGAGCGCCGGCTGCGGGCCGCGGGCGCGCGGGCGGCCGCGGACGGCCTCGCGGCCCGTGTGCACGCCGAGTTGGCCGAGGAGTTCCCGGACGAGGACCTCGGCGAGGACCTGGCGGACTTCCTGGAGCACCACGAACCGGGCCCCGACCCGGAGGCCGACGAGGAGCTCCTCGACCGCGTCCGGGAGGCACGGGACCGGACGGCGCGCGGGTGTTGAGGAAGGCCCGAGGACAGGGCCTAGGCTGCCCCCATGTGCGGAATCGTGGGATACGTGGGTGGGCAGAGTGCCCTTGAGGTGGTGCTGGCCGGGCTGAGGCGGCTGGAGTACCGGGGCTACGACTCGGCCGGGGTGGCGGTGCTGGCCGACGGCGGGCTGGCAGCGGCCCGGAAGGCCGGCAAGCTGGCCAATCTGGAGAAGGAACTGGCCGATCGGCCGCTGCCCTCGGGCACGGTGGGCATCGGCCACACCCGGTGGGCGACGCACGGCGGGCCGACGGACGCCAACGCCCACCCGCACCTCGACAACGCCGGCCGGGTGTCCGTCGTCCACAACGGCATCATCGAGAACTTCGCCGCGCTGCGCGCCGAACTCACCGACCGCGGGCACGCGTTGACGTCCGAGACCGACACCGAGGTGGTCGCGCACCTGCTGGCCGAGGCGTACTCCTCGTGCGGGGAGCTGGCCGAGTCGATGCGGCAGGTGTGCCGGCGGCTGGAGGGGGCGTTCACCCTCGTCGCGGTGCACGCCGACGCGCCGGACGTGGTCGTCGGGGCGCGCCGCAACTCCCCGCTGGTGGTGGGCATCGGCGAGGACGAGGCGTTCCTGGCCTCGGACGTGGCGGCGTTCATCGCGTACACGAGGGAAGCCGTCGAGCTGGGGCAGGACCAGGTCGTGGAGCTGCGCCGGGACGGGGTGACGGTGACCGGCTTCGACGGGGCGCCCGCGGAGGTCCGCGCGTACCACGTCGACTGGGACGCCTCGGCCGCCGAGAAGGGCGGCTACGACTACTTCATGCTCAAGGAGATCGCCGAGCAGCCGAAGGCGGTCGCGGACACCCTGCTGGGCCGGGTCGACGCGGCCGGGGTGCTCTCGCTGGACGAGGTGCGGATCCCGCCGGCGGTGCTGCGGGAGGTCAGCAAGGTCGTCATCGTGGCGTGCGGCACCGCCTACCACGCCGGGATGATCGCCAAGTACGCCATCGAGCACTGGACGCGGATCCCCTGCGAGACCGAGCTGGCCAGCGAGTTCCGCTACCGCGACCCGATCCTCGACGACCGCACGCTGGTGATCGCCATCAGCCAGTCCGGCGAGACCATGGACACCCTGATGGCGCTGCGGCACGCCCGCGAGCAGGGCGCGCGGGTGCTGGCCATCTGCAACACCAACGGCTCGACGATCCCCCGCGAGTCGGACGCGGTGCTCTACACCCACGCCGGGCCGGAGGTCGCGGTGGCCTCCACCAAGGCGTTCCTGACCCAGCTGGTCGCGGTCTATCTCGTCGCGCTGTATCTGGGGCAGGTGCGCGGCACCAAGTGGGGCGACGAGATCCGGGACGTGGTGCGCGAACTCGCCGCCATCGGCACGCAGGTGCAGCAGGTCCTGGGCACCATGGAGCCGGTCCGCGAGCTGGCCCGCTCGCTCGTGGACAAGAACACCGTGCTGTTCCTGGGCCGTCACGTGGGCTACCCGGTGGCGCTGGAGGGGGCGCTCAAGCTCAAGGAGCTGGCGTACATGCACGCCGAGGGCTTCGCCGCCGGCGAGCTCAAGCACGGCCCGATCGCGCTGATCGAGGAGGACCTGCCGGTCGTCGTGGTCGTCCCCTCGCCGCGCGGCCGGTCCGTGCTGCACGACAAGATCGTCTCCAACATCCAGGAGATCCGGGCCCGCGGCGCCCGCACCATCGTCGTCGCCGAGGAGGGCGACGAGGCCGTGGTCCCGTACGCCGACCACCTCGTCCGGATCCCGCGGACGCCGGTGCTGCTCCAGCCGCTGGTGTCCTCGGTGCCGCTGCAGGTGTTCGCGTGCGAGCTGGCCACCGCCCGTGGCAACGAGGTCGACCAGCCGCGCAACCTCGCCAAGTCCGTCACGGTGGAGTGACCGGGTGATCATCGGGGTCGGGATCGACGTCGCGGAGATCGACCGGTTCGAGGCGGCGCTGCGGCGGACGCCGGAACTGGCGCACCGGCTGTTCATCGGGACGGAGTTGACGCTGCCGAGCGGCGAGCGGCGCGGCATCGCCTCGCTCGCCGCCCGGTTCGCCGCCAAGGAGGCGGTGGCCAAGGCGCTGGGCGCGCCGGGCGGGCTGCACTGGACGGACGCCGAGGTGTACGTGGAGGACAGCGGCCGGCCGCGGCTGCGGGTGCGCGGCACGGTGGCGGCCCGCGCCGAGGAACTGGGCGTGCGTTCCTGGCATGTGTCGCTCAGTCATGACGCGGGGGTGGCCTCGGCGGTGGTGATCGCCGAGGGGTAGGCCGGTGCCGGCGGTGCGTCCGCCGACGGCCTGACGATTCGCCGGTCGGCGGTGTGAGACTGGCCGCATGAGGACTGCCTACAGCGTTGTGACCGTGCGGGCCGCCGAGCGGGAGCTGATGGCCCGCCTGCCCGAGGGGGCCCTGATGCAGCGGGCCGCGGCCGGACTGGCCGCCGCCTGCGCCGAGTTGCTGGGCCGGGTGTACGGCTCCCGGGTGGTGCTGCTGGTGGGCAGCGGCGACAACGGCGGGGACGCGCTGTACGCCGGCGCCCGGCTGGCCCGCCGCGGCGCCGGCGTGGCCGCCGTGCTGCTCGCGCCGGAACGGGCGCACGCCGGCGGCCTGGCGGCCCTGCGCGCGGCCGGCGGCCGGGTGTCGGCCGACCCGCCGCGCGACCTTCGCCGGGCCGATCTGGTGGTGGACGGCATCGTCGGCATCGGCGGCCGCGGCGGGCTGCGCCCGGAGGCCGCCCGGCTCGCCCGCGCGGCCCGGGAGGCGGCGACGGTGGTGGCGGTGGACCTGCCGAGCGGGGTGGACGCCGACACCGGCGAGGTGCCCGGGGACGCCGTTTGGGCGGACGCCACCGTCACGTTCGGCGCGTACAAGCCGGGCCTGCTGATCGACCCGGCGCGGGAACGGGCCGGCGCGCTGCGGCTGGTGGACATCGGCCTGCGCCCGCCGGCCGCCGCCGACGCGGAGGCGCTCCAGCACGCGGACGTGGCGGAGCTGCTGCCGCGGCCGGCCGCGGAGAGCGACAAGTACCGGCGGGGCGTGGTCGGGGTGGTCGCCGGGTCGGCGCGCTATCCGGGGGCGGCGGTGCTGGCGGTGGCCGGCGCGCTGCGCGGCGGCGCCGGCGCGGTGCGGTACGTGGGCCCGGCGGCCGACGCGGTGCTGGCGCGCTTCCCGGAGGCGCTGGTGCACGCCGGCCCGCCGCGGAAGGCGGGCCGGGTCCAGGCATGGGTCGTCGGGCCGGGCCTGGGCGACGAGTCGGCGGCGCTGGACGACGTACTGGCGGCGGACGTCCCGGTGTTGGTGGACGCGGACGGGCTGCGGTTCCTGACGCCCGACCGGGTGCGGCGGCGGACCGCCGGGACCTTGCTGACGCCGCACGCCGGGGAGGCGGCGGCGCTGCTGGGGCGGGGGCGCGAGGAGGTCGAGGCGGCGCGGCTGGACTCCGTACGGGAGCTGGCGGGGCGGTTCGGGGCGACGGTGCTGCTGAAGGGCTCGACGACGCTGGTGGCCAATCCGGACGCCGGGGTTCCGGTGCGGGTCAACCCCACCGGCACGGGCTGGCTCGCCACCGCCGGCAGCGGCGACGTGCTCTCCGGCCTGGCCGGATCGCTGCTGGCCGCGGGCCTCGCGCCGCGCGACGCGGGCTCGGTGGGCGCCTATCTCCACGGCCTCGCGGGCCGCCACGCGGCCGCCCCGCACGGCGAACCGATCGCCGCCTCGGAGGTCGCCGGCGCCCTGCGCGAGGCATGGGCGAACGTGCTGGCGTAGGGCCCCGCGGAGGTGCCCGGACCGGGGGGCCGGTGCGGCCGGAATGCGAACCGCGCCGCCACCACAACGCGGGAAGGCGGCCGGCGGAGCGCCTCGCCTGCGACACTGAGGGGGATGAACGAGACAGCGAAGCGAGCCCGTGCCGCCATCGACCTCGCCGCCGTGCGGTCGAACGTCCGCGCACTGCGCGACCTCGCCCCCGGGGCGCAGCTGATGGTGGTCGTCAAGTCCGACGCCTACGGCCACGGCGCGATCCGCTGCGCCCGCGCCGCCCGGGAGGCCGGTGCGCCCTGGCTGGGCACGGCGCTCCCCGAGGAGGCGCTCGCGCTGCGCGCGGCCGGGGACACCGGCCGTCTGCTGTGCTGGCTGTGGACGCCCGGCGGCCCCTGGGGCCGGGCGATCGAGCAGGACGTCGATGTCTCGGTGAGCGGTATGTGGGCGCTGCGGGAGGTCACGGACGCCGCGCGGGCCTGCGGCCGCGCCGCCCGGGTGCAGCTCAAGATCGACACCGGGCTGGGCCGCAACGGCTGCCAGCCCGCGGACTGGACGGAGCTGACCGCCGCCGCCCGCGCCGCCGAGGCGGCCGGCCTGCTCACGGTCACCGGGGTCTGGTCGCACTTCGCCTGCGCCGACGAGCCCGGGCACCCCTCGATCGCCGCCCAGCTGGCGGAGTTCCGCCGGGCACTGGAGGTCGCCGGGGCGGCCGGGCTGCGCCCGGAGGTGCGGCACATCGCCAACACCCCCGCGCTGCTCACCCTCCCCGAGGCCCACTTCGACCTCGTACGCAGCGGGATCGGGGTCTACGGCGTCTCGCCCAGCCCCGAGGTCGGCACGCCCGAGGACTTCGGGCTGCGGCCGGTGATGACGCTGGAGGCGTCCCTGGCGTCGGTCAAGCGGGTGCCGGGCGGCCACGGGGTCTCGTACGGGTACCACTACACGACGCCGGGGGAGACGACGCTGGCGCTGGTCCCGCTGGGCTACGCCGACGGCATCCCGCGGCACGCCTCGGGAACGGGCCCGGTGCTGATCGCGGGGAAGTGGCGGACGGTCGCCGGGCGGGTGGCGATGGACCAGTTCGTCGTCGATCTGGGCGGCGACCACGCCGCGGCCGGCGACCAGGCGGTGCTGTTCGGGCCCGGCGACCGCGGCGAGCCGAGCGCGGAGGACTGGGCGCGGGCGGCCGGCACGATCGGGTACGAGATCGTCACGCGGATCGGCGGGCGGGTGCCGCGCGTCTATGTGGACAGCGAGGTGCCCGCGCAAGGCGGGGGCCGCAGCGAGGACGACACCGCGCTCACGGGGGGTGTGGCATGACCGACGGCACGGAGGCGGCGGCGCAGGCGGTGGAGACCGCCGCGGAGGCGGCCGGGAACTGGGCCCGGGCGGGCCGCCAGGCGGGCATCGCGGGCCTGGCGATCGGCGTCGTCGCGGCGGGCGCGGCCGCCGGGGTGGCCATGGAGCGGCTGACGGTCGGCCGCGGGATGCGCCGCCGGGCCCGGCTCGCGCTGGACGCGTCCGGCCCCTACGGCACCCTGCGCGGCACCCCGGGCGCGGCGATCGCCGAGGACGGCACCGAGCTGTACTACGAGGTCGACGAGGTGACGGACGGCCCGGCGCCCAAGGCCCCCAAGGGCGGCAGGACGGTCGTCAACGGCACCAAGGGCGGGCGCGCCGGCAAGGAGGCCCGGGCCGCCCAGGACGCCCGGGGCGGGCTGCACAGGCGCGTCATGGCGGCCCTGGGGCGGCGCTCCCAGGCGCCCACGGTGGTCTTCAGCCACGGCTACTGCCTGAGCCAGGACTCCTGGCACTTCCAGCGCGCCGCGCTGCGCGGCGCGCTGCGCACCGTCCACTGGGACCAGCGCAGCCACGGCCGCTCCGGCCGCGGCCACGGCCAGATCGACGGCACGGAACCGGTCACCATCGACCTGCTGGGCCGGGACCTGAAGGCGGTGCTGGACGCCGCGGTGCCCGAGGGGCCGATCGTGCTGGTCGGGCACTCCATGGGCGGGATGACGGTGATGGCGCTGGCCGACCAGTTCCCCGAGTACGTCGCGGAGCGGGTGGTCGGCGTGGCGCTGATCGGGACGTCCGCGGGCCGGCTGAGCGAGGTCGGGTTCGGGCTGCCGTCGATGGGCTCCAAGGCGTTCCACTGGCTGGCGCCGGGGGTGCTCAAGGCGCTGGGCCGGCAGAGCGAGATCGTCGAGCGCGGGCGGCGGGCCACCGCCGACCTCTTCGCGGGGCTGATCAAGCGCTACTCCTTCGGCACCCAGGACGTGGATCCGGCGATCGCGCGGTTCGGGGAGCGGCTGATCGAGGCCACGCCGATCGACGTGGTCGCCGAGTTCTTCCCGGCGTTCGCGGTGCACGACAAGACCGAGGCGTTGGTGGCGTACGACGCGGTGCCCGCGCTGGTGCTCGCCGGCGAGAAGGACCTGATCACCCCGGCCGAGCACAGCCGGACCATCGCCGAGGTGCTGCCCGACGCGGAGCTGGTGTGCGTCCCCGGGGCCGGGCACCTGGTGATGCTGGAGCGGCCCGAGCTGATCAACGACCACCTGGTGGCGCTGGTGGAGCGGGTGGGCGCGGCGGCCCGCCGGTCGCGCGGCGCACGGGCCTGAGCCGGACCCGGGCACCGCTCCCGGGCCCGGTGCGGGCCCGCGGGCCCGTCCGCGCCGTACCATTTGCGGCATGAGCACCACTGGCGCGACTGCCCGCGTAACCGTCAAGTCCCCCGATCAGATGCAGGAGTTGGGTCGCCGGCTGGCGCCGCTGCTGCGCCCCGGCGACCTGGTGCTGCTCACCGGTGAGCTGGGCGCGGGCAAGACGACGCTCACCCGCGGCCTGGGCGAGGCCCTGGGCGTGCGCGGCGCCGTGACCTCGCCGACCTTCGTGATCGCCCGGGTGCACCCGTCGCTCACCGGCGGCCCGGCGCTGGTGCACGTCGACGCCTACCGCCTCGACGGCGGCCTGGACGAGATGGAGGACCTGGACCTCGACGTCTCGCTGCCGGAGTCGGTGGTGGTCGTCGAGTGGGGCGAGGGCAAGGTCGAGGAGCTGGCGGAGGACCGGCTGCACGTCGTCATCGGGCGGGCCGTGGGAGCAGACGCCCCCGGCGGACCGGACGGGCATCCCGAGGAGGACGCCGACGACGTCCGCGAGGTGACGGTCACCGGCATCGGCGCGCGCTGGGCGGACGCCGGGCTTCCGGAGCTGGAGATCTGCTGACGAACGGCGCATACCGGCCGCTGTCGGGCCATCCGGTGCGGTAGTTTCCGACAGGCCGTCGGCAAGATGTTGCATCCGTGGCCCCGGGCGTGGTCACATGGGGTGCGAGAGCCCTGGTTAGGTGTGCCTAAGTAGAGCCTAACCTCTGTCGCTTGCCCCAGGAGCCCGGGAGGCGTCCATGTCCCCCCACCAGCCCTCACCCCCGCCCGCACGGCGCGCGGGCGGCCCCGTCGCGGCGGCCGGGCGCGCCGAGGACGCGCGGAAGACCCCGCCGACGATGAACGAACTGCTCGCCGCCTGCGCCGCGGCCACCGCCGTCTCCACCCCGCCCGACGCCGCCGAGGACACCCGCGCGCAGAAACGGAACGGCGCGACGGAGCCCAAGGACGAGAACGGCGGGAACGGCACGGCGGAGAACACCGGGACGGCCGGGACGCACGACGGCCCCCGGCCCACAGGAAGCGCGTCCACACCGGGACGCGACGCCGCGTAACCCACAGGGACGAAGCGGCCCGGCACCGGCCGGGCCCGCGCGGCGGGCTCAGCGCACCACGACGACCTTCACCCCGCGCACCGCGAAGTCCCACAGCGCCGCGCCGTCCTCACGCGACTCCCGGATGCCACCGGTCTTCTTCGCGTGCGCACCACCCGGCGTCGGCGTGGAACCGTCGACCGCCGCACTGAAACCGACGACCACGCCGTCCACACTGGCGAACCGCACCACGTGCTCGACCGCCACCCCGTCCGAGCCGGTCACGCTCACCGACCGCGAGGTGACCGGGTACGCCCCCGGCAGCGGGCTCACCGCACTCGGCGCCACCGCGAACGTCCGCTGCGCGGCACCGTCCGCGCCGACCAGCCAGACCCGCTTCGCGCCCAGCGCGTAGACCACGCGCTTGCCGGAGCCCGACTGCGCCGGGACCGCGGCCGGGGCCGGCGGCTTGTCCTTCTTGTCGTGCCCGCCGCCGGCGGCGGGCTTCTCGCCGGCCGAGGGGGCGTCCCCCCGGACCGGGGCCAGCGGACCGGAGGCGGACGCGGACGCCTGGAAGCCGAGCACGCCGATCGCGACCAGGGCGGCCGCGGTGAGACCGGTGACGATCGTGCTGCTCTTAGCGGGCACCGCGGTGCCACCTTTCGGTACGCCCCCGCCCGCGGGCGGGGAGGCTGGCTGTGCTTGACGGGCCGGTCGGGGCCGGCCGGGGATCGACGGTAGCACCGGAACGGGCACCGCCGGCCGCGCCGTAGTCTTTAAGGCGTGCTGCTGCTAGCTCTTGACACCGCTACCCCCGCCGTCACCGTCGCGCTCCACGACGGCTCCCGCACCCTCGCCGCCGCCGGCGAGGTGGACGCGCGCCGGCACGGCGAACTCCTGCTGCCCGCCGTCGACCGGGTGCTGGCCGAGGCCGGGCACAAGCTCGCCGAGGTCACCGACATCGTCGTCGGCGTCGGCCCCGGCCCGTACACCGGGCTGCGGGTGGGGCTGGTGACGGCCACCACCTTCGGGGCGGCGCTGGACGTGCCCGTCCACGGCCTGTGCTCGCTGGACGGCATCGCCCACGCCGCCGGACTGACCGAACCCTTCGTCGTGGCCACCGACGCCCGCCGCAAGGAGGTCTACTGGGCCCGCTACGGGGACGGTCGGACGCGACTGACCGAGCCCGCCGTGGACCGCCCCGCCGACATCGCCGACGAGGTCGCCGGCGTCCCGGCCGTGGGCGCCGGCGCACTGCTCTACGACACCGTCTTCACCGGCGTCCGCCGGGACGGGCCCGCGCACCAGTCGGCCGCCGCACTGGCCGGCCTGGCCGCCGCGAAGCTGGCCGCCGGCGAGGAGCTGCTGCCGCCGCGGCCGCTGTACCTGCGCCGTCCCGACGCCCAGGTGCCGGCCAACTACAAGGTGGTCACCCCGAAGTGAACGGGCCCGACGCGACCGGCCCCTCCCCGCTCGCCGAGCTGCGGGAGATGCGCTGGTGGGACGTGGACCCGGTGCTGGAGCTGGAGCGCGCCCTCTTCCCCGAGGACGCCTGGTCGCCGGGGATGTTCTGGTCCGAACTCGCGCACGCCCGCGGCCCGCTGGCCACCCGCCGCTACCTCGTCGCCGAGGCCCCGGGGGGCCGGATCGTCGGCTACGGCGGGCTCGCCGCGATCGACGGCACCGGCGACGTCCAGACCATCGCCACCGCCCAAGACCACTGGGGCACCGGCCTCGGCGCCCGGCTGCTGACCGCCCTGCTCGCCGCCGCCACCGACTTCGAATGCCACGAGGTGCTGCTGGAGGTGCGGGTCGACAACGCCCGCGCCCAGCGCCTCTACGAACGCTTCGGCTTCGAGCCGATCGGCTTCCGCCGCGGCTACTACCAGCCCGGAAACGTCGACGCGCTGGTGATGCGCCGCCCCTCCCAGACCACCTCCGAAGCACCCTCCGTACAAGGAACGTGAACATGGCTGACTCCCGCGGCGGACCGCTCGTCCTCGGCATCGAGACCTCCTGCGACGAGACCGGCGTCGGCATCGTGCGCGGCCACACCCTCCTCGCCGACGCGGTCGCCTCCAGCGTCGACGAGCACGCCCGCTTCGGCGGGGTGGTGCCCGAGGTGGCCTCCCGCGCCCACCTGGAGGCGATGGTCCCCACCATCCAGCGCGCCCTGAAGGACGCCGGGGTCGCCGCCTCCGACCTGGACGGCATCGCGGTCACCGCCGGCCCCGGCCTGGCCGGCGCCCTGCTGGTGGGCGTCTCGGCCGCCAAGGCGTACGCCTACGCCCTCGGCAAGCCCCTCTACGGTGTCAACCACCTCGCCTCGCACATCTGCGTCGACCAGCTGGAGCACGGCCCGCTGCCGGAGCCGACCATGGCGCTGCTGGTCTCCGGAGGCCATTCCTCCCTCCTGCTGGCCCCGGACATCACCTCCGACGTCCGGCCGCTGGGCTCGACGATCGACGACGCGGCCGGCGAGGCGTTCGACAAGGTGGCGCGGGTGCTGCACCTCGGCTTCCCCGGCGGCCCGGTCATCGACCGGATGGCCCGCGAGGGCGACCCGGAGGCGATCCGCTTCCCGCGCGGCCTGACCGGCCCCCGCGACGCCGCCTACGACTTCTCCTTCTCCGGCCTGAAGACCGCGGTGGCCCGCTGGATCGAGGCGAAGCGGGCGGCCGGCGAGGACGTCCCGGTCGCGGACGTCTCGGCGTCCTTCCAGGAGGCGGTCGTCGACGTCCTGACCCGCAAGGCCGTCCGGGCCTGCAAGGACAACGGCGTGGACCACCTGATGATCGGCGGCGGGGTGGCCGCCAACTCCCGGCTGCGGGCGATGGCCGAGCGCCGCTGCGAGGACGCCGGCATCCGGCTGCGGGTGCCGCGCCCCAAGCTGTGCACCGACAACGGCGCGATGGTCGCGGCCCTCGGCGCCGAGATGGTGGCCCGCAACCGCCCGGCGTCCGCCTGGGACCTCTCCGCCGACTCCTCGCTGCCGGTCACCGAGCCCCACGTCCCGGCCGCCGACGCGCACCTCCACGGGTCCGGCCACGGCCATGCGCACGACCACGACCACTTCCACGAGCTGAGCAAGGACAACCTCTACTCGTAGGCGTTCCGGCTGCCGGGGGCGTCCCGCCGCCGGTCGCCCCCGTCCTATCCTTGTGCTCCGAGCAGCGCAGACGCTCCTGCTCGCGTACAGGGGCCAACGGGGGAGTCAGCCGCAGTGGACTGGATCTGGTACGTCTTCATGCTCACCGGCCCGGCCGTCTACGCCGGGTCCACGGTGAGCAAAACCGTCCGCAGAGGACTGAAGACGCGTCACAAGCGCAAGCTGGCGCTCATCGAGGCCCGCCGCGACGAGCGGCTGGCCCTGGAGGCCGCCGACCGGCCGCCCGCCCCGGTGTGCGGCTGCGAGCACCACCTCGCCAAACACGACAGGCAGGGCGGTTGCCACGAGACGGTGGAGACGGCCGTGGCCTGGGACGCGGACAAGAAACCCGTCCGCTACGAGGCCCGGCAGTGCGCCTGCCAGCAGTACGTGGGCCCGCAACCGCTCTCCCAGGTCTACGCCGACGAACTCACCGACCTGGCCTGAGCCACCGTCAGGAGCGTTCCCCCGCGGGGTGCCCCAGCAGCATCGTGGGCGCCCCCGCGACCCGGGTGAGGAAGACCGTGCAGGAGTGCGGCCCGGCGAGCCGGAGCTTCTTCCGCAGCTCCTCGGGCTCCACCGCGGACCCCCGCTTCTTGATCACCGCGACGCCCACCCCGCGCTCCCGCAGCAGCGCCCGCAGCTTCTTGACGTTGAACGGCAGCACGTCGGTGAGCGCGTAGGCGGTGGCATACGGCGTCGGCACCAGCCGATCCGCCGTCACATAGGCGATCGTCGGGTCGATCAGCCGCCCGCCGACCTGCTCCGCGACGTCGGCGACCAGATGCGCGCGGATCACCGCGCCGTCCGGCTCGTAGAGCCAGTCGCCCACCGGACCCGGCTCGGGGTCGGGAAGGCCGGCGCCGAGCAGGGAGTCGCCGGCCGGCAGCAGGGTGGCCCGGCGGGCGCCGCCCCGGCCGGTGCCGAACCACAGCACGGCCTCCTTCACATCCCCGGCGTCGGAGATCCACTCCGTCTCGGCGTCCTCGGGCAGCGCCTCGTGCGGCACCCCCGGCGCGATCTTCAACGCCGCGTACCGCGCCGAACGGGCCGCCCCGACCGCCCAGGACAGCGGCGGCGCATACGCCTCCGGATCGAAGATCCGCCCACCCGTCGCCCGGCCACCGCCCCTGCCCGAGGCTCCCCCAGACTCCGTCCGGGGGGACCCCCCTCGCGCCGCCCCTCTCGTCGGGACCCCCTTGCGCCGCGCCGGATCCACGAACACCGCGTCGTGGCCGGCGGTGTCCACCTCCGTGACGTCCGCGCACCGCACCTCGATCAGCTCCGCCAGACCCAGCGCCTCGGCGTTCGCCCGGGCCGCCGCGCAGGCCAGCGGATCGCGGTCCACGGCCAGCACCCGGATCCCGGCCCGGGCCAGCGCCAGCGCGTCGCCCCCGATCCCGCAGCACAGGTCGGCCAGGGTCCGCACGCCGAGCGCCGCGAGCCGGGCGGCGCGGTGGGCGGCGACCGTGGCACGGGTGGACTGCTCGACGCCGTTGGGGGTGAAGTACATCCGCGCGGCGTCCGCGCCGAACTTCGCGGCCGCCCGCTGCCGCAGCCGGGCCTGCCCGAGCGCCGCGGAGACCAGCGGCGCGGGATGGTCGCGGCGCAGCCGGGTGGCGGCCGCCAGCTCGTCCGCCGGATCGTGGTCCCGCAGGACGGCCAGCAGTTCCTGCCCCTCGGGGGCGAGCAGCGCGGAGAAGGTGTCGAGGTCGGTCACCCGCACCATTGTGGGCCAGCGGGCGGACCGGCCCGCGGACGGTCCCGCGGCCGGTCGCCGTCAGGCCTCGGACGACGGCCCGGAGACCCGCGGCACCCGCTGCGTCGCGTCCGCGTCCGGCCGCGGCGGGGCCGGCCGGACCGGCTCCCGCCGCTGCTGGGCGCTGTCGCTGATCCGCAGCAGCACCGCCACCATCACCCAGTTCGCGACCATCGACGAGCCGCCCTTCGCGAGGAACGGCAGCGCCTTGCCGGTGAGCGGGATCAGGCCGGTGACGCCGCCGGTGACGACGAAGACCTGGAGCAGCAGCGCCCCGGAGAGCCCGACCGCCACCAGTTTGCCGAACGGGTCGCGGGCGGTCAGCCCCACCCGCAGCCCGCGCTGCCCCAGCAGCGCGTACACCACCAGGATGGCCATCACCCCGGCCAGTCCCAGCTCCTCGCCGACGGTGGTGAGGATGAAGTCGCTGTTGCCGGCGAAGCCGATCAGCTCGGGGTGGCCCTGGCCGAGCCCGGAGCCGCCTATCCCGCCGCTGCCGAAGCTGAACAGCGCCTGCGCCGCCTGGTCGGAGATCAGGCCCGGCGGCCGCTGGTTCGGCGGCAGGAAGATGTCCATCGGGTGCAGCCAGGCCATCACCCGGCCCTTGACGTGCGGCTCGATGGAGCCGACGACGCCGGCGCCGACCACCGCCATGAGCAGACCGCAGACCACCCAACTGGTCCGCTCGGTCGCCATGTAGAGCATGATCACGAAGACGCCGAAGAAGATCAGCGAGGTGCCCAGGTCGCGCTCGAAGACCAGCACCAGCAGGCTGATCACCCAGATCGTGAAGATCGGCCCGAGCTGCCGGCCCGGCGGCAGCTGCATGCCCATCACCCGGCGCCCGGACAGCGCCAGCGCATCGCGGTTGACCGTGAGATAGCCCGCGAAGAACACCACGATCATGATCTTCACGAACTCGCCGGGCTGCAGCGACAGCGGCCCGAGCAGGATCCAGCGCTTGGCGCCGAACTGGTCCGCGGGGGAGAACGCCGGCGCCATCAGCATCACCAGCGCGACCGCCATCGTCAGGTAGATGTACCGCTGTAGCAGCCGGTGGTTGCGCAGCACCATCAGGATCACGATGCAGACCGCGACCCCGATGACCGTCCACACCAGCTGCCCGGTCGCCGCCTGGGCCTGTTGGAGCCGGGGCTTCGCCGCGTAGGTGATGTCCAGCCGGTGCAGCAGCACCAGCCCGATCCCGGTGAGCAGCGTCGCCAACGGCAGGATCAGCGGATCGGCACGCGGTGCGAACCGCCGGACGACCAGGTGCGGCACCAGCGCGATGAAGAAGACGCTCAGTGCGAAGCCGGCCAGCCCGCCCGGGAGCCGCCCGTTCATCGACAGCTCGGTGTAGGCGTAGCCGAAGACGGTGATGAGCACGACGAAGCCGAGCAGCCATGCCTCGGTGCGCCGGCGGTTCGGGGCATGGGCCAGCGCGGTGAACGTCATGGTGCGCTCGGCATCGCTCTCCGGCCCCCCGGAGCCCAGGGGGGCGCTGGTCAGTCCACGCACGGTTCCTCCGCCATAGATGGTCAGGGCCGCGGGGCGGCCGGGTCGTGGCCCGGTGGTCAGCGGTCCCTGGGGGGAGACGGGGGTGGCCGCGGGCGCGGTTGCCGCCGGGCGGGAGGATGTGTCGGAATCCACGCCCGGCCACCGGCAGCAGACACGGTACGCGTCTCCGGCGCGTCAGGGCCTGCCGCCGGCGTCCCGCCCGCCCTCCGGGCGAACACCGGCCGCCCCGGACGACAGGCCCTAGCACTCCGCTTGACCGAGTGCTAACCGCGTCATAGTCTCAGCGTTGGCACTCTCCGTTGGGGAGTGCCAACACAGCGACGGGCAGGTCCGGCACCCGCGACGACGGATCCACCTGGTCGCCACCTCAGACAGTTAACCCCGTGAGATCTCCGAAGGGGGAGGTCGGATCGTGACGACCGCCAGCTCCAAGGTTGCCATCAAGCCGCTCGAGGACCGCATCGTGGTCCAGCCGCTCGACGCCGAGCAGACCACGGCCTCGGGCCTGGTCATCCCGGACACCGCGAAGGAGAAGCCCCAGGAGGGCGTCGTCCTGGCGACCGGTCCGGGCCGCTTCGAGGACGGCAAGCGCGTCGAGCTCGACGTCCAGGTCGGCGACGTCGTGCTCTACAGCAAGTACGGCGGCACCGAGGTGAAGTACAGCGGCGAGGAGTACCTCGTCCTCTCGGCTCGCGACGTGCTCGCGATCGTCGAGAAGTAAGTCACCCGGATTTGCCCTGATCTGCGCCCCTGGTTCCCGCGTTCTCACCGACCGGGGCAGGGGCGCAGTTCGTTTGAGCGAAAGCGGTCACGGCGGCGAGGCCGACGATCGCAACGAGAGGACTTGAAGCACCCATGGCGAAGATCCTGAAGTTCGACGAGGACGCCCGTCGCGCCCTTGAGCGCGGCGTCAACAAGCTGGCCGACACCGTCAAGGTCACCATCGGCCCCAAGGGCCGCAACGTGGTCATCGACAAGAAGTTCGGCGCCCCGACCATCACCAACGACGGTGTCACCATCGCCCGCGAGGTCGAGGTCGAGGACCCGTACGAGAACCTCGGCGCCCAGCTCGTCAAGGAGGTGGCGACCAAGACCAACGACATCGCGGGTGACGGCACCACCACCGCCACCGTGCTGGCCCAGGCGCTGGTCCGCGAGGGCCTGCGCAACGTCGCCGCGGGTGCTTCCCCGGCCGCCCTGAAGAAGGGCATCGACGCCGCCGTCAAGGCCGTCTCCGACGACCTGCTGGCGACCGCCCGTCCGATCGACGACAAGGCCGACATCGCCGCCGTCGCCGCGCTGTCCGCCCAGGACCCGCAGGTCGGCGAGCTCATCGCCGAGGCGATGGACAAGGTCGGCAAGGACGGTGTGATCACCGTCGAGGAGTCCAACACCTTCGGCCTGGAGCTGGACTTCACCGAGGGCATGGCCTTCGACAAGGGCTACCTCTCGCCCTACATGGTCACCGACCAGGAGCGCATGGAGGCCGTCCTCGACGACCCCTACATCCTGATCCACCAGGGCAAGATCTCCTCGATCCAGGACCTCCTGCCGCTGCTCGAGAAGATCATCCAGGCCAACGCCTCCAAGCCGCTGCTGATCATCGCCGAGGACGTCGAGGGCGAGGCCCTCTCCACCCTCGTCGTCAACAAGATCCGCGGCACCTTCAACGCGGTGGCCGTCAAGGCCCCCGGCTTCGGCGACCGCCGCAAGGCGATGCTCGGCGACATGGCCACCCTCACCGGCGGCACCGTCGTCGCCGAGGAGGTCGGCCTCAAGCTCGACCAGGTCGGCCTGGACGTGCTGGGCACCGCCCGCCGCGTGACCGTCACCAAGGACGACACCACCATCGTCGACGGCGGCGGCAACTCCGGGGACGTCCAGGGCCGCGTCGCCCAGATCAAGTCCGAGATCGAGACCACCGACTCCGACTGGGACCGCGAGAAGCTCCAGGAGCGCCTGGCCAAGCTCGCCGGCGGCGTCTGCGTGATCCGCGTCGGCGCGGCCACCGAGGTCGAGCTCAAGGAGAAGAAGCACCGCCTGGAGGACGCCATCTCCGCGACCCGCGCCGCGGTCGAGGAGGGCATCGTCTCCGGTGGTGGCTCCGCGCTGGTCCACGCCGTCAAGGTCCTGGACGGCAACCTCGGCAAGGACGGCGACGAGGCCACCGGTGTCGCCGTGGTCCGCCGCGCCGCCGTCGAGCCGCTGCGCTGGATCGCCGAGAACGCCGGCCTGGAGGGCTACGTGATCACCGCCAAGGTGGCCGAGCTCGACAAGGGCAACGGCTTCAACGCCGCCACCGGCGAGTACGGCGACCTGGTCAAGGCCGGCGTCATCGACCCGGTCAAGGTCACCCGCTCCGCCCTGGAGAACGCCGCCTCCATCGCCTCCCTCCTGCTCACGACCGAGACCCTGGTCGTCGAGAAGAAGGAAGAGGAGGAGCCCGCCGCGGCCGGCCACGGTCACGGCCACGCGCACTGACCCGCGCTTCCCGCCGGCCGCACCCCGCGCCGGCACCCGACGAGGCCCGGCCCGCTCCCCAGCGGCCCGGGCCTCGCCCGTTTCCTGAATCCCCGCCCGCCCACCGTTTCCGACGGCCCGCTTTCCGCCCCCCCCGCCGGCCGCCGTTCTCCTGGTTCTTCTGGTTCTTCCTGTCGGCGGGCCCGCGCCCAGGCGTCCCGCCCGGCACGGACGTCCCGTCAAGCGCAGGCGTCCTGCCGTCAAGCGCAGGCATCCTGCCCGTCGCAGCCGTCGCACCCAGCACAGACGTCCAGTCAGGCTCAGGAATACTGTCAGGCTCAGACACCCCGTCAGATACAGGTGTCCCGCCAAGCACAGGTGTCCCGCCAAGCACAGGTGACCTGCCAAGCGCAGACGTTCCCCAAGCGCAGACGTTCCCTCAGGCCGAGTGCCCCAGCCCCTCCCGCCGCACCGGATCCGCGAACGGCAGCCCGCGCGCGTACCGCTCCAGCTCGTCGAGCGCATGGTCGGCCATCCGGTGCAGCTCGGTCCCCAGCGACCCGGCGACATGCGGGGTGAGCAGCACGTTCGGCAGGTCGTACAGCGGCGAGTCCGCGGCCGGGAGCGCGGGCTCGGTGACGTCGAGCACCGCGGCGAGTCGCCCGCCGCGCAACTCGGCGACCAGCGCCGCCTCGTCCACCAGCGAGCCGCGGGAGGTGTTGACCAGCGTCGCCCCGTCCGGCATCAGTGCCAGCTCGCGCCGGCCGATCAGATGCCGGGTGGCCGGCACCTCCGGCGCGTGCACGCTCACGACGTCGCTCCCCGCGCACAGCTCCGCCAGCGGAACCCGCTCCACGCCCAGCCGCCCCGCCTCCTCCTCGTCCACATACGGGTCGTACAGCAACACCCGCAGCGCGAACGGGCGCAGCAGCTCGACGACCCGGCGGCCGATCCGGGAGGCGCCGACGATGCCGACGGTGCGGCCGTGGTTGCCGGCGCCGTCCAGCTCGCGCAGCCAGTCGTGCGGCGCGCGCAGGGCGCGGTAGCGGTGGGCGGCGTGCAGCACGCGCTTGTTGGCGAAGAGGATCGCGGCCAGGGTGTACTCCGCGACCGGCAGCGCGTTGGCCCCGGCGGCCGAGCTGACCGCGATGCCCCGCTCCCAGCAGGCGGCGGTGACATGCTGTTTGACGGACCCGGCCGCGTGCACGACGGCCCGCAGCCGCGGGGCCGCGGCCAGCACCTCCGCCGTCAGCGTCGGCGCGCCCCAGCAGGTGAACAGCACCTCAGCCTCGGCGAGCGCGGCGGCCACCCCGGGTCCCGGTGCGTCCCAGCGGTGGGCGACGACCTGCGGGTCCGTGCGGGCCAGCCGCTCCAGCCGGTCCCGCTGCGGCTGCCCGAGCAACCGCTCGGCGATCCCCGGGCCCATGGCCAGGAGCACCGCCGGGCGTGACCGCGCGGGGCGCGGCGGCGCCGCCGGTGGGTGCATCTCTCGACCCCCTCCTCCCGGCTGTACGGCCCGTATCTCGTCCCGTTCCGCCGGTTCCTCCCCCTGCTCCTTCCCCGGTCCCCCTGGTTCCTCTCGTGCTTGTTCCCGTTCCCGTTCCCCAGCGCTCCCAGTTGCGCCCGCCGTGCCTCTGTCCGTTCCTTTCATGCTCCCCACATGTTTCCCGCATGCTGCATGTCGCTCGCCTTCGCATGCTTCTGCTTCGGGTGGCTCGCATGCCTTGCGCCGCTCGTGTGCCCGCTGCCTGTGCGCCGCCGCCTCCTCTTGTTCCGGCAACGAATCACGGTGCGTGAGGAGTTCCCCAATCCGTTACTGAGTGTAGTTGGGTGTGTGCGTTGGCGGATGGCGCTGTGGACGGTCGAGCGGGCCCGGTGGGGGAAGGGGCCGGGGCGGGCGGAAGGGCCAACCCACCGCTCGCGGGGTGTACTCCGCGACCGGCAGCGCGTTGGCCCCGGCGGCCGAGCTGACCGCGATGCCCCGCTCCCAGCAGGCGGCGGTGACATGCTGTTTGACGGACCCGGCCGCGTGCACGACGGCCCGCAGCCGCGGGGCCGCGGCCAGCACCTCCGCCGTCAGCGTCGGCGCGCCCCAGCAGGTGAACAGCACCTCAGCCTCGGCGAGCGCGGCGGCCACCCCGGGTCCCGGTGCGTCCCAGCGGTGGGCGACGACCTGCGGGTCCGTGCGGGCCAGCCGCTCCAGCCGGTCCCGCTGCGGCTGCCCGAGCAACCGCTCGGCGATCCCCGGGCCCATGGCCAGGAGCACCGCCGGGCGTGACCGCGCGGGGCGCGGCGGCGCCGCCGGTGGGTGCATCTCTCGACCCCCTCCTCCCGGCTGTACGGCCCGTATCTCGTCCCGTTCCGCCGGTTCCTCCCCCTGCTCCTTCCCCGGTCCCCCTGGTTCCTCTCGTGCTTGTTCCCGTTCCCGTTCCCCAGCGCTCCCAGTTGCGCCCGCCGTGCCTCTGTCCGTTCCTTTCATGCTCCCCACATGTTTCCCGCATGCTGCATGTCGCTCGCCTTCGCATGCTTCTGCTTCGGGTGGCTCGCATGCCTTGCGCCGCTCGTGTGCCCGCTGCCTGTGCGCCGCCGCCTCCTCTTGTTCCGGCAACGAATCACGGTGCGTGAGGAGTTCCCCAATCCGTTACTGAGTGTAGTTGGGTGTGTGCGTTGGCGGATGGCGCTGTGGACGGTCGAGCGGGCCCGGTGGGGGAAGGGGCCGGGGCGGGCGGAAGGGCCAACCCACCGCCACCACAACGCGGCAAGTCCCAGGCCCCCCGCTACGGTTCCGGTATGACGACTGCACTGATCACAGGAGCAACCGCCGGCATCGGCGCCGCGTTCGCCCGTCGACTCGCGGGCAACGGCCACAGCGTGGTGCTGGTGGCCCGCGACGAGAAGCGTCTTCGGGCGCAGGCCACCGAACTGCACGACCGCCACGGGATCGAGGCGGAGGTGCTGAGTGCCGACCTGGCGACCGACGAGGGGATCGCCGCTGTCGAGGCGCGCCTGACGGACGCCAGGCACCCGGTGGACCTGCTGGTCAACAATGCCGGCTTCGGCAACAAGGGCGAGTACCTCGAGGTTCCGATGGCCGACGAGCTGGCGATGCTCAAGGTGCACTGCGAGGCGGTGTTGCGGCTGACCACGGCCGGGGTGCGCGGGATGCGCGAGCGCCGGCGCGGTGCGGTGGTCAACGTGGCGTCGGTCGCGGCGTTCGTCCCGCGCGGCACCTACGGCGCGAGCAAGGCGTGGGTCGTGCAGTTCACCCAGGGTGCCGCCCGCGACCTGGCGGGTAGTGGGGTGCGGCTGATGGCGCTGTGCCCCGGCTTCGTACGGACCGAGTTCCACCAGCGCGCCGGTATGGGCACCGACAACATCCCCGGCTGGATGTGGCTGGACGCGGACAACCTCGTGGACGCGGCGATGAAGGACCTGGCCCGCGGCAAGTCGCTGTCCATTCCGGACCCGCGCTACAAGGCCCTTATGGGCGCTGTGAAGTTGGCGCCGCGCGGGATGCTCGGCGGTCTCACCTCGCGCACGGGCCGGAAGTACGGCCCCAGGTAGCGTCTCCTGCGGTCGACGTGGTGTCCATGTGTCCATGGACACTGCGGCCGACCGCGGACGGCGGTCGGCCGCGGTCCGCTGAGGTCGGTTGTCGATTGCGGTCCGCTGCGATCAACTGGGGCTCAGGGGCGGCAAGTTGGGGTCGGAGTCCGGTGGCGCCCGCTACCGTCCCGCCCCCTCCGCCCCGTCAGCCCGCCGCCCGCTCCGTGTACTTCGCCACCATCGTGCGGGCCTCCTGGTGCAGCGCGTCGCCCGCCTCCAGCAGTCGTGGCAGCAGTTCGCGGCGGGTGGTCAGGGCGCGGAACATCAGCCCGACCGTGATGTCGTGGTCGGGCCGGTGCTCGACCCGTACGGTGTCGCCGGCCCGGATCTCGCCGGCCTCCAGTACGCGCAGATACGCGCCGGGCGCCCCCGCCGCGGTGAACCGCTTGATCCAGCCGCGCTCGTCCAGCCAGCCCTGGAACGTTCGGCAGGGGATCCGCGGCGAGGTGACCTCCAGCAGTACCTCCGGGCCGATCCGCCAGCGCTCGCCGACCCGGGCGTCGGTGACGTCCAGGCCGGCGGTGGTGAGGTTCTCGCCGAAGACGCCGTTGGCCAGTTCGCGGTCCAGCTCCTGCTGCCAGGCGTCGAGGTCCTCGCGCGCGTAGGCGTAGACGGCCTGGTCGTCGCCGCCGTGGTGGCGCAGGTCGACCACGGCGTCGCCCGCGAGGCCGCTGCCGGCGGTGCCCTTGGGGCCGGGGGCGGCCACCGTGACGGGGCCGTCCACGGGCCGCTTGTCGATGCCCGTTCCGCGCTCCGCGGAGGTGTGGGCGGAGGGGGTGGCCCGCCCGATGTTCACGGTCAGCAGCTTTGCGTCCATGAGCGCACGCTAGGACATAGATCAAAAGTCGGCGCACCATTTTTCACGATCTATCCAAGAATCGCTTATGCTCAGAGGGTGATCGAAGCTCGTCATCTCCGCGTGCTGCGCGCCGTCGCCCGGACCGGTTCCTTCTCCGCCGCGGCGCGGGAGCTGGGCTGCACCCAGCCCGCGGTCAGCCAGCAGATGAAGGCCCTGGAGCTGTCCGCCGGCACCCCGCTGCTGGTGCGCGCCGGCCGCGAGATGCGGCTGACGCAGGCCGGCGAGGCGCTGGTCCGGCACGCGGCCGGCATCCTGGCCGGGCTCACCGCCGCCGAGGACGAGGTCGCGGCCATCGCGGGGCTGCGCGCGGGGCGGGTGCGGCTGGTGTCGTTCCCGTCGGGCAGCTCGACGCTGGTGCCGACGGCGCTGGCCAGGATGCGGGCCGCCCACCCCGGCGTCCGGGTGTCGCTGGACGAGGCCGAGCCGCCGCGCTCCATCGACCTGCTGCGCAACGGCGAGTGCGAGATCGCGCTGGCCTTCCGTTATCCGGAGGTGCGCGGCGCGGACCCGTCGGCCGGGGCGGAGTGGGAGGACCTGGTGGTCCGGCCGGTGCTGGCGGACCGGCTGGTCGGCCTGGTGCCGGAGGGGCACCGGCTGGCGCGGGCCGGCACCGCGTGCTTCGCGGACCTGGCCGACGAGCCGTGGATCGCGGGCTGCCCGCGGTGCCGCACCCATCTCGTCGAGGTCTGCGAACGCGCCGGCTTCACTCCGCGGATCGACTTCGCGACCGACGACTATCCGGCGGTGATCGGTCTGGTCGGCGCGGGCATGGGGGTCGCGGCGCTGCCCCAGCTGACCCTGGAGTCGGTACGGCCCAAGGGCGCGGCGACGGTGCGGATGGAGCCCGCCGTGCACCGCGAGATCGTCGCGCTCACCCTGCCGGATCTGGCGCATGTGCCGGCGGTCGGCGCGATGCTCGACCAGCTCGCGGACGCCGCGGGTCGCTGACCCTGACCGCCCGCCGGCCCGGAGGGGCGGGCGCCGCGGCGGGGTACGGGCCGCGGGCGTGTGGGTCGTTTCGAGAGGGGCGGTTGGTTGCGCGCGTGTGGGCAGCCGCGCCCGCCCGAATTGCAGGAACGTTTCTGCGGACGGTGACCGGGGCGGTCGGTCAGGCGCCCGGCATGGCCGCGTGCCCGGGCAGGGAACTCGCCGGGACCATCCGGTGGCGGGCCCGTCCCATGAGTTCCTCGCGCTCGTCCTCGGTGAGGCCGCCCCATACGCCGTAGGGCTCGCGGACGGCCAGCGCGTGCGCCGCGCACTGGGCCCGCACCGGGCAGCGCATGCAGACCTCCTTCGCCGATGCCTCCCGCGCACTGCGGGCCGCCCCCCGCTCGCCCTCGGGGTGGAAGAAGAGCGAGCTGTCCACGCCGCGGCAGGCGGCGAGCAACTGCCAGTCCCAGAGGTCTGCGTTCGGGCCCGGGAGGCGGGAGAAATCTGCCATTGCTTGTCCCCTCGGAAGCGATGCGTTTCCGGCTCGGTCCTCACGACGTTACATCTACTGTCTAAGTAGATGTAAATATGACTCATTGCGAATCTAGCCGCAGTCCACGCGAAAATGGAAGAAACAGAGCCAAATAGGGCATAGGGTGCACGCGCGGATGCCGGCTGCTCAGCGAGACGTTTGCGTATCCGGCTCCTCACGGAGCGTGCTGAACTCGGTCGCCGAAGCCGTAACTCTTTCGAGTGACCGTCGTTGAGTGTGCGGAGGCGGTTGGCAGAGGTAGCCCTCGGGCAGGTGTCCGAGGCGTTCGTCAATCGCCCAGGTGACGATACGTACCAGCCTGGAGGCTCAAGGTGACGCGCATCAGCTGCGGAGGGCGGTCATGACTTCCGTCCTCGTCTGCGACGACTCCCCGCTTGCCCGAGAGGCGCTCCGACGGGCGGTAGCAACCGTGCCCGGCGTCGAGCGCGTGACCACCGCGGCCAATGGCGAGGAGGTCCTCCGCCGCTGGGGGGCCGACCGCTCGGACCTGATTCTGATGGACGTACGGATGCCCGGCCTCGGCGGTGTCGAGACCGTGCGCCGGCTGCTGTCCGCCGACCCCGGTGCCCGGATCATCATGCTGACGGTGGCCGAGGACCTGGACGGGGTGGCGCTGGCGGTGGCCGCCGGCGCCCGCGGTTATCTGCACAAGGACGCCTCGCGCGCCGAGCTGCGCGCGACGGTGACCCAGGCCCTGGCCGACCCGACGTGGCGGCTCGCCCCGCGCCGGCTGCGGTCCGCCGAGATGGGTGCCGCGCCGACCCTCACCGCCCGGGAGATCCAGGTGCTGGAGGGCATGAGTCACGGCCGCTCCAACGCCGAGATCGGACGTGAGCTGTTTCTCTCCGAGGACACGGTCAAGACGCACGCGCGCCGGCTGTTCAAGAAACTCGGCGCCTCCGACCGGGCGCACGCGGTGGCGCTCGGCTTCCGTTGGGGGCTGGTCCGCTGAACCGTCGTGACGTGCAGCGATGCGGGGGAATGAAGATCCCCGCCCGCCCTGTGGCGGGCGGGGCGGCATGAGGCCCCGCACGCCGCCCGGTGCCACGGCGACCCGATTCGCCGCGCGGTGCCGCATGCTTGAGGCATGGAGTTCCTCGGGGACGGGTCGGTCGGGCACGAGGGGAGGGCGCAGGAGATGACAGCCGGCGCACCTGCCGCGCACAACGCTTCAGCGCACAAGCGTGGACCTGATGCCGCGGATCGTTCGGCGTCAAGGCACCATGGACCGATGCGCGATGACGGGAAGCAGGAGATCGGCGCTCTCGTCGCACGCGCCGTCGAGGGCGACCGGCAGGCGACCCACGACCTGCTGGCGCACGTCCACCCGCTGGCCCTGCGCTACTGCCGCACCCGGCTCTCCCGGCTGCCCGGCGATGCCCGGCACTTCGTCGAGGACCTCGCGCAGGAGGTCTGTGTGGCGGTGCTGTGTGCGCTGCCCCGTTACCGCGACACCGGAAAGCCCTTCGAGGCGTTCGTGTTCGCCATCGCCGGTCACAAGGTCGCCGATCTCCAGCGGGCCGCGATGCGGCATCCGGGCAGTACGGCGGTGCCGTCGGACGAGATGCCCGAGCAGCCGGACGACTCGCTGGGGCCCGAGGAGCGGGCGCTGCTGAGCAGCGACGCCGAGTGGGCCAAGAAGCTGCTGGCCAATCTGCCGGAGAACCAGCGGGAGCTGGTCCTGCTGCGGGTGGCGGTGGGGCTGACGGCCGAGGAGACCGGGCAGATGCTGGGGATGTCGCCGGGTGCGGTGCGGGTCGCCCAGCACCGGGCCCTGAGCAGGCTGCGGGCGCTCGCCGAGCAGTAGGTCGCGGAGCGCGCGGAGTTCCGATGCGCCGCCGGTGTCGCCGTCCCGCCCGTCCCGAAGGTGTGTCCGCGGCGGGAAGTCGCCGTAGGAACGTACGAGTGATGAGGCCCTCATTGCTCGTGGATTGGGACACTCTACGAGGCCGTTAGCATGGGAGTCCGCGCTGAGGCAAGAGCATTGGGGAAGGTGTCATGAGTGACAACGTCGAGGGTATGCCCGCCAAATTCGCCATGCTCGGGCTGACGTACGACGACGTGCTGCTGCTGCCCGGCGCGTCCGAGGTGCTGCCCAACGCCGTGAACACCGCGTCCCGCGTCTCGCGGAATGTCCGGGTGAACATCCCGCTCCTCTCGGCCGCGATGGACAAGGTCACCGAGGCGCGGATGGCGATCGCCATGGCGCGTCAGGGCGGCGCGGGTGTGCTGCACCGCAACCTGTCGATCGAGGACCAGGCCAACCAGGTCGACCTGGTGAAGCGCTCCGAGTCCGGGATGGTCACCGACCCGATCACGGTCCGGCCGGACGCGCCGCTGACGGAGGCGGACGCGCTGTGCGCGAAGTTCCGGATCAGCGGGGTGCCGGTCACGGACGGCGCGGGCAAGCTGCTGGGCATCGTGACCAACCGCGACATGGCCTTCGAGATGGACCGCAGCCGTCAGGTGCGCGAGGTCATGACGCCGATGCCGCTGGTCACCGGCAAGGTCGGCATCTCCGGCGAGGACGCCATCGAGCTGCTGCGCCGCCACAAGATCGAGAAGCTGCCGCTGGTCGACGACGCGGGTGTGCTCAAGGGTCTGATCACGGTCAAGGACTTCGTCAAGGCGGAGAAGTACCCGAACGCCGCGAAGGACGCCGAGGGCCGGCTGATCGTCGGTGCCGCGGTGGGCGTCGGCGACGCCGCGTACGACCGGGCGCAGGCGTTGGTCGAGGCGGGCGCGGACTTCCTGGTCATCGACAGTGCGCACGGTCACAGCCGCGGCATCCTCGACATGATCGCCAAGGTCAAGTCCAACATCAGCGTCGATGTCGTCGGCGGCAACGTCGCCACCCGGGACGGCGCCCAGGCGCTGATCGACGCCGGTGTGGACGGTGTGAAGGTCGGCGTGGGCCCGGGCTCGATCTGCACCACGCGGGTGGTCGCCGGCATCGGCGTCCCGCAGGTCACCGCGATCTACGAGGCCGCGCAGGCGTGCCACGCGGCGGACGTGCCGCTGATCGGCGACGGTGGTCTGCAGTACTCCGGCGACATCGCCAAGGCGATCGCGGCCGGTGCGGACACCGTGATGCTGGGTTCGCTGCTGGCGGGTTGCGAGGAGTCGCCGGGCGAGATGGTCTTCGTCAACGGCAAGCAGTTCAAGTCGTACCGCGGCATGGGTTCGCTGGGTGCGATGCAGTCGCGCGGCCAGGCCCGGTCGTTCTCGAAGGACCGCTACTTCCAGGACAACGTCCTCTCCGAGGACAAGCTGGTGCCGGAGGGCATCGAGGGCCAGGTGCCCTACCGCGGCCCGCTGTCCTCGGTCGCGCACCAGCTCGTCGGCGGTCTGCGTGCCTCCATGGGCTACGTCGGCTCCGCCGACATCCCCGAGCTCAAGGAGAAGGGCCGGTTCGTGCGGATCACCGCGGCGGGCCTGAAGGAGAGCCACCCGCACGACGTCCAGATGGTCACCGAGGCGCCCAACTACGCGCGGAGCTGACGGCCTCGCCGAGGTCCGCTTCGCCGAGTGGCGGCCGGATGCGCCCCCAGTCTTCCCCGTCGGGGATACTGGGGGCGTATCCGTAGGAAGGCAGAACCAGTGACTGAGATCGAGATCGGGCGCGGCAAGCGCGGCCGCCGGGCATACGCGTTCGACGACATCGCCGTGGTACCCAGTCGGCGCACTCGCGACCCGAAGGAGGTCTCGATCGCCTGGCAGATCGATGCCTACCGCTTCGAGCTGCCGTTCCTGGCGGCCCCGATGGACTCGGTGGTCTCGCCGCGGACCGCGATCCGCATCGGCGAGCTGGGCGGCCTCGGGGTGCTGAACCTCGAAGGGCTGTGGACCCGCTACGAGGACCCGGAGCCGCTGCTGGCGGAGATCGCGGAGCTGGACGGCGCCGCGGCCACCAAGCGCCTCCAGGAGATCTACGCGGCGCCGATCAAGGAGGAGCTGATCGGGCAGCGGATCAAGGAGGTGCGGGACGCCGGTGTGGTCACCGCCGCCGCGCTCTCCCCGCAGCGCACCGCGCAGTTCTCCAAGGCGGTCGTGGACGCCGGCGTGGACATCTTCGTGATCCGCGGGACGACGGTGTCGGCGGAGCACGTCTCGTCCGCCGCCGAGCCGCTGAACCTCAAGCAGTTCATCTACGAGCTGGACGTGCCGGTGATCGTCGGCGGCTGCGCCACGTACACCGCGGCGCTGCACCTGATGCGGACGGGCGCGGCGGGTGTGCTCGTCGGGTTCGGTGGCGGTGCCGCCCACACGACGCGGAACGTCCTGGGCATCCAGGTGCCGATGGCGACCGCGGTGGCCGATGTGGCCGCCGCCCGCCGGGACTACATGGACGAGTCCGGTGGCCGGTATGTGCACGTCATCGCGGACGGCGGGGTCGGGTACTCCGGCGACCTGCCGAAGGCGGTGGCCTGCGGTGCGGACGCGGTGATGATGGGCTCGCCGCTGGCGCGGGCGACGGACGCGCCGGGCCGTGGTCACCACTGGGGCATGGAGGCGGTGCACGAGGACGTGCCGCGCGGCAAGCGGGTGGACCTCGGGGCGGTCGGCACGACGGAGGAGATCCTGTGCGGTCCGTCGACGACGCCGGACGGGACGATGAACTTCTTCGGGGCGCTGCGGCGGGCCATGGCCACGACGGGGTACTCGGAGTTGAAGGAGTTCCAGCGGGTCGAGGTGACGGTCGCTCCGCGGCGGTAAGTCGGCGGCGCCGGCTGTGGCCCTCCCACGTCGTCGGCTTTCCCGCCGTGTGTTGAATTCGCCTTCGGCGGAGGGGTGTTGTGGGGCGGGGCCCGCTGTCCGGAGGCCCCGCCCCCTCCCGTGCGTTGTGGGTCCCCGCCCCGGTGGGGGATGACGGGGGATGGCGAAAGCCCGGCCTGTGCTTTGGCGCGGCCGGGCTTTGGCGTTTTCACAGGCGGTGGGCGGCACCGGTGGGCGTCGCGCCGCGGGTGTCCAGGAGGAGTTGGGCTTTTACGGCCAGGCCCTGGAGGTCGTAGGTGCGGTGGGGTTGGAGGAGGACGGTCAGGTCGGCGGTGGCGGCGGACTCGTAGAGGGAGTCGGCGCGGGGGACGGGGTGGCCGTGGATCTCCCAGTGGGGGACGTAGGGGTCGTGGTAGGTGAGGTGGGCGCCCAGGTCGCGGAGGCGGGCGGCGACCTCGGCGGCGGGGGTGCCGGCGAGGTCGGCGAGGTCGGGCTTGTAGGTGATGCCGAGCAGCAGGATGCGGGCGCCGCGGGCGGACTTGCCGTGTTCGTTGAGGAGGGTGGTGCAGCGCTGGATGACGTAGGTCGGCATCCGGTCGTTGATCTCCCGGGCGAGTTCGACGAGGCGGAGCGGGGTGCCGGGTGAACTTCCGTGCGGGGTGCGGTGGTTGGGGTCGAGGGGGGCGGTGTGGCCGCCGACGCCGGGGCCGGGGCGGAAGGACTGGAAGCCGAACGGTTTGGTCTCGGCGCAGCGGATGACGTCCCACAGGTCGACGCCGATCTCGTGGCAGTAGACGGCCATCTCGTTCATCAGGGCGATGTTGATGTGCCGGTAGTTGGTCTCCAGGAGGTTGGCGGTCTCGGCCTCGCGGGGGCCGCGGGCGCGGACGACCTTGTCGGTGAGCCGGCCGTAGAAGGCGGCGGCGGCTTCGGTGCAGGCGGGGGTGAGGCCGCCGATGACCTTGGGGGTGTTGCGGTAGCGGTGGGTGCGGTTGCCGGGGTCGTGGCGGGTGGGGGAGCAGGCGAGGTGGAAGTCGCGGCCGGCGGTGAGTCCGGAGCCGGTTTCGAGGAGGGGGCGGAGGAAGTCCTCGGTGGTGCCCGGGCAGCCGGCGGATTCGAGGATGACGGTGGTGTGCGGGCGCAGGCGGGCGGCGAGGGTGCGGGCGGCGTCGGCGAGGGCGGACAGGTCCGGGGTGCGGTCGGTGCCGAGCGGGGTGGGGCTGCACAGGACGGCCGTACGGACCCGGCCCAGGGCGGCGGGGTCGGCGGTGGTGCGGAAGCCGGCGGCGAGCAGCCGGCGGACCTCGGTGGCGGACAGCGGGCCGCCGCTGCCGGGGAGCGCGGCCACCTGGGGATCGGGGTCGTAGCCGAGGGTGGTGAGGCCGGCGGCGGTGGCGGCCTGGGCGAGGGGGAGACCCAGGTGACCGAGTCCGATGACGGCGAGATCTGCGGGCATGCTGCGGCCGTCCTTCCCGAGCGAGTGTGTGGGCCCTGCGCGTGTCCTCGTGGGGGCCGGGCGCCGTGCGGGGGAGCCGGCCACCGAAAGGGCTTAAATAGACTAAGCGGATATTTGACCCAGAATGGGTATTGGTGGATCAAGGTGGCCGGGTGTTGCCGCCGCGGGCGGACAGTGGTTGCCGGCAGCGGCCGCGGACAAAATCGACGGACGGGGGGTCCGGTTCCGAATCACAGCGGGAGGCAGTGGTGAAGACAGCGACACTCGGACCGGCGCAGCGCGCCAAGGCGCTCACCCAGATGGCCGAGCGGGAACTGGACGTGCTGGTGGTCGGCGGCGGCGTGGTCGGTGCCGGTACGGCACTGGACGCCGTGACCCGCGGGCTGGACACCGGGCTGGTGGAGGCCCGTGACTGGGCGTCGGGCACCTCCAGCCGGTCGAGCAAGCTCATTCACGGCGGGCTGCGGTATCTGGAGATGCTGGACTTCGGGCTGGTGCGGGAGGCGTTGAAGGAGCGCGGGCTGCTGCTCCAGCGGCTGGCGCCCCATCTGGTCAAGCCGGTGCCGTTCCTCTATCCGCTGCAGCACCGGGGTTGGGAGCGCCTCTACGCGGGCTCCGGGGTGGCGCTCTACGACGGGATGTCGGTCTCCTCCGGGCACGGCCGGGGGCTGCCCGTCCACCGGCACCTCTCGCACCGGCGGGCGCTGCGGGTGGCGCCCTGTCTGCGGCGGGACGCGCTGGTCGGCGCGTTGCAGTACTACGACGCGCAGATGGATGACGCGCGGTACGTCATGACCCTGGTGCGCACCGCGGCCGCGTACGGCGCGCAGGTCGCCAACCGGGCGCGGGTGGTGGGTTTCCTGCGCGAGGGCGAGCGGGTGGTCGGGGCGCGGGTGCAGGACGTCGAGGGCGGTGTGGAGCACGAGATCCGGGCCCGGCAGATCGTCAACGCGACGGGGGTGTGGACGGACGACACCCAGGCGCTGATCGGGGAGCGCGGCCAGTTCCACGTCCGTGCGTCGAAGGGGATTCACCTGGTCGTCCCCAAGGACCGGATCCATTCGACGACCGGGCTGATCCTGCGGACCGAGAAGAGCGTGCTGTTCGTCATCCCGTGGGGGCGGCACTGGATCATCGGGACGACGGATACCGACTGGGACCTGGACAAGGCGCACCCGGCGGCCTCCAGCGCCGACATCGACTACCTGCTGGAGCATGTGAACTCGGTGCTGGCCACCCCGCTCACCCGGGACGACGTGGAGGGCGTCTACGCCGGTCTGCGGCCACTGCTGGCCGGCGAGTCGGACGCCACCAGCAAGCTGTCGCGGGAGCACACGGTGGCCCACCCGGTGCCGGGTCTGGTGGTCGTCGCGGGCGGCAAGTACACCACGTACCGGGTGATGGCCAAGGACGCGGTGGACGAGGCGGTGCACGCGCTGGACGCCCGGGTCGCCGAGTGCGTCACCGAGGACGTGCCGCTGGCGGGCGCCGAGGGCTATCGGGCGCTGTGGAACGCGCGGGCCCGGATCGCCGCCCGGACCGGACTGCACGTGGCCCGTACGGAGCATCTGCTGAACCGTTACGGCTCGTTGACCGAGGAGCTGCTGGAACTGGTGGTGGCCGACCCCTCGCTGGGCCGGCCGCTGGCCGCCGCGGACGACTACCTGCGCGCCGAGGTCGTCTACGCCTGTACGCACGAGGGCGCCCGGCACCTCGACGACGTGCTGACCCGGCGCACCCGGATCTCCATCGAGACCTTCGACCGCGGCACCCGCAGTGCCCGGGAGGCCGCCGAGCTGATGGCGCCGGCGCTGGGCTGGGACAGCGCGCAGATCGAGAAGGAGATCGCGCACTACGAGAAGCGGGTGGAGGCCGAGCGCGAGTCGCAGCGGCAGCCGGACGACCTGACGGCGGACGCGGCCCGGCTGGGTGCGCCGGACATCGTGCCGCTGACGTAGCGGCGGCCGCCCGTCCGCCGGCGCCCCGTCCCGGTCAGGCGCGCCGGTTGCGGTGGGGTGCGCAGAACTCGGCGGCCAGGACGGCGGTGCCGGCGGCCCGGCCGGCCGGGGCGTCGGTGTTGACCCGGAAGCTGACCAGGTGCCGGCCGTCGGCGGTGCCGGCGGTCTGCGCGTACGAGCCGTTGATGTCGCCGTTGTGGCCCCACACCGTCACCCCGCAGGGCAGCCGGGTGGCGTAGACGCCCAGGCCGTACGCGCCGTGGGTGGCCTGTTCGCCGCGGAGTTCGGACATCTGGCGGGGTGCCAGGAGCCGGCCGCCGAGCAGCGCGGCGAAGAACCGGTTGAGGTCGCCGAGGGTGGTGATCATCTCGCCGGCCGCGCCGGCCCGGCTGGGATCGAGGGCGGTGCTGTCCACCTCGTGGCCGTCGATCCGGGAGTAGCCGCGGCCGTGCGGCGCGGGCAGCGCGGGGCTGTCGCCGGGGAACGAGGTGCCGCGCAGGCCGAACGGGGCCAGGATGCGGCGGCGCAGCTCCTCGGCGTACGGGTGCCCGGTGACGGCCCGGATGACCAGGCCGAGGACCAGGTAGTTGGTGTTGGAGTAGGCGTAGTGGGCGCCGGGGGCGGCGGTGGGCCGGTGGCCGAGCGCGATCCGCAGCAGTGCGGTCGGGGTGTAGCGGTCGTAGCGGTGGGCCGGGAAGCCCGTGCCGTACAGCCGTTCGGCGAGGTGGGGGTCGTCGGTGTAGTTGAACAGCCCGCTCGTGTGGTCGAGGAGTTGGCGTACCGTCACCCGGTGCAGATCGCTGGCGCCGTGCGCGCCGGTGAGCGGCACTCCGGGCGGGAGGCGGTCCGCGGCGCGGTCGTCGAGGGAGAGCCGGCCCTCGCCGACGAGTTGCAGAACGACCGTGGCGACGAGGGTCTTGGTGAGGCTGCCCGCCCGGAAGTGGTCCAGGCGGCCCATCTTCCGGCCGTTGCGCAGATCGGCGACGCCGGCCGCGGTGAAGTGCGAGGAGGTCAGTCGGCCGTCCCGGGTGACCAGCGAGGCCGCGCCGGGCGCGCCGTCGGCGACCATGCGGTGCAGCGCGGCCGCCCCGGCGGCCGTCGCCGGCGGCGCGACGGAGTCGGGCGGGGTGCTCGTACACGCCGTCAGGGACAGGGCGGCCAGCACGGCCGGGAGCGCGCGGACGGTCCGGCGCGGTCGGCCCGGTGGAACCGGGCGGGGTGGGCGCAGCGGCAAAAAGAACTCCCGTCGTCGGGGCCATCATGACGGGTGCGCGGCACCCTCGGGCACCCACCCGGCCTTCCGCACGGCCGTGGATGAGGGAGAATGAAGGCCCTGCCAGGGTGGGTTGTCCGAGTTGGGTCAGTTTGGCGGTCGATGGAGCATCGGGGCTGCCAACTCGGCTGGAATGCAGAGGGGATTCCGTGGGCGACGAGGTCGAGATGGACGGCAAGGAGGGCAGGCTGCTCGCCGGCCGGTACCGGCTCGCCGGTGTTCTCGGCCGGGGTGGGATGGGCACCGTCTGGCGGGCCGACGACGAGGTCCTGGGCCGCACGGTCGCGGTCAAGGAACTCCGCTTCCCCGGCGGCATCGAGGAGGACGAGAAGCGGCGCCTGATCACCCGCACCCTGCGCGAGGCCAAGGCCATCGCCCGGATCCGCAACAACGGCGCGGTGACGGTCTACGACGTGGTCGACGAGGACGACCGGCCGTGGATCGTGATGGAACTGGTCGAGGGCCGCTCGCTGGCCGAGGTCGTCCGCGACGACGGCCCGCTCACCCCGCGCCGCGCCGCCGAGGTCGGCCTTGCGGTGCTCGACGTCCTGCGTGCCGCCCACGGCCAGGGCATCCTGCACCGCGACGTGAAGCCGTCCAACGTCCTGATCTCCGACGACGGCCGGGTCGTGCTCACCGACTTCGGCATCGCCCAGGTCGAGGGCGACCCCTCGGTGACCTCCACCGGCATGCTCGTCGGCGCGCCCTCGTACATCTCGCCGGAGCGGGCCCGCGGCCAGAAGCCGGGCCCACCGGCCGACCTGTGGTCGCTCGGCGGCCTGCTGTACGCCTGCGTCGAGGGCGTCCCCCCGTACGACAAGGGCTCGGCGATCGCCACCCTCACCGCCGTGATGACCGAGCCGGTCGAGCCGCCCAAGAGCGCCGGGCCGCTGGAGGACGTCATCTACGGCCTGTTGGTGAAGGACCCGCAGGGCCGGCTGGACGAGGCCGGGGCGCGGGCCCTGCTGCTGGACGTCATCCACGCCCCGGAGCCCGAGCCGGAGCCCCCGATGGACGCGACCCGGGCGATGACGCTGCCCACCGCGCCCGTGGAGCGGCCGGAGCGGGGCGGTGGCAGGCCCGCCAAGGCAGCCAAGCCGGCCAAGGCCACCGGGTCCGCCGGTGCCGCGGTCGGGCCGCGGGTGCCGAAGAAGCCGAAGGCGAAGCCGTCGGCCGGGGCGGCGGCCGGGGCGGCGGCCGTCGGCGCCGGGGCGGCGCAGGACGCGCCGAACGCCCCGCGCACGGACGGCGGTTCGGCGAAGCCGAAGCCGAAGCCGGCGCCGGTGCGGGAGCCCGGCAAGGACAGCGCGGTGGCACGGCCGGCCGCGGCGAAGACGGGCGCCGGCACCCCGGCCCGCGCCGGATTCGACGCCGACGCCGCCAAGGAGCGGGTGCGTGCGGCGCTGACGTCCGTGCGGAACGCCGCCGCGGCGGTCCGGTCGGACTCCAGACCCGGTGGCGGCGACGGCCGTCCCGCCCCGCCGCGTGCCTCGGTGACCGACGTCGTCCCGCGCCGCACCCTGATCATCGGGGCCGTCGTGGTCGTCGTCGTCCTCGGGACGCTGCTGGCCCTGCTGTTCGGCAACGGCGACAGTGCCGGCTCCGCGGCCAAGGGCGCCAAGGGCACGGCCGCGAGCCGGGACGTGACGGAGTCGGCCGGCGCGAGCAGTGCCGCCACGGACGGCGCGGGCACCCCGGGCGGGGGGAAGCCGGGCGGCGCCGGGAACGGCGGCGCCGGGGGCGGCGGCAAGGACGGCGGCAAGGGCGGCGGCGGGAAGAAGGGCGGGGCGGCGCTCCCAGAGGGCTTCGCGCAGGTCACCAACGGCGCCTTCCACTTCGCCATGGCGATGCCCCAGGGGTTCCACCAGACCGCCACGGCCGGGTCGAACTCCGGCGCCATATACAGCGCCTCCGGGGGCTTCCCGCGCATACAGGTCGACTACAACGACTCGCCGGGCAAGGACGCCGCGGCCTCCTGGCGCAGCCTGGAGCCCAGCGTGGCCGGCTCCAGCGACGACTACCACCTCCTGGGCATCAAGGCCATCGGCTGGCGCGGCTTCCCGACCGTCGCGGACTGGTCGTTCACCCGCCACCAGGGCGGCGAGGACGTGCGGGTGCTCAACCGCGGCTTCCGCGCCGACGACCACCACGGCTACGCCATCATGATCACCTGCGAGGCGGACGCCTGGGACGACGACGAGTGCCGGGAGCTGCGGGACACCGCCTTCCGGACCTTCACGGTGAAGGACTGACTCCTCGACGGTGCAGGACCGACTCCTGGGCGGCCTCCTCGGCCTCCTCGGTCGACGGGGCGCGCGGGCGGCGGGGGCCGGTCCGCGGACGGCGGGGACGGGCACGACGCGGGACGCGGTCCGGCGGGCTCAACTGTCGGTGCTGCCACGTATCGTGAGAAGTCCAGAGTCGTACGCATCCGCCCGCGGCGGGCGCGGCGCCCGCTGAGGGGAGGCGCATCGTGGACGAGCACGCGATGGGGACGTCCCCGCGGCCGTTCGGGCACGGGGGGAGGGTGCTCGCCGACCGCTACCGCCTGGCGGCGCGGCCGGCCGCCGACCCCGGCCCGTTCACCGCTGTCCCGGCCTTCGACACCTACAGCGGCCAGGAGGTGCTGATCCGTCAGGTGCCGCTGCCGGAGGTGGTGGAGGCCGAGGCGCTGGCGCCGGACGGCGGACCGGCGGACGGGCCCGCGGAGGACGGTTTCGGCGGCGGTCCGGCGGCCCATGGCTGGAGCGTCGGCGGGCGGGCCGAGCGCGCCCCCTCGGACCCGGTCGTCCGCCGCGCCGTCCAGGCCGCCACGACCGCCGGCCAGTTGCCCGACCACGCCCTGCTGGAGCAGGTCTTCGACGTCTTCGCGCAGGACGGCAGCGTGTGGATCGTCGGGGAGCTGCTGTCCGCCCGCCCGCTGGCCGAGCTGCTCGCCGGGCGGACGCTGAGCCCGCACCGCGCCGCGGAGATCGCCGGCGACCTGCTCACCGCCCTGCGCGTCCTGCACGCGCACGGCTGGCTGCACCGCAACATCACCGCCCGCACGGTCCTGGTCTGCGACGACGGCCGGGCGGTCCTCGCGGGCCTGGCGGCGGGCGCGGCGCAGGAGGCGCTGTGCGGGTACGACCCGATGCCGCGGGAGCCGGCCACGGCGTCGGTGCCGGCGTCGGTGCCCGTGTCGCTGGACAAGGAGGCGGCCGGGAGCGGCGGGGAGGCCGTGGGCACGGCGTCCGGCGCGGTGCTCACCGGGCTCGCCGCCGAACGGGCCCGGCAGGCACGGCTGCAGACGGTCGGCGCGGTCGCCGAGCGCTGGTCCCCGGAGCAGGCCGGGCCGGCGGACGGGAGCGCGTCAGGGGCGGAGCCGGTCGGGCCGGCCGCGGATCTGTGGGCGGTGGGCGTGCTGCTGTTCCGCGCGGTGCAGGGGTATCCGCCGTATCCCGAGGAGAGCGCCGCCGAGCTGGTGCGGCTGGTGCGGGCGCAGCGGCCCGCCGAGGCCGTGGAGGGCGGGGTGCTGCGTCCGGTCGTCGCCGCGCTGTTGTGCCGGGAGCCGGCGGCGCGGCCGTCGGTCGAGGAAGTCCACGGCCGGCTGCGGGCGTTGGTGCGCACGGCGCCGGAGCCGGAGCTGGGCCGCCGGACGGTGGCCCTGCCCGCGCCGGAGGGCCCCGCCGACCCGCGGCGGCTGCCGATCGTCCGGCGGCGGGGCGAGCTGGTCCGTCAGCGGCGGCCCGAGCGGGCCCGGGCCGGGCGGGCGGCGGCCGCGCGCCCGCCCCGCTCCGCCGAGCCGCCCGCCGCGCCCCGCCGGTCCAAGACGCCGCGCCCCGTCGGCCGTTCGGCGGGCCGGTGGCCGGAGCCGTCCGGGCATGAGCTGCTGGGGCAGGTCGGGGTCGGCCCGGTGCCGGCGCGGTCGCGGGGCGGCCGGGGTCCGCGCAGCCTGGGCCGGATGCTGCTCACCGTCATCCTGCTGCTGATGGTCGCCGGGATCGCCTGCGCCATGGTGTTCCTGCCGAAGTCCGGGGCGCGCGGCGGGTCCGGCACGGACGGCTCCGGCACCGCGGGCGAGGCGCCCGGTGCCAGCCCGGCCCCCTCGCCCGGCGGCGTCGGCGAGGGCAAGGGCAACGGCACGGGCTCGGGCGCCGACCGCCCACCGGGCACCGCCGTCCCGCAGACCACCGACCCCGGGACCGTCGCCCCCGGCTTCGCGCTGCGCACCGACCCCCTCGGGTTCCGGATCGCGGTGCGCGAGGGCTGGCAGCGCGCCGCCGGCGGCCCGCAGGGCCAGGCGCGCTACACCGGCGGCGGCTGCACCCTGCTGGTGGTGCCCGGCCGCGATGCCACCGCGCGGTTCGGGGCGGACCCGATGGCGTACCAGCAGGCCGGGGAGCCGGAGTTGGCGGCGTTCCGGGACGCGGGCTGGTCGTCGGCCTCCGGGCTGCGGCGGATCGACGTCGGGCAGACGGCGATGGCCGAGGGCACCTTCGCCTGGACGGACGGCGCCGGCCACCGGCTCTACGCCCGCAACCTCGCGATGATCCGGAACGGCCGCTACCACCTCGTCCTGGTCATCGGCCCGGACACCGGCCGCACCGAGGTGGACCGCCTGTACGCCCAGGCGAGCAGCTCCTACCGCCCGCCGGGCTGACCGCCCTTGACGGCGCCGACGAACGCCGACCAGGCGGCCGCCGAGAAGACGAGCGCGGGGCCGTGCGGGTCCTTGCTGTCACGGACGGGGACGAGGGCGGGGAGGTTGTCGGCTACCTCGATGCAGTTGCCGCCGTCCGTGTTGCTGTAGCTGGACTTGCGCCAAGCGGCGGTGGTGAGGAAGTCGTCGGCGACCTCGATGCACGCGCCACCTTCCGAGTTGCTGTAACTGCTCTTGCGCCAGGTCACGTTGGTCAGGTCGAGGGCTCGCACGGCACTTCCTCCAACATCCGCAAGATGAACGACAGCGACTCGGCGGGGTTCAGAGCCATGTCGCGAATCGCATCATATCTGCGCTGCAAGTCCTCAACCCGGCCTGCTTCCTGGATCATTTCACTGCCTACGACGTTCTCGACGTAGGTCACGGTACGGCCGTCCAGAAGCCGGAGGAATGTGACGGCGGTGTCCATCAGGCCGTGCAGCCCGCCACCGAAGGGCAACAGATAGAGGGTGACATTAGGGCGCCGCGACACCTCCACCAAGTACTTCAATTGCTGCTGCCACTCCCGCGAGTCCCGCAGCGAGTTCCGCAGTGCTGCCTCGGAGAGGATGGCGCGAAAAGGCGGCCCGTCGTCCCCCTCCAGCACCTTTTGGCGTCCGATACGCGCGTCGACCTGTTGATCCAGCTCTTGCGCCTTGAGGCCACCCATTGCGAGCAACTCGCGGGCGTACTCCCGAGTCTGGAGCAGACCATGCAGGACACTGCCGCAGTAGTGCCACAGACTGATCGCCTCGGCCTCCAGCTCCATGTACCGCCGAAACTGCTCCTTGAACTGCGACGGATCCGCCGCCGCCATCTCCCACATCGCGAGCAGCAGTCCCGGCGTCCCGTAATAGGTGTCCAGTGCCTGTGCCACTTCCGGGCCGCCCAGCGTCTGTCCGTTCTCCAACTTGCCGAAGAGAGAAGGGTCCCAGCCCACTACCTTCGCGAGGTCCCGCAGGCTCACCCCCCGCTCCCTCCGCAGTAACCGGAGCTCCTCCGCGAACCGCTTGCGCGGCTCCTGGCTCCGTCCGGTGACCACTCGTCTCGGCGGCATGGCGTTGCTCCGTTTCCTGCTTCGGGTTCATGCGCGTAACGCCCGGACCGCGCAAGGTAGTTCAGGTCCGTGACCCAGCACCGGGGGATCGGGCGGACTCCGCCCGATCGGCGACAGAGGGCTAGCCCGACCCAGAAATCTGATGCACCATCAGAAAATGGACCTCGCCTACACCGCCGAGGAAGAAGCCTTCCGGGACCGGCTGCGTACCTGGCTCGCCGAGGTGCTGCCGAAGCTGCCGCCGAAGCCCGTCGCCACCGACTGGCCCGGCCGGCGGGCCTACGACGCGGCCTGGCAGCGGATGCTGTACGACGCCGGGTACGCGGGCCTGCACTGGCCGGCCGACGCCGGCGGGCGGGGCGCCACCCCCACTCAGCACCTGATCTTCCTGGAGGAGAGCGAGAAGGCGGGCGCCCCGTACGTCGGCGCCAACTTCGTCGGGCTGCTGCACGCCGGCCCCACCATCGCCGCCGAGGGCACGCCCGCGCAGCGCGCCCGCTGGCTGCCGCCGATCCTGCGCGGCGACGAGATCTGGTGCCAGGGCTTCAGCGAACCGGACGCCGGCTCCGACCTGGCCGCGCTGCGCACCCGGGCGGTCCGGGACGGCGACGACTACGTCGTGACCGGCAGCAAGATCTGGACCTCGCACGCCGAGGTCGCCGACTGGTGCGAACTGCTCGTCCGCACCGACCCCGAGGCCCCCCGGCACCGCGGCATCAGCTGGCTGGCGATGCCGATGGACGCGCCCGGGGTGACCGTGCGGCCGCTGCGGACGCTGGCCGGCTCCACGGAGTTCGCCGAGCTGTTCCTCGACGAGGTCCGGGTCCCGGCCGGCAACCGCGTCGGCGCCGAGCACGACGGCTGGCGGGTGACGATGGTGACGCTCTCCTTCGAGCGCGGCACCGCCTTCGTCGGCGAGGTGGTGGCCTGCCGCCGGGTGCTCGGGGAACTCGCCCGCACCGCCCGCGCCAACGGCCGCTGGGACGACGCGGTGCTCCGCCGCCGGCTGGGCCGGCTGAACGCCGAGTTCGCCGCGCTGTGGCGGCTGACGCAGTGGAACGTCAGCGAGGCGATGGGGGTCCCCCCTGGTCATGGGGGTCCCCCCGCGCGAGCGAAGCCGAGCGTGGGGGAAGATTCGAGACCCAGGGGGAGATCCGGCGGTGTGCCCGGCACCGGCGGTTCGGTCTTCAAGCTGCGCTACTCGCACGCCCGCCAGGAGCTGTACGACGCGGCGGCCGAGGTGCTCGGCGGGCAGGCGCTGGACGCCGCGCACCCCTGGGTCGCCGACCGGCTCTCCGCCCTCGCCTACACCATCGCCGCGGGCACCTCGCAGATTCAGCGGAACATCGTCGCCGAGCGGATCCTCGGCCTGCCGAAGGGGCGGTGAGCGGGCCGGTGGACTTCCAACTCACCGACGACCAGCGGGCGTTGCGGGACGGGACCAGGGAGCTGCTCGCCGGCCGCTTCGGCCGGGACCGGCTGCGGGCAGCGGTCGACGACCCGGCACCGGACCGCGGGCTGTGGCGGGAACTGGCCACCGCCGGGTTCTTCGCGCTGCGGCTCCCGGAGGCGGACGGCGGGGTCGGGCTGGGACTGCCGGAGGCCGTGCTGGTCTTCGAGGAGGTGGGCCGGGCGCTGCTGCCGGGACCGCTGGTGGCCGGTCAGCTGCTGGCCGGGGCGGTGGACGGCGTGGCGACCGGCGAGCGGATCGTCGCCCTGTGTGATGGCGGGGCCGACCCGGTGCTGTGGGAACACCCGGACCACTGCGACGTGTTGATCTTCGTCGAAGGTGGTGCGCCGGAGCGGGACGGCGCGGTGTACCGGAGTGCGCCCGCCGAGGTGGCCCGCGCGCCCTTCGCCTCCGTCGACCCGCTCACCCCGCTCGTCCGCGTCACCGGCCGCCCGCGCACCACCCCGCTCCCCGGGGCGGACGCGTCCCGGCTGCGCCGCGAGGCGGCCCTGCTGACCGCCGCCGAGCAGCTGGGCAGCGCCGGCCGGACGGTCGAGACGGCGGTCGGGTACGCCCGGCAGCGCACCCAGTTCGGGGCGCCCATCGGCTCCTTCCAGGCGGTCAAGCACCTGTGTGCCGGGATGCTGGTCCGCGCCGAGCTGGCCCGCGCCGCGGTCTACGCGGCGGCGGTGACCGGGGACGCCCTCGACATCGCGGGCGCCAAGCTGCTGGCGGACGAGGCCGCGGTGGGCAACGCCCGGGACTGCCTCCAGGTGCACGGCGGGATGGGCTTCACCTGGGAGGCCGATGTGCATCTGCACCTCAAACGGGCCTGGCTGCGGGCCGAACGCTGGGGCGGCGCCCGGGAGGCGGAGGAGCGCCTGGCGCAGGCGCTCGCGGGGTGACGGCGCGCGCCGGTGCCCGATGAGGGGCAGGGGGCGCAGGGGCCGCGCCGTCGATGTCAGACTCTGGCAACCGGTTTGCGAAATGTCGGATCCCTCACGCATAAGCGGTCACGGAGGGTCGATATCGGGTTGTGTCCTGGGCGTGACTCGTCACAGGGGGGAGTCGGCGCCGTGCTCCGGTACGCTCCGTGGGGTGCGAGTGGTTCTGTGGCGCAAATGTCACGGTGCCGTCGGTAGGACGGCTCCGGGGCATCGGGTGCGCGCCGCTCGCCTCGGGCGAGGCCCCGAAGACCCCCCATGTTCGACTCCCCGCGCTGTGCGTCGCACAGTATGCCGCACGCATACTCCCTTGCGCTGGAATATGCCCGAAGCGGTTGTTGCGGTGACTGAACGTCAACCATGCTGTGCTTCGCCGGAGTCACGCACCGTGACTCCGTGGAGGCGCGAGGCGATGTTTCCGCCGGTTCGGATGGTGTGAGCGGTGCAGGTGCTTCAAGTGCAGTTGGAAGTGCGGCCCGACCCCGCGGAAGTGGGGCGGGCGCGGCGGTGGGCCCGGTCGAGGCTCGCGGGGTCGGGAATAGGGGCGGACGAACCGCTCGCCGAGACGCTGATCCTGCTGATCTCCGAGCTGGTCACCAACGCCGTGGTGCACACGGGCTCGGCGGCCCGGCTGCGGATGTGCTTCTCGGGCACGGGTGCCGTGGTGGGCACCGTGCGGGTCGAGGTGGTGGACGTCAGCGCCCGCCCGCCGCGCCCCCGGCACGCGGACGGCGAGGACACCAACGGCCGTGGTCTGGAGCTGGTCGACGGCCTCGCGGACCGCTGGGGCTGGCAGCGCGAGGGAGCCGGCAAGCGGATCTGGTGCGAAGTCGACCGCGGGCAGCCGCTGCTGATGGCGGCCGGTGCCGACTTGGGGGCGTATGACCCGGCTTGCGCCGTAACGAGTGCCACGACAAACCGGTCGTAAATCGCTGAATCGGTTCGCCTGACGCGGAATTAGTCCAGACCAGGTGTTGACGTGGCGTTCTCCGGTGATCACTCTTGGGGAAGCGATGCGCCGTGAGGGGACGGCAAGGGCGTGCAGGGCCGGTGGCCCGCGGCCTTGGCGAGTGCGGATCGCGGCCCGGAGCCAGGTGGCGGCCCGCGATGCCGTGCTCGGGGCGCGCAGCGCGCGCCGTCGCCTGGCCGGTCCGGAGCCGGTCGCGCACCGCGGACGGTGCGCCGCCCGGCCTCACAGCACCGCCACCGGCGCCACCGGGCTGCCCGTGCCGCCGACGAACGGCTCGGCCACCGCGGACAGCAGGAAGGCGTGCCGGCCCTCCTCCGCGCAGGCCGTCGACAGCTCCTCCAGGTTCCAGTTCTGGCCCTGGGGCATGCCCATCTCGACGAGGTGCAGGGCGTGCACCGGCATCCACAGACCGTCGACCTCCGGCGGGAAGATCTCGAAGGCCAGGGTGTCGTTGGCGACCGCGGCGACCCCGCGGGCGTGGAACCACTCCGGGGTGCGCAGCGACAGCCCGGGCGAGGGGAACGCGTACGCCTCGCGGTCGCCGGCCAGGTAGTGCCGGAGCTGGCCCGTCCGGACCAGGACCACGTCGCCGGGGCGGACCGCCGTCCCGGCCAACTCCTCGGCGGCGTCCAGGTCCTCCGGCGTGACCGCGTGCCCGCCCGGCAGCCGGTCGGTGCCGCGGGCCCGCGCCACGTCCAGCAGCACCCCGCGGGAGAGCAGCGGGGTGGCCTTCTCGATGCCCAGGGCGGTGGCGCCGCGGTGCGCGGTGACGGTGTCGGCCGGCCGGCCGTTGTAGAGCCGCCCCGAGTGCGAGACATGGGCCAGGCCGTCCCAGTGGGTGGCGGCCTGGAGGCCCATGGTGACGGTGTCGTCGGAGGTGCCCACGGTCCCCGGGCCGAAGATCTCCTGGTTGATGGCGACCATGGTGTGCAGCGGGTTGACCCGCCCCGGGATCACGCCGGTCTGCACGCCGTCCTGCCGGAGCGGCAGGGCGAGCGGGACGCGGCGGCCGCTGCGTACGGTCGCGGCGGCGGCGCGCACCACGTCCGGGGTGATCAGGTTCAGGGTGCCGATCTCGTCGTCCGGGCCCCAGCGGCCCCAGTTGTTCACGCGCCGGGCGATGTCGTGGAACTCCTCGGGCAGGGGCATGGGGCGGCTCCTTGGGTCGGGAGTGGGCGGGGTGGTTTCGGGGCGGCTCCGGGGCGGGGGTGAGCGGAGGGGCGGGGTTTCCGGTGCGGTCGGCGGTGGTGGGTGGCCGGGGGCGCCCGGCCGGTCCTGTCGCCCGGTGGGCCGGGGGCGGTCCGGGGGCTTGTGCTCGTACCGCGTCTGCTCAAAAATCTAACGGTCCGTCAGAAAACGTGGGAAGGGGCGCGGCATGGGGAACTTCTTGGCCGGCAAGGTGGTCGCCGTCACGGGCGCCGGCCGCGGCATCGGGCGGGCCGTCGCCCTGGCCGCCGCCGCGGAGGGCGCGAAGGTGGTGGTCAACGACTACGGCGTCGCCGTCGACGGCGACGAGCCGAGCAGCGAGGTGGCGACGGCCGTCGTCAAGGAGATCGAGGCGGCGGGCGGCACCGCCACTGCCGTCGCCGACGACGTCTCCACGATGGCGGGCGGGCAGCGGATCGTGGACACCGCGCTCGCCGAGTACGGGCGGATCGACGGCGCGGTGTGCGTGGCCGGCATCCTGCGCGAGCGGATGCTCTTCAACATGTCCGAGGAGGAGTGGGACCCGGTCGTCGCCACGCACCTCAAGGGCACCTTCACGGTCTTCCGGGCCGCCGCGGCGGTGATGCGCAAGCAGAAGTCCGGCACCCTGATCGGCTTCACCAGCGGCAACCACCAGGGCAGCGTCGCCCAGGCCAACTACGCCTCGGCCAAGGGCGGGATCATCTCGCTGGTCCGCAGCGCGGCGCTGGGCCTGCACAAGTACGGGGTGACCGCCAACGCGGTGGCGCCGGTCGCCCGGACGCGGATGTCGGCCAATGTGCCGATGGAGCTGACGGAGATCGGCGAACCGGAGGACGTGGCGGCGTTCGTGGTCTACCTGCTCGGCGATCGGGCACGGGCCGACGGGGTCACCGGCCAGGTGTACACGGTGGCGGGGCCGAAGATCGCGGTGTGGGCCCAGCCGGCGGAACTGCGTTCCGTCCGCGCCGACGAGAGGTGGCCGGACGCCGGCGGGGGGCCCTGGTGGACGCCGGAGCGGGTCGCCGAGGCGGTCGCCGGGCCGGTCGGCGTCGGCGTCGATCCGATGCCGATGCTGGCGCAGTTGGCGGAGATGGCCAGGGCAGCGGCGGCGGGGGAGCGGCCCAACGGATAGCTGCGCTCGGCTTGTTTCCCACGTCGTCGGCTTTCCCGTCGTAGGGGTTCGCCTTGTGCGCCTGCGGCGCGGTGCCGCTGCGCGGGGCTGTTGGGTGCGGTGCCGGGCCTGCGGGGCAGGGGTGTGCCGGACTGCTGCGCTTTACGTCCGGCACACCCCTGCCCCTCCGGCCCGTCCCCTTCCGTGGGTGGGGGGATTTCCGGGTGGGTGGGGGTGTGCGTGGGTGGGAGGGAGCGGGGGGAGTGTGCGAACCGGGGGCGCTTTCGAGTGCGGTGCGACGTCGTTGCCGGGCGGGGCTCGGCCTGCCAAGACTGGAGCGGGGATGAAGGGTGTTGTGTTCGACGGGGAGCAGGTCCGGGTCGTGGACGACCTGGAGGTGCGGGACCCGGGGCCCGGCGAGGTGCTGGTGGGCATACGGGCGGCCGGGTTGTGCCACAGCGATCTGTCGGTGATCGACGGGACGATTCCGTTTCCGGTGCCGGTGGTGCTGGGACACGAGGGCGCGGGGGTGGTCGAGGCCGTCGGGGCGGGAGTTGCCCATGTGGTGCCCGGGGACCATGTGGCGCTGTCGACGCTGGCGAACTGCGGGGCGTGCGCGGAGTGCGACCGCGGCCGGCCGACGATGTGCCGCAAGGCGATCGGAATGCCGGCGAAGCCGTTCCGGCGGGGCGGTGCGGAGCTGTTCAACTTCGCCTCGAACTCGGCGTTCGCGGAGCGTACGGTCGTCAAGGCGGTGCAGGCGGTGAAGATCCCGAAGGAGATCCCGCCGGCCTCCGCCGCGCTCATCGGGTGCGGGGTGCTGACCGGTGTGGGGGCGGTGCTGAACCGGGCGCGGGTGGACCGCGGGGACTCGGTGGTGGTGATCGGGGCCGGCGGGATCGGGCTCAATGTGCTCCAGGGCGCCCGGATCGCGGGCGCGTCGGTGATCGTGGCGGTGGACGCCAACCCCGCGAAGGAGGCGATGGCGCGGCAGTTCGGGGCCACCCACTTCGTGGACGCGTCGGCGGTGCCGGACAGCGTCCGGGCGGTGAAGGGGATCCTGCCGACCGGGGCCGACCACACCTTCGAGTGCGTGGGCAGCACGCGGCTGATCCGGCAGGCGATCGACCTGCTGGACCGGCACGGGCAGGCGGTGCTGCTGGGCGTCCCGCCGGCCACCGCGGAGGCGTCCTTCCTGGTCTCCGCCATGTATCTGGACAAGTCCATCCTCGGCTGCCGCTACGGCTCCGCCCGTCCCCAGCGGGACATCGCCCTCTACGCCCGGCTCTACCGCGAAGGGCGGCTGCTGCTGGACGAGTTGGTGACCCGGACGTACGAAGTGGACGACTTCGCCAAGGCCGCGGACGACACCCACGGCGGGCGGGTGGCACGGGCGGTGCTGGTCTTCGGGGGCTAGGAGCCCGACCCCTGTGCCCCGCGGTCCTTCGGCCGCTCACCCGGTTCCGCCGCGTGGCCCCGTAGGGCGCCCGGAGCGCGGCGCTCCTACGGGGCGAGTCGGCCGAACGCTCCCCGGTGGAAGAGGAGCGGGCCCCGCTCCGCGGCGGCCGGGTCGGTGCCCAGGGCCTCGACGCGGCCGACGACGACGAGGTGGTCGCCGCCGGTGTGGACGGCGTGGATCGTGCAGTCGATCCAGGCGGGGACGTCCGCGAGGCGGGGCGAACCGGTGACCGGGGCCGGGGTGTGGCGGACGCCGGCGAACTTGTCGGCGCCGCTGACCGCGAACGCGCGGCAGAGGCCGCCCTGCTCGGCACCGAGGACGTTGACGCAGAAGACGCCGGCCCGCGCCAGACGCGGCCAGGTCGCCGAGGTGCGGCCCACCATGAACGCCACCAGGGGCGGGTCCAGGGAGAGCGAGGCGAAGGACTGGCAGGCGAAGCCGGCCGGACCCGGCTCGCCGGGGGCCGTGATGATCGTGACGCCGCTCGCGAAGTGTCCCAGGACGGAGCGGAATTCGGCCGCGTCCAGGGGGGCGCGCTCGTCGTCGCGGACGGCGCGCAGCGAGGGGCGCGCGGCAGCGGTGCGGGCGGGCGGGGCCGTCGGGGTCGCGGCGGTGGGGGCGCCGACGGAGCGGAGGTAGCGGATGGCCGTGGCCGCCATTCCGGCGTGTCCCATCATGCCGCCCATTGAAACTGATGGCCCGTCAGATAGGAAGGGGCGGGTGCCACTCACACGGGTGGTTCGGCGGCGACCCGCGGGCCGGATCACGGTGGTTCGGGGGAGATTGGGGGACGCGTTCCTGATTGGCTGCCGAGCGCTCGGGTACCTTCCACCTCGGCCGCGCCGTAGCCAAGCACGGGGGAGTGTTCCGGTACATGGCCGATGCGACACCGCCGACCTCCCGGTCGGCCGCCGGTTCCCAGGGGGCCCGTCCGGGCGGCCCCGCCAGTTCGTCCCGGCCGCAGCAGCCGACCGCGTCCGGGGCCCCGCCGGGCTCCGGGGCCACCCCGTCGGCGGCGTTCGACGAGGTCTTCTGCGGGCTGCTGCCGCGGCTCTACCGCCGGGCCGTGATGCTGGCCGGCACGCGCCAGTCCGCGGAGGACGTGGTGCACGAGGCGTACCTCAAGCTCGCCGCCCGTCCACAGCGCTTCCTCGCCCACCCGGAGCCGTACGCCTACGCCTTCACCGCCGTCCTCAGCGTCGCCCGGGACGCGTACCGCAAGGAGCGGCGGCAGGTGCTGGTGGAGGAGGTCGACGAGGTGGAGGGGGTCGGCGGCGGCGCGGGGCCGGCCGGCGGCGGGTTCGGCGAGTGGGACGGCGGGGTCGCGCGGCGGCACGCGGAGCTGGAGGCGGTGCGGCTGCTGGGGCGGCTCTCGCACCGGCAGGCGGGGATCGTCATCCTCGTCGACCTGGACGGGTACACGATCGATCAGGCCGCGAAGATCATGAAGGTGCACCGCGGCACCGCCGCCCGGCACCGGGCGCGGGCCCTGGACAGGCTGCGCGCGTACCTCGTTGAATCGGAGCACGGGCAGGCCGGGAGGTGAGCGGCACGGTGGGCGCGGGGCCACGGGACGGCGCGGGCGGGCAGGACGAGGCCGAGGCGCTGCTGCGGGCGAGACTGCGGGCGGCCGACGAGGCGATCGAGACGCCCGGCGGCCTCTGGGAGCGGATCAGGGAGCCCGCGGGGGACGGGCGGGCGGCGGGCCCGGCGCCCCGGGGCGGCGCCGCCGTGGTCGGGCTGCCGCGGCGGCGCCCGTATGCCGTCGCGCTGGCGGTCGCGGCAGCCGTGGCGGCGGTGGTCCTCGGGGTGTGGTGGGTGCTGCTGCGGCCGGGAGCCGTGGACGTCAGACCGGCCGGGCCGCCGCCCACGGTGCCGCTCACGGTCTACAACAGCGAGACGGCCTGCCGCGCCCCGCACACCCTGGAGTGCGCGCTGCGGCTGGCCCGGGACCCGCACCGGGCGTACGCGGCGCGCGGGAACTTTACGGGCCGGGTGTGGCACGGGGAGGTGGTGACGGCCCGGTGCGTGGTGTCGGACGGACAACTGGTGCGGGACGAAGAGGGCGTCACCTCCACCCGGTGGTATCTGGTGCGCACCGGGCAGGGGGCGGAGGGCTGGCTGCCCGGGGTGCGCACCCGTAATACCCGGGAGGTTCCGGAGTGCCCGGGGGAGTGAGCGAGCCGGACCGGGTGGCCGGGGGCGCGGGCTTCACCTCCCCCGGAACGTGGGGCGGCGGCGTTCGACGAAGGACGCGACGCCTTCCCGGGCGTCCGCCGTCGCCATGTTGACCTCCTGGGCGGTGGCCTCGGCCGCGAAGGCCGCACCGCGGTCGGCGTCCAGGGAGGCGTTGACCAGCGCTTTGGTGAGGGCGAGGGCGCGGGTGGGGCCGGCGGCGAGGCGCTCGGCCCACTCCCGGGCGGTCCGCGCCAACTCCCCGTCGGGCACGACCCGGTTGACCAGGCCCAGCCGGGCGGCGTCGGCGGCCGGTACGGCGTCACCGAAGAACATCAGCTCCTTGGCGCGCTGCGGGCCGACGAGCCGCGGCAGCAGATAGCCGCCGCCGCCGTCCGGGACCAGGCCGCGGCGGACGAACACCTCGATGAAGCGCGCCGATTCGGCGGCCAGCACCAGGTCGCAGGCGAACGCGAGATGCGCGCCGATCCCGGCGGCGGTGCCGTTGACGGCGGCGATCACCGGCTTCTCGCAGTCCAGCACGGCGGCGATGAAACGCTGGGCGCCGTTCCGGATCAGCCGCGCCACGTCGCCCGCGACCCGGTCGCCGGCGGCCGGCGCGCCGCGCAGGTCGGCGCCGGCGCAGAAGCCCTTGCCGGTCGCGGTGAGCACCACGGCGCGCACGCCCGGGTCGGCGGAGGCGTCGGCGAGCAGGCCGACGAGGCGTTCGCGCATCTCCGGGGTGAGGGCGTTGAGGGCGTCCGGGCGGTTGAGGGTGAGCTGGGTGACGCCGTTGTCAGTGGTGTGCCGTATCAATGAATCGACGGGATCGGCGAGTTCGGCCGGACGGGCGGCAGTGGAGGGATCGGCAGGGCCGGATGGGCCGGATGGGCCGGCGGCAGCGGGACGGGGGGAAGGTGTGGACGTCATGGGGGAGCGGCTCCAGGGAAGCGGGCGGAGTGCGGCGGGCGGATGGTCGGCCGGGCGGTCGGCGCGGTGGCGGTCAGTGGCAGATCGCCAGGGCGTCCAGGGCCACCGCGCCCTGGCCGCGTTCCAGGACGACCAGCGGATTGATGTCCAACTCCGCCAGTTCGCCGTCGAGTTCCATCGCCATCCGCTGCACCCGCAGCACCGTCTCGACCAGTGCGTCGGTGTCCGCGGGCGGCATGCCGCGGACGCCCTCCAGGAGGGCGTGGCCGCGCAGCCGGCGGAGCATGGCGCGGGCGTGCTGCTCCCCGAAGGGCGGGACGCCCACCGCGAGGTCCTGGAGGACCTCCACCAGCACTCCGCCGAGGCCGACGGAGACGGTCGGCCCGAAGAGCGGGTCGGGGGTGACGCCGACGACCATCTCGACGCCGCGTTCGACCATCTGGCAGACGAGGACGCCGTCCAGCGGCAGGTCCTCGTAGCGGGCGATCTCGGTCAGCTCGCGGTATGCCTCGCGGACCTGGCTGGCCGAGGTCAACCCGACCTTGACGAGCCCGAGTTCGGTCTTGTGGGCCAGTTCCGGACCGGAGCCCTTCAGCACCACCGGATAGCCGACCAGGCTCGCCGCCCGGACGGCCGCCGCCGCGCTGGTCACCAGCTGTTCCCGCGGTACGCGGATGCCGTAGGCGCGCAGCAGCTGCTTCGCCGCGTGCTCGCTGAGCTGCCGGCCGGGGCGCAGCAGGGCCTGGGCCTTGCGGGCGGAGGGGGAGAGCGTGCGGGGGGCGTCGTCGAAGGGGGAGCGGTAGTGGGCGGTGAAGCGGTGGTGGTCCAGATAGGCGCGGACGGCGGTGATGCAGTTGGCGAAGGTGCGGAAGGTCGCCACCCGGGAGGAGCCGAGGAGGGTGCGGCGATAGGCGTCCTCGGTGCCGACCGGCGAGCCCCAGACGACGCACACCGGCTTGTCCGTGCGCTCCGCCGCGTCGACGAGGTCCTGTGCCAGCTTGTCGCTCATGGGCGGGAAGGGGCCGGTGATCGGGCAGATCAGGACGCCCACGGACGGGTCGGCGAGGATCGCGTCGATGATCCTGCGGCCGCGCCGGTCGCCGACCGGGTGCCCGCCGTTGTCGATCGGGTTGGCGACGTTGAGGTAGCCCGGTATCCACTGGTGGAGTTCGGTCTGCTTGGCGTCGGACAGCGTGGGGAGGGTCAGGCCCGCCGCGGCCGCCAGGTCGGCGAAGTGCGCGCCGGTGCCGCCGGAGATCGAATACACCGCGACGCCCTCGGCGGTGGGTTTCCTGGCCCGCGCCAGCAGCGCCGCGGTGTCCTGGAGTTCGTCGAGGCCGTCCACCCGGATCACGCCGAACTGCCGCATCGCGGCGTCCACCACCTCGTCCGCGCCGGTGAGTTTGCCGGTGTGCGAGGCGGCGGTCCGGGCGCCGGTCTCGGTGCGGCCGACCTTGACGACGACCACCGGCACCCTGTTGCGGGCGGCGCGGTCGGCGGCCAGCAGGAAGCTGCGGCCGTCCTTGAGCCCTTCCACATACGCGGCGATCGCGCCGACCTCGGGACGGGAGGCGAAGTAGGAGAGGAAGTCGGCGGTCTCCAGATCGGCCTCGTTGCCGGTCGGGGCCCAGTGTGAGAGGCGGATGCCCAGCTCCTGGAGGGTGAAGACCGGCCGGCCCTGGTGGCCCGACTGCGTGATCAGGGCGATGGCGGGCCCGTCGAGGTCGTCGCGGAACCTCTCGAAGGCGTTGAGGTTGGTGTTGGGACCGAGCAGCCGCAGGCCCGAGCGGGCGACGGCCTCGGCCAGCCGGGCCTGGGCGGCCGCGCCGTCCTCGCCGGTCTCGGCGAAACCGGAGGCGAAGGCGACCGCGAACTTCACCTTGGCCTCGGCCAGTTGCCCGATGACCGGCAGGGGGTCGCCGACCAGCAGCACCGCGAGGTCGACGGTCTCCGGCAGGTCGGCGACGCCGGTGTGGCAGGGCAGGCCGAAGACCTGCTCGCGCCCGGGGTTGACGGGGTGGAGCCGGGCGCCGACCCGTTCCGCCCAGGCGATCAGCTGCCGGGTGATGCCGGTGTTGGGGCGGCCCTCGCTGTCCGAGGCGCCGATCACGGCCACCGACGCGGGCCGGAAGAAGCGGTCCAGGTCCGGCACGGGTGCGTACAGCGGGCGGCCGCTGACGTCTCGGTCGGCGACGGCCCGGACGGCCGCGGAGTCGCCGCCGGCGGCCCCCGGGCCGTCGGCCCCGCCGGGGTCGCTGACGCCGTGGACGGTGTGGGGTGAGCGCTCCCCGCAGGCCACGACGCGGGCCGGCCGGGAGTGCGTGGTGAGGGTGCCGTGAGTCGATCCAAGCATCGCAGACGCCCGCTCCTGTGTGACGGCTCTCGTGGACTGCGCGCCGTACCGCGCTCAGCCGTAGCTGACATTTAGTCAGATTACTGAACTGACGACGCGTCAGGAATGGGTGTGCGCGGTAAAGGTTGGGGGTGACTGGGGGCGCTTCTCGGGGAGGTCCCTTGGAGCGCTTCTCGTGGTGTCCCTGGGGGTACCCCGAGAAGCGCCCCTCTTGCGGTCGGGTCGGGGATGAGCTGAACTGACGTACCGTCAGGCCGAGATGGTGAGAGCGAGCGTGGGGCGGGTGGTCCGATGACGGCGCGGGAGGCGACACAGGCCGGGGGTGCGGGGCGGGCCCGGGATACGAGCGGGGCCGGTGGCGCGGGTGGGTCGGGGCGCGCGGTGGTGCGGTTCGATCTGCCGGAGGTGGATGCCTTCACCCGGCTCTACTGGGAGGCCGCGGTCGAGGGGCGGCTGCTGCTGCGCCGGTGCCGGGCCGAGGGGTGCGGGGTGGCGCACCACTACCCGCGCGAGTTCTGCCCGTACTGCTGGAGCGAGGACGTCGTCTGGGAGCCGGCCGGCGGCCGGGCCACCCTCTACACCTGGTCCGTGGTGCACCGCAACGACCTTCCGCCCTTCGGGGGTCGCGTCCCGTACGTGGCGGCCGTCGTCGAACTGGCCGAAGGGCCCCGGATGATGACCGAGGTGATCGACTGCGCGGAGTCGGACCTGCGGATCGGGATGCCGCTCGTGGTCCACTTCCGCCCCGAGTCGGCGGAGGGGGTCGGCGGCGGTCCGGCGACGGGCGGTGGATACGCCGTCCCGGTCTTCCGGCCGGAGTGAACCCTCCGTGGCCTCAGTGCCCCCGTGACCCCCGTGCCCCCATGCCCCCGTGCCCCCGTGACTCCCGTGATCCCCGGGGCCGTCGTGATCCCCAGGGCTGCCGTGGCCTCCGGGGTCGTCGTGGCGTCCATGGCCTCTGCGCCTCGGCGGCCGGCGCGCCTGCCTCATGGCCAGAGCAGTTCCCGCTCCCAACCACCCTCCACTCGGCGGTAGTTGAGTCTTACGTGCTGACGCCGACGCTGATCGCCCTGGAAGAACTCGACCTCGTCGGCGCGCAGTACGTACAGCGTCCAGCTCGGGACCGGCGCGTCCGGTTCGCGGCGGGCACGCTCCCAGGCGGCGTCCGCGGCGCGGGCCAGCTCGGCGGACGAGCCCAGCACCTCGCTCTGGTGGCCCACCAGGGCGGCGGCCAGCGCGCCCGTGGAGCGGCGGTGCAGATCGGCCGCGCTCTCCTGCGGGCTCGCCGCGGTCACCGTGCCCCGCACCCGCACCTGGCGGCCGACCGCCGCCCAGTAGAAGGCCAGCGCGGCCCGCGGACGGGCGGCCAGCTCGCGGCCCTTGCGGCTGTCGCGGTGGGTGCCGAAGTGCCAGCCGCGCTCGTCCGCGTCGTGCAGCATCACGATGCGCACGGACGGGTCGCCGGTCGCGTCCGCCGTGGCCAGCGACATGGTGTGCGGCTCGGGGACGCCGGCCTCGGCGGCCTCCCGCAGCCACTGCCGGAACAGCGGCAGTGGCTCGCCCGGCGCCTGCTCCGGCTCGAAGGACGGCAGCTCCGCCTCCCAGACCCGCAGACCGCGCAGCAGCTCATGGAAGGAGCGGGCGTCGTCACCTGCGCCGCTGTCGGTGTCGGTGCCTGTGCCGGTCTCGGTCTCGGTGTCGGTCTCCGGGGACGGTTCGGGGGCGGGCGCGGCCCCGTCGGCGCGGTGATCCGTGTGCTCGGGCATGTCGGGCAGCGTACGCGGGGCACGCGCGGCGCGCGCTGGGGGCGGCGTGGGGCGCGGTGACCACGCGTCGGCCACCCGCGCCGCGCGCCGCGGCCAAGGCGCACCGGCCCCAGACGGAAACCCCTCCCCCCCCGGTAGTAACCCGCCCCGACCGGGTCACCCCGCCCCCGTCACCCCGCCCCCAGCACCACCGTCCCCGACGAGCAGAACCAGCCGCCGGTGCCGGACGCCACGGCGAGCCGTGGCAGGGCGCCGCCCGGCTTGTGGACCTGGCGGCCCGGGCCGGCCTCACCGCGGAGCTGGCGGACCGCCTCGACCAGCAGGAACAGCCCCCGCATACCGGGATGGCAGGCGGCCAGCCCGCCGCCGTCGGTGTTGACCGGCAGCGCGCCGTCCCGCAGCAGCCGCCCCTTCTCGACGAACGCGCCGCCCTCCCCCTTGGCGCAGAAGCCCAGGTCCTCCAGTGTCACCAGGGTCATGTAGGTGAAGGCGTCGTAGATCTCGGCGAGGTCGATCTCGGCGGGGCGGACGCCGGCGCGTTCGAAGGCGAGTCGGCCGGAGACGGCGGCGGGGGAGACGGTGAAGTCGTCCCACTCCGCCATGGACGTGTGCGAGACGGCGGTGCCCGAACCGAGCACCCAGACCGGGCGCTTGGCCAGGTCGGGCACGTGGTCCTCGGCGACCAGCAGCACCGCGCAGCCGCCGTCGGAGCGGATGCAGCAGTGCAGCTTGGTGAACGGGTCGGCGATCACCGGCCCGGACAGCACCTCGTCCACGGTGATCGGTTCGCGATACATGGCGTCGGGGTTGGCGGCCGCGTTGGCGCGCGCCTGGACGGCTATCTCGGCCAGCTGTTCCAGGGTGGTCCCGTACTGGTGCTGATGGCGGCGCGCGGCCATCGCGTACTTGGCGATCAGGGTGTGCCCGTAGGGGACCTCGAACTGGAGCGGGCCCCGGGAGCCGAAGGAGAGGTTGGCGGTGCGGCGCCCGGCCTTGAGGTCGGCGCGCGCGGTGGAGCCGTAGACCAGGAGGACGGCGTTGGCGTGGCCGGCCGCGATCGCGTCGGCGGCGTGCGCGGCCATCACCTCCCAGGTGGCGCCGCCGACCGCGGTGGAGTCCACCCAGGTGGGGCGCAGTCCCAGGTATTCGGCGACTTCGACGGGGGCGAGGGTGCCGAGGCCGGCCGAGGCGAAGCCGTCGATCGCCGACCGGTCGAGCCCGGAGTCGGCGAGCGCCCGGCGGGCGGCCTGGGCGTGCAGGGCGTACGGGGTGGCCTCGTCCACCCGTCCGCAGTCGGAGAGCGCGACTCCGGCGACGGCAACCTTGCGTTTCCGGAAGAGGGTCCCTGACGTCAGCGTCATGGATCTGACGGTACATCAGATCCATCCCTCCCGCCCTACGGGATGCACCGTCGCCTCTCTAGGAAAGTGCCGCCCCCGTACCTACCATGACGCTCCGTCAGATTTGGATCCTGTCGGTTCCGATCCCTGTTGGACCGGGGCCCTGGCGGGTCCGGACGCTGTCAGCTTCGGATCCCGGCCGAGCGGGCGGGATCCGCCGCACGGTCGGGAGGAGCCCGCCGATGGATGCCGCGTTCACCGAGGAGCAGGTCGAGATCCGCCGCACGCTGCGCGAGCTGCTGGGCAAGCGCCGCGGCCCGGAGGGGGGCAGGGCCGCGGCCCGCAACCCGACGGGCCACGACCCGGAGTTGTGGCGGCGGCTCGCCCGGGAGGCCGGCCTGCCCGGTCTGGCCCTGCCCACCGCGTACGGCGGCCGCGGCCGCGGGCCCACCGAACTCGCCCTGGCCTGCGAGGAGACCGGCCGCGCCGTCCTCCCCGCGCCGCTGCTCGCCACCACCGTGCTGGCCGCCCCGCTGATCCTGGCGCTGGGTGGCGAGCGCCTCCGTGCCGAGCTGCTGCCGGGCCTGGCCACCGGGGAGCTGACCGCCACCCTCGTCGTACCGGGCGGGCAACTGGCCACCGCGCTCGCGCTGACCGGGCCCAACGGCGGCGACTGGGCCGGCGGCGGCCGGGCCGGCGGAATCCAGGCGCGGACCGTCGACAACGGCTGGCGGCTCTACGGGGAGGCGGGTCACGTCCTCGACGGGCACACCGCGGACGTGCTGGTCGTCGCCGCGCACACCGGCGGGTTCGCGCGCAGCCGCACCCTGCTCTTCGCCGTACGGGCCAAGGGCGCGGACGGTGCGGCGGTGCCGGGGCTGCTGCGGGCCCGGCAGACGGCACCGGACGGCGCCCGGCCGCAGGCGCGCGTCGAACTCCGCGAGGTGGAAGCCGAGTTGCTGGGAGACGCCCCGACAGGACACGGGAGCGGGGACGCCGTCGCCGCGGAGGCGGCGGCCGCGGCGCTGGCCGTCACCGGGGCGACGGCGGCCGCGTGCCTGGCGGCCGAGGCGGTCGGAGCGGCCGACGCGACGCTGTCCCGGACGGTCGGCTGGGTCAGGGAGCGCGACCGGGGCGGGCGGTCGGACGGTGCCTTCCAGGCGGTGCAGCGCCGGCTGGTCGAGCTGTACGTGGCGGTGCGGGCGGCGCGCTCGGCGGCGTACCACGCGGCCTGGGCGGCGGGCGGCGGCCGCGCCGAGCCCGGAGTGGGCGCGTTGGCGCTGGCCCAGGGGCTGGAGGCGCTGCGTGCGGTGGCCGCGGAGGCGGTGCGGCTGCCCGGCGGCGTCGGCTCCGCCGGGGAGGACGCGGCGCACCTCTGCTTCCAGCGGGCGGCCGGCGACGAGCTGCTGCTGGGCCCGGTGCACCGGCTACGGGCCCGGGCGGCCGAGCAGGCGGGCCTGTTCGGGGCCGGGGAGGGGGGTGCGGGCGCCGTCGCGGATCCGGCGGCGCGAGAGGCGGTCGGCGCCTGATGGGCCGGCGTGCGCGACTGGTGCAGAAGATCTCCGCGACCCGGACGTTCGCGCGGATCGCACCGCACGTCATCCCCGTGCTCGACCGCGCCGTCCACCGGCTGTCCGGCGGCCGGAAGCTGCTCAGTGCGCGGATGTTGCCCGGCGTCGTGCTCACCGCGACCGGCGCGCGGAGCGGGCTGCCGCGGCGCACTCCGCTGGCCTGTATGCCGCAGGACGACGGCGGCTGGCTGCTGGTCGGCAGCAACTTCGGGCGCCCGGGGCATCCGGCCTGGACGGGAAATCTCCTGAAGAACCCGGAGGCGGAGGTGAGTTGGCGGGGCCGGGACATCCCGGTGCGGGCCCGGCTGCTGACCGGGGAGGAGCGCGAACGGGCCTGGCGGGCGGCGCTGGCGTTCTGGCCGCCGTACGCGGCCTATCAGGCGCGGGTGGAACGGGAGATCCGACTGTTCCGGCTGGATCGGTCGGACCGGATGGACCGAAAGGGCCGGAAGGACCGCATGGATCGGTGAACGGGGCGGATCGGTTGAACGGGGGTGGACCGCGCGGGTCGGTGCTGAAGCGGGCACCGAACGGGCCCTGGGCGAAAGCCGGATGGGGACGCGTACGCGGGACGGCCCGAACCGGCCCCGTACACGCAGCGGGTGCCGTACGGCCCCCTGGGGGACGGTCGGCACCCGGCTGCGTGTGGTGTACAGCTATGGCAGGACGGTTACAGGACGGGGATCGAACTGCCCCGGAAATCACGGGACATCGGGGAAGCTCCGGCTTCCCCGGCGGCAGAGCTGCTGCCGAGGCGCGGCGTGGTCGCGCGGCGCTCCCGGAGCGGTGGCACCGGCGGTACGGCCGTACGGCGACGCGGCGTTCCCGGTGGAGCGGCGGCCCGACGCGGACTTCTGGGGCCGGCGCTTCGGGAGGCCGGCTACTTGGTCGGCTTCTTGCCGGTGATGCCGAAGTGGACCAGCAGCGCCAGGTTGGGCTTGAGTTCGGCCTGCTTGACGCCCCAGCTCTGGAAGCCCTTCTGGTGGCCGGCGACCGCCGCCAGCATCGCGACCAGGGAACCGGCCATGGCCGCCGCGCTGACGTCCTTGTCGACCTTGTTCTTGGCCTGGAGCTCCTGGATCGACTCCGTAAGGGAGTTGGTGACCGCGTTGAGGATCTTCATGCGGATCTTGTAGAACCGCTTGTCGCCCTCGGCGGCGCCCAGGTCGACGACGCGCAGGATCGCGTCGTGCTTGCGCCAGAAGGAGAGGAAGCCCTCGACCAGTTCTTCCGCGGACTGCCAACCGGACTTGCCCACCCAGGAGCGTTCGGCGACCAGATCCGTCAGGCTCGCGCCCTCTTTCGCCATCTCTTCGGCGATTTCGAGGACCGCGCCTTCGACGTCGGGGAAGTACTGATAGAACGTCGCGGGTGAAGTGCCCGCTTTTCGGGCCACATCGATGACTTTGACGTCCCGATAGGGGGACGAACTGAGCATTTCACTGAGGCAGTCGAGAAGCTTTTGCCGCGTCGCCTGTCCGCGGCGACCGGCAACTCTGCCGTCGACGGTTCGAACTTGTCCTGTCATGCCGTCAGCTTACCGAGGGGTGATCGGAGCGCGATTTGGCTGCCTGCAAATGGGGACCGGGGAGTTCGGGCCGTCGGACGTCCGCTGCCGCCATGGTTGCGGGCCCGGTCGCGGCCCGAGCCGGGCGGACGGCCATTGGTCCGATCCAGTGAATGCTGTTATCAACAGCCTGTGGACAACTTTGGTGGACAAGGGTCCACCGCGGGACCGGCGACGCCGGGCGGGGCCGGCGCCGGAATCCGTGCGCCACGCGCGGCGCCCTGGCGCCGAAATCGCCCCGGGCGAAGCAGAATTGATCCGCTGACGCGGAATGGGCCACGGGGGAGGGCATGCGTACGGACACGGGTGGGCGACGGGGGTGGAGGAATGGGCGATTTTCGGCCACGGGGACCGGCCGCGGATCCGGGCGTCCACCGGGCGCCGACGGGTCGCGCGGGGCTTCGTCGTCGGCCGGTCCGCGCGGAACCCTTCCGTCCGGATGGGGCGAAGCGCGGCGGAAAATCCGCGCACGGCGCCTCCGGGCGGCCCGCAACCGGCCGGTAACCCCTCGGCAATCGCCCGACCCCGGACGTATCGGCGCACGTCAGGGCGGGGTGGAATACGCCAGGTAATGGCCTTGTTGCGTATCGCAGGGGGTGAGTCGTGACACGGCCGACAGGCCCCGGGTTCGCAACCATCGGCCCGGCCAGGAAGAATCAGGGCGCGTACGGCCGTTTCGACGGTCCTTGCCACAGGCGGGGAGACGCTGCGCGGGGCAGTGGCTCTCGGCGGCCCGTGGCTATGGAGAGTCTCGTTCTATGCCCCACGGGGAGGTGGCAGGCAAGTGGTGGAGCAGCTGACGCAGCACGATCCTCGGCGGATCGGCCCGTTCGAGGTGCTGGGCCGTCTCGGGGCCGGCGGCATGGGCCTGGTCTATCTGGCGCGCTCGGCATCCGGCCGGCGCGTGGCGATCAAGACGGTCCGGTCCGAACTCGCCGAGGACCAGCTGTTCCGGGTCCGGTTCACCCGCGAGGTGGAGGCGGCCCGCGCGGTCAGCGGCTTCTACACCGCGGCGGTGGTCGACGCCGACCCGCGCGCCGCGGTGCCCTGGCTGGCGACGGCGTACGTCCCCGCGCCCTCCCTGGAGGAGATAGTCAATGAGTGCGGGCCGCTGCCCGTCCAGGCGGTGCGCTGGCTGGCCGCCGGGATCGCGGAGGCGCTCCAGTCCATCCACGGCGCCGGGCTCGTCCACCGCGACCTGAAGCCGTCCAACGTCCTGGTGGTCGAGGACGGCCCCCGGGTGATCGACTTCGGCATCGCCTCCGGGGTGTCCAACACCCGGCTGACGATGACCAACGTCGCCGTCGGCACCCCGGCCTACATGTCACCGGAGCAGGCCCGCGACTCCCGCAGCGTCACCGGCGCCAGCGATGTCTTCTCGCTGGGCTCCACCCTGGTCTTCGCCGCCACCGGGCACGCCCCGTTCCACGGCGCCAACCCCGTCGAGACGGTCTTCATGCTGCTCCGGGAGGGGCCGGACCTCGCCGGGCTGCCGGACGAGCTGCGGCCGCTGATGGAGTCCTGTATGCAGATGGAGGCGGCCCACCGGCCGTCCCCGGCCGACCTCCAGTCCCAGCTCGCACCACACCTGTTCAGCTCCGGCAGCGACGACAGCGGCACGGCGTCGGCCTGGCTGCCGCCCGGTGCCGTGGCGCTCATCGAGCGGCGGCGCGGCGGCGGCCGGGGCGCCGTCGCCCCGAGCGTCATGCGGTCCCCCGCCGCGCCCCGCGACACCGGCCGCCAGGAGCCGGTGGCCGCACCGCCCGTGCCGCAGGCCCCGCCGCCGCCCGCCCCGCGGCCCGAGAGCGCGCGGCCGGCCGCCGACGGCTGGCCCGGCCGGATCGGCGCCGGCCCCGGTGCGCACCGCGCCGCCGACCCCCGCGGCGCGCCGGCCCCGGTGGCCTCCGCCGCCCCGCCATCCGCTCCGCCGGCCCCCGAGGGCGCCGGCGGTCCCGTGCGGCTGGGCGGTTCGCACGCCCCGATAGGGCCCGGGCCGCGCGCCGCCGACGCCCCGCAGCACCACGGCGCGGCCGCCCCCGCGACGAACTGGGTCCGCCCGCCGGCCGGCGCCCCCGTGGCCGGTGTGCCGCAGCAGGGCGCCACGGGCAGCGGAGGTCACGAGCCCGCGCCGGCCCCGCCGACCACGTCGCCGGAGGCGCCGCCGGCCGAGCCGGGCCGCTGGCGCCCCTGGCGCTTCCGGATGTCCAACGACGTCTGGGGCACCCCCGTGGTCGCCGACGAGCTGCTCTACGTCACGTCGTTCGAGGTGCACGCCCTCGATGTGGCCAGCGGGCGGCGGAAGTTCAAGACCCGCGACGTCGCCTGGGCGATGGCGGTGTCCGAGGGCCGGATCCACGCCTCCGACGGCCCCACGCTCTACGCCCTGGATTCCGACGACGGCGGCGAGCGCTGGCGGCTGAACAGCGAGGGCTGGATCTACGCCCTCACCGCCGACCGCGGCACCGTCGTCACCGCCACCCGGGGCGGCGGCGTCCAGGCGTGGGACGCCGCCACCGGCGAGCTGCGCTGGGAGCTCACCGGCGCCCAGACCGACTTCGAGAACCCGGAGTCCGCGCCCGTGCAGCAGGACGGCACGGTCTACGTCTGGGCCGACGGCCGGCTCAGGGCACTGGAGGAGCGCACCGGCGCCGAGCGCTGGTCGTACCCGGTCGGCGACGCGGCGTCCTGCGGCGGCGTCCCGATGCGGCTGCTGCCCGCGCCGGACGGCGCGGTGTACGTCGTCGCCGGCACCCGGGTGCTGGCCCTGGACGCCGCCCGCGGCGAGCTGCGCTGGCACTTCGAGGCGCCCGCGGTCTTCCTGAGCCCGCCCGCCTTCGCGCCCGGCCCGGCCGTCACCGGCGGCGGCCTCTACCTCGCCGACTATCTGGGCACGGTCTACGCCCTCGACGCGGCGGACGGCCGGGACCGCTGGCGGATCGCCACCGAGGCCCGCCAGTCCACCGAGCCGGTGCTGGTCGCGCACGGCGCCGTCCACCTGGGCAGCGGCAAGGCGCTCTACACCCTCGACGCGGTGACCGGCACCCCGCGCTGGCGCTTCCAGGCGGGCGCCGAGGTCGTCGGCTCCCCGGTCGTCGCCGAGGGACGGGTGCACTTCGGGTCCGCCGACCACTGCCTCTACACCCTCGACGCGATGGGCGGTCAGCTGCGCTGGAAGCTGGCCACCGGCGGGGAGATCACCGGCTCGCCGGTGGCGGTCGCCGGCGTGGTCTACGCCTGTAGCAAGGACCGCTGTGTGTACGCCCTGGACGCGGCGAAGGGGACGGGACTGGCGCGGCGCCCGTAGGCGGGCGGTGCGGTCCTAGCGGCGCTCACCGGGCCCGTCCGGTGCCTCCGGTTCGTCCGGCCTGTGCGGCGCCTCGGTTCCGTCCGGTGCCTCGGTTCCGTCCGGCCGGTCCGGCCAGTTGGGCCGGTCCGGCAGGGTCGGGTGGTCCGGCGCGGCCTGCCGGTTCGGCAGGGTCGGCCGGTCGTCCTGTTCGTGGGCGGGCTCCACGTCCCGTTGCCGCAGTTCACGGCCCCACGACACGGGCGGCGTCGGCCGCTGGGACGGGGACGGGGGCGGGACCGGATGGCCCGGCAGGGGCGGGTCGGGGGCGCCGGGAGACGGGCCGTACGGTTCCGGGTGCCGCTCCTCGGCGGGACGGTGGACGGGGCCCCGGTACGCGGGCGGTGGCTCGTAACGCGGGTACGCGTCCCCGTAGGTGTCCTCGTAGGGGTCCCCGTAACCGGACCCGTACCCGGCATCCTCGTACTCGTGCCCGGCGACCCGGCGGGTGCGCCCGCGCATGATCAGGGCGCCCAGGATCAGCAGTGCGCCGCCGCCCAGGGCGTTGGCGACGCCGACGCCCATTCCGTGTGCGCCGGCGGTGAGTTCGCCGGAGCGCTGGGCCTGGCGGACCATCCACAGGACGGTGAAGCCCAGGACGACCAGCCCGGCGAGGGTGACGAGCAGCCGGGAGCGCAGTGCCACCCCGGCCAGCGTCAGCAGCCCGGCGAAGGCCATCGGCAGCACCAGCGAGCCGAAGAGCGTGGCGCCGCTGCCCGTGAGGCCGTTGAAGAGGTCCTCGATCCGGACGTCGCTGCCGTGACGGCCGTCGTACCAGGGACGGAAGGGGCTCCAGACGGCGGCCGTCGCTCCGGCGAGGGCGATCAGGGAGCCGAGAACGTTGCGCACCACGGGCGTCGCCTCGCTTCGACTCGTCCTGCCCGCCTCGTGACCGACGCTACGCCTGCCCGTCTGCCCCCGCTAGACAGGCACGGCCGGATGTGGACCGTCTCCGCCCAGGGGCCCGCACCGGCCCTCCACGGGGCTTGCTAGGGTGCCGTGCACGCGTCAACCCGCTGGGTGGGCGCGTCTTCGCACGGAGCAACGGGGGATGGTCGAAGGACATGGAGCAGCGCACGCGTACGCGCATGGGCACGCCCGCCGCAGGCATCACGGGACGCGTCCGGAAGGGACTCAGGGCGGGCGTCGCGGCGGGTCTGGCGGCACTGACCATCGCCACGGCCGCCGGCTGCGCGTTCGGCCGGCCCAAGGTCGTGGTGCCGCCGAGCTGGGCGACGGCCTCGCCTTCCGCCTCCACCAGCTACGACCCGTCCAACCCGACGCCGTCGTCGTCGTACACGCCCAGTTACGACACCTACTCGCCGTCGCCGACGCAGGAGACCTACGACCCGGACGGGCGGTCCGACGTCCGCGGCAGCGGCTGCGACTTCTCCGCCTCGCTGCGGCAGTTCACCTACACCGTCTCGATCACCAACCCGTCCACGACCAGCACGTTCTCCTACGACATGCGGATCGACTGGATGAAGGACAAGCCCGCGGACGGCTCGTCCTACGGGGAGCACCAGCGCAGCGTCGTGGTGGCGCCCGGCGCGACCGAGACCTACACCGCCAAGTACACGCTGAACCAGTCCTCCTGGCAGGCGTTCTGGTACACCTGCCAGGTCACGCGGGCGACCAAGTCCAAGATCTGAGCCGGGCCCGGCGGTCGACGTCCCCGGTGGCGGGCGGCGTCATCTGACGGGCGGCGGGGGCGCCCCGGTGCTGCGCGGGCGGGCGGCGAACAGGGCCGCCTGGCGGTCCGGCGGCAGGTTGCCGAGCGCGATCAGCTGCGGGGCGTGCGCCAGTGCCTGGGCCCGGGTGGCCTCCTTGGCGGCCCACAGCGCGCGGACGGTGCCCTGGACGGCTTCGGTGGGCTGTGCGGCCAGTACCGCGGCGCGGCGCAGCGCGGTCCCGGCCGCGGCGCCGGGCGGCGTCAGTTCGGAGACCAGGCCGATCTCGTGGGCGCGGCGGGCGCCGAGCCGCTCCGCGGTGCCCATCAGGGCGAGCCGGGCGATCTCGCCGTGCGGCATCCGCTGGGCCATGAGGATGGACTCGTAGGCGCTGACCATCCCGTAGGTGGTGTGCGGGTCGAAGAAGGTGGCGGTCTCGGCGGCGACGATGAACTCCGCCTCGCCGAGCAGGTAGAAGGCGCCGCCGCAGGCCATCCCCTCGACCGCGGCGAGCACCGGTTTCCACAGGTCGTTGGCCTTGGGGCCGATCCGCAACAGCGGGTCGTCGAGGGAGAACGGGGAGGCCGGCTGGGGCACGTCGGCGGAGCGGTCGAGGCCGGTGCAGAAGGCGCGGTCGCCGGCGCCGGTGAGCACCGCCGCGCGCACCGTGTCGTCGTAACGGAACTCCCGCCAGATGTCGGCGAGTTCGGCGGCGGTGGCCAGGTCGAGGGCGTTGTGACGGGCGGGGCGGTCCAGGGTGACCAGGGCGACCCCGTCGGTGGTCTCGGTGCGGACCCCGGGGGACGTCACGGCCGCTCCAGGACCCAGCGGGGGACGGTCAGGCCACCGGGCAGGGTGTGGAAGACCGCCTTCACCGGGGCGCCGATGCGCAGCCGGGCCGGGTCGACGGAGTTCAGGGCGGCGTCCGCGGCGGCGACGAGGTTGCCCACCAGGCGGATCCGCGGGGCCTCGGTCAGCTCCACGACGATCGCGTTGTAGGGGGCCTGGGCGGCGTAGGCGGGCAGCAGCGGCGGGTGCGGGACGACGTAGGACCAGATCCGGCCGCGGCCGCTCATCCGCTGCCAGTGGGCGGAGAACGACTGGCAGTGCGGGCAGCAGGGGCGGGGCGGGAAGCGCGGCTCGTCGCAGTCGGTGCAGGTCTGTACGCGGAGTTCGCCGCGGGCCGCGTGGTCCCAGAACGGCGCCCCGTCGTCGTCGGGGACGGGAAGCAGCAGGTCGGCGGCGGGGTCGGGGGGATTGTCAGTGGCGGGTGGCAGGCTTGTGGTCATGGAATCACGGACGGTTACGGAGTCGCGGGCGGTCATGGAGTCGCCGGCGGTCATGGAGTGGCGGGCGGTCGCGGAGTCGGGGGTGGTGTCGTGCGGGGCGCGGTCCGGGCGCATCGGTTCTCAACTCCTCAGCAGCAGTGCGGAGGTGGGCACTCCCTCGCCCGCGGTGACGAGGCAGGTGGCGGCGTCCGGGACCTGCGCGGTGCTGGTGCCGCGCAGCTGCCGGACGCCCTCGGTGATGAGGTTGAAGCCGTGCACATACGCCTCGGAGAGGCCGCCGCCACCGGTGTTGAGCGGGAGCCGGCCGCCGATCTCCAGGGCGCCGCCCTCGGTGAAGGCCGCGCCCTCGCCGCGTCCGCAGAAGCCGTAGCCCTCCAGGGAGAGGGGTATCAGGGGGGTGAACGCGTCATAGATCTGCGCCACGTCGACGTCCTGCGGGCCGAGGTCGGCGCCCTTCCAGAGATGGCGGGCGGCGGTCCAGGCCGGGCCGGTGAGCGGGTCGTCGTTCCAGTAGTTGACCATGCCGTGGTGCTGGGCGGGCAGGCCCTGGGCGGCGGCGTGGACGTAGACGGGTGGCCGGCGGCAGTCGCGGGCGCGCTCGGCGGACACCACCACACAGGCCAGTGCGCCGTCCGTCTCCAGGCAGTTGTCGAAGAGGCAGAGCGGTTCGCTGATCCAGCGGGCGGTCATGTACATCTCGCGGGTCAGCGGGCGGTCGTACATCATCGCGGCCGGGTTCTGGTTGGCGCGGTTGCGGCAGGCGAGGGCGACGTTGAAGAAGTGGTCGCGGGTGGCGCCGTACTCGTGCATGTAGCGCCGGGCCAGCATGCCGATCTCGTCGGCGGGGCGGAGCAGGCCGAAGGGCCGGGTCCACTGCCCCGGGGTCGGCAGCTGGACGCGGGTGTCGGTCCACGGCCGGGGTCCGGAGCCGCGCTTGCGGGAGCGCCAGGCGACGCCGACGCTCGCCTGTCCGGTGGCGACGGCCGCGGCCAGGTGCCCCACCGTCGCGCAGGAACCGCCGCCGCCGTAGCCGACCTTGGAGAAGTGGGTGACGTCGCCGGCGCCGATGGACTTGGCGATCTCGACCTCGTCGGTCTCCTCCATGGTGTAGGAGGCGAAGGCGTCCACCTCCGAGGGGGCGATCCCGGCGTCGTCCAGGGCGGCGACGATCGCCCGGCACGCCAAGGTCTTCTCGGATTCCGGGAGCCGTTTGGCAAAGGGTGTCTGTCCGATACCGACGATCGCCGTAGCGTCCTTGAGGGTCGCCCCCATCGCCACCTCCGTGGTCGGCCGTCACTGCTGACAGCGGAGGAGGCTACCGCTAATCTGACGGACAGTCAGCTAGTGCGGTGCGGGGCCTTTGCCGGGAGCGGGAGGCATGCGATGGGCGAACATCTCGATGCGCGGGCGGACTTGACCCACGGGTCGCTGGCCCGCCTGGTGCGCACGGCCGCCGCGCGGTACGGCCCCCGGGAGGCCGTCGTCGAGGGCCGCACCCGGGTGTCCTACGCCGAGCTTGGCGCGCGGGTGGAGCGGGCCGCCGCGGCCTGCGTCGCGGCCGGCGTCGCCCCCGGCGACCGGATCGCGGTCTGGGCGCCCAACACCCTCGACTGGATCGTCTCCGCCCTCGGCGCGGTCACCGCCGGCGCGGTCCTCGTCCCGGTCAACACCCGCTTCAAGGGCACCGAGGCGGCCGACGTCCTGCGCCGCACCCGCGCCAAGGTCCTCTTCGTCACCGGCACCTTCCTCGGCACGTCCTACGTCGCCTCGCTGCGCCGCGCCGCCGAGCGGGGCGACGGCCGCGGCCCACTGCCCGGACTCCCGCACCTGGAACGGGTCGTGGTGCTCGCCGACGACGCCCCCGCCGACTTCACCGCCTGGCGCGACTTCCTCGCCGGCGGCGCCGCGGTGTCGCCCGCCACGGTCCGCGCCCGCGCCGACGCCCTCGGCCCCGAGGACCCCTCGGACATCATCTTCACCTCCGGCACCACCGGTCACCCCAAGGGTGCCGTGATCACCCACGGCCAGACCCTGCGCGCCTATGACGTCTGGAGCGAACTGGCCGGCCTCCAGGAGGGCGACCGCTATCTCGTCGTCAACCCCTTCTTCCACACCTTCGGCTACAAGGCCGGCATCGTCGCCTGTCTGCTGCGCGGCGCCACGATGGTCCCGCAGCCGGTCTTCAGCGTGGAGACCGCGCTCGCCAACATCGCCGCCGAGGCGATCTCCGTCCTCCCCGGCCCGCCCACCCTCCACCAGCAGCTCCTCGACCACCCCGACCGCGGACTGCACGACCTCTCGGCGCTCCGCCTGGTCGTCACCGGCGCCGCCGTCGTCCCGCTGGAGCTGGTCGAACGGCTGCGCGGCGAGCTGAAGGTGGCCACCGTCCTGACCGCCTACGGCCTGTCGGAGAGCACCGGCGTGGTCACCATGTGCCGCCGCGGCGACCCACCCGAGGTGATCGCGTCGACCTCGGGCCGCGCGATACCGGACACCGAGATCCGGATCGTGGATGCCGCCGGACGCCCGATGCCGCCCGGCGAGCCGGGCGAGGTCCTGGTCCGCGGCTACCACGTCATGTCCGGCTACTTCGAGGACCCGGCCGCCACCTCCCGCGCGATCACCCCCGACGGCTGGCTGCGCACCGGTGACGTCGGCGTGCTCGACCCGGACGGCAACCTCCGCATCACCGACCGCATCAAGGACATGTTCATCGTCGGCGGCTTCAACGCCTATCCCGCCGAGATAGAGCAACTCCTCCTCCGCCACCCGGACATCACCGAGGTCGCCGTCGTCGGCATCCCCGACCGCCGCCTCGGCGAGGTCGGCAAGGCGTATGCGGTCCGCCGCCCCGGCTCCCGGCTCACCGCCGACGACCTGATCGCCTGGTCCCGCCGCGAGATGGCGAACTACAAGGTGCCCAGAGAGGTGGAGTTCCTCCCCGCCCTCCCGCGCAACGCCGGCGGGAAGGTGATGAAGGGGCAACTGAGGGGCGGGCGTTCGGGCGTGGGGAGGGCGCTGCGGATGCTCTAGGGGCGTGGTGCGGAGAGGTTCGGGGCGCGGCCTGGCTGCGTACCCGATCAGGCTGGGGACGCGGCCTGGCTGTCTTGCCCGGTGAGGTCGGTGAGGTCGGTGACGCGGCCTAGCCGCCTTGCCCCGAGAGGCCGGGGACGCGGCCGTCGGTCACCCCGGTCGCCTCCGCCAGTGCCCGCATCCGATCGGCGAAGCCGTCGTCCGCCGCCCCGAACCACACCCCGAGGTCCGCCGCGCCGGCCGCCTCCCAGGCCGCGACCTCGGCCGCCAGCTCCGCCGCCGTCCGGTCCGGGCCGTCCCAGGCGATCCGGGCCCCGGCCGCCACCCGGGTCCCGCGCCCGGCGGCCCGGCGCCGCAGCCGCGCCGCCCGCTCCGCGAACTCCCGCGGCGCGAGCCCCACGGCCTGCCAGTAGCCGCCGAACTCCGCCGCGCGCCGCAGCGCCGCGTCCGAGTTCCCGCCGACCAGGAACGGCACCGGCTCCTCGGGCCGCGGCTCGAACACCGCCCGCCCGTCGAACGCCAGATGCCCGTCGTCGTACGGCCCGCCCGCCCCCGTGTGCAGATGCCGCACCAGCCGCAGCGCACGGTCCGTCAGCGCACCCCGGTCGCCGAAGTCCACCCCGGCCGCGTCGAACTCGTAGGGCTGCCACCCCACGCCGACGCCCAGCACGAACCGGCCGCCGCTCAGCCGCGCCAGCGTCGCCGACTGCCGCGCCAGCAGCAGCGGTTCCCGCAGCGGGGCGATCAGCACCGACGTCCCCAGCACGACCCGTTCGGTCGCCGCGGCCAGGTACGCGAGGGTGGTCAGCGCCTCGTACACCCCGCCGTAACGCTCCGGCAGTCGCCCGTACGGGCCCGGCGGCAGCAGATGGTCCGGCAGCCAGACCCCCGCGTACCCCAGCCCCTCCGCCTCCCGCGCCAGCTCCACCGGCGCACCGGCGGCCATCGCCCCCGACTCGGACGGCAGCACGACGTGCAGCCGCATCCGCCCCGGCGGTCGCCCGCCGGCTGCGGGGTGGACGGTGGGGAGCACCGTGGGCTGCTGTGCGCTGCGAGCGTCGTCGTTCATGGGGGCCTCCGCGAAGCTGCTTCCCGAAGCACGTGGCTCGGTCGGACGCCCGCCTTTCTACGGCCTGACATGGATGTGAGGGTCAAGGGGCGGGACGGGGCCACGCGCCCGTACGGGAACCCGGCCGAGCGCCCTAGCGCCCGTACCGTTCCCGCAGCGCCGCCTTCAGCACCTTGTTCAGCGGTCCGCCGCGCGGCAGGGTGTCGGTGATCTCCAGCTGTTCGGGCAGCTTCTGCGTCATCAGGCCGGCCGCCCGCAGATGCGCGCAGAGCGTGGCCAGGCTCAGTGCCCCCGCCCCGCCCTCGTCCGCGTCCCTGCCCCCAGCCCCATCCCCCTCCCCGGCGAGCGTGACGACCGCGCAGACCCGCTCCCCCCGCTCCCGGTCCGGCAGGCCGATCACCGCCGCCTCCGCCACCGCCGGGTGGGTGCGTACCAGGTCCTCGATCTCCTGCGCCGAGATGTTCTCGCCCTTGCGGATGATGATGTCCTTCAGCCGCCCGGTGAGCACCAGGTGCCCGTCGGCGCGCAGTCGCCCCAGGTCGCCGGTGCGGAAGAAGCCGTCCGCGGTGAACGCCTCCGCCGTCAGCGCGGGATCGGTGTACCGCCGGCAGACCATCGGCCCGGAGACCGTGACCTCACCGGTCTCGCCGGTCGCGGCCTCGCTCCCGTCGGCCCGTACGATCCGCACCCGCGCGCCCGCCACCGGCCGGCCCACCGTGTGCGCCAGCTGTTCGTCGCTGTCGTACGGCGTCCCCATCGCGATCATCGGGCACTCGGTCATCCCGTATCCGTGCACGACCGCGCAGCCCAGTTCGCGCCCGGCCGCCCGGTACAGCTCGGGCGGCAGCGGCGCGCCGCCGCCGGACAGCAGCCGCAGCGAGGGGATCAGCGGCCCGGCGTCCGGCGCGGCCCGCCGGCGGCGTCGCGACGCGTCGTGGAACGCCTGGTAGAAGGCGGTGCTGCCGCCCGCCATCGTCACCCCGTGGCGCCGGTAGACCGCGGCGGCCCGCTCCGCGTCGAACGTCTCCAGTACGACTGCCGGGAAGCCGCTGACCAGCATGGCGACGACGTAGTCCGGCCCGGCGATATGCGCGTAGGGGAACGCGATCGAGCCGATGTCGGCGGCCGACATCCCGAGCGCGGTGGCCAGCCCCACCCCGCCCGCGATGAGCGAGGCGTCGGTGTGCTCGACTCCCTTGGGCGCGGAGGTCGTTCCGGACGTGTAGTAGATCCATCGGGTGCGGCCGTCCGCTTCCTCCGGGGGCTCCGGCAGCGTGCCCGGGTCCCCGTCCGGCAGCCCGTCCGCCATGGAGAGCACCCGCACACCGTCGCGCCCCCGGGCCGCCCCGCGGGCCATCGCCGCGTAGTCGAACCCCCGCCACACCCCGGGCACGAGGGCGAACTCCGCCGCCGACTCCGCCAGGACGAACCCGACCTCCCGGGCCCGGTGGAGATGGATCACCGGGGTCTGCACGGCCCCGAGCCGGGCCAACGCGAGCGACGCGACGATCGTCTCGACGCGCGTCGGCAACTGCCACATCACCCGTGTCCCGGGCCCGATCCCCAGCTCCCGGAAACCGGCCGCCGCGCGCAGCGCCGCGTCCCGCACCCCGCGGAAGGTGATGCTCGGCCCGCCGCCCCCGTCGAAGAACATCGGCGCGCCGCCGGAGGCCCGCGCCCGGTACTCGACCAGCTCCCACAACGTGCGTACACGGCCGATCTCGAACACGGCGCGCCTCCAGGGGTGGACGGGCGGTGCAGGTCCGGACGGCGCGACTGTAGCAGCGGAGCTGATGGGGCGTCAGATGCTGTGCGGCGCCCCGCGCGATGCCTCGCGCATGCGTCGCTGTGTGGCACCTCGGGCGCCCCTTGCCTGCGCCGTCCGCTGCGTTCTTTGCTGCGTTCTCTGCTGCGTTCTCTGCTTCGTCGGTGCCGCGGAAAGTGTTTCGGAATGAAAACGTCCGGCCCCCGAAAAGCCGGACGGGGCCGGGTCTTCCGCCCGGCCCCGTCCGCGACGCCGCGAGTGGAGGCTGTTCTCCGACTCCCGGTCAGGGCATGTGGTTGTCCAGCGGCAGCAGGCCCGCGTGGTCGCCCTGCGGAGCCACCGGAATGTGGCTGTCCTGCGGAGCCACCGGAATGTGGCTGTCCTGCGGGGCCACGGGCGTGTGGCTGTCCTGGGCCGTCACGGAATTGGACGGGCTGGGTATGTGACTGTCGGCCAGTGCGGGCACCGTGGCGGCGCCGAGCGCGGCCACGGCAATGGCGGCGGCGGCCAGGGACTTCCTCGTGCGGGTCATACCAACTCCTCAGAATCCGGGGGTCGTTGCTGTTCCCAGAAACAAACTAGCGCTAAGTGTGTGCAGATGTTCGACTCTTGTCGGGGAAAACCGCGGAATATCGCAGGTTTCACTTCCCGGGCGGAAACGCCGCAGGGGCCGGTTTTTCCGTGGCTTCCCCTCCCAGCCACGGGAAAACGGCCCCTGCGATCCCCCGGATTCCCCCGAATTCCCCCCGGATCCCCCGGATTTCCCTCGGAGGTCCCCCGACCCCCGGTTGTGCTCCCCCGTATCCCCGTATCCCCCGTGTCCCCCCGTTCGTCGGTGGACTACTTGAGTCCGCCGACGGGCTGGTGGCTGTCCATGGTGGTGATGTTCTTGTCCTTGACCGGCTTCTCGGCGGTGCCGCCCGCGGGCGCCTCCGCGGTGCCGGCATCGGACGCGGCGATGGGCTGGTGACTGTCCATCGGCTTGACGACATCGCGGTCCCGGGGCTTCGGGACCTGCGGCGTGGCGCCGGGGCCGAGGATGGGCTGGTGGCTGTCACGCGGCGCGATGATCGGCTGGTGGCTGTCACGCGGGCCGACGACGTCTCGCTCCCCCGAATTCTGAACTGTGTTCTCGGTGCTCATTGCGATCAACTCCTGATGGGCGCTTGAAGGCTGTCCGCCCGCCCGGCGACTCCCCCGTTGGCCGCCGGACGGACGTGACATGGCCGCTCACGATAACTGTGCGGCCTGGGCACCGAGCCGCTTGCCCCCCGAGGCGGCGGATCGGTAGGAATAAGAGTGGCCCGGGCCGATGAACGATCGATAAACGTCGGCGGCGACCGGTGAAACGGGACGTCAGCCGACCGTCGCCGGGGCAAGAAGCCTCCGGACCGCGGTGCTTTCCGCGGAGCCGAGACGCTCGAAGATGGCCAGGGCCTCCTGCCAGCACACGCGTGCCCGACCGCTGTGCCCTATCTCGTTCAACGCCCGGCCCAGCGTGGTCAGGGCGCAGGCCCGCCAGGATTCCCCACCGATTCCGCGCAGCGCGGTCAGCGCCTGCTCGGCGCGGTTGGCGGCGGCAGTGGGGCGGCCGGCCGCCAAATCGACCTCGGCCAGCCGGAAATTGGTCATACCTTCCCAGAAGCGCTGCCGGCTGTCCTGGAAGATGCCGAGGGCGGCAGCCAGTCGCTCGGTTGCCTCGGCCAGCCGCCCGGCCTGGGTGTATGCCAGGGCGAGTGCGTACATGCCGTTGGCGAGGCGGCGCTTGGCGCCGAGTTCGCGGTAGATGGCGATGCCGTCCTCCGCCAGGCTGATGGCACTCTTCACCCGGCCGGTGTCCAGGTGCACCCGGGAGAGGTTGCACAGTGCACTGGCCTCGGACTGCCGGTTCCCGTCGTCGCGGAAGGCCGCCAGGGCCTGCAGGAGATACGCCTCGGCGTCCTCGTGGCGGCGCTGCGCGTTGGCGATGATGCCGCGGTCGTTGGGCGCGTACGACGAGGAGAACGGGTCTCCGGAGGCGAGCCCCAGCAGCATCGCGGACTTCGCGTTCTCGTCGGCGTCCTCCAGCCGGCCCGACAGGGTCCGGACGTACGCGAGCGCCGTGTGGATGCGGGCCTCGGCGTGCGCGTCGCCGGCGTCGCGGGCCGCCGCCAGCAGCGTGGTGTTCGCCTGCTCGTACTGGAGGGCGTCGGCACCCGACTCGGCCAAGTCCTTGGTGAGCAGCAGCAGGTCGGCGGCGCGGCGAAGCATGGCCGGGGTCGTGGACTGTCGCGCGCAGGCCAGCAGGCATCCAGCCTCGCTGAACAGCCACTCCAGTGCCGAGGCCCGGTCCTGGAACTTCAGTCCCGGGTGCTCGGAGTGTTCCATGTGGGCGATCAGCCGGTCGCCGGGGCGCTCCAGCGCGTACATCCGCGACGCCGTCACCAAGTAGAAGTCCAGCAGCCGCGACAGCGCCGCGTCGCGCTCGGACGGCGGGTGTTCGTCGCGTTCGGCGCAGGCCCGGGCGTAGAGGCGGACGAGGTCGTGGTAGCGGTAGCGGCCCGGTGCGGCGGACTCCAGCAGGGAGGTGTCGACGAGGGATTCGAGGAGTTCCTCCGTCTCCTCGGTGTCCAGGTCGAGGAGGGCGGCCGCCGCGGTCAGGGAGATGTCCGGGCCGTCGGCCAGGCCCAGGAGGCGGAAGGCGCGGGCCTGGGCGGGCTCCAGCTGCTTGTAGCCGAGTTCGAAGGTGGCCTTCACGGCCAGGTCGCCGGCGCGGAGTTCGTCCAGCCGGCGGCGCTCGTCGGCGAGCTTGCTGGCCAGGGTCGAGACCGTCCAGGTGCGGCGGGCGGCCAGCCGGGACGCGGCGATGCGGATGGCCAGCGGCAGGAAGCCGCAGGCGCCGACGACGGCCATGGCGGCCTTCCGCTCGGACGTCACGCGCTCCTCGCCGACGATGCGGGTGAAGAGGGTCAGGGCCTCCTCGGGGCTCATCACGTCGAGGTCGACCAGGTGGGCGGAGGCGAGGTCGATCATCCGCGACCGGCTGGTGATCAGGGCCGCGCACCCCGCCGTACCGGGCAGCAGGGGACGGACCTGGGCGGCGTCCCGGGCGTTGTCCAGCAGCGCCAGGACGCGCCGTCCGGCGAGCGCGGAGCGGTAGAGCGCCGCCCGCTCCTCCAGGCCGTCCGGGATGGCGGAGTCCGCCGTCCCCAGGGCGCGCAGGAACGCGCCCAGCACGGCCTCCGGTTCGGCCGGGTTGTGCCCCGCCCCCTGGAGGTCGACGTAGAGCTGGCCGTCGGGGAAGTGCTCGCGCGCGGTGTGCGCGACATGCACCGCCAGGGTCGTCTTCCCGACCCCGCCGATCCCGGCGACGGCCGAGACCGCCATCACGCTGCCCTCGGCCGTGGCCAGCTGGTCGCTGAGCTCGGTGACGAAGGCGGTGCGGCCGGTGAAATCGGCGACGGTGGCCGGGAGTTGGCGGGGACGGACGACGGTGGACTCGGTCGAGCCGGAGTCGCCGGCGGCCGGCGCGTCCAGTTCGGTGTCGGCCCGCAGGATCCGCTGGTGGAGTTCGGAGAGCGAGGCGCAGGGGTCCACGCCCAGCTCGTCCGCGAGCAGTCGGCGGGTGTCGGCGTACACCGCGAGCGCCTCGGCCTGCCGGCCGCTGCGGTACAGCGCCAGCATCAGCAGCTCCCGCAGCCGCTCGCGCAGCGGGTGCGCGGCGGTCAGCGCGGTCAGCTCGGAGACCGCCTCGGCGTGGCAGCCGGCTTCCAGGTCGAGTTCGAGACGGGTCTCGGTCAGCGACAGCCGCCGCTCCTGGAGGCGGGTCCGCTGGTTCTCGGCGTACGGGCCGGGCAGCCCGGCGAGCGGTTCGCCGTCCCACAGGTCCAGTGCGGCGTCGAGGAGTTCGCGGGCCCGGCCGCGGTCGCCGGCGGCCTTGGCCTTCTCCGCCTCGGCGGCGAACTGCTCGGCGGTGTCGTGGTCGAGGTCCAGGGGCCGGCCGTCCACGGGCCGCAGCGCGTAGCCGCCGGACTCGCTGACCAGGGCCTCCGCGTCGGCGCCGAGCGCCTTGCGGAGCCGGGAGGCGTAGGTCCGCAGGGCGGCCAGTGCGGCATGCGGCGGTTCGTCGCCCCACAGGGCGTCGACGAGCTCGGGCGCGGTGGCGGTCCGGCCGCCGCGCAGCAGCAGCGCCGCGAGCAGGGCGCGCTGCTGCGGCGAACCCGCCGCCAACGGCGTCTCGCCGCGCCAGGCCCGCACGGGACCGAGCACGGTGAAGCGGAGCCGCTCCCGCACCTGTCCCGGACCGTCGTCCATGGTGTCCCCCTGCCGTGTCCCGTCCGTTCGCGCTGCCATGACCGTCCAAAGCTTTGCGCTGAGCGCAACGGTCAGTCTGCCCTGTCGCGACCCTCTACGTCAGTAGGGGTCCGGAGCGTGCACAAAGCCTCCCCGTGCGGTCGGACGGGCCCGGCGCCGCGCCCCGCCGGACCGTCGAAGGGGAACCCTCCGTTCCCGCCCCGAGGCGCCGCCCGGGCCGCCCGCCGGAGCATTCGCCCAGGTGGGCAGGGGTGTTCGGCGCCGGACGACCAGCTGCCCGCCCCTTACGGGTCCGTCCGTACGCGGTGTGGCCGATGTGGTGGCCAGGCGTCCGTCGCCCCCTACCCGGAGCTCCGGACCCCATCCCCGACTGGCTGGTTTGTTTCTGCCGGCAGACCGTTACCGGCCGCCTGACCTGCCTGCGTACACGCCCATCGGGGCCGGTCGGTTCTCCGATCGCTCGTCTTGCCCGCCCGGGCGGCAGCGCCCTCCCTCCCGCGTTCATTCCTGTCACGTCCGTTCCTCCCGCATTACTGACGGGCCGTCAGATCGGCGCTACCGTAACGCCCATGGAGACCACGGAACCCGACAAGTCCAGTAGCTCCGACAAGGCCGACGGATCGAACGAAGCCTTCCCCCGGATCATCTCGGTCGACGACCACACCGTGGAGCCCCCCGACGTCTGGCAAAACCGGCTCCCGTCGAAGTACCACGACACCGGCCCGCGCATCGTCCGCGCCCCGATCAGGGACATGACCTTCGTCGGCGGCAAGTTCACCCCGACGATGGGCGCCCCGGGGGAGGGCGGCCCGATAGCCGACTGGTGGGTCTACGAGGACCTGCGCCGTCCGCTGACCCGCCTGGACACCGCCGTCGGCCACCCCCGCGACGAGATCAGGCTGGAGGGCATCACCTACGAGCAGATGCGCCCCGGCTCCTACAGCGTCCCCGAACGCCTGGCCGACATGGACGTCAACCACGTCCAGTCCGCCCTCTGCTTCCCCACCTTCCCCCGCTTCTGCGGCCAGACCTTCACCGAGGCCGAGGACCGCGAACTGGGGCTGCTGGGCGTGCGCGCGTACAACGACTGGATGGTGGAGGAGTGGTGCGGCCCGCAGGCCGGCGGCCGGCTGATCCCGCTGACGATCGTCCCCCTGTGGGACGCGGAGCTCGCCGCCGAGGAGGTGCGCCGCAACGCGGACCGCGGCGTCCGCGCCGTCTGCTTCAGCGAGATCCCGCCGCACCTGGGGCTGCCCAGCATCCACACCGACCACTGGGACCCGTTCCTGCGCGCCTGCGACGAGACCGGCACGGTCGTCGCCATGCACATCGGCTCGTCCTCCAGGATGCCGTCCACGTCGGCCGACGCCCCGCCCGCGGTCGGCTCCACGATCACCTTCGCCAACTGCTGCTTCTCGATGACCGACTGGCTGATGAGCGGCAAGTTCGACCGCTTCCCGGGGCTGCGGATCATGTACGCCGAGGGGCAGATCGGTTGGATCCCCTACATCCTGGAGCGCGCCGACATCGTCTGGGAGGAGAACCGCGCCTGGGGCGGTGTCGCCGACAAGGTCCTCCGGCCCCCGTCCGAACTCTTCGCGGGCCGCGTCTACGGCTGCTTCTTCGACGACGCCTTCGGCCTGCGGAACCTCGACGCGATCGGCGTCGGCAACGTCCTCTACGAGACCGACTACCCCCACTCGGACTCCACCTGGCCCAAGTCCCGCCAGATCGCCGAGTCCCAGATGGCCCACCTCGACCACGACACCGTCCGACGCATCGTCCGCGGCAACGCCATCGAACTGCTGGGGCTCACGGGGGAGGGGCTTTGGGGGCCGTCGGTGGGCGGGAGCTGAGCGCGGTGCGGACGATCGGCGCCGCGCACGGAACAGGGGCCCGCCCGCACGCCATGGGTGGCGCCCACGGGCGGGACCGGTTCAGTTTGCTCCGGGGCCTACTTGCCGTCGCCCTCCTGCGGTTGCGGGTCACGTGGTGCCTCCGGGGGCATCGGTCCGCCGTCGTGCTTCCCGCCGTCGGCCTGTGTGACGACCTTCAGGTCGCGGGGGTGCCGGAACGGGATTCCGCGCCAGCCCTCCGAGTCGGGCGTGCGTGTGTCGTACGTCTCGACGGTTGCGGTGCCCATCTACCAACTTCCTCTTCCGTGAGGGGCCATGCCGCCGTAACGTCGAGGCATGGCCCGTGGCCCGCAGGGTTCCTGCGGTGGGGTCACCCGCTCCGGCCGCTCGACTGTCCAGATCACCGCGGGCGGGGCGGGAATCTCACTCTCCGGTCATCGGCGCAGTCATCAGCTGACGGCGCCGACAGAGCACCTACTGGCGCTTCTTTTCCCGGCAAATGGAACATGGGAATGGGCACGGCGGGACCCTTGTTCCACGAGGGATCGATACCACGGGCATAGTTCGGATACCTCCCCGGCTGCTTCTGAGAAAGTCATCATCCGGTGCCGAGCTGGGGATGCCTAGCCTGTTTCCTGTTCCCTCAAGAGTTCGTCTCGGATTCCTTCAGCCAGGTCCCTCATGGTGTCTCCGTAGAAGGCGACTTCGGTGAAACGATTGAACGTCGCGGTATAGATCTCCACGTCTTTCGGGTCACGAGTTGTGTACTCGGCATAAAACGTTTCGATGATGACCAGCCAGTCGTCGTGAAGACTGAAGCAGTTCATCGGGAAGTCCGGCATGCGGCCTGCCTGCGGCACGATCCCGATGCGGACGTTGGCGAGCCGGGAGAGGGAGACCAACCGGTCGAGCTGGAGGGCCATCACGGCAGGCGCACAGATCAGCCACCGAAGGGCGTGCTCACAGATCAGAAAGTGGAAGCTCCGCCCGCCTTCGTACAGGGCCGCTTGTCGCTCAAGTCGCGCTGCCACCGTTCGTGCCCTGGTCTCCTCGGGCAGCGCCGGGGGCAGTCCGAACACTGCGGATGCGTATTCGGCGGTCTGGAGCAGTCCAGGAACCAACTGCCCCTGAAACAGCCTGAGAGAAGCGGTGGCGGCCTCAATGGCCTTGATGGTGTGCTGGTGTTTCCACGGCCCCAGGCGGCGTAGCAGGCGCCACGCGGTGGCTTCTGTGACTTCTATACGGACTGTGGCCAGGAATTCGTCTTTCACCGCTTCGGAAATGCCGAGGGCGCTCAGGACCGGGTCTACGTCCTGGATCGTGGGCAGAGTTCGCCCATTTTCGATCTTGGATAGTTTTCCGGCTGACATCGAAGCCCTTCGGGCCACGGTGCTTCCGGTCAGTCCGGAGGCGATCCGCAGCGTCCGAAGGGCCCTGCCGATCGACTCTGCGCTCAGTGCTGCCGCTCCCAGTAGTCCGCGAACGGCACAGCATGAGTCAACGCCAAGTCGCGGTAGCCCTGGTACTCGCTCAGCTTGCCCGGTGGCAGCAGCTCACCGCCGATAAATGCGCCGGTCTCCGTGTAGTGCATGCGGTAGACCTGACGGTCGTCGAACAGCCAGAAGTCGTGTCCGGGAAGACCTTTTACGGCCTGCTCGGCGAAATCGATGATCCCGATGGATTCCCCGGCCTTGATGTTGCCGGGGTATGCAGCGAGCTCGTATCGCAGGTAGTCGGTCAACGGCGATGTAAGGACGTGGACCCGAGACACCTGCTTGCCCTTGTCAGTCATCGACCGCACCCAAGGGTTGTCGGCCCACTCCGGACCCATGTCTTCACCGGCAAGGAAACGAGCGATCTCTTCGCGCTCTTCCTCGACGTCGTACTCGGGCAGCGTCTCCAGCCGGAACGCCGTCCGCTCGAAGCTCTCGAAGAGCCGGCCGAACTGCTCACCGCTGAGCACGGAAGTACCCCTCCAGCACTGCAGCGGGAATCCGTACGGCCGTCTCCCCGTCGGGAAGATCAAGCTGTGCCAGTTCTTCCGGATCGGTGATCACGTAGCCCTGCACCACGTAGTCGTTGGTGGCGGTCTTGGCCCACAGGGTCGGGCATGTGCCGTTCCTGCAGTCCGGCGACCCGGACAGCTTGCGCAGTGGCTCAGCGGCCATGGATTCCCCCTCGGAGTCTTCGCGGTCCTCTGTCGTGTCCGATGCTCTGACGCGGCCGCGGCCCGGTCAAGGACTGATCCTTTCCACAACAGGAAAGGTTGAGTGCCGGTGACTGCAGAGGAATTCAGTGACTTTCGGGAAGCCGGTCACAGGATGAGGTGGCTGTGACGTGGCCAGCAGGAGGCGGAACTGCAACACACGGCACGAGGGAGCTTGTGCTTGACAGACGTAGCTGTTGAGGACGTTCACCGTACGGTCATGCGCTATCGCCTCAGATGGCCCTATTCACACCACCCCCAGGCGAATGCCCAGTTCGGCCAGCCGTCCGCGCTTCTGAGTGCGGAGCATTGTGCCCACGGTCTCGCGGACTCCCGCATGCATCCGGGTTGCCTGCGGGGCGAGGCGTTCCGCCTGGAGAAACGCGTCCAGTGCCTGGTCACGCTGCCCGTTGTAGAAGTGCGCGCGCCCTATGTCGATGAAGTGGTGTGAGCGGCGCTCGCGACTGTAGGTCTCCGGCAACCTGACCCGCTTCGCTCTGTCGACGGCCAGGCGCCCCTGCCCCAGCTCGACGGGCAGGCTCACACCCCAGATCGCTACGTTCGTGGGCCCGAACTGGAGATGCCAGTCGTCGCGGTCCCCGCCAAGCTCGTGCGCTGCCGATTCCGCCCTTCGCCAATGGCGGTCGGCCGCGTCTTTTTCGGCCGCGCGGGCGTGGTTCAAGGCGGCCTTCAGCTCGAAGGCGCCACGGAGCGACACTGCTTCGGGCGGTGGTGACGGCACGCGCGTGAGCGTCGTCAAGGCGTCATCGATGATGGCCCCCGCCTCGTCGTGCTCACCGATGTTCAGGAACTCACCGGCGTCGTACCACTGGGCGGCCAGAACACGCAGCGGGTCGCCGGTGGCCTCGGCAGACCACACGACACGTTCCGTCGCGAGGGTGGCGTCCGAGACATGACCCAGCTTGTACAGGTACTGCATGGCGCACTCGTAGGCGGTGGCCAGCATCGAGAACGCCGCTCGGTGTGCAGTGCCTTCGGAGACCTCGGCCGCAACTTGGAGGTCCCGGAGCAAGACGGGCAGTGTCTCGCCGGCGCTTGCCAACTTCGCCGCGTGGCGGTCGTCGTTGGCCGCCCGGGTCCGGGTGCGTAGCTCGACAAGGTCTACGTTCGCGACCTCTTCCTCGGTCGGACGCGCAGGCCGACCGTGCCGGAGGACCGCTCGACGGACCGCCGCCACGCCGGCGACTGCCGCCTGCCCGGCGAGGTCGGATTGTGGGGGGATTACGGGGCCTCCGGTGATCTCGGCCGGATGGCAGTCGAGGACGCGGCACAGGGAGAGGATCACTGCGGGCCGGTCCAGCGCCCTGCGCCCCTGCTCGAATGCCTTTACCGCGGAAATGCTGTACCCGGTCTCGGTGGCAAGACGCTGCTGTGTCCATCGGCGGCGCATCCGAATGCGCGCAAGCCGCTGGCCGTTGCTGTCCGCCTCTTGCATGTCAGGGAAGTGGGCCATAGGGGGCTCCGATCTGACGTCGACACTCGGAACGGTACGCCTGGTTGGGACCGGCACGCAGCGCTCGGCCCGCCGTCACTCAACGGGACCGCTGTTCTGCTGGACCAACCGGTCGAACTAGGCACAGTTGCTGCCGAGTTGCTGCGCAGGCGTGGGGCTACAAACTGTGTCCCTTTGTCCTCCTCGCGGGCCATACCGTCGGTCTCCACGTGGCCACTCACTCAAGTCCCCCGCAACCGAGGCGAACGGTTCGGGGGCGTGGCCATCAATCCCTGGAGGTTGACGGCATGCGCAAACATAGCGCTTGGATCTTCGAGACGCTGCTGCGGCTGTTACTGCCCGCCCGAGGGCGTCACCGCTCCGCCGGTTCACTGCCTGTCTCGGGTAGTTCGGCGGACGAGTCGACGTTCACGCGTCCGCTGGTCCCTGTCCAGCGGCAGCCGAAGCTGCTGCATGACGCGGACGATTCCCTTATCCGTCCCTACGTCCTCACCCTCGAGGAACGCCGGCGGCGACGGGAACGGCGCCTGCAGCGCAGCCGCCGGCGGACCCTGTGGCTCGCGGCGCACGGGATCGACGCCGGACCGCGCTGGATCCACGGTGTGGAGGTGGCGAGCTGATGGGCAGTATGGGCCTGCCGGTTCAGCTGAGGGGACCGTTGCAGGAGCCCTTGCCGGTTGCCGGGTGTGATGTCTGCGAGGCGCTGGCCGAGCAGCGTGCGCGCGCCTGTGCCGTTGGCGACTGGTCGAAGGCGACGGACTGCAACGTCGAGATGCGTCGGCACCCTCACCCGAGGCAGGGATGCCGGTGAAGAGGGCCGACAAGGACCGTAACCGACTCTGACTGCCCGTAGTTGGGCTGGGCTCCGCACCTCCCCGCTGGGTTGGGGTCCGTCCCGTAAAGGGAACGCGCAATGAAGTTCCGGCCTTGCAGGGAGGAGGCCCGGTGAACATCCGATCGGAAACCACTTCGTGCAAGGCGGCGGCCATGGCAAAGTCGACGGCGACGGCCACCCCGGGCAGCCCTGGACGCCGACCGGCGAGCCGCACCCGGACGGGTCCACGCCTCTCGGCGATGGGACGCACCGGAATCGACATGCTCCCGGCCGCATCGGGTACCCGGGGCGAGCAGTCCGTGACGCACCCCTTGTCTGATGTGGTGTCAGATACCACCATGACCCCACTTCGAGTGCGGCGCGGTGGGCGCCGGGTCGGGCAGGGGCGGAGGAGCGTGGACATGGTGCAAGTGCTGCCGCAGGGGCGGCTGGTGTACGGGATGCAGCTGCCGGTGCAGGCGCAGAGCGCGGTCTTCGCGGAGGGGTGGGAGGCGGGGGCCGGGCCGGCGGATCTGGTGGCGGTGGCGCGGGCGGCGGACCGGGCCGGGTTCGCGTATGTGGCGTGCTGTGAGCATGTGGCGATACCGCGGCGGCTGGCCGGGGCGATGGGGACGGTCTGGTACGACCCGGTGGCCACGCTGTCCTATCTGGCGGCGGTCACGGAGCGGGTCCGGCTGCTCAGTCATGTGGCGGTGGTGGGGCTGCGGCATCCGCTGGTCGGCGCCAAGCAGTACGCGACGGTGGACCGGCTGTCCGGCGGGCGGCTGATCCTCGGGGTCGGCGCCGGGCATGTGCGCGAGGAGTTCGAGGCGCTCGGGGTGGACTTCGCGCGGCGGGGCGCGGTGCTGGACGAGGCGATCGACGCGTTGAAGGCGGCGTTGGGGGAGGAGGAGTTCCCCGAGTTCAAGGGGGAGCGGTTCGGGTTCGGGGGGTTGGCGTTGGGGCCGCGGCCGGTGCAGTCGCCGCGGCCTCCGGTGTGGGTGGGGGGCTCGTCCCCGGCGGCGGTGCGGCGGGCGGCGGTGCGCGGGGACGGCTGGCTGCCGCAGGGGGACCGGAGGGAGGAGCTGCCACGGCAGATCGGGAGGTTGCTGCGGACGCGGGAGGCGGCCGGGATCGCCGAGCCGATCGAGATCGGGGCGATCGCGGAGCCGGTGTACGTGGGCGAGCCGGGGTGGGACGTCGGGCGGCGGACGCTCGTCGGGGCGCCGGAGCGGATCGCCGCCTCGCTGCGGGAGTACGGGGCGATGGGGGTGCGGCAGGTCCAGGTGCGGTTCCGCAGCCGCGGCCGGTCCGAACTGGTCGAGCAGATGGCGGCCTTCGGGGCCGAGGTCGGTCCGCTGCTGAACGACTGACCGCGGCCCTCCTTGCGGGGAGGACGGGGCGGCGGAGGCGGGGCCTTGGCGGACATCACGGGAGCGCAGGCATGGGCAAGCTCGACGGCAGGGTCATCGTGATCACCGGCGCGGCGCGGGGGCAGGGGGAGCAGGAGGCGCGGCTGTTCGTGGCCGAGGGGGCGCGGGTGGTGCTCGGTGATGTGCGGACGGAACAAGGGGAGGCGCTGGCGGCCGAGTTGGGCGTGGAGCGGGCCCGGTTCGTGCGGCTGGACGTGGCGGTGGAGGGGGACTGGGCGGCGCTCGTCGAGGTCGCCGAGGGGGCGTTCGGGAAGGTCGACGGGCTGGTGAACAACGCGGGGATCCTGCGGTTCAACGCGCTGGTGGACACCCCGCTGGAGGAGTTCCGGCGGGTGCTCGACGTCAATCAGACCGGGTGCTTCCTGGGGATCCGGACGCTGGCGCCCCGGATCGCGGCGGCCGGCGGCGGGACGATCGTCAACACCGCCTCGTACGCGGGCCTGACCGGCATGGCGTTCGTCGGCGCGTACGCCGCCACCAAGCACGCGGTGGTGGGGCTGACCCGGGTCGCCGCGCTGGAGCTGGCGGGCCGGGGGATACGGGTCAACGCGGTGTGCCCGGGGGCGATCGACACACCGATGACGAACCCGGCGGCACTGGACCCGTCGGCGGATCCGGAGGAGTCCGTGCGGGCGGTGGACGAGCTGTACCGGAGGCTGGTGCCGCTGGGGCGGATCGGGCGCCCCGAGGAGGTGGCCCGGCTGGCGCTCTTCCTGTCGGGGGAGGACTCGTCGTACATCACCGGGCAGCCGTTCGTGATCGACGGGGGGTGGCTGGCGGGGGTGAGTCCGTTCTGAGGGTCTGCCGCCCGGACCGTACCTGATGGAGCGTCAGCTTTGCCCGCTGCGGGTATTGACGGGCCCCGGCGCCGCTGGAACAGTCGGGGCATCAGATCTGACGGTACGTCAGAAAGAGCCGCGGCAGCGGAAGAGGGACGGTGAACCCCCTTGGAATTCGGGCTCTTTGTGCAGGGCTATGTGCCCGCCGCGCGTGCGCAGGCCGATCCGGAGGCCGAGCACCACGCACTGATGGAGGAGACCGAGTACGTCATCCAGGCGGACAGGTCGGGCTTCAAGTACGCCTGGGCCTCCGAGCACCACTTCCTGGAGGAGTACTCCCACCTCTCCGCCAACGACGTCTACCTCGGCTACCTCGCCCACGCGACCGAGCGGATCCACCTCGGCTCGGGCATCTTCAACCCGCTCGCCCCCGTCAACCACCCGGTGAAGGTCGCCGAGAAGGTCGCCATGCTCGACCACCTCTCCGCCGGACGGTTCGAGTTCGGCTCCGGCCGGGGCGCCGGCAGCCACGAGATCCTGGGGTTCCTGCCGGGCATCACCGACATGAACCACACCAAGGAGATCTGGGAGGAGACCATCGCGGAGTTCCCCAGGATGTGGCTCCAGGACGAGTACCAGGGCTTTCGCGGCAAGCACTGGCAGCTGCCGCCGCGCAAGGTCCTGCCCAAGCCGTACGGGGCCTCGCACCCGGCGATGTGGTACGCGGCCGGGTCGCCGTCCTCGTACGCGATGGCCGGGAAGAAGGGGCTGGGCGTCCTCGGCTTCAGTGTGCAGAAGGTCGCCGACATGGAGTGGGTCGTCGACTCGTACAAGAACGCGGTCAAGGACGCCGAGCCGGTCGGGGACTTCGTCAATGACAATGTCATGGTGACGTCGACCGCCATCTGCGCGGAGACGCACCGGAAGGCGGTGGAGATCGCGGTCGGCGGCGGGCTCAACTACCTCCAGTCGCTGCTCTTCCGCTACCACGACACCTTCCCGCGCCCGGACGGCATCCCGGAGTGGCCCGCACTGCTCCCGGACTACACCGAGGAACTCGTCGAGCTGCTGATCGACGAGGAGTTGATGATCTGCGGCGACCCCGACGAGGTGCTGCGGCAGTGCAAGCGCTGGGAGCAGGCCGGCGCCGACCAGCTCTCCTTCGGGCTGCCGATCGGGGTGTCCTACGAGGACACCATGAACACCATCAGGCTGATCGGCGAGCACGTCATCCCGAAGATCGACACCGATCCGGTGCACCGGACGACCCGCTTCCGGCAGGCGGCGGGAGCGGCGGCGGCCGGCTGAGGCGTCCAGGGCCTGTGCCGGAAGCCCCGGCTGCCCCGCACCCGCCCGTACCCGCCGCACCCGAGAAGGGACGCACGCCATGCTCGACCACCTCATCCGGGCCGCGACCGTCGTGGACGGCACGGGCGCGCCCGCCTTCGCGGCCGACGTCGGCATCCGGGACGGGCGGATCGCGGTGATCGCCGAACCCGGCGCCGTCGTCGAGCCGGCCAGGACGCGCGAGGACGCGCACGGCCTGGTCCTCGCCCCCGGGTTCATCGACCCGCACACCCACTACGACGCCCAGCTGTTCTGGGACCCGTACGCCACCCCGTCCCTCAACCACGGCGTGACCACCGTCGCAGGCGGCAACTGCGGCTTCACCCTCGCCCCGCTCCACCCCGACCGGCCCGAGGACGCCGACTACACCCGGCGGATGATGAGCCGGGTCGAGGGGATGTCGCTGGTCGCCCTGGAGCGGGGCGCACCCTGGAACTGGCACGGCTTCGGCGACTACCTGGACGCGCTGGAGGGGCGGATCGCGGTCAATGCCGGCTTCATGGTGGGGCACTGCGCGCTGCGGCGGCACGTGATGGGCCCGGACGCGGTCGGCGGACAGCCCACGGCCGGCCAACTCGACGCCATGCTGCGGCTCTTCCACGACGCGATGGACGCCGGGGCGTGGGGGCTGTCCACCACCCAGTCGTCCAGCCACTCCGACGGCGACGGAGCACCGGTCGCCTCCCGGCACGCCCGCCCCGAGGAACTGCTCGCGCTCTCCCGCGCGGTCGCCGAGCACGAGGGCACCCAGATCGAGGCGATCGTCGCCGGCTGCCTGGACCGCTTCACCGACGACGAGATCGACCTGCTGGTCGAGATGTCGGCGGCGGCCGGCCGGCCGCTCAACTGGAACGTGCTGACCATCGACTCCGCGGTCCCCGAACGCGTGCCCCGGCAACTCCTCGCCAGCGAACGCGCCCGCCGGGCCGGCGGGCGCATCGTCGCGCTGACCATGCCGATCCTCACCCCGATGAACATGTCCCTGGGCACCTTCTGCGCCCTCAACCTCATCCCCGGCTGGGGCGACGTCCTCGGCCTCCCGGTGCCCGAGCGGATCGCCCGGCTGCGCGACCCGGACGTCCGGGCCAGGATGCTGCGCCGCGCGCACGGCGAGGAGGCCGGGGTCCTCCGCCGGCTGACCGACTTCGCCCGGTACGTCATCGGGGACACCTACTCCGCGGCCAACGAGGGGCTGACCGGCCGCGTGGTGCGCGACATCGCCGCCGAACGCGGGCAGGAGCCCTTCCACTGCCTGATCGAGATCTGCGCCGCGGACCGACTGCGCACCGTGCTCTGGCCGATGCCCACCGACAACGACCCCGCCAGCTGGACCCTGCGGCAGCAGACCTGGCAGCACGAGGACGTCATGCTCGGCGGCTCCGACGCCGGGGCGCACCTGGACCGGATGTGCGGCGCCCCGTACACCACCCGCTTCCTGGGGGACTGCCTGCGCGGCCGGAAGCTGGTCGGGCTGGAACAGGCGGTGCGGATGCTGACCGACGACCCGGCGCGCCTCTTCGGGCTGCGCGACCGCGGCCGGATCACCGAGGGCCACCACGCCGACCTGGTGCTCTTCGACCCGGAGCGGATCGACGCGGGCGCCGCGAGGCTGGTGCACGACCTGCCCGGGGACGGCCCGCGGCTGGACTCCCGCCCGATCGGCGTGGTCAGCGTGCGCGTCAACGGGGTGGAGACGATCCGGGACGACGAGGTGACCGGCGCCGTGCCCGGGACCGTACTGCGGTCCGGGCGGGACACGAGGACGGTGAGCACCAGGTGAGCACCGCGGGGCGTAACGGCCGGGGGCGCGGGCGCGCGGCCGGGGAGGCGGGTTCGCGGCTGTTCATCGGCGGCGAGTGGGTGGCGCCCGAGGGCGGGCACTACGACGTGATCGACCCGGCGACCGAGGAGGTCGTCGGGCCCGCGCCGGAGGCGAGCCCGGCACAGGTGGCCGCGGCGGTGGACGCCGCCCGGGACGCCTTCGACGGCTGGTCGCGGACCGCGCCCGAGGAGCGCGCCGCGGTGCTGGACCGGGCGGCCCGGGTGATCCGCCGGGAGGCAGTCGGCCACGCGGAGTTGGCCCAGGCGGAGAGCGGGGCGACGACCGGGACGGCGCGCGCCCTCCAGGTCGGAGTGGCCGCGGCCCGCTTCGCGCGGTACGCCCGCGGCGCCCTGGAACCGGTGGAGACCGCGATTCCGCCGCAGGTCAACGCGGCCGGCCCGATAGGCGGCGGTGGTGTCTTCGGGGCGGTCGCGGTGCGCCGCCCGGTGGGCGTCGTCACCTGCATCACCTCGTACAACAACCCGTGGGCCAACCCGGCGGGGAAGGTCGCGCCGGCGCTGGCGATGGGCAACACGGTGGTGGTCAAGCCGGCGCCGCAGGACCCGCTGTCGGTGTACCGGATGGCCGAGGCGCTGGCGGAGGCCGGGGCCCCGCCGGGAGTGGTCAACGTCGTCAGCGGGGCGCGGCCGGAGGTCGGTGAGGCCGCGGTGGCGGCCGACGGCGTGGACATGGTCAGCTTCACCGGCTCCACCGCGGTCGGACAGCGGATCGCCCAGGAGTGCGGCCGCGGGATGAAGCGGCAGCTGATGGAACTGGGCGGCAAGGGCGCGGCGCTGGTCTTCGACGACGCCGACCTGGCGTCCGCGGTGTCCGGGATCGGCACCACGTTCTCCTTCTACAGCGGTCAGATCTGCACCGCGCCGACCCGGGTGCTGGCCCAGCGCGCGATCTACCAGCGGCTGGTGGCCGGTCTGGCGCGGTACGCGGAGCGGCTGACCGTCGGCGACCCGCGAGATCCGGCCACGGTCGTCGGCCCGGTGATCTCCGCCGCGCACCGGGACCGCGTCGAGGGATACATCGCGCTGGCGGTGAAGGAGGGCGCCCGCCTGGTCACCGGCGGCGAGCGGCCGGAGCGGGCGCGCGGCTTCCATGTCGCGCCGACGCTCTTCGCGGACTGCACCGGCGCCATGCGGGCGGTCCGCGAGGAGATCTTCGGGCCGGTGGTGACGGTGGTGCCCTTCGACGACGAGGAGGAGGGCATCGCGCTGGCCAACGACAGCGACTACGGGCTGCTGGACTACGTCTGGTCCGGCGACGTGGCCCGGGCCTTCCGGGTCGCGGGGCGGCTGCGGGCCGGCGGGGTCGGCATCAACACGGTCGGGCGGAACATGGAGGCGCCGTTCGGCGGCTTCAAGCGCAGCGGCGTCGGCCGCGACGTCGGCTCGTACGCGCTGCACGCCTACAGCGAGCTGCAGTCGATCGTCTGGCCTGGGTGAGCGACGGCGAGGGAGCGCGGAGAGCCCCGTCCAACCGCCGTGGCGGACGCGACGGACAGACGGGGCGGCCAAGGGGCGCGGGCGCCGTTCTACCGGCTGTGGGGCCGGTCAGTCTGCGATGGTGGCTGACCAGGCACCGCGCTTGAAGTGCGTGGTGCCGTCCGGGTCGATCCGGACGCGCGCACCGTAGACCGGCAACCCGCCCTCGGCGTTCAGCCGGTGCCGGATGCGCTCCAGACCGTCCCACAGGCGGCGTGGGCCCCCCTGGTGCACGGTGGGTGGGTCGATCCAGCGTCCTTCGGCACGGGCCCACGACCCGTCGGCGTGCACCATCCAGGCCCGTCGCCGCCGGTCCGGTCCTTGCTCGTAGCGGTGCTCGATCCCGGGTGTGGTGAGGGACAGCATGGACCAGATGTCCCAGGCTTCGCGCACGTCGAGGACCGGATAGCGGCCGGTGGTGACCTGCTCGCCTTCGGCGTCGCAGATCTCCTCGAATCGCTCGGCGAGGCCGGGCGGGTAGTCCTTGCCGGCGCGAGTGCGCATGAACCCGGCGCGGTCCCACTCGACCCGGCCTGTCGCGCCGCCGTCAGGTGCCTTGTCCGCTGTGACGATCAGCCCGGTGTCCGCGATGGTGGTCACGAGGCGTCCGCCGGGGCGCAGCGCGGTCAGCACTGAGGCGGGGACGCGTCGTACGGACACGGTCAGCACGATGCGGTCGTAGTCCCCGGGCAGGGGGCTGGTGATGTCACATACGGCTGTCTGAGGGTGTAGACCGACGGATTCCAGTCGGGAGCGTGCTTTGTCGACGAGGGCAGGGTCGACGTCGATGCTTGTCACGTGTTCGTCGCCAAGGCGCCGGCAGGCGAGTGCGGTTCCGTAGCCCGATCCGGCCGTGACCAGCACGTCGGCGCTGTCGCTGATCACCGCATGTCGGTACATCGTGACGACGAGGCTCGGCAGTGTGCTGGACGAGGTCGGTTGCCCTGCGGTGAGGGAGGTACGTGGCGCGGCGTCGTCGGCGTGGAGCGGGCCCACACGGGTCACCAACGTGCGGTTGCTGTAGGCCGCTTGCATCCACGCTTCGGGGTCAGCTGGCCCGTCCTGCAGCATCCATCGGCCGCCGTCGTTTGCCCACCAGCGCGGCACGAAGACATGACGGGGGATGGTGGCGAGCGGTCCGTGCCAGCGGGATTCGGGCCGGACGGTATCGGCCGCCAGGCGGCGGGCGGGTGTCTCCCAGTCCATCGGGTGCCTCCTCAGTGGGCGGGGTCGCAGGCGATCACTACTCATAGGCGGGGTCACATGCTTCCTCTTCCGCCGGCGCGCAGTCGGAACTGTCGCTGTCGGGATTGCACGCCGTCACGGTGCCCGGGGAGGGTTGGCACGAGTCCTCGCGCGGCGTGCACGAATCCGGCACGCAACCGCCCTTGCGGCGAGGGGGGATGACGGTCATTCGCCCGGCCCACTCGGGGCCGTTGAGAATCGCGGCGAGCGTCTGCGCCCGAACGGTCCCAGCTGTCAGCCATCGAGACATCACGCACGGGGTCACGACGCCGTCGGGGCTGATCGCGGCGCGGTCGCTGCCGCACCGCCCGCACAGTTCGGCCGGATCGTGGAAGGCGACGCCGGTGATGTCGCCGTTGCCGATGGCGCGGACCCGGTCGAGGCGGATTTCGCCGGTGACGCCGAGCTGCCGCAGCTCTGAACGGGCGCCGTCGATGGCCTGGCCGTCAAGGACGTGAACGAGAGAGGCACGCAGCGGGATGCTGCGGCGGATCGCCTCGGCGATGTTCGCCTTCGTGCGGGCGTAGGAGCCGCGTCCGCCGGTGATCTTCTCGTGTTCGGTCGCGTTGTTGCTGTAGTAGGAGGTGGCCAAGGAGACGCCGGGCCGGGCGAAGGTCTCCCACATCGACGGGCGCACGTGTACGAGGTTGCTGAACACCTCCACGCGCATGCCGAGACTCAGCGCGCGGTCGATGAGCTGCGGGAGGTGGGGGTGCAGGGTGGGCTCACCGCCGATGTACTGCACCATGGTGACGCCAAGCCCGGCGGCCTGGTCCAGGAGCGCGAACCAGTCCTCGCGACGCATGCTGCCGTGGCTGCCGCGCGGGCCGGACTTGGCGTAGCAGTGCGAGGCGCAGGTGTTCTGGCACTGTCCGGTGATTTCCAGCGCCAGCGAACGGATGTGTGTGGTGGGGCGCGTATCCGTGGCGGTCATGGTCCCTGGTTCCTTTGGTCGGTTCCGAGCGTGCCCCGGCGCTCTATCCCAGGAAAGGGCGCCGGGGTGGAGTTGGTGACTGGCGGGGCAGGAGGGGGAACGCTCCTGCCCCGGTCAGTGGGGGTGGCGACGGATCTCGACGTTGCAGTCGGTCACCTTCGACTTGTCGCCTACGGCGTAGGCTTCCGCGCGCTGCCGGGCCAGGGCCCCGCACACATCACATCCGGACGCCGGCTCCGGGGCCGAGCCCGGTTCTCCCAGGTGAACGGCACGGCACATGCGGGCCATCAGGCCGCCACCTCTACGGATGCCAGCCACAGCGCAGGTCGCCGCCCATGCCGCGCACGTCGTTCCCGCTGTTCCCCGGGGGTGAGGAGGTACGGGCGGACGAGGGCGGTGTCCTCACCGCGCAGTGCCCCCGAATGACGGACGCGCACGCGGGGAAGCGCGAGCGTCGGTGCGTCGTTTCCGACCACGGGCGCGGGCGGAGCGACGGCCGCACGGTGGCAACCCCGGCCGGGCAAAAACCAACACAGCAGCGATTCGAAGATCGTTCGGATACTGTGAGCCATGCTCATCAACCTCCAAGGCGGTTGAGGGCCACGCCCCCGGGCCGTCCACCAACGGTCGCGGGGGTCTCGTGCGTGGCCGAACTTTCTTGTGGGAGTACCCGTTTGGGGTGCGTCCTGGTTCTCACCATTGCCCACGGGGAGCGCCGAGTACAGGCTTGGCCTGTCACCAAAGCGACCTGGGTGACGGCAAGTTGAGGTGAGGAAAGGTTCGACCGAGTGGAGTTGAACAGTGACGATGTCAGGCTTACGCCACGCCTCAGGCTGGGGCGACGCCTCCGCCGCCTGCGGGAACGGAAGGGGCTCTCCCTCCGCCAACTATCGGAACGGGTAGGCGGCTACTCGCACAGCTACTTGGGGCGCGTGGAACTCGGGGAGCAGTTGGCGTCGGAAGCGTTGGTCAACGCCCTGGACGAGTTCTTTGACAGTGACGGCGTGCTCTCCGAACTGCTGGAGCTGGCGCATGACACGCTGATTCCGGATTACAGCCGAAAAGTCGTTGCCAAGGAGCCCGAAGCGGAGCGCATCCAGGTTTTCAACAGCAGCCATGTCACCGCCTTGCTTCAGACGCCGGAATACATGCGCGCACATTTCCGAAAGTCCCAACTGCACGACTCCGAGGAGCAGATCGAAGAGCGCGTCGCCGCTCGCATGAAGCGGCAGCGCATCCTGGAACGCGCCAGGCCACCTTATTACTGGGGAATTATGGATGAAGCTGCACTAAGGCGCCCAATTGGCGGTCGAAGGTGCATGGCTGAGCAGCTGAAGCATCTGCTTCAGCTCGGGGGCCGGCCGCGTGTGACCGTGCAGATTCTCCCCTTCGACAGGGGCGCACATCCCATCCTCGGTGGGAGCCTCACCTTGCACACCTTGCCCGATGGGACGACCATCGCCGGTGTCGAGAGCTTCGACTCAGGGGAATCAGTAGAGTCCCCGAAAAGGGTTCTTGAGCTGACGCAGTGGTTCGACGTAGCCCGCTCGCTGGCCCTCACCGACGATGAGTCGCTCGACCTGATCCGCACATACTTGAAAGAGTACGAAGTTGAAGACGATACCTAACGCATCGACTCTCCCCGTCTGGCGAAAGTCCAGCTACAGCGAGAACGGGCAAGGCGGCTGCATCGAGGTGTCAGACGGATACCCGGATGGCGTCCCGGTCCGTGATTCCAAGGACCCGCACGGTCCGGCGCTGGTGTTCCCGACCTCGGTCTGGTCGTCGTTCGTGGACGCAGTCAAGGGCGGGGGAGTTTCCCTCTGATCTCCGTGGCAAATCCCCAAGTGACCGGCCCTCGCTGAGCAGCGGAGGCCGCCGTGGTCTCGCTACCCGGGCGCCGCTCGCTGTCGCCACGCCGCGGAGTTGACAACTCGAGGTCCAGACATGATCCGTCAACTCCGGCCGAGAAACACCGGGTTCGTCATCGCCGCCATCGGGCCCGGGAGGTCTGCGGAGGTCGACGGGTGGCGGACCTCTGCGCGTATGTAGGCGGCGTTGGCAGGGGTGGTTCGCCAGGTGATCGTGCCCGTGCCGGAGGGTGGGAGCGGGGCGGTGTGTCTGCGGCCCTGGTCGGTGACGAAGGAGACCGTGCAGCCGGGCGCGCCGGAGACCGTCAGCCGTGCGGTGACCGCGGCCGCGTCGGGCACCGCCAGGCGTTCGCCGATGCCGGCGTGTTCGCCGCGCTCGCCGGTGACCGTGAACGCGAGGTCCACACGCGCGGATTCGGCGATCCAGACCCGGCCCGCCCGGATGCCTTCCTGGAGAGCGCGGCGCGAGAGGTCGTCGGCCAGGACGACCGTCTGCGGCAGGCCGACCACGTCCGGATCGCGGTGGGCGTCGCTGTGCCCCACCGCCGGCAACCAGGCGCCGCGGCCCCGGGAACCGGCGACCAGGGTGTTGTCCCACTCGGCGAGGGTGGCCTCGTCGTCGGGGCCGTACGGGCCGTTCCACACCTCGACCGCGTCCGCGTCGTTCAGCCCGAACTTCCAGTTGCAGCCCACACAGGTGGCGTGCGGATGCGCCGGGATGACCAGGCCGCCGGCCCGCCGGATGGCCCGGGCGTAGCGGCCGAAGGCGTTGTCCCGCGCCCGGTAGCGCCAGTCGATGAAGACCTCGGGGTCGGTGCCCATCGCCACCACGTGCCCATTGCGGGTGGTGACCTCCTCACCGGTGAGGATCAGCAGGTCGTCACCCCACAACCCCTCCCAGGCGCGGTGCGCGGCGGTGGTGTTGTGCTCGGTGGTGGTGATGAAGTCCAGCCGCGCGGCCCGCGCCAGCGCCGCGATCTGCGCCGGCGTCCGCTTGCCGTCCGAATAGACGGAGTGCAGGTGGTTGTCCCCGCGGTACCAGGCGCGGCCGCGGCCCCGGGCCCGCTCCGGCGGGTGCACGGGCGCCGGCGTCGTCCCCCGGGGGCCGTGCCGCAGGGTGACCGTGACCTCGTAGTCCAGACCCTGCGGGGCGACGGTGTACGGGCCGAGGGCGATGTGCCAGGTGCCGGCGTTGACCGGGCCGGGGAGATAGCCGGGCGTGGCGTCGTCGGCGCGCAGGAAGAACTCGGTCCGCGCCCCGCCAGACCAGCCGCGGAAGCCGGCGCCGCCCGGCGCCGTGCCGCGCTCGTCGAAGATGCCGATGTCGCAGGCGTTCCCCGCGGTGCCGTCGGGCACGGGCGGCTTGTCGTAGCGGTACGCGACCGCTAGCTCCCGTACGCCGTGCGGGACGTCCACCGGCAGATAGACGAAGTCCGGTGCGCCGACGGGCAGATGGCCGGTGACCGTGCGTCTCTGCTCGGCCGGCGCGCCCCCGGCCGACCCGCCTCCGGTCCGCCCGGCGGTCGGCGCAGCCTCGGCGAAGCTCACCCGCCCGAGCGTCAGCGCACCCGCCGCGCCGGCCGCCGCGGACAGCTTCAGCACCTCGCGTCGTTCCATCTCCGCCCCCTCGTCTCGTCCGTCTCGTCCGTTCCCGTCCCGCCGCGGCCCGTCCGCCACGGCACAGCGTGCGCACCCGCGCCTGCCGTCGCCTCGCCTGCCGTCCTCGTGTCGTCCCTGTGCCGCCCTCGTATCGCCTTCCTGCCGTCCGCCGCGTCGTCGCGCGCTGTGAAAACTGTTCTACGCGCGTGTGACACGCGGGAAAAGCCCTGTGGATAACTCGCGGACGGTGCGGCAACATGCGGTCTCCACCCGGTCCGACCACTCCACCCACGCCCGACGCGGAGGTAGCCCAGCATGCGGATCGCGACCACGATCTTCCTGACGGACGAGACGATCCGGCCGGTCAGGCTGGCCCACGAACTGGAACAGCGCGGCTTCGACGGCCTGTATCTGCCCGAGCACACCCACATCCCCGCCTCCCGGGACACCCCGGCCCCGATGGGCGAACCGCTGCCCCGCGAATACGGCCGCACCCTCGACCCGTTCATCGCCCTCGGCCAGGCCGCCGCGGTCACCGAGCGGCTCCGCCTGGGCACCGGCATCACCCTCGTCGCCCAGCACGACCCGATCGACCTCGCCAAGCAGATCGCGACCCTGGACCACCTCTCCGGCGGCCGCTTCACCCTCGGCGTCGGCTACGGCTGGAACGTCGAGGAGGCCGCCGACCACGGTGTGGAGTGGGCGACCCGCCGGGCACTGGTCCGCGACCGGCTGGCACTGATGCGCACCCTGTGGGCCGACGAACCCACCGCCTACGAAGGCCCGTTCGGCTCCGTCCGCGCCTCCCTCGCCCACCCCAAACCGGCCGGCGGCGCACCGCGCGTCCTGCTGGGCGGCACGGCCGGCCCCAAGCTCCTGGCGGAGATCGCGGCCACCGCGGACGGCTGGCTGCCCATCGGTGGCGGCGGCCTGTCGGAGACCCTCCCGGCCCTGCGGCGCGCCTGGACGGAAGCCGGCCGCGCGGGCGAGCCGGCGGTGGTGCCGTACGCGGTCCGCCCGACGCCCGGCAAGCTGTCCCACTACCGGGACCTGGGCCTGCGGGAAGTGGTCCTCCAGCTGCCGCCGGCCGGCGAGGCGGAGATCCTGCGGACGCTGGACGACTACGCGCAGTACCTGTGAGCGGAGCGCTCACGAGCGAAGCGACACCGATCAGAAGCGCCCTAGGACCACCGGCGTACGGCCCCACCGCACGGGGCCGGTACCACAGACCGATCCGCGCGGACGGCCCCGGGCGTAGCGTCGATGGTGAAGGCGCAACAAAGGCCCCACCACGTACCGCGGGCTCCACGGACCACCTCCCCGAAGGAGCCCACCCGAGCCCCGAGCCCCGAGTCCCGAGCCCCCACTCCGGGCTCCCGACTCCCAGCTCCCACCCCCGGAGACCAAGGAGACGCCATGCCCCTCCTCGACCACACGATCGTGCACAGCAAGGACCGTTTCGCCTCGGCCCGTTTCCTCGCCGAGCTGCTGGACGCCCCCGAGCCCAAGGCGTACGGCCCGTTCGCGGCGGTCAAGATGGACAACGGGGTGACCCTCGACTACGCCGAGCACGTCGCCGGCGGCCGGGAGTTCGTCGCCACGCACTACGCGTTCCTGGTGACGGAGGAGGAGTTCGACGGGATCCTGGCCCGCATCCGGAAGCGGGAGCTGCCCTACTGGGCCGACCCGAGGCACACCAAGCCGCAGGAGATCAACCACCGCGACGGCGGGCGGGGCGTCTACGTCGACGACCCCGACGGCCACGCCATGGAGTTCCTGACCCGGACGTACTCCGAGGAACTGCTGAACTCGTTGTGACAGCAGGGGCGGACGCCCCGGCGGAGACCACCTCCGTTTGACGTGAGCAGCGGCACATCGATCGCCTGCCTTCCGGCGGCGGAGATGTCGGTGGTCGCTCGTATGCTCGGGGCATGACTTCGCGCGCGCAGGGATCCGACCAGGGGTCCCACCGGGGATCTGACCAGGCATCGGGCCGGGCCGGCCAGGGCGGGGCGGCCCCGCGGCCGACGGCCAACGCCATGCGCCGGGCGCTCAAGCGGGCCCGGGACGGCGTGGCGCTGGACGCCACCGAGGCCGCGGTGCTGCTCCAGGCCCGCGGCGAGGATCTGGAGACGCTGTGCGCCTCGGCGGCCCGGGTGCGCGACGCGGGCCTGGAGGCCGCCGGCCGCCCCGGTGTCATCACGTACTCCAAGAGCGTCTTCGTCCCCCTGACGCGCCTGTGCCGCGACAAGTGCCACTACTGCACCTTCGCCACCGTCCCCGGCAAGCTCCGCCGGGCCGGCCACGGGATGTTCATGTCGCCGGACGAGGTCCTGGCGATCGCCCGCCGCGGCGCCGAACTCGGCTGCAAGGAAGCCCTGATCACCCTCGGGGACAAGCCCGAGGAGCGCTGGCCCGAGGCGCGCGAGTGGCTGGAGGCCGAAGGGTACGACGACACCATCGCCTACGTCCGCGCCATCGCGATCCGCATCCTGGAGGAGACCGGGCTGCTGCCCCACCTCAATCCCGGCGTGCTGTCCTGGACGGACTTCCAGCGGCTCAAGCCCGTCGCCCCGTCGATGGGCATGATGCTGGAGACCACCGCCGAGCGCCTGTGGAGCGAGCCCGGCGGCCCGCACCACGGCTCGCCGGACAAGGAGCCCGCCGTGCGGCTGCGGGTCCTGGAGGACGCCGGGCGCAGCTCCGTCCCGTTCACCAGCGGCCTGCTGATCGGCATCGGGGAGACGTACGAGGAGCGCGCCGAGTCGCTGTTCGCGCTGCGCCGGGTCTCCCGCGCCTACCACGGCGTCCAGGAACTCATCATGCAGAACTTCCGTGCCAAGCCGGACACGGCGATGCGCGGCATGCCCGACGCCGAGCTGGACGAGCTGGTCGCCACGGTGGCAGTCGCCCGGCACATCATGGGCCCGGCCGCCTGCCTCCAGGCGCCGCCCAATCTGGTGGACGGGGAGTACGGCCGGCTGATCCGGGCCGGTGTCGACGACTGGGGCGGCGTCTCCCCGCTCACCCCGGACCACGTCAATCCCGAGCGCCCCTGGCCGCAGATCGACGCGCTCGCCGAGAAGTCCGCCGCCGAGGGCTTCCGGCTGCGCGAACGCCTCGCGGTCTACCCGGAGTTCGTCCGGCGCGGCGAGCCCTGGCTGGACCCGCGGCTGCTGCCGCACGTCACCGCCCTCGCCGACCCGGAGACGGGCCTGGCCCGGGAGGACGCCGTGGTGACGGGCCGCCCCTGGCAGGAGCCCGACGAGGGCTTCGTCGCCTCCGGCCGCACCGACCTGCACCGCACCATCGACACCGAGGGCCGCACCGCCGACCGCCGGGACGACTTCGACGAGGTCTACGGCGACTGGGCGGCGCTGCGCGAGGCCGCCGCCCCCGGCATGGTGCCCTCCCGGCTGGACGGCGACGTCCGGCAGGCCCTCTCGCAGGCCGCCGACGACCCCACCAGGCTCACCGACGCCGAGGCGCTCGCCCTGCTGCACGCCGACGGCCCGGCGCTGGACGCGCTCTGCCGGATCGCCGACGACCTGCGCCGCGACACGGTCGGCGACGACGTCACCTACATCGTCACCAGGAACATCAACTTCACCAACGTCTGCTACACCGGCTGCCGTTTCTGCGCCTTCGCCCAGCGCCGCACCGACGCCGACGCCTACACCCTCTCCCTCTCCCAGGTCGCCGACCGCGCCCAGCAGGCGTGGGACGTGGGCGCGGTGGAGGTCTGCATGCAGGGCGGCATCCACCCCGACCTGCCGGGCACCGCGTACTTCGACATCGCCCGCGCGGTGAAGGAGCGGGTCCCCGGCATGCACGTGCACGCCTTCTCCCCGATGGAGGTGGTCAACGGCGCGACCCGCACCGGCCTGTCCATCCGGGAGTGGCTGAGCGAGGCCAGGGCCGCGGGCCTGGACACCATCCCCGGCACCGCCGCGGAGATCCTGGACGACGAGGTCCGCTGGGTCCTCACCAAGGGCAAACTCCCCACCGCCACCTGGGTCGAGGTCATCAAGACCGCCCACGAACTGGGCATCCGCTCCTCGTCGACGATGATGTACGGCCATGTGGACCAGCCCCGCCACTGGCTGGGCCACCTCCGGCTGCTGGCCGAGATCCAGCAGTCCGCGCTGTCCAAGGGCGTCGAAGGGTTCACCGAGTTCGTCACGCTGCCCTTCATCCACACCAACGCCCCCGTCTATCTGGCCGGTATCGCCCGCCCCGGCCCCACCACCCGCGACAACCGCGCGGTGACGGCGATGGCCCGGCTCCTGCTCCACCCGCACCTCACCAACATCCAGACCAGCTGGGTGAAGCTCGGCACGGAGGGCGCCGCGGAGATGCTGCGCTCCGGTGCCAACGACCTCGGCGGCACCCTGATGGAGGAGACCATCTCCCGTATGGCGGGGTCGAGTTACGGCTCCTACCGCTCCATCCAGGATCTGGTCGGCATCGCCGAGCTCGCCGGCCGCCCGGCCCGCCCCCGGACGACGACCTACGGCGACGTCCCCGCCGAGCGCCGGGCCGCCGCGCTGGCGTCCGACGGCCATCTGCCGAAGCTGCTGCCCGTGGTGGAGTAGCGGCCCGCGGTCCGATGCCGGCCCGGCCGGGCGGAGCTGCCGCCCCGCCCGGCCGGTTTCGGCGCCTCACTCCCCGCTGTGCTCCGCCTCGTGCTGGAGGATGCACTGCTGCCACTGCGACAGGGCCTCCTCGCGGTCGCCGCCGGCGTCCTGGGCGGCGACGATCAGCGCATCCGCGGCCATGGCGGCCAGTCGTACCGCGACATGGCACACGTCGCGCTGGGGGAGCGGCCGGAGGAGTTCCACCGCGCCGTCGCTGTCGCCGGACAGTGCCGAGGCGACGACGGCCATCGTCGTGCGATCCCACTCGTACTCGGACATGGGGAGAGCATGCCCAGCGGGCGGCACCCCCATCACCGAACGCTTGCCCGGAGAGGGAACGCGCCAGTTGGCCGCCGCCCGGGGCCGGACGGGTCTCACCCCAGCCGCCGGACGGGCTCCCCGGCCAGATAGGCCGCGATGTCCTCGACGGCCTCTCGGAAGTAGCCCTCGTAGTTGCGGCGGGTGACATAGCCGAGATGGGGGAGGGCGAGGACGTTCGGAAGGGTGCGCAGGGCGGCGTCCGCGGGCAGCGGCTCCGGGTCGTAGACGTCCAGGCCGGCGCCGGCGATCCAGTTCTCGCGCAGGGCCCGGACCAGCGCGTCCTGGTCGACGAGGCCGGCCCGCGAGGTGTTGACCAGATAGCCGGTGGGACGCATCCGGCGCAGTTCGGGGGCGCCGAGCAGCCCGCGGGTGCGGTCGCCGAGGACGAGGTGCAGCGAGACGAAGTCGGCGGCCTCCAGGAGCTCCTCCTTGCCGGCGGCGGCGCGCACGCCCACCTCCGCGGCCCGCTCGGCGGTCAGGTTCTCGCTCCAGGCCACCACGTCCATCCCGAAGGCCAGCCCGACCCGGGCCACCCGGCTGCCGATCCGGCCGAGGCCCAGCAGCCCCAGCGTCCGGCCGTGCAGATCGGCGCCGACGGTGCTCTGCCAGGGGCCGCCGGCCCGCATCGCGGTGCTCTCGGTGACGACGTTGCGGGCCAGGCCCAGGATGAGCGCCCAGGTCAGCTCGACGGGCGGCTCGCCGTTGCTGGCGGTGCCGCAGACCGTCACGCCGTGCCGGGCGGCCGCCGCCAGATCGATCGCGGCGTTCCGCATCCCGGACGTGACCAGCAGCCGGAGCCGCGGCAGCCGGGCCAGCAGCGAGGCCGGGAACGGCGTCCGCTCGCGCATCGCGACCACGATCTCGCAGTCACCGATCGCCGCGACCACCTCGTCCTCGGTGCGCAGCGGTGTCCGCAGCGTCCGGACGTCCACGGCGCCGGCCAGCGGCGACCAGTCGGCCATGGTCAGGGCCACGCCCTGGTAGTCGTCGAGCACGGCACAGCGCGGTGCCGCGCCCGAAAGGTCCGGTACGGGCACGGTGGCAGGCGAGGTCATGGTGTCTCCCGGGGCAGGAGCGGGCAGTGGGCCGCCCCACCCGCCACATCACAATACGAACCTGAAACAAACCCGGCCCAGTTCCGATCATTCTCGGTCGATACAGTGCTGAGCCAGGGGCAAACCGCAAGGCCCCGAACTGTCGAGGCCGAGCGGAGCGAGGTGTGGGCATGGGCGCAGCGGCGGGCGGCACCGCCATCTGGGGCCGCGCCGAACAGCAGGACTTCCGCAGCCGGGTGCGCGGCTGCCTGCTGGGCGGCGCCATCGGGGACGCGCTCGGCGCGGCCGTCGAGTTCGACTCCCTGGACGCGATCCGCGAGGCACACGGCCAGGAGGGCGTGACCGGCATGGTGCCCGCCTTCGGGCGCCGCGGCGCGGTCACCGACGACACCCAGATGACACTCTTCACCGTGGACGGCCTGATCCGCGCCCAGGTCCGCCGCGACACCGGTGCCTGGCACCCGCCCACCGACGTCCACCGCGCCTACCTCCGCTGGGCCGCCACCCAGCGCGACTGGGGCCCCGACGAACGCAGGGAGGACGACGGCTGGCTCGCCCGCGAGGAATGGCTCTACGCCCGCCGCGCCCCCGGCCGGGCCTGCCTGAGCGGCCTCGGCGACGAGGCGATGGGCACCCTCGACCAGCCGAAGAACCCGGACTCCAAGGGCTGCGGCGCGGTGATGCGCTCCGCGCCGTTCGGCCTGCTCGTCGGCTGGGAGCCGCAGCTGGTCTTCCAGCTCGCCGTCGAGTGCGCGGCCCAGACCCACGGCCACCCCACCGGCTACCTCGCGGCCGGCGCGTTCGCCGTGATCAGCCACTCCCTGGCGCGCGGCGAGGACCTCGACGGCGCCGTCCAGAAGGCCCTGGCCCACCTCGCCACCCGCACCGGCCACGAGGAGACCACCGACGCCCTCAAGCGCGCACTGGGCGCCGTACGGCAGGGGATGCCGACGGCCGCCCGGGTCGAGTCGCTGGGCGAGGGCTGGACGGCCGAGGAGGCGCTGTCCATCGGCGTCTACTGCGCCCTGGTCGCCGAGGACGTCCGGCACGGCCTGCTGCTCGCCGTCAACCACAGCGGCGACAGCGACTCCACCGGCTCCGTCTGCGGCAACCTCCTGGGCACCCTGCACGGCGAGACCGCGCTCCCCCCGGACTGGCTGGTCGAGCTGGAGGGCCGCGCCACGATGCTCCAACTCGCCGACGACTTCGCCATGGAGATGACGCAGGGCCCCGCCCTGCACGGTCCGGCCGGTTCGGCGCCTGGGTGGTTGGCGCGGTACCCACGCGCCTGACGGCGCGCGGTTCCCACGTCGTCGGCCTTCCGGCCGTGGGTGGCTTGCCTGTTGCGCCTGCGGCGCGGTGCCCGCCTGACGGCGGGATTGTGGCCCCGCGAAGCGGACCAACAACGCCCGCGAAGCGGGCCGGAACAGCCCCGCGCAAGCGGATTGGCGGACTACTGCCACGCAGCCGCTTCCGTCGCCTCGAAGCAGTACTTCACCCAGGAGCGGGACCGCCCAGGATCACTCGTCGGCACCGCGCAGAACCGCACCCGGAAGGTGTCGCCCACCGATGCCATCGGTGTGAAGACGTCATGGTTGGCGCTGATGAGCGCGCTGCGGGACGCGCCGCCCTGGACGCTGACCGTGACCGTGTCGCCGACCGCGCCGGCCGTGATCCGCCCCCACACCGCACCGCAGCGCCTGCTGTACCGCAGGTGGAGGCGGACCGGGTTGCCCTCCGTCGGCTCGAAGGTCGTCGCGTCCACCCCGCACCCGGTGGCCTGCGGGTCCTTGCCGTCGCACCCGGCACCGGGGCAGGAGGGCGGCGGGTCCTCGTAGAGCTTGGGGAGTTGGGCGGCGGCGAACGTGGCGAGCGCGCCGACGACGGACGTCACCACGCCCACCACCAGGGCGTGCCGGGCGTGTGCACGCAGCCAGCGCCCGGCACCGCGCAGCCGCCGCCCGACGCCGCGCAGCCGGGCCCGCAGCCGCCGGCCGACGCCGCCGAGCCGGGCCCGAAGGCGCCGGGGGAGAGAGGGGGACGGGGGAGTCGGGGGATCCGCGGGATCCCGCACATCGGGGCCACTGGTCATCCGGCCTCCTGGGAGGACCCTGGTCCGTCTGCCCTCGGGGCGCACCACCGCGGGCGCCGGCCGTCGGGCCGTACGCCACGGGGCGGCTCCCTCGGGTCGTAAGCCGTGGACCCTCCAGTGTCCGGCAGGGCCGGGCCCGCGGGAAGCGGATTTTCCGCCGCCTACGGGCCCGTGGAAGCCCCCGTCAGGCCGCCCTACGGGCCGTCGTCAGACCCGTGCGCAGCCGCCGCAGCCCCTCCTCGATCTCCACCGGTCCATGGGTCACGAACGAAAGCCGGATCGCCGCCGGATCCGGTCGCCCGGCGAAGAACGGTGCCCCGGGGACGTACGCCACGTCGTGCCGCACCACCTCCGGCAGCAGCGCGGTCGCGTCGTACCCGGCCGGCAGCGTCGCCCACACGAACATCCCGCCCGCCGGCCGGTTCCACCGCGAGCCCTCGGGAAGCGCCGTGGGCAGCCCGGCCAACAGGGTGTCCCGCCGCTCCCGGTAGGCGTCCCGGACCCGCGCCAGATGGGCGTCCAGGTCCGAGGCCGCCAAGTACCGTGCCGCGGCGGCCTGATCGACGGTCGAGGTGTGCAGATCGGCGGCCTGCTTGGCGACGACGCAGGCCCGCCGCAACTCGGCCGGCGCCCGCAGCGTGCCCAGCCGCAGCCCCGGCGCCATCACCTTGGAGAACGACCCGAGCAGCACCGTCCGGTCCTCGGCGCCGGGGAAGGAGGCGACCCAGCGCTGCGGCTCGCCCTCGAAGCGCAGCTCGCCGTACGGGTCGTCCTCGGCGATCCACAGCCCGCGCCGCGCGGCGACCTCGGCGACCGCGGCCCGCCGCTCCGCGTTCAGCGTGCGCCCGGTGGGGTTCTGGAACGTCGGTATGACATAGAGGAGTTTGGGGTTCTCGCGGGCCGCGATCTCGTCCAGCGCCGCCGGGTCCAGTCCCTCGTCGTCGGTCGGCACCGCCACCACCCGCGCGCCCGCGAGGGAGAAGATCTGCAGCGCCGCCAGATAGCAGGGGTCCTCCACCAGCACCACGTCGCCCGGCTCCAGCAGGGCGGTGGCCAGCAGCGTCAGCCCCTGCTGGGAACCGGTGGTGACCAGCAGGTCGTCGGCGTCGGTGGGCAGCCCGCGCGCCGTGGTGCGCGCCGCGACGGCCGCCCGCAGCGCCGGATCGCCCTCACTGGTCGAGTACTGCAGGACCCGCCGTGGCGCCTGCGCCAGCACTTCCCGGAACGCCGCGGATATCCCCTCGACGTCGAAGAGTTCGGGCGCCGGCAGCCCGCCGGCGAACGAGATCACCTCGGGCCGGGCGGTCAGCGCCAGGATGTCGCGTACGGGCGAGCTGCCGGTCCGGGCGGCCCGCGCGGCCAGCTCGGGCACCGGGGCGGAGGCAAGGGGCAGGGCCGGATTCGACATGGCAGCTCCAATCGCTCGGGATCTGCGTTAACCACCGTTAGCTACAGACGGCAGGAAGCTTAGACACTTTCCGGCCATCCGGGCAGGGCTGCCCGGATGCTGAACCCGCGCCGGTGCCCCGTATTGCGCGCCCCGGTCGACGGCCCCGGCGCCGAACCGGGCCCGGGGTGCGCGGACATGGCCGAGCCCCCTCGGCCGGGACGGCGATCCAGTCGAGAGGGCTCGTTTCCGCGCGGGTGTCACACGGACTGTGGTCGGTGACGACTCGGTTCAGGACAGGTCGAACGTGCCCGTGGCGACGTCCGAAACGAAGCTGCTCCAGGAGGCGTTGCCGAAGGTGAGGCGCGCACCGTCGGGGACCTTGGAGTCACGCACCGCGATGGCCGCAGTGGACGGCGTGGCGATCTCCACGCAGGCGCCGTTGCCGCCGGAGTACGAGGACTTGGTCCAGGAGAACGCGGAATTGGGCTGAACGGCCATGTTCACTCCATCTTACTCTGAGTTACCGCGGATTCGGTGAGAACGACGCTACGCGCCAACATCACCGGCCGCAGAGGGCCGTTCACCCGTCCGAATGGCGTATTCCGTGATCCCTTTTCAGGCCACCTGGCTCAGGTGTACCGTGCGGCCCCGTTCACCGGAATTCAACATTCCGCACTCCAGGGGCCGTCGCTCCCGGCCCATCGATCTCACCACGACCTCACCACGACCTCGCCATGAGGTCGCCGAGGCCCGCCGGGATCTCAACTCGTCGCATCCGCATGTCGCTTGGCGGCCTCCGCGATGAACTCGCGGCTCGCGTCCGCGCTCAGCGCCTGCGCCCGCAGGTGCTCGTACATGATGGTGTATTTGTGCACATCGTTGGTCTTCTCCAGATAGAGATCGCTGGTGACACCCTCGATGTAGACCACGCTGGAGTCCGCGGCGTCGTCGAATTCCAGGATCGAGAACGTCCCCGACATCCCGGCGTGCGCGCCGGCGTCATAGGGCAGCACCTGCACCGTCACATGCGGCAGCTTGCTCACCTCGACGAGGTGTTCCAGCTGCTCGCGCATGATCAGGTGGCTGCCGACCACCCGCCGCAGCGCGCTCTCGTCCAGCACGACCCACAGCCGCAGCGGCCGCTCGGTGTCGCGCACCCGCTCCTGGCGCCGCATCCGCACCTGGATGCGTTTCTCCAGATCGTCCGGTGCCAGCTCCGGGACCGTGCCGGGGATGACGGACTCGGCGTAGCCGGGCGTCTGCAGCAGACCGGGCACCAGCAGGGACTCGTAGGTCCGCAGCGACGCCGCCTCGGTCTCCAGGCCGATGTAGACGCTGTACGGAATGTCGCCGAAGGCGTGCCACCAGCCTTGCTGGCGCGAATCCTTGGCCATCTGCATCAGCGAATCCACTATCCGGCGGTCCTCGACCTCGTAGACCCCGCACAGGTCGCGGACGTCGCGCTGGCTGATGCTGCGGCGGCCGTTCTCCAGTCGGCTGATCTTCGACTGGGAGACCAGCAGCCGTTCGGCCACCTGCTCCGCCGTCAGGCCCTTGTCCTCCCGGAGCCTGCGCAGCTCCTGGCCCAATCGGCGTCGCCTGACGGTCGGGTTGACGTTGGACGCCACGGTACGTGCACCTCCGGCTCCGTACTGCTTCATTTCCTGGTGAGCAGACTGCCACTTCCCGTGGACGGCGCGCAGTCAAATGAACACAGTAGGCGAGCGCACATGTGCACGGGGTGGCGGACCCGGCCGTCGTCCGAACGGCCCGGTCCGCCACCCCGTGCTTCTCAACGCGGCTCCCGAACAGGCCCGGGAAGGGGTGCTGCGGTGGCGCTGACGGGTGCGCCCGGGTGTGCGGGTGCGGCCCTGGTGGTGCGGTGGTGCGTGGTGGTGCCCGGCGTGTCCTGCGGCGCCGGCGGCCTCAGCGGGCGCCGACCCGCGCCATGCTGCCGTGTCCGTGCCGCCGTGACTGGCCCGGCACGCCGGCCGCCGCGTCGGACGTCGAACGGCCCGCCGTCTTCCGGGGAGCCGGGCCGCTGCCCGGTCCCGAGCCCCGGCGCGGCTGCGCCGCGACACCGTTCTGCACGTCCATGACCGCGTGTGCGACCAGCCCGCCCATCGGGTCGTGCCGGATCAGATCCCTCAGACGGGAGCGCGATGACCGCCCCTCGTTCCCTGGGTAGAGGTGCTTGCCGAGGCCGACCGCGTGGGCCAGCGCGGCGAGCGCCGCGGTCCGCGGGTCCGGTGGGACGCCGGTGCGGATCGCGTTGTCGAGCCGGGCCCTGATCTCCCGGCTGATGGCCGTCTCCGTCGCCTGGTAGCGCGTCGTCGGCAGCACTCCACACATCTGGCCCGCCACGGCATGCACCATGCCGCACCGTTCGAGATGTGTGAGGTACGTCTGGCGCAGCCCCAGCCGGGGCCCGCCGATCCAGTGGACCGCGCGCACCGGACTGCCGCGACGGCGCAGCAGTTCGAGCGCGGAGTCCAGAGTCGGATCTCCTGTCGGCCGTGCCATCACCACGGCGATACGATCCCCGTCTGGGGCTATCCGTCCTGCCAGGGCCAGCTCCACTAGCTGGGCCCCGGCCAGGCCGAGGTCGAGCGACTGCGGCTGTGCTGTGGTGCCCGTGGCCGGGTCCAAAGCCAGCAGCAGAAGCTCCTCCGGAATTGTTCTGCGACTCCTGCCCATCCAAGCCTCCCCGCGTGGATGAATGACAGGGTGACCCCTCTCACATTCATCTGTCGAGGGTGCGTGGGGGGTTCGATAGGGAACCGGTAGGTATGTCGTTCTCGTCTAGCAGGTCGGCGACACCTTCCGAGGGGCGCGGCCGACACCGGTTCGCGTGGCGGTGTGAGGCGGCGGCTCGGACACAGGACACTTGGGAACACTGGTTCCGTTCGGTTCGGTACCAGGTGGCACCAGGCAGGGCAGTGCGACGTAGTGAAGGAGACATCGGTGGCGGGCGAGTCCCCCGACAAGTCGGACAAGAAGTCGGGCAAGGAGCAGTCGTCGGGGGAGACGGCGCGCACCGAACGGGACCCGCGGCTGGCGGTCCTCCGCGACGAGCGGGGGGAACGGGACGGCGCGGGGGATACCGGGAAGAGCGGCGGCGGCAAGGGCGCTGCTGAGGCGGCGGTCGACGGGGCCGGGGACGGCTCCGTGGACGGTTCCCGGAACGGTTCTGCGAAGGGCGCCGAGGGGGGCACTGCGGGGGGCTTCTCGAAGGGCGCGGCGAAGGGCACGGCGAATGGTGCCGTGAAAGGCGCTGCGAAGGGCGCCGGCGCCGCGAAGGATTCGGCGGAGGCCGGGGCGAAGGATTCCGTCGGGAATTCCGCCGGGGACGCCGTGGATTCCGGCGAGGATGCGGCGGATTCCGGCAAGAGTTCCGGGAAGGGTTCCGAGGAGCGTTCCGGGAAGGACGGCTCCGAGGTCGAGAACAAGGCCGAGAACAAGGCCGAGGACACGGCTGAAGACAAGGCCGAGACCGGGGCCGCGAAAAAAGCCGGGAAGGCGCCTGAGGGGTCTCAGAGGGCCGCGCAGGGGGATGCCGAGGGTGAGGCCGAGGCGAGCGCGAGCGCGAAGCCTGCGGGGAAGGCCGAGTCCGCCGGGAAGCCTGCCGAGGTCGAGGCCAAGGCCGTCGATCAGGCGACCGCTGTCTTCAAGACCGTCGAGCCCGAGAAGGCCGGTGAGCCCAAGAAGGCCGACGAGTCGAAGAAGGCCGACGCCGAGTCGGGCAAGGGTGGGAGCGCCGAGGAGGCGCCCGCCGATGATGCGACACGAGTGTTTGCCGTAGCGAAGATCGGGAAGTCCGGGGCGTCCGGGAAGGGTGCCGCGGAGAGGCCCGTCGACCAGCCGACCGCGGTCTTCAAGTTCGGCAAGGACGCCGGTGGCAAGGACGCCGAGGCAAAGGGTGCCGAGGCGAAGGACGCCGACGGCAAGGCCGGCGAGAGCGGCAAGGCCGGCAAGAGTGACAAGGCCGAGGGGGGCGGCGCCAAGGAGAAGGGCGCTGCCGCCGCCGGCGCCGCGGCCGATGAGCGGGACGCCGAGCGGACCAGCCAGTTCGTGGCGCTGAAGTCGTCCGACGACGGCTCGGCGGAGCGGTCGATCGGCAAGACCGCGCCCCGGACCCCGCTCCGTAAGCCCGGCAGCGCCGACGAGGCGGAGAAGGGCCAGGAGAAGGACGGCGAGCAGGCGGCGGGGGCCGCCAAGGGCGCGGCGTCGGCCGGTGCCGCGGCCAAGGCGCCCGAGAAGGCGCCGGAGAAGGCGAAGGCGCCGGAGAGGGCCCCTGAAAAGGCCGGCGACAAGGCGTCCGACAAGGCGGGCGACAAGGCTCCCGACAAGGCTCCCGACAAGGCTGCGGGCAAGGCGCCCGGTGCGATGCCGCCCGCCGCGCCGCCGAAGCCGGCTCGGAAGCCGGATGCCGGTGCCGCGACGGCGTCCGCCGCCGGGGCCGCCGACGAGGCCGGAGCGTCCGCGGCCGAGGCCGAATCCGAGCGGACCCGTCAGGAGCCGCTGCCGCCGCTCGACCTGCTGGCGAAGCTCACCAACACCCCGCCGCCGCCCGAGACCAAGCTGCGCTCCGTCGTCCGGCGGTTCAAGATCTGGACCCCGTTGGCGGTGCTGCTGGCGATCATCTTCGCGGTCGTCCAGGCGGTGCGGCCGCTGCCCGCCCCGACGCTCGTCCTCGGCAGCGCCCAGTCCTCGTTCACCTTCGCGGGCGACAAGCTCTCCATCCCGTGGCCCGCGCAGGGGCAGGCGGCGGTCAAGGTCGTGGGCTCCGGCGAGGTGGGGACGTTCGGCGAACAGAAGCCGGTGCCGACCGCCAGCGTCGCCAAGATCATGACGGCCTACGTCATCCTCAAGGAGCACCCGCTCAAGAAGAACGAGAAGGGTCCGCAGATCGAGGTCGACGGCAAGGCGGTGGCCGAGGGCAACTCCGAGAGCGAGTCGCGGATCGCCGGGCTCAAGGCGGGGCAGAAGTTCAGCGAGCAGGACATGCTCAAGATGCTGATGATCCCGTCCGGCAACAACATCGCCCGGCTGCTGGCCCGTTGGGACACCCAGTCCGACAACGAGGCGGCGTTCGTCAAGAAGATGAACGCGGCCGCCAAGGACCTGGGGATGACCAACACCACCTACACGGACCCCAGTGGCCTGGACGCCAAGACGGTCAGCACCGCCGTCGACCAGATCAAGCTGGCCGAGGCCGTCATGAAGTTCGACGCCTTCCGGCCGATCGTGGCCTTGCCCAACGCCGAGATCCCGGGCCTGCCGGAGCGGATCAACAACAACAACGACAACCTGCTGCTGGCCGGGATGAGCATCAAGGGCATCAAGACCGGTTCCAGCACGGCGGCCGGTGGCACGCTGTCCTGGGCGGCCTACAAGACCGTGGACGGCAAGGACCGGCTGATTCTCGGCACGATGATGGACCAGCACTTCAAGGGTCTGGACCCCAACGCCTCCAACAGTCTCACCATGGTCAAGGACAACAGCAAGAAGGTCATCGAGACCGTGCGCGGCGCGCTGACCTCGGCCACGGCGGTGAAGAAGGGGCAGGTCGTCGGCTATGTCGACGACGGCCTGGGCGGGTTGACGCCGGTCGTCGCCACCAAGGACCTGAGCGCGGTCGGAGTCCCGGGCCAGAAGCTGGAGTTGAACGTCGGCAGCGGCACGGCCGTGCCGCACGAGGCGAAGGCCGGGACCGTCGTCGGCGAGCTGACCGCCGGGAACGGCGCCAGCCAGCAGAAGGTTCCGGTGGCGCTCCAGGCGGATCTGGCCAAGCCCTCCTTCGGGGCCAAGCTGACGCGACTGGGCTGAGGTGACGGCCGGACCGCCGGGCGGATGACCAGCATCCCCCGGCAGTCCGGCCGTTTGCTTTTCCGTCTCCCCTCTTCCGCCTTCCCTCTGCCCTCTCCCCCTTCCGCCCGGCGGCTGTTCGTTCGCCGCCCCTGATGTGACCGGAGTCCGCCATCGACGCGTCGCAAGCGCCGCCGCAGCCGTCGTCGGCCGATGCCGGTGCCGGGGCGGTTGCCGGCTCCTCGTTCTCCCCTTCCTCCCCGTCTTCCCCGCCCTCTCTGCTCTCCCCGTTCTCCCTGTCCTCCTTCGCCGGGGTCCGTCCGGCGTGGGCCGTGCGGAGTGCGGTGGTGCTGGTGCCCGCGGGTCTGATGTTGTTCCTGGGGGCGTGGGGAATCCGCCGCCAGGACGCCATCTGGCGGGACGAGGCGGTCACTTACGACATGGCGCACCGCAGCTTTCCCGAGCTGTGGGCGACGCTGCTGCACGTCGACGTCGTACACGGCCTGTACTACGCGTTGATGCACTGCTGGTTCGCCGTCTACGACGCGACCCTCGACGACACCCTCGGCGCGGTGATCGGTCTGCGGCTGCCGTCCGTCGTGGCCATGACGGCCGCCGCGGCCGGGGTGGCCCTGCTCGGACAGCGCCTGGTCGGCCGGCGGGCCGGGCTGTGCGCGGGGCTGACCTTCGCGCTGATCCCGGTCGTCCAGCAGTACGCGCAGGAGGGCCGCTCCTACGCGATGGTCTGCGCCCTGGTCGTCTGGGCGTCGTACCTGCTGGTGCTCGCCTGTACCCAGGAGCCGCTGCGGGCCGGCACCTCGCGTTCGCCCCGCGCCCTGTGGCCGGGCTACGCCGCGCTGATGCTGCTGGCCTGTCTGCTGCACGAGTTCGCGTCGCTGGCGCTGCCCGCGCACGGCGCCGCGGTCGCACTGGGCCGGCTGCCCCGCCGCGTCCGGCGGTCGTGGATGTACGCGGCAGGGACCGTCGTCGCCCTGCTCGCCCCGGTCGCCGTCTTCAGCACCAGCCAGGCGGCCCAGGTCAGTTGGCTGCTGTGGCCGAATCCGGTGCAGCTCCTCACCTTCGCGGTGCTCGCCGTGCTCGGCGGCCTCTGCGCCCGTGTCCCGGTGCGCTCCCGCGGCCCGATCGGTCTGCGCGCCCTCGGCATCCCGCTGCTCCTCCTGCCCACCGTCCTGCTGCTGCTCCTGTCGAACGTCGAGCCCGCCTACGTGGACCGTTACGTCCTCTACTACGTCGCCGGGTTCGCGCTGGTCGCGGGCGCCGCGCTGGCCCGGCTGCTGCGCCCGGCCGGCGAGGCGGGACAGACCCGCGGCCGGCGGCTGCGGTGGCTGGCCGCGGTGACGCTGGTGCTGGCCGCCCTGCTGCCCGTGGACGTCCATCTCCGCAGTCCGGACAGCCGGGTCGACGACGTCACCGCGGTCGCCCAGGCCGTCCGGCAGATCTCCGAACCGGGCGACGGCCTGCTGTTCGCCCCGTCCCGCCGCCGGATCTGGAGCGCGACGCGGCCGCACGACTTCCGCGGGTTGCACGATCTGGCCCTGGACCGGAGCCCGGTGGCGTCGCACAGCCTCTATGGGACGGAGGTGTCCGGCGACGAGATCCGCCGCCGGATGCTGGCCAGCCGCCGCATCGTGGTCGCCGGCGACCCGGCCGGGCAGCCGCTCGACGCCGATGACCGGGAACTGGCCAAACGGACCACGCTGCGTTCGGCGTTCGTGGCATGCCGCAGCACTGAGGTGCGCGGGGCGCAGATCACGCTCTACGCGCGGGTGGGCGGGCCCGGGGGGAGCGGGCACTGCTGAGGGGAGGCCAAGCCCCGCGTCGCGCCCGTCAAGCCCGGCCCCGCGCCCGTCAAGCCCGGCCCACCGCCTCCTCGTCGATCCCCAGCAGGTCCCGTAGCGCGACCGTGCCCTCCGGGGTGAGGCGGACCGCGCGGCCGGTGCCGATCCGGCGGATCCAGTGCCGCTCCAGCAGCCGTTCGCAGAGCCGGGCGCCGGCCGTACCGGCGAGATGCTGACGGCGTTCGGTCCAGTCCAGGCAGCCGCGGGCCGGTGGGCGGCGGCCGGCGCGGAGCGCTTCGGGCGGGACGCCCAGGGCGGCCTCGAACCACTCCCGCCCGCTGTCGGTGAGCGCGAATCCACCGTCCTGGTCCAGCAGGCCGCGCCGGGTCATCGCGTCGGTGACGGCGACCCCGAGGCGCCCGGCCAGGTGGTCGTAGCAGGTCCGGCCGCGGGCCAGCGCCGCCGACGCGGTGGCCGCCCGCAGCCCGCGCGGCGCCGCGGCCGGCGGGTCGAGATGCGCGGTGACCGACTCCAGCAGCTCGGCGACGCGCGGCCCGGCGAGCTGGGCGTAGCGGTGCCGGCCCTGCCGTCGTTCGACGAGCAGCCCGCCGTCGATCAGCCGGGACACATGCTCGCTCGCGGTCGACGGCGCGACCCGCGCGTACGCGGCGAGTTCGCCGACCGTCCAGGCCCGCCCGTCGAGCAGCGCCAGGCAGAACGCGGCCCGGGTGCGGTCCGCCAGCAGCGCGGCCAGCCGGGCCAGCTCATGGCTGTGGTCGGGCACCGCGGCGGCCCGGCCCGCCGCCCGTCCGGCCGGTGCCGTCGGTGCTGCCGCCGGTGCCACTGGTGCCGTCGGTACCACTGGTGCCGCTGGTGTCCGCTTCCGCTTGGGCGACGTCATGGCTCCATTGTCCGCCGCGACACTTCGGCGGCCACCGACACGTCCTCGTCCTACGGTGCCCGCATGACCAGCGATACGCGCAAGGACGCCGTACCGGGACCCGGCCCGCGCCGCGCCGACGCCCACGCCTTTCACGCCCTCCACCACAACCCCGGCCGCCCGCTGCTGCTCCCCAACGCCTGGGACAGCGCCTCGGCCGCCGCGCTCGCCGCCGCCGGCCATGCCGCGATCGGCACGACCAGCCTGGGCATCGCGGCCGCCCACGGCCATCCGGACGGCGAGGGCCTCCCGGCCGTCCGGGCCGCCACGCTCGCCCTGGCCCGCCGGCTCGCGGGCCGGCTGCCGTGCCCGTACACCGTCGACATCGAGGGGGGATTCGGCGGCGGGCCCGGCCAGGTCGCCGAGTTGGTGGCGGAGTTGGCGGACTGCGGCGCGTCGGGGATCAACCTGGAGGATGGTCTGCCCGGCGGCGGAGGACTGCAAGACCCGTCCCGACAGGCCGAGTTGATCGCCGCGGTGAAGGAACGCGCCCCGGATCTCTTCCTCAACGCCCGGATCGACACCCACTGGCTGGTGGACACCCCACCGCCCCTGTCGCAGGCCCTCGCCCGGGCGGAGACCTACCTGGCCGCCGGCGCGGACGGCGTCTTCGTGCCGGGCGTCACCGCCGACGCCGACATCACGGTGCTCGTCCGCGAGATCGCCGCGCCCCTGAACATCCTGTTCACTCCGGGCCGGCACCCCGTCCGCCGTCTGGCCGACCTCGGCGTACGCCGCATCAGCACCGGCTCGCTGCTGTTCCGTACGGCCCTGGGGGCGGCCTGCGCGGCGGCGGACGCGCTCCGCACCGGGCCCGTCCCGCCGTACGGCATGGACGATGCCCCGGCCTACGGGGAGGTGCAGCACCTGGCCGGAGACGTCGCGGCCGGCAGCCGGGGCGCTACGGACAAGGCCGGGCAGCGGGGTGGCGACCCCACAGCCCGGCCTCGATGATCAGCGGGTCCGGATCAGCGGGTCCGGTCCGTCGACGCGTGGCGGCGGCGCTGCACCGCGACGCCCACGCCCACCGCGCCCAGTGCCGCGGCACCGCCGATGACGCCCGCCTTCGGCAGGTGCCCGGCCTTCTCGGCGAGGCCGGCGAGGCCCTCGTCGGGGAGGATGATCGACGTCCGGCTCTCGGTCGGGGCGGTGGAGTCGGCGGCGAACGCGGCGCCCGTGGGGAGCAGCAGGACGGCCAGTGCACCGGTGGCGACGGCGGCGGTACGGATCACGGAGCGGCGCTGCGCACGCATGGGTACTCCTCGACGGGGGCGGCCGGCGGCTGCCCTGGGGTGCGGTACGTGAGAGCACGCTACGGAGCGTCCATAACGGCGACCCGTACGTTGTGTAACAGCCGGACCCTCCTCTCTGGTTCATTCCTGTGACGAAGCGGCCGAGGGGCGTGCGGTCGGCCCCGCCGTCCCGGACGCCCCCGGAACGGCCGTCCCGAAGATTCCCGGGCCCCGCACCTTGGGTAGCTTGGTCAGGCTATGTCCGCATTTCTTCCTGTATGGAGCGCGACGGCCGCTCGCCGCCGCAGCCGCGCCCGGGCCGGGTCCGCACCGGGGACCCCTGCCGCGCACGCGCCCGTGCCGCGGGCCCTTGCCATGCCCGCCGTTCTCGCCCTCGCCGTCGTCCCCCTGGCCCTCCTCGCCGGATGCGCCAGCCCCGAGGGTCTCCAGGACGAGGGCCGGGCGCGCCGGGTGAACGCCCCGCTGGCCCTCTGGCCGACGTATTCGCCCGCCCCACTGCGGGAGAACGAGAACCCGGCCGTCCTCGAACCGCTCCCCTCCCTGCCCCGCATCCCCGGCGGCTCCATGGCCGCCGCCGACCCGCTCGCGGTCCTCGACGCGGACTTCACCTCCTCCGGCGGCCCCCCGCCCAAGCCCGCCTCGGTGCGCCGCCCGGAGCTGCACGACCTCACCGACGACGGCAAGCCCGACCTGATCGCCGTCGTCGACGTCGACCGCCGCACCAGCGAGCTGCGCGTCTACACCGTCCGAAAGGGCGTGGTCACCCGGATCCTCGCGCTGCGCGCGGTGCTGGCCGGCGTCGAGCTGGCGGCCGGCCACCTCGCGGTCCGCGAGCCCACCAAGGACCCGCGCTATGTCAGCGTCACCGACTACGTCTGGGACGGCCACACCATGGGCCTGTGGGACCTCACCCTCGACGTGGCCCGCAAACCGAAGCCCGCCATGCCGGCCGCCACCCGGGCCCCGGCCCCCGCCCGCGTCCTCGCCCGCGCCGGGAACCCGCCGTGAGGCGCCCCCGCCCCGCCGTCTCGCTCCGCTGGAAGATCTCGCTGACCGTGACGGCGGTGTGCTGCGCGGTCGCCGCAGTCCTCGGTGTGCTCGTCCACAACGCGGTGGCCCGCCAGACCGTCGGCCAGGTCCGCAAGGAGACCCGCGCCGACCTCGACACCGCACTGGACCTCTTCGAGTACGGCACCTCGCGCGAAGGCATCAACTCCGTCCTCGATCCGCCCGAACTCCCCGACGAGCTACGGAAGTTGGTGCACCGCGGGCGGCGCGGCAGCATGGTCGGCAGCTATCGCGGACGGCTCGTCATGTGGGCGGCGGCGCCCGCCGACGGCCAGATCATGGCCGTCTGGTCGCCCTATGCGAACACCCGGGGGTCGCTGGAGAAGTTCGACACCGCGATCCTCGGTTCGGCCGTGCTCGCGGCCGCGGCCGTCGCCGCCGCGGGGCTCTTCCTGGCCCGGCGCATCAGCCGCCGGCTGGCCGGCACGGCGGCCGTCGCCCGCCGGATCAGCGCCGGCGACCTGGACGCCAGGGTCGGCGAAACGGCAGGTCGGCGGCGGCGCGGCGGGCGGGCGGCACCGGACGAGGTGGCCGCCGTCGCGGCCGCCCTGGACTCCATGGCCGGCACCCTCCAGAGCCGCCTCCAGGCCGAACAGCGCTTCACCGCCGATGTCGCCCACGAGCTGCGCACCCCGCTCACCGGCATCCTCGCCTCCGCCGCGCTCCTCCCGGAGGGCCGCCCCAAGGAGATGATCAACGACCGGCTGCACGCTCTGCACCGCCTCACCGAGGACCTGCTGGAGATCTCCCGGCTGGACTCCGGCACCGAGCACGCCGACCTCGCCGCCTACGAACTCGGCTCGCTGGTACTGCGGTCCGTGCGCACCACCGGCCTCGACGCCGAAGTGCGCATCCGTGCCGACACGGTCGTCGAGACGGACCGGCGCCGCCTGGACCGGATCCTCGCCAACCTCGTCCTCAACGCCCACCGGCACGGTCGGCCCCCGGTCACCGTCACCGTCGACGCCCTCTCCGGTGGCATCCCGACCATCGAGGTCCGCGACCACGGCCCCGGCTTTCCCGACGAGCTGCTCCGCCACGGCCCGCAGCGCTTCCGCACCGACGCCCCCGGCCGGGGCCGCGGGCACGGCCTCGGCCTGACCATCGCCGTCGGACAGGCCGCCGTCCTCGGCATCGACCTCCGCTTCGACAACCCACCCGACGGCGGTGCTCGCGCCGCCCTCACCTTCCCGCCTCAGCCGCCGCCGGGCCCGCCGCTCACCCCGTGACGGGCCGGCCGACGGCGGTCGCCGGCCGCGGCCGTCCGCCGATCCGCCGGGCCGGGTCGCGGCCCGCGCCCTCACCAGTCGATGTCATCCGGCGGCTCCGGCAGCACCTCCTCCTCCGGTGCCGGCTCCACCGCAGCCGTCCCGGCAGCCGCCGGGGTTCGGGGCCGGTCGACCCCACCCGGTGCGGCCCCATCGCCCCCGATGTCCCCTCCGGCCAACACCTCCAGGATCTGCTCGCCGTACTTGGCGAGCTTGTTCTCGCCGACGCCGCTGATCGTGCCCAGCCCGGCGATGTCGGCCGGCTGCGCCAGCGCGATCTCCCGCAGCGTCGCATCGTGGAAGATCACATACGCGGGGACGCCCTGCTCCTTGGCCGTCCGGCCCCGCCAGCCGCGCAGCGCCTCGAAGACCGGCAGCGCCTCCTCCGGCAGATCCACCGGGGCCCGCTTGCCCTTGGACTTCGCCTTGGCCGCGCGCGCCGGCTTCTCCGGCTCCCGCCGCATCGGCACCTGGCGCTGCCCGCGCAGCACCTCACCGCTCGCCTCGGTGAGCACCAGCGTGCCGTAGTCCCCCTCCACGGCCAGCAGCCCCTGGGCGAGCAACTGCCGCACCACGCCCCGCCATTCGGCCTCGCGCAGGTCCTCCCCGATCCCGAAGACGCTCAGCGCGTCATGGTCGAACTGGATGACCTTGGCGGTCTTCCGGCCCAGCAGGATGTCGATGATCTGCCCCGCGCCGAACTTCTGCCCCCGCTCGCGCTTCAGCCGTACGACCGTCGACAGCAGCTTCTGCGCCGGCACCGTCCCGTCCCAGGTCTGCGGCGGGGTGAGGCAGGTGTCGCAGTTGCCGCACGGGCCGCTCTCCTGCCCGAAGTACGCCAGCAGCCGCACCCGCCGGCACTCCACCGTCTCGCAGAGCGCCAGCATCGCGTCCAGATGGGCGGCCAGCCGGCGCCGGTGCGCGTCGTCCCCCTCCGAACCGTCGATCATCTTCCGCTGCTGCACCACGTCCTGCAGCCCGTAGGCCAGCCAGGCCGTGGACGGCTGGCCGTCGCGCCCCGCGCGCCCGGTCTCCTGGTAGTACCCCTCCACCGACTTCGGCAGATCCAGATGGGCCACGAACCGCACATCGGGCTTGTCGATGCCCATCCCGAACGCGATGGTGGCGACGACCACCAACCCGTCCTCCCGCAGGAACCGCGCCTGGTTCGACGCGCGGACCCGGGAGTCCAGCCCGGCGTGGTACGGCACCGCGTCGATCCCGTTGTCCACCAGGAACTGCGCGGTCTTCTCCACCGAGGCCCGCGACAGGCAGTACACGATGCCCGCGTCCCCGGCATGCTCGCTCCGCAGCAACTCCAGCAGCTGCCGCTTGGGTTCGCTCTTCGCCGCGATCCGGTACTGGATGTTGGGCCGGTCGAAGCTCGCCACGAAGTGCCGGGCGCCGTCCATCCGCAGCCGGGAGGTGATCTCGGTGTGCGTCGCCTCGGTCGCCGTCGCGGTCAGCGCTATCCGCGGTACGTCCGGCCAGCGGTCGTGCAGCATCGACAGCGCCAGATAGTCCGGCCGGAAGTCGTGCCCCCACTGCGCCACACAGTGCGCCTCGTCGATGGCGAAGAGCGAGATCTTCCCCCGGTCCAGCAGCTGCACCGTCTGCTCGACCCGCAGCCGCTCCGGCGCCAGATACAGCAGATCCAGCTCACCGGCCAGGAACTCGGCCTCGACCAGCCGCCGCTCCTCCAGATCCTGCGTCGAATTGAGGAACCCGGCCCGCACCCCCAGCGCCCGCAGCGCGTCGACCTGGTCCTGCATCAACGCGATCAGCGGCGAGATCACCACCCCGACGCCCGGCCGCACCAGCGACGGGATCTGGTAGCACAGCGACTTGCCGCCGCCCGTGGGCATCAGGACGACCGCGTCCCCGCCCCCGATGGCATGCTCGATGATCTCCTGCTGATCGCCGCGGAACGCGTCGTACCCGAAGACCCGGCGCAGCACCTGCACCGCCTCGCCGTCCCCCGACGCGCCCTCCGCGCCTCCGTCCACATCCACGTCCACGTCCACGTCCACCACGATCACTCCCACGTCCGCCGAACCACCCGAAAGCCTACGAGCTCCACCCCACCCCTCGCAGACCCTGTGGATAACTCCACCCCAGCCGGTCGTCGCCGACGTCGACATCGGGGGGAGTCAGCCGAGCCGGGGCACGATGCGCAGCGCGCGGTAGTCGTACCCGTCCTGCTGGAAGCCGGGGGCCTCCCATTCGAGCTCGACCTGCTGCCCGGCCGACAGCGTGCGGAACCCGCTCGTCTCGATGTCCGAGAAGTGCCCGAAGCACCCACCCGGAGTCTCGGCAGAGTCGAGCACCCCCCACCCCTCCTCCTCGTACCACTCACGCACCGTCGCAGTCACCATGGCCAGAACCGTAGAACTCCGCCCCCCGGCCGCACAGTTCCATTCGGCCAACACCCCCTGGAACGCCAAAAGGCCACCCAGGAACTGTCCTGGATGGCCTCTCCAACAGTGCCCCCGGCAGGATTCGAACCTGCGACACCCGCTTTAGGAGAGCGGTGCTCTATCCCCTGAGCTACGGAGGCGGGGATCGGGGTGAGCCGATCCGGCGACAAGCGTAGCGGATGGTGGGTGGCGGGTGGGTGGGTGTTGGGGTGGTGAGGGCGCCGGGGCGGTCAGCCGATGTGCCAGCTGAGGGTGCCGTCGGCGGCGGTGAGGGCGACGAGGAGGAGCAGGTCGGCGGCGCCGAGGGCGAGGCCCAGGAGGGCGCGGCCGCGGCGGGTGGTGCCGCGGGCGAGGGCGAGGGTGCCGAGGACCAGTGCGCAGGGGCCGAGGACGACGTTGAGGACCAGGGTGCCGACCAGGCCCAGGACGAAGGAGGCGACTGCCATGCCGTCGGCCTGGGGGCGGGGGGCGGGCCTCGCCGTGCGCGCCGTGGCTGCCGGGCTGGTGGTGAGCGTGGTCATCGGGCGGTCCCCTCGGTGTGGTGGCGGCGTTCGCGCAGGTAGAAGACGAGCAGCCAGGCGGCGATGACCGCGGCCGCGACGAGGGTGACCGGGACGGGGAGGTGCGCCGCGGTGCCCAGCGCGATCCCCATCAGGAGGAGGGCTGCGACGAGGAAGAGCATGGTCTGCCTTTCCGGGGCCGGTTCCGGTGCGGGGCCCGTCGGGGTCCGTCGGGTCCGTTTGCGGAGTGCGGCCGAGAGAAGTTTGAGAGGACAGTTGTTCACTGACTTCTTCAGTGTACGACCGTGGTCGGATGGATTGGTTCGGAGAACGGTTGTTTACTGGATGACATGAGTCACAGTGTGGGCGGAGTCCGTCAGGCGCAGAAGCAGAAAACCCGTCAGGCGCTGCTGGACGCGGCCCTCGGGCTGCTGGAGGAGCAGAGTCTGAGCAGCCTGGGGCTGCGCGAGGTGACCCGGGGGGTGGGCATCGCCCCCACCGCGTTCTACCGGCACTTCCGGGATCTGGGGGAGCTGGGCGTCGCGCTCGTCGAGGAGGCGCTGGGCAGCCTGCATGCGATGGTGCGCGCGATCCTGGCCGAACAGGACGCCGCCGAGGAGCGGATAGACCGGACGGTCGCGGTCGTCGAGCGGCATGTGCGGGAGCACCCCGCGCATGTGCGGTTCGTGGCGCGGGAGCGGCGCGGCGGGGTGCGCGCGGTGCGGCACGCCATCGCCGGGGAGCTGGAACGGTTCGCCGAGGAGGTCGCCGCGGCGCTCAAGACCCAGCCGCTGTCGGACGGTTGGCGGGACGAGGACGTCCGGATGCTGGCCGAGCTGTACGTCGACCGGCTGGTGACGACCGCGGGGGAGCTGCTCGACGCCCGGGAGGAGGGCGGCGAGGAGGCGGCCGCGCGGGTGGTGTGGCGCGCCCGGCGGCAGCTGCGGCTGATCAGTATCGGCCGCCGGCACTGGGGGGAAGAGGGAGGCTGATGGGGAGCGGGGTGCGGGCGGGGGTGGTGCGGACGCGGTAGGTGCCGTCGGCGTTCTCGGTGAGGACGGTGACGCTGACGCCGCTGATGTGGTCCGTGTAGGTCTCGCCGGGCCGGAAGGTGGCGTCGGTCAGGTCCGCGTCGACATAGCGGTCGTCGGTGTAGCAGCCGTCGCTGTGCGGGGTGCCGTCGATGACGCGGATGGGGGCGCGCCCCGAGGGGACGTTGGTGGCCACGTGGTAGACGAGGACACCCGGGCGGCAGACGATCGGGTCCAGCAGGCCGCTGGCCCGGGCCTCGACGACGAACGCGCTGTGCGGCCCGGTCGGAAGCACCACGATCTTGGTGCCGCCGGGGGTGGAGATCGGCGTGAGGACGTGCTCGGTGGGTGGCCCGCCGGCCGGTGCGCAGTGCACCTGGCCGGGGGCGAGCCAGCCCATCTTCCACTTGTGCCAGCCCATGAAGTCGTTGGTGGGTCCCCAGTCCTCGTCCATCGGGTCCCAGTGGCCCACCGGGGTGGAACCGCTCCGCTCGTCCGTGTAGTAGAGGTCGGGCAGGCCGAAGGAGTGCGCGTTCTCGTGGTTGAGGACCCGGAAGGCGCTCAGGCCGGTCTGCCGGCTCCAGATGAACGAGACGTTCCGGAGCGGCGCCCCGCGGGCGGTCTTCAGCCCCAGGTCGGAGCCGCTGAAGGTGACCGACAGGACCGAGTCGGTGGCGGCCGGCCCCGCGTTGGGGGCCGTGATGACGTTGACGACGTCGTAGTTCCGGAAGTCCACGTAGGGGTCCACGGCGTGCACCAGCTCCTGGGAGAGCGCGTGGTAGCCGCGGTCCGAGGACGGGTCGAAGCTGGCGTTGCGGGTGATGCCGTACGCCGCCAGCGGGTGCGACATGCGGATCCAGCGGAAGAGCGGCTTGGGGACGTATGTCAGCCTGCCGTACGAGCTGGTGCGGAAGTAGTCCGTCACGGCCGGGAAGAACTCGGCGTAGCGGGCCATGGGGGAGAGGCCGGCGGGGGCGTCCGGGAAGTCCACGAAGAGGGTGAGGGCCCGCACGGTGCCGGCGCCGTGCGCGAAGCCGGCGGGGGTGGGGGCCGCTTCGGAGACGTCGTCGGTGATGCCGTGGAGCGCGCAGGGGCCGCTGGGGGACGTCCCGGTGGGGGGACGGGGGGCACCGGGGCGGACCACGGTGGGCTTCCCGGCGCCGGCGGTCCCGGTGGGCGGCGGCAGGGGCTTGACGCCGAGGGCCGGTGGCACGGGGGCGATGGGCGCCGGGGGCGGGGGCGGGGGCGGTGCGGCCGTGGCGGCGTGGGGTGCGGCCAGGGTGGTGCCGGCGGCCGCGCAGGCGGCGGTCGCGGCCAGGGCGGCGCAGATCTTGTGCGTCAGGGTGCGCATGGCTCTGCCTTGAGCGTGCGGGCCCCGGCGGTTCGGGCGGGTGCCTTCTGCCTCATGGTGTTCAGCCTGCGGCGGGGGGTGGTCGCCCGCGCGTGGGGGTGCGTCAAATGGCGGGCCGGTGTGGTGCGGAGGGATGGCCGCGGCGCACCCCGCCGCCGGCGTGTCCCACCTCACATCCCGGCCGGGAAATATCCGGGGAGACGTTCCCCGGTTCCGAGGATGTGGTGCGTGACGTGATGCGGTGCGCATCGTGTGACGAGTGATGCGTGACGCGATCAGTGACGCAATGCGTGACGAGTGATGTGTGACGCGATGAGCGACGAAGGGAGTGTGTCGACGTGGCCGGAGCGGCACGGGTGAAGAGCGATCAGCCGCGACTGCGGGCCGACGCGGTGCGCAACCGGGAGCGGATCATCGCCGCCGCGCGGGAGACGATGGTCGAGTTCGGCGCCGAGGTGTCCTTCGATGAAATCGCTCGACGCGCGGGTGTCGGTAATGCGACGCTTTATCGTCACTTCGCGGATCGCCACGAGTTGATCCACCACGTCACGCTCTCTGTCATGTCCCGAATAGCGGACCGGGCGGAGCGCGCCCTCGCCGAGGAGCCGGATGCCTTCACAGCGCTGCGGCGCTTCGTCCACGACGCGGTGGAGGAGCGGATCGGGGCACTGTGCCCACTGCTCTCCGACGGCATCGACCCGGCCCACCCCGATCTGCTCGCCGCGCGCGACCGCCTGGACGCGGCCGTGCTGGCCGTCATGGGCGCCGCCCGCGACAGCGGCCGGCTGCGCACCGACATCGCCGTCGGTGACCTGATGGTCGCGCTCACCCAGCTCACCCGCCCGTTGCCGGGCACCGGCTGTCTCGACTTCGACAAGTTCGTGCACCGGCATCTGCAGCTGTTCCTGGACGGCCTGCAGGCCCCCGCCCGGTCCGAACTCCCCGGCTCCGCCGTCACGTTGGAGGACCTGAGGCGCCGCTGACCACGAGCCGCGGCGGCCGGTGAGGCGGCGGGGACCTGCCCTGCTCCGTCCTCGTCCCGTTTCCTCCCGTTCCCTCTCGCCCCCTCCCGTCCCCTCCGTTTCTTCTCGTTCTTCCAGAACCTCTGCCACGTTCCGTTACGCACCACTAGGTGGACCCCGTCATGTCTGAAACCGCCCCCTCCGTCGATCCACGGCGCTGGAAAGCGCTGATATTCATCGCCCTCGCGCAGCTGATGGTCGTCCTCGACTCGACGATCGTGAACATCGCGCTGCCCTCCGCCCAGAAGGCCCTGGACATCAGCGACGCCAACCGCCAGTGGGTCATCACGGCCTACGCGCTGGCCTTCGGCGGACTGCTGCTGTTCGGCGGCCGGCTCGCCGACCTCTGGGGCCGGCGCCGGACCTTCCTCATCGGCCTGGTCGGCTTCGCGGTGGCCTCCGCGCTCGGCGGGGCCGCGGCCAACGAGACGATGCTGCTGGGTGCGCGGGCGCTGCAGGGCGTCTTCGGCGCGCTGCTGGCGCCCTCCGCGCTGTCACTGCTGGCGGTGACGTTCACTGAGGCGCGCGAGCGGGCCAAGGCGTTCGGCATCTTCGGCGCGATCGCCGGTGGCGGTGCCGCCCTCGGGCTGCTGCTCGGCGGTGTGCTGACCGAGTACCTGGACTGGCGCTGGACGTTCTTCGTCAACATCCCGATCGCCGTGATCGCCGCGGCCGGTGCCGTACTGGTCGTCCGCGAGCCCGCCGAGGGCCGCAACCGCTCCCGGCTGGACGTCCCCGGTGTCGTCCTGGCGTCGCTCGGCCTGGTCTCGCTGGTCTACGCCTTCACCCGGGCCGAGTCCGACGGCTGGCTGGCCGGGGTGACGCTGGGGCTGTTCGCCGCGGCCGCCGTGCTGCTGCTGGCGTTCGTCCTGGTCGAGTCGAAGGTGGCGTCGCCGCTGCTGCCGCTGCGGGTGGTCGCCGAACGGAACCGCGCCGGCGTCTACGCCTCGCTCGGCCTGGCCGTGATCGGCATGTTCGGCCTCTTCCTGTTCCTGACCTACTACCTCCAGATCGTGAAGGGCTACACGCCGGTGGCGACCGGTCTGGCCTTCCTGCCGATGGTCGCGGGCATGATCACCGGCTCGACGCAGATCGGCGCCCGGCTGATGACCCGGGTCCGGCCGCGGCTGCTGATGGCCCCCGGTTTCGCGCTCGCCGCGGTCGGCATGACGGTGCTGTCCCAGATCGACCTGGACACCTCCTACCCGGCACTGATCCTGCCCGGCTTCGTCCTGATGGGCCTGGGGATGGGCACCGCGTTCATGCCGGCCATGTCGCTGGCCACGCACGGGGTCCAGCCGCGCGACGCGGGCGTCGCCTCCGCCATGGTCAACACCTCGCAGCAGGTCGGAGGCGCGATCGGCACCGCCCTGCTGAACACCATCGCGGCCAGCGCCACCACCGCCTACGCCACCGCGCACGCGGCCGGTGCGCGCTCGGCGGACCTGCTCAAGCTCCAGTCGATGGTGCACGGCTACGCCTCCGCCATCTGGTGGGCGGTGGGCATCCTGGCCCTGGCGGCGGTGATCGCCTTCACGCTCGTCAACACCGGGCGGCCGGGCGCCGGTTCGCCGACGGCCTCGTCGGACGGCGGCGCGACCGCCGATGCCGAGGACGGCGCGCAGATTCCGGTGATGGTGCACTGAGGTCGGAGTCGGGGAGCGGTGTCGGGGCCGGCCCCGTGAGGCCCCGGCACCCGCTGTGAGACCGCTCGGTCGCACGGTGTCGCGTCGGCCGGACCGGCCGGATCCGTGGCGTTGCGTCGGCCTCCCTTCGCCCCGCTGAGTGTCAGCGGAGCCAGGGGAGGTCGGCGCCCTGCGGCTGGAGGCCGTCGGCGATCACGCAGCAGATCTCGTCGAGTTGGCCGATCTGCTCCGGGGTGAGGCGGTCGAAGATCGCGGCCCGGACGGCGTTGACGTGTCCGGGCGCGGCCTTCTCCAGGACCCGCAGCCCCTCGTCCGTGAGGTGGGCGTTCTGGCCCCGCTTGTCGGAGGGGCAGTTCTCGCGCCGGACCCAGCCGTTCTTCTCCAGCCGGGCGACGGCGTGTGAGAGGCGGGACCGGGTGATCTTGGCGTTCTGGGCCAGCTCGGTCATCCGCATCCGGCGCCGGGGTGCGCGGGAGAGCTGGACGAGCAGGCCGTAGTAGACGTGCGGCATCCCGGCGTCGCGCTGTAGCTGGCGGTCGAGGTGGTCCTCGAGGAGCGTGGTGGCGTGGAGGTACGCCTGCCAGGCGTGCTGCTCCTCGTCGTCGAGCCAGCGCGGCTCGGTCGTCGCGGGTTCGTTGCTCATGCCATCCACTCTCTCACCGCTTCGAGAGTTATTGAATGTTTAACGATAAGGGTCCGACGGCGAACCGCCCTCCGCTCGGGGGCGGCGGTCGGAGGGTCTTCGCCGTGCGGGAGATCCGGAGGGGGTGGCGGACTCGGATCGGGCGCAAGGGGGGACGCCGCGCGGGGTGGCGGGCGCCGTCGCGGAACGGTGGTAACGCCAGTGTGACGCCGTCAAGCCGTTATGTCGGTAATGTCGGCGCCATTTCTCGGTCAGATCCATCGCTCCGTCGCCGGGTGCCGGGTGCCGGGTGCCAGGTCGTACGGTCTCTGCCGGCGGCGGGACGATCGGCCGGTTCGCCGGCCGGTCGGTCGGCCGATCACCACTGTCAGTCCTCTCCCGGCGTGATCAGCTCCAGGGAGCGGAGCGCGGACCGTAGGGCGCGGTCGTCGCCGTCGGCGGCCCAGGAGGCCACGTCGAGGACGGTGTCGGTCAGCTTGATCACATGCGCGTCGCCGTGCGCGGCGGCCCGTTCGAAGACTTCCTCCGGTGTGAGCGGACCCGCGACGAGCTCCGGCAGCGGGGTGTCGGGGCTGTAGACGGAGGTGAGGGCGGCGCTCGCCGTCCAGGCGGCGCCCAGCGAGGGCGCCCACAGCTCGCGGGGGAGCGCCGGGAGGGTGCGCAGGACGGCGTTCGGGGCGGTGGCCGCGTGGACCAGCAGGACGCCGTCGCCGTGGCCGTAGTCGAGATAGTGGTGGGCGGCCGCCTGTACCAGCGCAGCCAGCTGATCGCGGGCCTCGTCGGGGTTCTGCGGTGCGCGCAGCGACTCGGCCGCGGCCAACCATCCCTCCGTGCCGGGCAGCTGGGCCAGCCCGTCGATGACCGTCGCCTGCTGGTTGGGTACGTGCGGGAGGGCGGCCAGGGCGTCGGCGGGGGCGGTGGTTCCGCTGGGCCGAACGGACATCGGCAGGGTGGCGTGACGCGCCGCCCAGTAGCCGAGGGCGTGCGCCAACTCCGCGATCCGCGGCTCCTCTTCACCCTGCTCCAGGAGGGTGCGCACGGCGTGGCCGATCCGGATCACCGGGTGGGTGGCGGCGCCCGCGATGCCGGGCAGCAACCGCGGCCACCACTCCACGAGCACCTCGCGCCAGGGGCGTTCGGCCACCCGGCGGGTCATGTACGCGGTCCAGTCGGTGACCCGGCGCGGATCGCCCAGCGCCTCCTGCCAGTTGGCGTCGGTGATCGTCGTTTGCCGGCTCGGTACGTCCTCCAGACGGGTGGCGTAGTCGTCGAGCCAGCGGTGGACGGCCGCCGCCTGGCCGTGCCGGATCAGGGCCTCGACGGCCATCGGGGCGTGGTTGCTGAGGTATCCGTTGAATTCGGGGCCGGTGGTGTGGAGGCGTTCCAGGGCTTCGTCGAGGGTGCCGCTCGTCGTATCCATGCCCCGAGGCTAGGTACGCGCTCCGGGGCCGGGTAACGGACCGCGGGCGGATCCTCGGCGGGCCGGCGGGACTACGGCCCTGGTCCTACGGACACGGCCGCGGAGGGTGCGGGGCATTCGGCGGGACGTGCGGCACGGCGTGCGGCACGGCGTGTGTCCAGGCATGCGGAAAGGCGTGCAGGACGGGGCGTTGTCAGTGGTCGGTGGCACGCTGAAGTCGAGGGATTCGGAGGGTGGTTGGACGGGGCCACGGAATCGGAATACCGGACAGGAGGTGTCGGGTATGGGCGGGAGCCTGGTCGCCATGACGAGCGGGAACGGGCATGAGAACGGGCACGGGAGCGGGCGGGAGGACGGCGCGGCCTGTTGGGCTGCCGCGGAGGCCGCGGTGCCGGAGTTCGCCGCGGCGGTGCGCGAGCGGTTCGGGGCGTATCGGCACCACGTCCTGGCCACGCTGCGCAAGGACGGTGCGCCGCGGCTGGGCGGCCTGGAGGCGGATTTCCGGTACGGCGAGCTGTGGTTGGGCCTGATGATCGGCTCGCGCAAGGCGCTGGACCTGCGGCGGGACCCGCGGTTCGCACTGCACGCCAACCCAGGCGGCGGGACGGATCTGGCCGAGGGCGATGTACGGGTCGCCGGCCGGGCGGTCGAGGTGACCGACCCCGGACCGAAGGCGCGGTACGCGGCGGCGGCCAAGCCCCCGGAGCCGTTCCACCTCTACCGGGCGCTGCTGACGGAGGTGGTGCGGACGTCCGCCGAGAAGCCGTTCATCAAGCTGGAGATATGGCGACCGGGCCGCCCGCTGCGGACGATACGACGGACGTCGGACGATCCGGGGGTCCTGGAGCAATGGGGGTAGTCCGTGTCGCGGGCCCCTTACCGCCCCTTCGGTCAGCCGGCCGTGCGGGTGCGGGAGGGGCCGTCGTCCGGTTCCAGGTGCCAGCTGATGATGCGCCGCGGATGGATCCGGATCACCTCGCTGCTGAAGAACTCCGGTGCCATCGGCGGGGCGTCGAGGGTGAGCACTTCGGCGCGGCCGCGGATCTCCACACCGCGGCCCCAACCGGGCGCGACCGGATCGTCGTCCGGGGCCATGTCGTCGATGATGAGCGAGACATCGGGTCGGGCTTGCGCGTTGCGGTACTTCTGGCTGCGGCTGAGCGCCGGCCCGCCGATGTCGAGGGTGTCGTCGTCGTTGAGGACGAAGCCGACCGGGCGCACTTGCGGCCCGCCGTTCGGGCCGGTCGTCGCCAGGCGGGCCAGCGGCTGTCCGGCGAGGTAGGCGCGCTCCTTGGGGGTGAAGAGCGGGCCGGTGGCGGCGGCCGGGGAGGGTGCGGCGGCGGTCTCCGGCGTGTGCGCGGGGCCGGGCGGCGTCCGGTCGGGGTGCGGTGTCGTTGCCATGGGGAGAGGCTAGAACCTCAAGTGCGATTGAGGGCAAGGGTGTTGATCGCGACGCCTGATCCGTCGGGGTGTCGACCGGGGCGCGTCCGCTCGGCGTCAGTGTGCGGCGTGCGGGACGTGGGGCCGTCGGGTCGTGTGGGCATGGCGGGGGCGGTGCAGACCGTGCGGCTCCCGTTCGCGATGGGTGCGGAAGACGTAGAGCGAGGCGATGAACATCACCCCGAACATCACCAGTCCCCAGGCCGTCGACTTCAGGACCGAGGGCGTGCTGCCGCCGAGGGAGTAGAGCCAGCCCATCGACGCGCCGAAGAGCGCGCCGTACGCCAGGGCGCGGGTCTCGGTGATCATGGTCGACTGGAAGTGCACCAGCGTTACGCCCAGTGCTCCGGTGACCACCGCCGCGATCAGTCCGAGGAGGGCGGCCTGGCCGCCCTTGGCGCCGTTGGTGTGGTCCATCCAGATCGTGTAGCAGCCGAAGCAGAGCGCCGCGATGATCGGGAGCACCAGGGCGGGCCGCATACGGCGGCCGGGCGCCTCGGGGGTGGTGCGCTCCACGGGGCCGGAGAGCGTTGCGCCGTGTTCCGGCTCGACGGTGCCGTGCGAGCGGGCGGCCCGGGCCTCGGGCCGCCGCTCCCCGCCGGTGTGCGGGTCGCGGTGCGCGTGCGGGTCCATGACGGGCTCCTCTCGTTCGCCCTTCCAGTCCAGGCGACACCCGGGGGTGGGCGGCGTCAACTGGAACGGCCGGCCCGGGGCCCGGCCGGATCGGCCCGGGTCCCTCCCGTCGGTCGCTGTCACGGGTCCTTCGGCGCTATCGCAGGTCCTTCTGGTACCACGCGACGTCCCAGTAGCGGTCGAACTTCCGGCCCACCCCCGTGAACGTGCCGATGTGGCGGAAGCCGAAGCGCGCGTGGAGGCGGGCGGACGCCTCGTTGGGCTGAGCGATCCCGGCATAGGCGCGGTGCACGTCCTCCTCCGCCAGAGCCGCGAAGAGCGCCGCGTAGAGCAGCGTGCCGACGCCCCGACCGGCGGCCTCCGGTGCGCAGTAGACCGTTGTCTCCACGGACGTCGCATACGCGCCCTTGGGACGAAACGGGCCGCTGGTGGCATACCCGAGCAGGTGGTCGTCGGCGTCCCGCGCAACCAGAAGGCGGTGCGGGCCGTCTTGGGGGTGGGAGAGCAACCACGGGCGACGTCGCTCGGAGCTGAAGGGCTCCGTGTCGAATGTGATGGCCGTCTCACGAATGTAGTGATTGTAAAGATCCGTAAGGGCTGTGAGGTCCGTCTCGGCGCCCGCTCTGACCTGCACGTCCCCCTGCTCAGGTGGCATCTGTCCTCCCTCGTGGCGGTGCAGGGTACTGCATGATCAGAAAAATAGGGGCGCGGCATGGGAATTCTGTCCGGATTCCAGCCGTTGTTTCCTTCGGACGGGTCAGCCGGTCGCCACTGGCAGTCCACAGACCGATGATCCGCTCCACCGTCCCGCGACCGACTCAGCGCAAAGGGAGCATCCGCATGGCAACCCGTGCCGTCGCCCGTCGTCAGGCCAGCACCACCGGCTCTGGCGAGGCCAACAGCGTTCGCGCAGCAGGCGGAGACATCGCCGACCGCGACCTGGTGGGCATGTATCTCGACGAGATCGCGCGCACGCCCCTGCTGGACGCCGCCAAGGAGGTGGAGCTGTCGCAGACCATCGAGGCCGGGGTCTACGCCCAGCAGATCCTGGACGGCGAGATCACCGACACCGACGCCGCGGGTGCGAGCCGCGAGGAGCTCGAAGCGCTCGCCGCCGAGGGCGAGCGGGCCAAGGACGTCTTCATCCGGTCCAACCTCCGTCTGGTCGTCGCCGTGGCCCGCCGCTACCCGCGCTCCGGCCTCCCCCTGCTGGATCTGATCCAGGAGGGCAACGCCGGCCTGGTGCGCGCCGTCGAGAAGTTCGACTACGCCAAGGGCTTCAAGTTCTCGACGTACGCGACGTGGTGGATCCGCCAGGCCATCACCCGTTCCATCGCCGACCAGTCGCGCACGATCCGGCTCCCCGTCCACCTCGTGGAGGAGCTCGGCCGGATCCGCCGGGTCCAGCGCGAGTTCAACCGCGAGAACGGCCGCGACCCGGAGCCCGAGGAGGTGGCCGGCGAGCTGGGTTCCACGGCCGCCCGCGTCACCGACGTCCTGGACTGGGCCCGCGACCCGGTCAGTCTCAACATGTCGGTGGACGACGACGGCGACACCCAGTTCGGCGACCTGCTGGAGGACACCTCCGCCGCCTCCCCCGAGCAGTCCGTGCTCACGCTGCTGCGCAGCGAGGAGCTGGAGGATCTGATCGACCGCCTCGACCAGCGCACCGCGTCGATCATCAAGGCGCGCTACGGCATCGAGGACGGCCGCGAGCGCACGCTGACGGAGGTCGGCAAGCAGCACGGCCTGACCCGTGAGCGGATCCGCCAGATCGAGAAGCACGCGCTGCTGGAGCTGAAGCGGATGGCGCGCGACACCGGGTTCGACGCGGCGGCCTGAGCCGTCGCGGCCCCTGGCGGGGCCGGCCCGGTCGTAAGCGGACCGGCGCCGTGGCGGCGTGCGGCGGTGCGGTGTGCCCGGCGTGCGCGCGACGGACCGCTCTGATCGTGGGATGCGGTGCCGGCGCGGGACGCCGGTCACCCGTTGGTTGTGGATGGGGCGGGCCCCGATGCCGTAAGTGGCGTCGGGGCTCTTTCGCGTGCGCGCCCGCGGAGGGGCCGGCGGGTCGGGGCGGCCCGCCGCCCGGGCGGTGCTCCGCTCGGCAGGCCGCCCGGCGGCATGCCCGTTTGGGTCCGATCTGATGTCCGAGTCTGTTTACTTGGCGGATGGTGGGGCGTAACATCCCGCTGAAACCACAGGTTCGGGCATGGAACGGACACAGACGCAGATGTACGCACCCGAGCGCCAGCAGGAGATCCTGCGGCTCGCCCGTGAGAGCGGGCGGGTCGATGTGCTCTCCCTCGCCGAGGAGTTCGAGGTCACCGCCGAGACCGTACGGCGCGACCTGAAGGCGTTGGACCGCGCCGGCCTGGTCCGCCGGGTGCACGGCGGCGCCATCCCGGCCGGCCGGCTGGACTTCGAGCCGGACCTCGCCGAGCGGGACGCGGTCGCCGCCGACGAGAAGCAGCGCATCGCCCGCGCCGCGCTCGCCGAGCTGCCCGGCGGCGACGGCCCCGGCAGCGTGATCCTCGACGCCGGCACCACCGCCGCCCGACTCGCCGCCGAGATCCCGTTGGAGGCCGAGCTGACCGTGGTCACCCATGGGCTGCCGGTCGCCGCGCGGCTGGCCGACCACCCCGGCCTCACGCTCCACCTCGTGGGCGGCCGGATCCGGCACCGTACCCGGGCCGCGGTCGACGACTGGGCGCTGCGGGCCTACCGGGAGATCAACGCCGATGTGCTCTTCCTGGCGACCAACGGCTTCTCCCTCGACGGCGGGCTGACCACCCCCGACCTCGCGGAGGCCGCGGTCAAGCGGACGTTGCTCGCCGCCGCGCGGCGGGTGGTGCTGCTCGCCGACTCCGCCAAGTTCGGGCAGCAGCACTTCGCCCGCTTCGGCGAGTTGTCGGACGTGGACCTGCTGATCACCGATACCGGGCTCGGCCCCGAGGACGCCCTCGCCATCGAACGCGCCGGCACGGAAGTGATCCGCGCATGACGCCGAGCGATCCGCCTCCGACCCGTACGTCTTCCGCCCTCCGCGCCTCGTAACCCACGTCCGCATCACCGAACCGGTACCCCGAGATGATCCTCACCGTCACCCCCAACCCCAGCCTGGACCGCACCTACGAGATTCCGGTGCTGGAGCGCGGCGCCGTCCTGCGGGCCACCGCCGACCGGATCGACCCCGGCGGCAAGGGCGTCAACGTCTCCCGTGCCGTCGCCGCCGCCGGCCACCGCACCCTCGCCGTCCTGCCGTTGGGCGGCCCCGCGGGCGCGGCACTGGCCGGGCTGCTGCGGGACGAGGGCATCGACGTGGCGGGCGTCCCGGTGGCCGGGCAGACCCGCTCCAACATCGCCGTCGCCGAGCCCGACGGCACTCTGACGAAGATCAACGCGGCTGGTCCCGAACTCACCGCCGACGAGTCCGAGGCGCTGCTGGCCGCGGTCGCCGAGCACTCGGCGGGCGCCGGCTGGATCGCCTGCTGCGGCAGCCTGCCGCGCGGTCTGGCGCCCGAGTGGTACGCCGAGCTGGTCGCCCGGGCGCACCGCGCCGGCGCCCGGATCGCCCTGGACACCTCCGGCCCGTCGCTGACCGCGGCGCTCCGCGAACGCCCCGACATCGTCAAGCCGAACGCCGAGGAGCTGGCGCAGGCCGTCGGCCGCCCCCTGGCGACCCTCGGCGACGCGGTCGAGGCCGCAGAGGAACTCCGTTGCCGGGGCGCCCGGGCGGTGCTCGCCTCGTTGGGCGCCGACGGCCAGCTGCTCGTCGACGCGGACGGCGCGCACTTCGCCGGCGCCCCGGTCGCCGCCGTCCGCAGCAACGTCGGCGCCGGGGACGCCTCGCTCGCCGGCTTCCTCGCCGCGGGCGGCAGCGGCGTCCCGGCGCTGGCCGCGGCGGTGGCGCACGGCGCGGCGGCGGTGCAGCTGCCCGGCAGTCTGATGCCGACGCCGTCGGACCTGGCCCCGGAGCGGGTCACGGTGACCGCCGAGGTGCCGCTCGGCCGGGCGCTGACCGAACCGGTCCCCGATGCCCCCGCAGCACCCCGTCCCCACCGCCCGCACGGCGGTACCGCGCGCAAGGGAGCCCGCGATGAGTGAGTTGATCAGCGCGGATCTGGTCGATCTCGACCTGTCCGCCGCAACGAAGGACGCCGCCGCCCGTTCGCTGGCGGAACGGATGGCCGCCGCCGGCCGGGTCACCGACCTGGAGGGCTTCCTCGCCGATGTGGCCGCCCGCGAGGCGCAGATGCCCACCGGCCTGGACGGTGGCATCGGGATCCCGCACTGCCGCAGCGCGCACGTGACGGAGCCGACGCTGGCGTTCGGACGGAGCGCGGCCGGCATCGACTTCGGCGCCGCGGATGGCCCGGCCGACCTGGTCTTCCTGATCGCGGCCCCGGCGGGCGGCGACGCGGACCATCTGTCGATCCTGTCGTCGCTGGCGCGCCAGTTGATGGACGAGGCGTTCACCGGCGCGCTGCGGTCGGAGACCGAGCCGGCGCGGGCGGCGGCGCTCATCCGGGGCGAGCAGCCGGAGCCGGCTCCCGGGCCGACGGCCGAGCCGGCCCCATCCGTCCCTTCCGCCTTCTCGGCTCCCTCCTCTCCCCCCGCCGCTTCTTCTCCCTCAGCCTCCTCTTCTCCCTCCGCTCCATTTCGTATCGTCGCCGTCACCTCCTGCCCCACCGGTATCGCGCACACCTACCTCGCCGCCGAGTCGCTGGAGAAGGCCGCGCGGGCGGCCGGCGTCGAACTCGCCGTGGAGACCCAGGGCTCGGCCGGCTTCCGGAGCCTGGACCCGCAGCTGGTCGCGGCCGCCGACGGCGTGATCCTCGCGCACGACGTCGAGGTGCGGGACCGGGAGCGGTTCGCCGGCAAGCCGGTCGTCGACGTCGGGGTGAAGGCCGGCATCAACCGCCCCGCCGAACTCATCGCCGAGGTACGGGAGAAGGCCGCCCGCGAAGCCGCCCACGAAGGGGCCGCCGCCGCGCCCGCGCGACCCGCCGCCCCCATGGACCGGGGCGCCGACGCCACCGACGGCCCTGCCACCCGGCTCCGCAAGTGGTTGATGACCGGGGTCAGCTACATGGTGCCGTTCGTCGCCGCCGGCGGGCTGCTGATCGCGCTCGCCTTCGCGATCGGCGGCTACACCGTCGACAAGGCGCCGTCGGTCGCCGACCACTTCGTGTGGACGGAGTCGGCCAGCTGGGCGGCGCTGCTCTTCCAGATCGGCAGCACCGCCTTCGGCTTCCTCGTCCCGGTCCTGGCCGGCTTCATCGCATACGGGATGGCGGACCGACCCGGCCTGGTCCCCGGCTTCGTCGGCGGCGCGGTCGCGCTCACCGTGGACGCGGGCTTCCTGGGCGGGCTGATCGCCGGTCTGCTGGCCGGCACGGTGGTGCGGGCGGTCCAACGGGTCGGCGTGCCACCGGTGTTGCGCGGCATCATGCCGGTCGTGGTGATTCCGCTGCTCTCCTCGGCGGTGGTCGGCTTCCTGATGTTCCTGGTGGTCGGCAAGCCGGTCGCCGCGCTCCAGAAGGCCCTCACCGGCTGGCTGACCGGCCTCTCCGGTGCCAACGCCGTGATCCTCGGCGTGCTGCTGGGGCTGATGATGGCGTTCGACCTCGGCGGACCGCTCAACAAGGTCGCGTACGCCTTCGCGGTCGGCGGCCTGGCCACCCCCAATCCCGGCAGCCTGAAGGTGATGGCCGCGGTGATGGCGGCCGGTATGGTCCCGCCGCTGGCGATGGCGCTGGCCACGGCCGTGCGGGGCGGGCTCTTCACGCCGGCCGAGCGGGAGAACGGCAAGGCCGCCTGGGTGCTCGGCGCGTCCTTCATCACCGAGGGCGCCATCCCGTTCGCCGCCGCCGACCCCCTGCGGGTGATCCCCTCGGCGATGGCCGGCGGCGCGGTCACCGGCGGTCTGTCGATGGCTTTCGGCTGCACCCTCCGGGCCCCGCACGGCGGCGTCTTCGTCGTGCCGCTGATCGGCCGGCCGCTGCTCTACCTCCTGGCGGTCGCCATCGGCACCGTGGTCGGCGCCGCGCTGGTCGTCCTCCTCAAGCGCCTGCGGGCCCGCCCGGCAGCGGTGCCGGCCGCGGACATACCCGCCGCGAGGTAGCCGCCCGCTCACCGGTGACCGTTCACCGGTGACCGCTCACCTACGGGTAACCACCCACTAATTAGTGCGTACTTGTCCCGGACCACGCCCCCGCCAAAACTGATCACCAAGAGATCGTCACGAAACAGTCGGGAGCGCAGTTCCGTTATGTCGGCGGGGAATTCGGTAGGGCATTCGGTGGGCAATTCGGTGGGGAACTCGATGGAGTACCCGGTGGGAGAAGCGGTGCGGAAGAACGTCACCGTGCTGGGCCTGGGAGACATGGGTACGGCCCTGGCGGCGGCGCTGCTGGCGGCCGGTCACCGGGTGACGGTGTGGAACCGTACGGCGCGCAAGGCCGACGCGCTGGTGGAAAAGGGCGCCCGGCGCGCGCTCACTCCGGCCGAGGCGATCGCCGCGGGCGAAGTGGTGATCGTCTGCATTCTGGACTACGCCGCCGTCGGCCCGCTGCTGGCCGACGACGGTGCAGGTGAGGCGCTCAAGGGCCGGGTCGTGGTCAATGTGACCAACGGTTCGCCGGCCGAGGCGCGGGAGCTGGCGGAGCGGGTTTCCGGGCTCGGCGCGGACTATCTCGACGGCGGCATCATGGCCGTCCCGGAAATCATCGGGCAGCCGCAGGCATTCGTGCTCTACAGCGGTGCCGAGAAGGCTTTCCGGGCGCATCGCGAGGTGCTGGACGCCTTCGCCCGCAGCGTTTATCTGGGGGCGGATCCGGGCCTGGCGCCGCTCAACGACCTGGCGCTGCTGAGCGGAATGTACGGCATGTTCGGCGGTTTTCTGCACGCGGCCGGCCTGGTGCGCTCGGCGGGCGGGAACGTCGCGGAATTCACCCGGGAACTCCTGGTGCCGTGGCTGCGGGCGATGGCCGACAACCAGCTGCCCGCGATGGCGGAGCAGGCCGACTCCGGGGATTACGGCGCCACCGGCTCCAACCTCGCCATGCAGGTCTCGCACGACGCCATCGGTGACGTCAGCCAGGCGCAGGGCGTCAGCACGGAACTGTTCGGCCCGCTGTGGGAGCTGATGAAGCGGCGGGTGGCGGACGGCCACGGCACGGAGAGCGTCGGGGGAGTGCTGGAGCTGGTCCACCCCCGCGAACGCCGGGCGTGACACCGCCCCGATAGGCGAGCCCCCGGACACGACCTGATAGGCGAGCCCCTGCTCCGCCCCCCTCGCGCGCAAAAGGCGGCGACCGCCCCTCCCGGAAGGCAGGAGGAGCGGTCGCCGCCTCGTATGCGTCAGCGGGGCCGGTCGGCCGTCAGGAGTCGCTGCCCGCCGTCCACGCCGACCACGACATGTTCCAGCCGTTGAGGCCGTTGTCGGGCTGGACGGTCTTGTCCTTGGAGTTCTTGACGATGACCACGTCGCCGATCAGCGAGTTGTCGTAGAACCACTTGGCCGGGGTGTCGCCACCGCCGCCCTTGTTGTCCTCCAGGCCCACACAGCCGTGGCTGGTGCCGGTGCGGCCGAAGATCGACGAGCTGCCCCAGTAGTTGCCGTGTATGAAGGTGCCGGACGACGACAGCCGCATGGCGTGCGGCACGTCCTTGATGTCGTACTCGCCGCCGAAGCCGACCGTCGAGCCGTCCATCCGGGTCTGCTCGAACTTCTCCGAGATCACCATCTGGCCGTTGTAGGTCGGGTGGTCGGGGCTGCCGCCGGAGATCGGGATGCTCTTGATGACCTTCCCGTCCTGCTTGACGGTCATGGTCTGGGTGTCCATGTCCACCGTGGAGACCTGCGAGCGCCCGATGGTGAAGGACACCGTCTTGGACTGCACGCCGGTGATGCCCGGGCCGCCCTTCACCCCGTCCAGGTCGATCTTCATGGTGACCTTGGAGCCGGCCTTCCAGTAGTCCTCCGGCCGGAAGTCCAGCCGCTGGTTGCCGAACCAGTGGCCGACGACCTTCTGGCCGCTGCTGGAAGTCACCGTGATGTGGGACCGGACGTCCTTCTGGTTGACGATCGGCTTGTCGAAGTTGAACGACACCGGCATGCCGACGCCGACCGTCTTGCCGTTGTCGGGCGTGAACGAGCCGATGAAGCTGTGCGACGACGAGACCGTGGTGAAGGTCGCGTTCTCGGTCGCCGGACGGCCCTTGGCGTCCTTGGCGTTCGCCACGATCTTGTACTTGGCGCCGCGGTCCAGCTGCGCGCCGGGCTTCCAGGAGGTGCCGTCCGGCGATATGGCGCCGGCGACGTCCTTGCCGGTGTCGACGGCGGTGAGCTTGACGTCCGTCAACTTGCCGCCGGTGACCTTCACCCCGGTGTCGTTGATGCTGGCGTTGGTGGCGCCGTCCTTCGACGAGACCTGGATCTTGGCGTCGGAGGCGTCCTTGGCGGCCGCGGCGTCCGCTCCGGCCTGCCCGTTCTTGCCGTCGCCCTGGCCCGCCTCGGCGTCGCCGCCGCAGGCCGCCAACGACAGCGCGCCCGCGGCGAGCAGCGCGGTGAGCGCCAGGGCGCGGCGGGTACGGCGGGCGCGGCGGGGGGCGGCGGAATCGCGTGACTCGGTCTGAAGCTGCTGGTGGGCGGTGCGGGACGGGGCGGGCGAAGGGTTGTCCAGCGATGTCACGAGCTGCTCCATACAGGGGTGTTGTGATTCCGTGCTGGTAAACAGCACCTACGGGTGGATTTGGTTGCGGGTACCACCTCGTTGTGACGAAGGTCACATTCGCGGTGGCGGGGGTCGGCCGTCCGGCCCTGACAGCCAGGTTCGCAGTGCCGTGCCGTCTTCGTCCAGGCCGGGTGGCGCCGTCGGTTGTACCACCGGCGTGCCCGGCAGGCGCAGCGGGCTGGCGACTTGGAGGACCCGGCCCGCGCCGACCGGAACGACCGGGTCCAGCCCCGGCCGCGCCGCCAACTCCAGCGCCTCGGAGAGGCCGTTGACCGGGGCCGCACGGCACCGGTGCCGCCGTCAGCCGCTCGGGTGCCGGTCGTCCATCGGGCCGGGGTCCCGGCCGGTCGCCAGATGGGCGGACGCCTGGTCGACCGGCGACGCCAGGGGCGAGGAGGGCAGAGCGGCCTCCACGGCCCGGCCCGCGCCGGATCCGAAGCCGGTGATCGTGCAGTGCGCCAGGCCCGGGTCGGCGGCCGGCGTGGCGGCCGGGTCCAGGGAAGTCGGCCACGAGGATGCGGTCGAGGGCGCGCGGGGCGGCCCCGGAGGGCGCCCGGACCGGCCGCGACGCACACAGGGGACGCGCGCAAGGAACACACGTGTGGTGTCTGGAATGCGGGGAAATGTCATAGGAGATGTGTCACTTAGGGATTTGTGGCCCAAGATCCCCTGTTGGAAGGCCAGACGCGTGGTGTCTACTGGGGCCTAGCCCAGCGCCCACTTGTTCGGGAGGAACAGCATGCTCCCCTCCGTTTCGATTCTCCAGCAGATCGGCCTAGGCGTTCTGCTGGTCATCGTCGTCCTCTGGGCGGTCGGCCTGATCGGACTGACCCGCCGCGGGCACCACGGCACCGGCGCCCCGTTCCCCTTCCGTAGGCGGCCGTCCCGCGCCCGGATCCGGCTCGACGCCGTACCGCGCCAGACCGGCCCCGGCGGGCCCGCCTCGGAGAACGTCGACCTCACCCCCGCCGAACGACAGGCGTTCGACGACCTCGTGCGGCAGCTCAGCAGCCGAAGTTGACCCCCCGTCGGCCGGGCGCACCGGTCCTCCGGTGCGCCCGGCTCACCGCACCGGCCCCAGCTTGAGCAGCGCCAGCGCCGCCAGCATCTGCACCGACACCGCGGCCGCCGACCGCCGCGTCGGCAGATGGTGCTGACCACGTATCAGCAGCACCGCGAGGAAGTAGCCGAACCCCCACGTCGTCCACGTCGCGGCCTGCACGAACGTGGAACTCGCCGGCAGCCACGCCGCGATGAGCAGCCGCGGCAGGTCCGTCACCCAGAAGAGCACCACGAACAGGCTCGCCGTCGGCGCGAACCGCCCGTTGCCGCCGAGCGTCCGCGCTATCGCGTGGGTGACCGCCCCCAGCCCCAGACTGGCCAGCAGCAGCACCGCCTCGGCCAGCCCGGCCAACTGGAGCGCCGCCGCGGGGCCGGCCGTCCACTGGGCGCGGAACGCGTCCACCGAGACGATCCCGATCCCGCCGCTGATCAGGCACAGCAGCACCGCCGCACTCCACGCGCTGCGGTCCCGCGCCTCGTCGAAGACGTCCACCGGCCGGTACCAGAGCCCGAATATCAGCCGGTGCCACCACAGCCGCTGCCGCACCGGCTCCCGGCGGGCGGGCGCGGGTGCGGGGGGCGGCGGCTGCACCAACGTGGGCGGCGGCGGGGGTGGCTGGGCACCCGAGGGCGCGGCGGCGCGCCGGCCGGGCCGTGCGGGGGGAGGCGTGGGGGGCGGCGATGCGGACATACGGCCGTTTCTACCACCGGCCGCGCCGGCACGACGCGCGGGCGTCGAGCGGAACATGAGGCCGACCGCGACACCCGGATGAGACGCTCGACCGGTGACGCTTCAGACACCGGAGCACGACGAGGCACACGGCGGTGGCCTCGGCAGCCGCCTCAACTGGCTGCGCGCGGCGGTCCTCGGGGCCAACGACGGGGTGGTCTCCACCGCCGGACTCGTCGTCGGCGTCGCCGGCGCCACCGACTCGCGCAGCACACTGCTGACGGCCGGGCTCGCCGGACTGCTGGCCGGCTCGATGTCCATGGCCGCCGGCGAATACGTCTCGGTCTCCACCCAGCGCGACTCCGAGAGGGCCGCACTGGCCCTGGAGAAGCGCGAACTGGCCGCCGAACCGCAGGCCGAACTCCGGGAACTGACCGAACTCCTGGAGGGCAAGGGCCTCAGCGGCGCACTGGCGCAGGAGGTGGCAGAGCAGCTGACGGCCCATGACGCGCTGCGCGCCCACGCCGAGGTGGAGCTCGGCATCGACCCCGACGAGCTCACCAATCCCTGGCACGCCGCGGGCGCCAGCTTCCTCGCCTTCACCGCGGGCGCGCTGCTCCCGCTCCTGGCGATCGTGCTGCCGCCGGCCGGCCAGCGCCTGTGGATCACCGTCCTGGCGGTCCTCGCGGCCCTGACGGTGTGCGGCTGGACCAGCGCCCGCCTGGGCACCGCCCCCGTCGCCCCGGCGGTCGTGCGCAACGTCGCCGGAGGCGCCCTGGCCATGGCCGTCACCTATGTGGCGGGGACCCTCCTGGGGGCGGTGGGGGCCTAACTGCCGCCCGGCCCGGTCGCCCCGTACAGCTCGGTGTACGACGGGAAGCGGCCGCCGGGGCCGTCCACCGGGGTGGCGGCGCGGGCGGCCTTGACGACGGCCCGGGTCAGGACGTCGGCGCCGGTGGCCAGGAGGTCGTTCAGGACGCCCGCTTCCAGGTGGACGGCGAAGACGGGGTCGGCCAGCGCCTCCGCCTCGGCGAGCGGACGGGCGCCGGTGGCCAGCGTGAAGACCGTGTCGCCGTCGTTGAGGAGGTGCACGGGGCGCAGCGCACGGGCCAGTCCGTCGTGCGCGGTGCCGGCGAGCTTCTGGGCCTGGGCGCGGGTGAGGACGGCGTCGGTGGCCACCACCGCGAGGGTGGTGTTCAGCGGCGGGTGGACGGAGGCGGCCGAGCGGGCCGCGGAGATCTCCCGGGCCTCGGCGAGGCGGCTCCGGGCGGCCGCGTGGACCTCCGGTGCGGGGAGCGGGCCGGGTGCGCCGTAGAGGGCGCCGGTCCGCGGGTCGGCGAAGGAGCCCGCGGAGTTGACGGCGGCCAGCGCGGCGACGGTTATCCCGGAGGGCAGGACGGCGCTGGCGGAGCCCACGGCGCCCTTGAGGCCGCCCGCGACCGCGCCGGTGCCGGCGCCTACGACGCCCTGGCGGACGGGCGCACCGGGCGCCGTCCGGGCGGCCTCCTCGACGGCGGCGCGCCCCAGGGCGGCGTCCGGGCGGGCCCGCCAGTCGCCGCCGCGCCCCAGGTCGAAGAGGGCGGCGGCGGGCACGACGGGGACGACCTGGGCCGGGTCGGGGCCGACCCGGAAGCCGCGGTGCCGTTCCTCCAGCCAGCCGACGACACCGGACGCCGCGTCAAGTCCGAACGCCGAACCGCCGGTCAGCACGATCGCCTCGACCCGCTGGACGAGGTTGCGGGGGTCGAGGGCGTCGGTCTCCCGGGTGCCGGGGCCACCGCCGCGCACGTCGACCGCCGCGACGGCGCCGCCCTCGGGGGCCAGGACGACGGTGGTGCCGGTGAGCCAGCCGTCACCGATGCGCTGGGCGTGCCCGACCCGCAGGCCGGGGACATCGGTCAGGGCGTCGTGCGGGCCCGGGGGGTGCGGGGTGTCCCCGCCCCCCGGCTGCCGCTGGTGCTGCCGCGTGTCGGTCATGGGGGCATGCGTACCACGCGGGCCCCGCCCGGCGCGGCCCGATGGCCGAGCGGGGTCAGTGGCCGACCGGGCCCATCACGATGACCGGGTGGAGGGCCGGGTCGAGGGTGCGCAGCAGTGCGCGCATCACGTCGGGCTTGAGGCTGACGCAGCCCTGGGTGGGGCCGTCGTGGTCGACGTGCAGCCAGACGCCGCCGCCCTTTTCGTCGCCCAGGGGCCGCCGGCCGTCCAGCGGGGAGGAGCCGGGGACGCGGTTGTAGTTGATGGCGATGACGTAGTCGAAGGCGCCGGCCAGCGGCTCGCCCTCGACGCCGGTGCCGTGCGCGACGAAGCTGGTGTTGTGGTCGTAGGGGAGCTTGGTGCCCTCGGGCGCGGGCAGCCGGCCGCCGGCGTCGGTGAGGCTGTAGACGCCCTGGGGGGAGCGCAGGTCGCCGTAGCGGTGCTGGGTGGTCCATCCGTGGGCGGCGTTGTGCGCGGACCAGGCGGGGCCGGCCTCCCAGAGGTCCGAGCCCTGCTCGCGGGTGTAGAGGACGACCCGCGAGTCGTACGAGTCGGTGCCCTTGCCGGTGACGACGAGGACCTGGCGGGCGTTGGCCGGTATGCGCTTGCGGGCGGCGTCGCTGAGGTCCGGGATGGTGCGCAGTCCGCGGGCCGCGTCCGGCGCGGCCTGGTGGGGCGCCGGGGTGTCCGGGCTGGAGACCGTCCGGGCCGCGCCGCTCTTGGCGTCCGGCCGGCCGTTGTGGTCGTCGCCCGAGGCCGGCCAGGCCCACAGGGCGGTGCCGACCAGGGTGGAGAGCGCGAGGCCGCCGACGGCCTTGCTGCGCCGGGACAGTCTCCTGCGCGCACGGGACTGGGCGTGGCGGGCTGCCATGTCTGGCGTCTCCTCAGGTACGGACGGGCGGACGGCCCGTGGGTCGCTGCGGGACCGCAGAGCCCCCAGGCATAAAAAGGGCAATCTGCACCCTACCGCGTTCCGGTGGGGCCGCTTCCGCGGGCCGTGGTGAACGGTAGAGGGCATGAGGATGACGCCGCACGCCGAGTGGTCCTTTGGTATGGGAATGCGGGGAATGATCGCGGTCGAGGGCTATGTGACGTGCCGCGGAGGGCGTGACGGGGTGGCCCAAAGTTGGCCGGAATGCGACCCAAGTCCGCTCTGTGAAGGGTGAGTTGGCAGGAGGGATCGCCGGGTGCGCCGGGTGCTTTCCGGCCGCTCGGCGGGTGGTCCGGCGGCCGGGCGCGGCGGGCGCGCGTACGGCCGTTCGGCACGCTTACGGGGGACGGCGCGCCGGGCGGGCGCCGCTCACACCCGTACCCGGGATGGGCCGACCGGCGGCCGCTACTCCTCCTCCAGAGCGGTGCCCTGGCGGGCCGTCAGGGTGACGCCCACCGCCACCGTGGCGGCCGCCACCAGACCCGCCAACGGGACCGCGACACGCCCGGCGGACGTACATGCCAGAACCAGAACGGCGGACACTGGCAGGACCAGTTGCTGGGCGAGACCGCGCTTCTGGTGGCGGGAGTGGATCAGCCACACCGTGAACAGGTAGAGCGCGCCCGGCACCGTGACACAGGCCGCCGCCGCGTACACCGGCAGATGCGTGCCGCCGGCCGACTGCTCCACCGCGATCTCGATCCCCGCGCCGATCGCCGCGGCCGAGCAGAACACCAGGTAGTGGCCGTATCCCCACAGGAACGCCTGGCGGTTGGAACGGAGGTGGAGGTGGATGGGGACCGCGAAGTAGATCCAGTACGCCGCGAAGACCAGCAGCAGGCCGCCGGCGGCGATCGGCAGCAGCGTGCCCGGGTCGTGGTGCTCGTCGAGCGCCGACTGCACGGCCACGGTCGCCGCCGAGACCGTCTCGCCCAGCACGATGAGGGTGAACAAGCCGTAGCGCTCGGCGATGTGGTGCGGGTGCCAGGTCGTCTGCCGCCGGCGTTCGGCGAGCGCCGGGACCGACAGCTCCAGCGTGCCCATCACCAGGAACACCCACGGGGCGTCGCCCGGCGGCAGGAACAGCAGTGCCAGCCAGCCGACCTGGCAGACGGTCACCCCGAGGGCGTAGTGGAGGGCGGTGCGCCGTTCGGCGCCCCGCGCACCGTGGGCGGCCCGCAGCCACTGGCTGACCAGCGCCAGCCGCATCACCAGATAGCCGCACCACACCACCCGGAAGTCGCCGTGGTCGAAGGCCCGCGGGACGCCGGCGGCCAGGACGAGGACACCGGCGATCTGAACGAGCGTCACCACCCGGTACAGCACGTCGTCGGTGTCGTACGCGGACGAGAACCAGCTGAAGTTGAGCCACGCGAGCCAGATGGCGAAGAACACCATCAGATAGCCGACCACGCCGTGCCCCGGATGGCCCTCGGCCAGGGCGTGCACCAGTTGGCGGCCGGCCTGGGCGATCGCCACCACGAAGCACAGGTCGAAGAACAGCTCCAGTGGGGTGGCGGCGCGGTGCGCCTCGTTGCGGCTGCGCGCCTGCATCAGAACCGTCACGTTGCCCCAGCCCCTCTCGTCGGCCGCCGGTCGAGTGGCCCTCAGTAGAGCGCGGGACCGGCGGCGACGGGGGCAGCGGGGCGCGGCGTGTCGGGGCGGGCCGCCCGCTAGTCGGCCACCGCCTCCACGATCGACGCGAAGCTCGGCGTCGGGAGCACCCGGGTCAGCCGGAAGTCGGCGGCCGCCAGCAGCGCCGCGAACTCGTCCGCGTTGCGCTCCCGGCCGTCGAAGACCGTCAGCATGGCGATGTCCATCGTCTTGCCGAAGTGCGGGGCGTTCCCCGGCGGCAGCACGCAGTCGACGACCAGCAGGCGGCGGCCGGGCGCCATCGCCGTACGGCAGCCGCGCAGGATGCGGCGGCAGGCGTCGTCCGGCCAGTCGTGCAGCACGTGTTTGAGGACGTAGAGGTCGCCGCCCTCCGGGACGGAGGTGAAGAAGTCGCCCTCCTGGGTGCGCCAGCGGCCCTTGAGCTCATCGGCGCCCAGCAGGTGGTGGGCCAGTGGCGGCGCCAGGTCGAAGAGGACGCCGGTCAGCTGCGGATGGCGACCCAGCACCGCGCGCAGCAGGCCCCCGCGGCCGCCGCCGACGTCGACGACGGTGCCGGTCTCGGGGAAGGGATAGGCGGCGGCCACCGCGTCGTCCACCGGGGCGGCCAGCGACGCCGTCCCGTCGTCGAAGAGCGTGCGCCCGGCCGGATCCGACTCCAGATGGGCGAAGAGCGGCGTGCCGAAGAGCCGCTCGAAGGAGGCGCCGCCGTGCCGTACCGCCTCGGGCAGGCCGGCGGACGTCCGCAGGAACAGGTCGTCGGTGAGCATCATGACGGCGGGGTGCAGGGAGTCGGGCACGTCGGTGCGCAACTGCCGGGCCGCGGGCGTCAGTTGGTAGGCGCCCGCGGTGTCCTCGCGGAAGATGCCGCGGGCGGCGAGGTAGCGCAGGACGCGGCGCAGGTGCGGGGCGTGGGTGTCGGTGGCGGCGGCCAGTTGCTCGGGGGTGCGCGGGCCCGCGGTGAGCCGGTCGGCGATGCGGTAGTGGGCGGCGGTGCGCAGCGCGGCGGAGAACAGATGGCCCATGGCCTGGTCCATGAGGTGGGTCGCGAGATCGGCCGGCTCGTCCGCCGGTCGGGTGGGTGAAGTGGCCAACGTCAGCCTCCGGTCGTCGGCTTGGGGATGCGCTGCGCCACGTCGCAGGCATGGTGATCCACGGTTGCAGGCGGGGGCGGTGGTGTCACGGGGGACCGGACACCGACCCGCTGCGTACCGGCCAGCTCAGGACGGCCCGGCCGGCGGGAACGGAGCCGGGCGCGCCGCGGGAACGCGCCCGCCCCAGGGGCAGACGGCGGCGCCCGCGCATGGTCGAATGCGCGTATGAGCGACCGTGACCATGCCCTCCCCTCATCCGTCCTGGCACCGCTCGACGCCCGCCTCGCGGACCTCGTGGCCCTCTACGAAGACCTGCACCGCCACCCCGAACTCGCCTTCCAGGAGACCCGTACGGCCGCCGAGGCGGCCCGCCGGCTGACCGCGTACGGCTACGACGTGACGACCGGAATCGGCGGCACCGGCGTCACCGGGGTACTGCGCAACGGCCCCGGCCCGGTGGTCCTGCTGCGCGCCGACATGGACGCGCTGCCGGTCACCGAGAACTCCGGGGTGCCGTACGCCTCCACCGTCCCGGGTCGGATGCACGCCTGCGGGCACGACGTCCATGTGACCTGCCTGCTGGGGGCCGCCGACCTGCTCGCCGCGGGCCGCGCGCACTGGTCGGGGACGCTGGTGGTGCTGTTCCAGCCGGCCGAGGAGGCGGGCAACGGCGCCCGCGCCATGCTCGACGACGGCCTCTACAGCCAGGGCCTGGTGCCCACGCCCGACGTGGTGCTGGGGCAGCACGTCGGGCCCTTCGGTGCGGGGCTGATCGCGTACTGCCCGGGGGCGTGCATGGCCGCCGCCGACACCCTGGAGATCACCTTCCACGGGACCGGCGGCCACGGTTCGCGGCCGGAGACGACGGTGGACCCGATCCTGATGGCGGCGGCGTTCGTGCAGCGGGTGCAGTCGGTGGTGGCGCGGGAGATCGCCGCGAAGGAGCAGGCGGTGGTCACGGTCGGCTCGTTCCACGCCGGGGACAGCGCCAACGTGATACCGGACCGGGCCGTCGTCCGGCTCAGCGTCCGCAGCTTCGACCAGAACGTGCGGACCGCCGTGCTGGCCGCCGTCGACCGGATCGCGCGGGCCGAGGCGGCCGCGTCCGGTGCGCCGCGGGAGCCGGAGACCAGGAGGCTGGAATCCTTCCCGCCGACCGTCAACGACACGGCGGTGCTGGCGGAGGTCAACGCGAGCTTCACCGGGCTCTTCGGCGAGCAGCGGGTGTTCGCCTACGAGCCGGCGACCGGCAGCGAGGACGTGGGGCTGCTCGCGAGCGCCGCCGGGGCACCGCTGTACTACTGGTGGCTGGGCGGCTGGGACCCGGACGAGTTCCGCACCGCGCTGGCCGCCGGGCGGCTGGCCCAGGACATCCCCTCCAACCATGCGCCGCAATTCGTCCCGCTGGCCCGGCCGACACTGGAGATGGGCGTGCAGGCGCTGACGGCCGCGGCGCTGAACCGGCTGGACGGGGCGTAGCCGGGGCGGTCCCGGCGCCCTGTGGCGGGGGCCGTTGACCTTGTCCCTGGGGGAAGGCCCAGCATCGGCGGGGCCGGGCGAGGTGCCCGGTACGAGGAGGACGGCCGCCGTCCCCCGGTGGCGACGGCGCGTGGAGGAGCACCAAGTGGACGGGGCACACCGGAGGGACGGGGAGCTGCTGACGATCGGGGCGTTCGCACGGGCGTCCCGGCTCTCGCCGAAGGCACTGCGCCTGTACGACGAGCTCGGTCTGCTGACTCCCGTCCACGTCGACCCCTGCAGCGGCTACCGCCACTACGCCCCGGCCCAGCTGGAGCGCGCCCGGCTGGTCGCCTGGCTGCGCCGGCTCGGCATGCCGCTGGCCCGCATCCGCGAGGTGTGCGAGCTGGCGCCGGACGCCGCGGCCGGGGCGGTCGCCGCGTACTGGGCGCAGGTCGAGGCCGATGTCGCCGCCCGCCGGGACCTGGCCGCCTTCCTCGTGGACCAGCTGAAGCGGAAGGACACCACCATGGCCCGACCCCTGGACCCCGCGACCCCGTTGACGATGCGCTGCGCCGCCCTCACGGACCGAGGGCTGGTGCGCACCGCCCAACAGGACGCGGCCTACGCCGGCCCGCACCTGCTGGCGGTCGCCGACGGCTACGGCCCCCGTGGCGGACCGGCCGCCACCGCCGCCATCGAGGCGCTGAGGCCCCTGGCGGACCGGGATCTGACCGCCGCCGACCTGCTCACCGTCCTGGAGGAGGCGGCCCGGGACGCCCACCGTGCCGCGCCGACGGCCGACGAGGCGACCGGCAGCACCCTCACCGCGCTGCTGCGTTCCGGCGCCCGGCTGGCGCTGCTGCACATCGGGGACTCGCGGGCCTACGTCCTGCGGGACTCCGGGCTCGTCCGCCTCACCCACGACCACAGCCTGGTGCAGTCCCTCATCGACGAGGGCCGGCTCACGCCCGAGGAGGCGCCGTCGCATCCGCAACGCGCCCTGTTGCTGCGGTCCCTGGACGCCGGCGTCGACTTCGCCCCGGACCTCCAACTGCTCGACGCCCGGCCCGGCGAGCGCTATCTGCTCTGCACCGACGGCCTGACCGGCGTCGTCCCGCCCGAGGAGATCCGGGCGGCCCTCGCCGGCGCGGCCACCCCGCAGCAGGCGGTCGCCGAGCTGGTCCGCCGCGCCCACGAGGCCGGGGCGCCGGACAACGTGGGGTGCGTGGTGGCGGATGTGGTGACGGAGGGGGAGGGGGCATGAGGGACGCGGGCGCCGTGGGGGACGCGGGGGCGTAGCGGGGGGGTGCCCCTATGGGTTTCGTCAACCCGTGGGGGCTGGTTGGGGTTGGTAGAAGGTGCCGTCGCGGAGCATGGCGAAGAGCACGTCGGCTCGTCGTCTGGCGAGGCAGAGGAGGGCTTGGGTGTGGTGTTTTCCCTGGGCGATCTTCTTGTCGTAGTAGGCCCTGGAGACGGGGTCGGCCAGGGCGGCGAACGCGGAGAGGAAGAAGGCGCGTTTGAGCTGTTTGTTTCCTCTGCGCGATGGCTGTTCGCCGCGGATGGAGGACCCGGAACTGCGGGTTGCCGGGGCGAGGCCGGCGTAGGCGGCGAGGTGGGCGGCGCTGGGGAAGCTGCTGGCGTCGCCGATGTCGATGAGGATGCGTGCTCCGGTCCTGACGCCGATCCCCGGCATGGACGTCAGGACCTTGGAAAGAGGGTGAGCCTCCAGCAGTTCCTCGATCCTTGTGGCGAGGAGTTTGCGCTGGTCAAGTACCGACTGGAGCGAGCTGGCGAGGCTGGGGACGATCAATGCGGCCGCGGCCGTGCCTGGCACGACCACTGTCTGCTCGTCCAGGGCGGTGAAGATGTCATCGACGAGCCGTTCCGCCATCCGTGGTGCCTTTGGGCGGATCAGGTTCACCAGCCGACGCCGTCCGGCCTTGCGGACCTGGGCCGGCGAACCGCACTGGTCGAGCAGCTTGAGCACGGCTGGGTGCTGCATTCGCGGTCCCAGTACCCGTTCCAGCGACGGGTGGATCTGTGTCAGCAGTCCCCGCAGTCTGTTGCTGATGCGGGTGGCTTCGCCGGCCAGGTCGTCGTCGAAACCCACGATCATTTCCAGCTCGGCTACTGCCTCGTCGGCAAGCTCGACGGCCCGCAGAGTGTGCGGCATCGACCGGGCCGCGTCCGCGATGATGAAGGCGTCGCGGGCGTCGGTTTTGGCTTCACCGGGGTAGAGGTCGGCGATCCGCCGCATCGTCAGGCCCGGCAGGTAAGCCACGGGGCAGTCCATGTCGCGGGCCACGGCCAGCGGCAGGGCGCCGATGGAGGCGGGCTGGTCGACGACCACGAGCACGGTGCCGTGCTTGGCTTTCAGCTTGGCGAACACGTCGCGGAGCTTGGGTTCGCTGTTGGGCAGCCGCTTGTCGAAGGCCTTCCTTCCGGCCGGAGTGACGGCGGTGGCGTGGTGTTCGCTCTTGCCGACGTCCAGGCCGAGGAAGGCGCCGATCTCACTGACGTCGATCACGTGCGTCCTCTGGTCGTTCCCGCCCGGCCGTCCCACGGCACCGATCGCCACATCCACATTACGAAGAGCCTCCCGACCTGCGGACAAGCCGGTGGTCATGCCCCTAATCAGCGGTCTGTCGATGCCTCCGGAGCCGGTGACACCACCCCCCAGGCCATACGTTCGACAGGGGGAGAAAGTCATGCCAACTCCGAAGGCCGGGCGCCCCATTGCGGGGCCACCAAGAAGGTAATGGGGAGGACCTGGGGCCGTCCCCCAGGGGCAGTCGGGACTTCCGGCGCAGGCGCTAGCCGCGCGGCCGGCCGCCCCTGGTCGCGATCAGTGCCGCGCCGGCCGCGGCCAGGGCGGCGACCGCCAGGCCGAAGGTGGTGGCCGCCGCCGGCAGCCCGATGGCGTCGCTGAGGTAGCCGTCGGCGACGGGGAGGACGCCGGCGAGGAGGTAACCCCCGGCGTTCAGGGCCGCGTTGGCCTCCGCGCGGCGGGCCGCCGGGACCTCGCGGCTCAGCAGGGTCAGCCCGCCCAGCTGGCCGGCGCCCTGGCCCGCGCCGGCCAGCAGCACCGCGGCGACCAGCGGGACGAGCGTGGCGGTGTGGACGGCGGTGACCAGTGCCAGGGTGCCGGCGACGGTGGCAGCCCCGGAGACCAGCAGCACGGTGCGGACGGCCCGCCGCCGCAGCACGAACTGCACACCGGTGGCCGACAGGAACATCGCCAGCGCCATCCCGCCGGCCAGCGCCCGGTTCGTGGTCCCGAGCAGACCGGCCAGCAGCGACGGCCCGAGCGACAGTACGAACGAGGTGGCGCTGATGCCCGGGGCGAACGCGGCCAGCCCGAGGGCGAGATGACGCCGGTTGGCCCGGGGCACGGCCGGCAGCCGCACCCAGGAGCCGGCCGCGGCGGCGCCCGCCCCGCGCTCCCGCCGCGGCAGCGGCATCCTGGCCACCGCCACCACCGCCGTGATCAGCAGGGCGGCCTCCACGACGAAGACCGTCACGGTCGGCCCGGGCACGGTCTCCGACAGCACCCCGGCCAGCACGGGGCCGATCCCGGCGCCCAGGACCATCCCGGTGGACGCCAGCAGCGGCCCGATCCGCCGGTCGGCGGCGATGTCCGTCACCGCCGCCATCCCGGCCGACACCGCGACGCCCGTGGCCACGCCGGTCAGCAGGCGGGCGGCGACCAACGCGGCGACCGAGGGCGCGGTGGCGTAGACGAGGCAGGCGACGAGTCCCAGGAGCAGCGCCGGCACCAGGACCGGCTTCCGCCCGACGCGGTCCGAGGCGACCCCCGCCACCGGCAGCGCGCCCAGCAGTCCGACCATGTAGGCCGCGTAGATCAGCGTCAATGTGCCCGAGCTGAAGCCGAGTTGCCGCTGCCAGAGCGCGTACAGCGGCATCGCCGCGTTCGACAGGACGAAGAGGGCGACCACCGGCCAGGCGGCGAACCAGATCTCTCTGGTGGGCGGTGCGGGTGGTGCGGGCGGCATGTGGGGTGCGGGCGTCGGTGCCGTGCGGGTTCCGGCCGTGGGCGCTGCCGTACGGGTTCCGGGCATGGGTGTCCCCTCCTCATCCAGCAAGTACGAGATGATTCGCACAAGCGGTACGAGGAAATTCGTACAGGCAATTGCAGTACGATGCAAGTCGTACTAGGGGTGGGGCTACTGGGGCACTGGGGTAACTGGGGCCACCCGGGTCGCCGAGCGAGAGGAGTGTCGGGATGGGTGCGGGGCGGAGCGAGGGGAGCAAGGGGAGCAAGGGGAGCAAGGGGTTGGAGAGTCGGGCGGGCTCGAAGGCGGGTGCTGGGGTGAGCGCCGGGGTGAGCGCTGGGGCGCGGCTGGATCTCGCCGCGCTTCAGAGGCCCGTCCCCGCCGACGCGCCCGAGCCGCTGCCGGAGCCCGCGCGGGACGCCCTGCGGCTGGAGGTCGTCATGGGTGCGCTGAGTGACCCGCTGCGGATGGGGATCGTGCGCACCCTGTTGCTGGAGTCGGAGGCTTTCGACCACACCTGCGGCTGGTTCGGCCTGGACCGCCCCAAGTCCTCGCTCACCCACCACTTCCGGACCCTGCGCGAGGCCGGGCTGATCCGCCAGCGTCAGTACGGCCTGGAGCGCCGCAGTCACGTCCGTATCGAGGACCTGGAGACCCGGTTCCCCGGCCTGCTGGCCCTGGTCGCCGACTGGCGGGAGTGAGGGCGGGGAGGGGTGGATGTGTGGGGGCGTGAGGGCGCGGGGTGGAACCCTGAGGCGGGAGGCGGGTGACCCCTAGGGGGAGCGGGCGCCCCTCGCGGGATCCCTGCCCGGCGGGGCGGGTGATAACACCCGGGACCCGCCGGTCAGTTGACGGGCCGTCCGGACGGGCGAGGCGCCCCGTCCACCACCGCCCCGGTCGGCTACTGCCCTCCCCGGTCCGCCACCGCCCCCAGTGGGACGCCGCGCACCCAACGGCCAACGCGCCCCTACGGCCCGCCCCTAAGCCCGTCCCTTCAGCATCCCCTGGAAGTAGAGCTGCGGCAGGCCGTAGCGCTTGAGGAACCACATGTCGGTGCGCTCCCGGGTGGTGTCGATGAACGGGAACGAGGGAGTGGGGCGCAGGTCGTAGTCGAACTCGGCCAGCAGCATCTTGTGCCGGGCCGTGACGAGCGGGCAGGAGGTGTACCCGTCGTAGCGGGCGGTGGCCGGGCGCCCGCGGAGCCCCGCGAGGAGGTTGGCGACGAGCACCGGAGCCTGCTTGCGGACCGCCGCGCCGGTCTTGGACGTGGGGAGGTTGGCGACGTCCCCCAGGACGAACACCTCCGGGAAGTCCGGGTTCTGGAGCGTGTGCCGGTCCGCCTTGACGTACCCGTAGGGGGACTGGGGGTCGGCCAGCGGGCCGTCGGCGAGCCACTGGGGCGCGCGCTGCGGCGGTACCGCGTGCAGCAGGTCGTAGTGGACGGTCTCGGTGCGGCCGGTGGCGTGGTCGGTGAGCACGGCCGCGCGCTCCGCGCCGTCCACCCGGGTCAGCTCGCTCTGGAGGCGCACCTCGATGCCGTAGCGGCGCGCCGTCTGCTCCAGGGCCCGCGCGAAGACCGGCACCTTGAAGAGCGTGGGCTCGGGGAGGGCGAGGATGGTGCGGATGGTGCCCAGGACCCCGCGCTTGCGCCAGTGGTCCGCCGCCAGATACGCGATCTTCTGCGGCGCGCCACCGCACTTGACCGGCCCCGACGGCATGGTGAACACGGCCGTGCCGCGCCGCATCCGCCGGATCAACTCCCAGGTGTACGGGGCGAGATCGGCCCGGTAGTTGCTGCTCACCCCGTCGTGACCGACGGCCGACGCCAGCCCCGGCACGCCGTCCCAGTCGAGGCTCAGTCCGGGCGCCAGAACCAGTCGCCCGTAGGAGAACACCCGGCCCGTGGCGGTGGTGACCGTACGGGCCACCGGGTCGACGGCGGTGGCGCGCTCGCGCAGCCAGCGCACGCCGGGCGGGATGACCTCGGCCTCGGGGCGCAGCGCGGCCCGCAGCGGCGCCTGGCCGCCGCCGACGAGGGTCCACAGCGGCTGGTACCAGTGCGTCTCGGCGGGCTCCAGCAGGGCGATGTCCCGAAGGCCGGCACGTCGTAACCGGGCGGCGACCGTGATGCCCGCGGTACCGCCGCCGACGATCAGTATCTGGTGGTGGACGGGGGCGGACGCGGGCGCGGGCGCGGAGTCCGCGTCGGCTGCGGACCGGGTCATGTCTGTCTCCTGACTTCCGGACGGGTTATGGGTGTTGGGGGACGGGGACGGGGACGGGGACGGGGACGGGGACGGGGACGGGGACCGGGTTCGGGTCCCGGGGGAATTCCGGGGTGGATCCGGGCTGTCGGCCGTGCTGTCGGCTGTTCGGGCGCGCTCCGCCGCACCTGTCGGTGCGGCCCGGCGGCACCCCGCGGCGGTCTGTCGGTGTTCCGGCGCTCCCATCGCTAGAGATCGGTCAGTGAGGCGGCCGCCATGGCCAGGGCCAGGACGGTGACGAGGGCGGCGAAGGACGTCGTGAGGGTCCGCGGGCGCAGCCGGCCGGCGAGGCGGTTGCCGAGGTGGCTGCCGGCCGCGGCGCAGGCCGCGAGGGTGGCCAGCAGGGGCCAGTCCAGCGACCCGGTACCGGCCCGAGTCGCCAGCGCGGCCCCGGAGTTGATCAGTATCACCAGCAACGAGGTGCCGACCGCGACCGGCATCTCCAGTCCCAGGACGAGGGTGAGGGCCGGCACGACGACGAAGCCGCCGCCCACCCCGAAGAACCCGGTGAGCAGCCCGACGGACGAGGCGGTCACGGCGGTACGCAGCGGCCGCGGGCGCCGGGACCGGGGCTGAAGCCGAGGCCGGGACTGCTGGGGCAGCTGAGCCCGCAGCCCGCCAACCCACCCCCCTAAGGACTTGCACGCCATGCGCCCTAAGACGCCCCCTAAGACGCCCCCTAAGGCCCCCACCCGCCACCGCCCCGCCCCCGTCAACCGCCCTTCCCCTTTCCCTTCCCCCTCCACGGCGCCGCCCGCGGCCCCCTCGCTCCCTCGGGCGCCGCGCACCACCATCCCCACCGCCACCACCAGCATCAACCCCGAGAACGCCACCATCAGCACCCCCGAGTCCAGGGACGCGCTCCAGCGGGAGCCGGCGAAGCTGCCGGCCGTCCCCAGGGCGCCGAACGCCGTGCCCGCGGCCCACCGGACCCGGCCCGCGCGGGCGTGGCAGACCAGTCCGCTGACCGCGCCGACCGCGACCACCACCAGGGCCCCGGCCGTCGCCGCGTGCGGTGACTGGCCCAGCAGATAGACCAGGGCCGGCACTGCCAGCACCGAACCGCCACCGCCCAGCGCACCGAGCAGCAGACCGATCAGCAGCCCGCAGGGCACCGCCGTCGCGGCTATGAGAACGGACACGGCGGCCGGCTACGCGGACGGCGCCGCGGCGCGCGGCGCGAGCGCGACCGCCCGGCTGGCGTCGGACCACTCGGCGACGAACGTGAAGCGGTCGCCGCGGACCACCGTCTCGCGCCACTCCACCACCCGCTCCCCGGCCCGCCCGACCCGTTCGATGGCGAACGCCGCCTCCCGGTCGGCCAGCCCGAGCAGCCACGCCTGCCGGATGTCCGGCAGGAACGGGGCGATCCGCTCCCGCCCCCCGGTGACCCGTACGCCGCAGCGCCGGGCCAGCTCGCCGTAGAGCGAGGTGTGCCCGAAGTCGCCCTCCAGCAGGGGCTCGGCGAGATCGGCCGGGAGGTAGGCGGTGTCGTGCGCGAGCGGTTCGCCGTCCGCGAGCCGCAGCCGCTCCAACACGACCAGCGGCGCGTCCGGGACCAGCCCCAGGTGGCCGGCGACCGTCGCGTCCGCGGTCCGCTCCAGCCGCAGCACCTCACTGCGCTGCTCCACGCCCTGGGCCTCCAGATCGCGGAAGAGGCTGTAGAGGGAGCCGAGCGGCTGCTGTATGCGACGGGTGTCGAGGCGGCTGGCGCGGCCGCGTTCGGCGATCACCAGGCCGTCGGCGCGCAGCTTGCGCAGCGCCTCCCGGACGGTGTGCCGGCTGACCTCGTACTCGCCGGTGAGCCGGTGCTCGGCCGGGAACTCCTCGGTGAAAGCACCGGCGTCCACCCGGCGGCGCAGATCGTCCAGGAGCTGCGCCCAGAGGGGCAGCGGAGAACCGCGGTCCAACGGGCGGGGCCCGTAAGGGGCGTGTCCGCCGGCACCGGCCTGCGGATCCGGTCGGCGGTGCGCGCCCGGGTGTTCGGGCTGGGGCGGCGTCATCTCGGTCCGGTCCTCTCGTTCCGTCGTCCGGCCGACGGGGGAGGGCCTCGGCTTGTCCCCCGCCAACCGGGTACTAATGTACGTACATCCGTGCATCCGCACAACGGAGCGGCATACACGGTGCATTCAGCCGCCCACGCGGCCGGCCCGAGCGGGCCGACCGCCGCGCCCGGGCGCCGCACCCCTGGAGGCCCGACCGTGCACTTCGCGCAGTACTACCTCGACTGCCTGTCCCAGGCGTCCTACCTGATCGGGGATCAGAACACCGGGCGCGCCGTCCTCGTGGACCCGCGCCGCGACATCGACGAGTACCTGGCCGACGCCGAGGCGGCCGGCCTGCGCATCGAACTCGTCGTCGAGACCCACATCCACGCCGACTTCCTCTCGGGGCATCTGGAGGCGGCCCGGGCGACCGGTGCCGAGATCGCCTTCGGCGCGGCCGCCGAAACTGGCTTCCCCATACGGCGGTTACACGACGGCGAACGCATCTTCCTGGGCCCCGAGCCGCAGGCCCGCCCCGGGACGGGACCCGGCTCGGACCCTGCTCCGCGATCCGGCGTGACCCTCACCGTCCTCGCCACCCCCGGCCACACCCTGGAATCCATCTGCCTGGTGGTCCGGGAAAACCCCGACGACGACGTTCCGTTCGGCGTGCTGACCGGTGACACCCTCTTCATCGGCGACGTCGGCCGCCCCGACCTGCTGTCCGCCGCGGGGCACTCCCCGCAGGACATGGCCGCCCGTCTCCACCGCTCCCTGCACACCAAACTGCTGCCCCTCCCGGACGCGACCCGGATCTTCCCCGCGCACGGCGCCGGCTCGGCCTGCGGCCGCAGCATCTCCACCGAGACCAGCTCCACCCTCGGCGACCAGCGTCGCCTCAACTACGCCCTCCAGCCCATGACGCAGGACGCCTTCGTCCGGCTGGTCACCGCCGAACAGCCCGCCACCCCGGGCTACTTCGCGCACGACGTGGCCCTCAACCGCGACGGCCACCCCCTACGGGACCCGGCCCCGCCCGCCCCGCTCACCCTGGACGAGGCGCTCACCGCCCGCGCCACACAGGGCGCCGCACTGCTCGACTGCCGCCCGGCCGCCGAGTACATCCGCGCCCACCTCGCCGGTTCCCTGCACTCGAGCCTGGACACCCGGTTCGCGGAGTACGCGGGCAGTGTGGTGGCGCCCGGTACCCCGCTCGTCCTCCTCGCCGCCCCGGGGAAGGAGGACGAGGCCCGCCTCCGCCTCGCCCGCATCGGCTACGACCGGGTCCTCGGCCACCTGCCCGACCCGGCCGGCGTACTGGCGGCCGCCCCCGAACTCACCCGCCGCAGCAACCGCCTCCGCATGGCCGACCTGCTCGACCGGCTGCCCCTGGACCCCGAGGACGGCCCCCAGCTGGTCGACGTACGCAACCCGGCCGAGTACGCCGCGGGCGCCCTGCCCGGCGCCCGCAACATCCCGCTGGCCGCCCTCGCCGACCGGCTCGACGAACTGGACCCGGCGCGCCCGGTCATCCTCTACTGCCGCAGCGGCAACCGTTCGCTGATCGCGGCCGCACTTCTGGAGGCCCACGGCTTCATCGACGTCAGCGACGTCTCGGGCGGCTACACCGAGGCGGCCGCCCTCGTCTGACCTCAGGGGAGGGCCGGCGGCGAACCCCCGCTCCACCACCCGGCCCTCCCCACCTCACCCGTCACTCACCTCTCGCTCGTCCCACTCCGCCCCTGTCCCACCTCCCTCGACGTATCCCGCGCACCGCCACCAGCACCACCGGAACCGCCCCCACCGAACACCCCACCGCCGGCACCACCAGCGACGGCAACGACGCCAGCGACGGCAACGGCAATGGCGACGACGCCATCGACGACGACGCCATCGACGACGACGAATACGAGGACACCGCCCCGCCACCTGAGGACACCGCCCCACCGCCCCCCGATCCCGTAAGGGCCAACCCCAGCCCCGCCGTGACCGTCAGAACCGCCTTCGTGACGCCCGAAGCCTCCCCGGCCCGTTCCCGACGCACAACGGCCTGCGTCCCCGTAAGGGCCAGCCCGCCCGCGACGCCCAGTGCCGCCGCGGCCCCCGTCGAGGCCACCAGCAGCCCGAGCGCCCCCGTGGGCGTCCCCGCAAGGCCCCTGGTGGCCCAGAGCGCGCCACCGGCGACCGCCAGACACAGCGCCATCACCGGCACCGCCGCCCCGGGCCGCACCCGTCCGGCCACCGGACCTCCGACCGCCAGCGCGACGGCCGGTGCGAGAAACGCCAGCCCCGCCTCCCACACCGTCCACCCGAGCCCCTGTTGGAGCGTCAGCGGGACCACGTACAGCAGCGCCACCGTCGCCGCGTTGGCCACCGCCCCGGCCGCGGTCAGCGTCACATACGGCAGGTTCCGGAACAGTGCGAGGTCCACCAGCGGCGCCGGCGCCCGCCGCTCGGCCCGTACGAACAACGCGCCCGGCAACACCGCGCCCACCGCCCAGCCCCAGGCACCGACATGTTCCAGCCACCCTGCGAGGCACACCAGCGCGCCGGTCGCGGTCACCGCCCCGGCCACGTCGAGGGGATGCTCCGCGGCGGCCGGGTCGCGGGACTCGTCCGCCCGGCGGGCGCACCACACCGTTGCCGCGGCGAACGGCACCGTCAGCCAGAACACCGCCCGCCAGGAAGCCGATTGGGCCAGCGCCCCGCCGAGGAACGGACCGCAGACGGTGGCCAACCCGGCCAGCCCCAGGGCACGCCCGGTCGCCCGGTGCGCCCCACCCGGCGGGCAGGCATTGGTGAGCAGCGCCAACCCGGCGGGCATGATCAGCGCACCGCCCGCGCCCTGCGCCACCCGCGCCGCCACCAGGAAAGGCAACGACGGCGCCAGCGCGCACAGCACGGCGCTCACCCCGAACACCACCGCCCCGACCACCAGCATCCGCCGCCGCCCCCAGAGGTCGGCCAGCCGCCCGGCCACCGGCATCAACGCCCCGGCGGCGAGCAGATAGCCACCGACCACCCACGGCACCGCGCCCGGCGGCCCGGCCAACTCGGCCCGTACGACCGGCAGCACCGCGTTCAACGCGAACGAGTCCAACTGGACGCAGAACGCCCCGGCGGCCAACGCCCACCGCGCCCAACGCCCTCGCCGCGCAGGCCCGTTCCCTGCACCCACGGCCGTGATCACATCAACTCGCCCCTCTTTCAGACACGCACACACGCAAACGGAAGCCACTGGCGGAAGCCACTGAAGGAAGAAGTAGGAAGTAATGAGGGAGAGAGGGAGGGATGAAGCGCACCGGACCGGGGCAGGAAGAGACGAGAACGTTTCGCGCTGCCGTGCGGGGTGCGAGAAGAGGCCGGCGCCGACCTCGTGGAGCCGCGTACGGCGCCGAGCGGGCCGTAAAGCGGACGTTCAGCGATCGTTGATCGCCGATCTCCATGCTGAAGCGCATGTTGCGCCGTGTGATCTCAGAGCATGCAGATGACGCCCGGGAAGTGCAAGGGCCCGAAGCGTCGCAGATCGCCCTTACGTGGAACGGAGAACCGGGTCGCGTGGAGGAGCTGACGCACGGCGCACTCCTGCACCAGGCCGAACGGGCCGCCGCCACGCTCGCCCGTCTCGGGGTGCGCGCGGGGGACCGGGTCGCGGTGCACCTGCCGCTGGTGCCCGAGTCGGTGATCGCCACACTCGCCTGCGGCCGGCTGGACGCGATACGGACCACGCTGCCGGTCTCGCTGACCGTGCCCGAACTGGCCGCGCGCCTGGGGGAGTCGAGGACCGGCGTGCTGATCACGGCGGACGCGGCGTTCTGGGACGGGTCCGTGCGGCCAGTGAAGCCGGTACTGGACCACGCGCTGGCGCGGAGCGCCGCCAACGGCTCCGGCCGCCTGCCACACACCGTCCTGGTGGTGAACCGCTGCTCCCGGCCCGTCTCCTGGAAGCCCGGCCGCGACAAATGGTGGCACGAGGCCCTGGCCGAGAACTGACCGACCCAGGGCCTGGCCACGGCGCGTCCCGGCCACGGCGAAGACGCCCCGTAGCGAGGACACGGCCCACTATGAGGACACGGCCCACTACGAGGTCCGCCCACGGCCGGCACCGATCACCGCCTGGACCGACCGACGCGAGGACCGGCCGCCGCGAGGACGGGCCACGGCGAGGTCCGCCCACTACGGGGCCGATCACCGCCTACAAGCGCCGATCACCGCCAGCGCCGATCACCGCCAGGGTCGCCCACCGCGAGGGCCGACCACCTACAAGGGCCGGCCGCCTCCCGCACTGCTCCACCACCTCCACCACCCCGATGGCGCAGCCGACGGGCCATGCCCCACAGACGCTCCTAGCGTGGGAATTCCCGCCCCCGCACGGAAGCCCGGTAGCCATGCCGCACCGCACGACCCGTGGGCACTCCCCCCACCCCCACCCCCTCCCTGGTTCCGAACGCGACCGGCCGCTCGGCCGCGGGCGCGGCCGCGGCGACCACGGACCTCCCACCCGCCCGCACGGCACCCACCGCCCCCACCCCACCCCCACCCATGAATCCGCCATGTGGAACCCCTAGGGCGCTTCTGACGGGTCGGCGTGGGTCCCAGCCCCACTCCCGGCCGACCGTCCCCGTCCGCCCCCAGCGGTCCTCGGCCGACTCCCCGTACCGCTCCCCCGTACCCTGAAGACGTGAGCACCGAGTCCCAGCCGCAGTCCCAGACCCAGCCGCCCGCCCGGGCCGGTCAGGACACCCCCGCTCCGGAGGCGACGAACACCGCCCCCGACAGCGTGGACACGACCCCGGCCGCCGAGGCCGCCGCGGCGGCACCCGCCCCCACCGCGTCCCCCGCCCCCAAAAGCGTCGGCGGGAAGGCCGCGGCCCTGATCTTCGACGATCCGCTGAGCCGACGGTCCTCGGACGACACCGATCGCGGCTGGGGCGAGCGCCCCACCGCCTCGGGCAGTGCCGCCGACCTCGCCCGCTTCCTCGACGAAAAACCGCCCCACCACCTCTGAGCGAGGCGACGGGGCGGCGTGGGCCGACCATGGTGCCCGCTACTTCTGGGTCTTCTGCGCGATGATCGCCGCGGCGGCTGCCTCCGGAACTGCGGAGTTGCCGTTGCGCTGGGCGATCAGGGCATCGCGGATCTCGGTGAGCAGTTCGATCTCGGTCGGGCCCGCCGGAGTCGCGTCGACCGGCTTCTTCGCGTCCTGCCGGGCCTTCCACCTGTTCATCGGCAGGATCATGAGGAAGTAGACGACGGCCGCGGTGATCAGGAACGTCAGCGCCGCGCTGAGCACCGAGCCCCACAGGACGTAGATCCCGTCCACGTACTGGCCGGTCTTCTTGTCCACCGCGCACGTGGCGGTGAGGCAGGTCTGGTAGTTGTCGAGGTTCTTCGAGCCGAAGGCACCGACGATCGGGTTGATGAAGCCCTTCACGACCGCATTGACGATGTTCGTGAACGCCGCGCCGACGACGACCGCCACCGCGAGTTCGATGACGTTGCCGCGCATCAGGAATTCCTTGAATCCCTGGAGGACGCTCTTGTGCTCGCTCACCTGACAGCCTCTTTCCACGCTTGCTCCGGACGGTGCACCGACGATCAGCACCGCAACTTACGGCAGGGCGGGGCAGCGGTGTCCAATTGCGCCACACGAACCGGCGAGCGACCGGTGCACCCGTGCGGATACCGGTGCGGAGACCCGTACGGAGGCGGCGGACCCCGGGGACCGGGCCGTGCCGAGGCCGGCTCGCAGGAGGCGGAGGGGTGGCCGGACGGGAGCGGGGAGCCGCGGGGGAGCGGCGGATCCGTCCGCTCGGCAGGGCCCTCGCGGCGGCGATTGGTGCGGCGGTGCCGATAGCGGCATCGGTATCGGTGGTGCGGGCGCGCCCTCGTAACGGGCGCGCGGCAGGTGCCCCGCCACTCGGAGAAGTCTCGCGTCCCCGGACGGTGGACGCCACTCGATCTTGGCGCGGCCCCGGCACCGTCACCACCCCCGGCAGGGTGCGGCGGCGGGGCAGGTGGCGGGGGCGGACGCGGTGCGGACCGGGTGGTGCGACAGGCCGGTGGCCAGTGCTGCGGCGGTCGCGGCCAGGGCGGCGGCGAGCAGACGCCGGCTTGCCGGCCCGCGCCATCGGGCACGGATGCCGCCCACGCGGACCGGGGCGAAGTGCGGCACTTCACACCGCGGGGGAGTGGGCAGGGGCGGGGTCGGAGTGGGCGCGGACATGGTCATCACCGCCTGGGGTTGGGGTGCAAAAGCGGGCCCGCCGTTCGGACCCGGCGATCACCACCGTGCCGCAATCCGCCGCGGCCCGCTCCGGCCTGTGGACGGCCCCGCGGTTGTGGACAACTCCGTCACCCGTCAGTGGGAACCCGGCCCGCCCCACGCCCGAGAGCTGCCCCTAAGGCAGTTCGATCCCCAGGTCCCACCCCTGGTGCGCGTCCGTGCACGGGCAGGCCCGGTCGGCGGTGGCGGGCAGTGCGGCGACGGTGTCGAAGAGCACCTCGCGCAGCCGGCCGATGTTCTCGCCGAAGACCTTGAGGACCTCCTCGTGGGAGACGCCGTCGCCGGCCTCGGCGCCCGCGTCCAGGTCCGTGACCAGTGTGACCGAGGTGTAGCAGAGGCTCAGCTCGCGAGCCAGGACGGCTTCGGGATGGCCGGTCATGCCCACCACCGACCAGCCCTGGGCGGCGTGCCAGCGCGACTCGGCCCGGGTGGAGAACCGCGGCCCCTCGATCACCACGAGGGTGCCGCCGTCGACCGGCTCCCAGTCGCGGCCGCGCGCGGCCCCGAGTGCGGCCCGGCGGCCGGCGGGGCAGTAGGGGTCGGCGAAGGTGAGGTGGACGACGTTGGGCACACTGCCGTCCGGGAGCGGCTCGCCGTCGAAGTACGTCTGGACGCGGGCCTTGGTGCGGTCCACGAGCTGGTCGGGGACGAGCAGCGTGCCGGGGCCGTACTCGGGTCGCAGGCCGCCGACCGCGCACGGGCCAAGGACCTGGCGGACGCCGAGGGAGCGCAGCGCCCAGAGGTTGGCGCGGTAGTTGATGCGGTGCGGCGGGAGGTGGTGGCCGCGGCCGTGCCGGGGCAGGAACGCGACCGAACGGCCGGCGATCTCGCCGAGGAAGAGGGAGTCGCTGGGGCGCCCGTAGGGGGTGTCCACAGTGATCTCGGTCACGTCGTCCAGGAAGGAGTAGAACCCGGACCCGCCGATAACGCCAATCTCCGCGTCAGCCATGCGGTCACACTATCGGGGCACGGCGGCGCCCCATAGGCCGGTCGTCGAACGGGCCGGTCCGGGAAACGCGGCGGGCCCCGCCGCTCCCTGGTGGGGGAGTGGCGGGGCCCGGAGGTCCGTTCGCCGGCTTCGGTGTACGAGCCGGGCCGTTGCCGCGGGTCAGGCGGCGGAGCCGGCGCCCGCGGAGGCCGTGGACTTGCTGTCCGAGGACGAGGAGGACTTCGAAGAAGACGAAGACGAGGAGTCCGACGAGGTCGTCGAGGACGACGACGAGGTCGAGCCGCTCGACGAAGAGGAGGAGCCGCCGGCCGGGCTGCTGCTGGACGACGAGCCGCGGCTGTCGTTGCGGTAGAAGCCGGAGCCCTTGAAGACGATGCCGACCGCCGAGAACACCTTCTTGAGGCGTCCGCTGCAGCTGGGGCACTCGGTGAGCGCGTCGTCGGTGAACTTCTGCACGGCCTCAAGGCCCTCGCCGCACGCGGTGCACTGGTACTGGTAGGTCGGCACTTGACTTCCTCCTGGCACTCTCACTCATTGAGTGCTAACGACGCTCCATCTTGCAGTATTCCGGCGCGCCCGTCCACCGTGAACGCCCCACGGTGACCGACCCCACGCCCGGCCCCGCGTCGGGCGCGGGGCCCACTCCGCGCGCCGGTCAGGCCCGGCTCAGCTCGCGTTCCCGCTCGTCGGCGGCGGTGTCCACGGAGGCGCCGGCGGCGGCCGCCGACCCGGTGACGACCTTCGACGACCGGGGCGCCAGGTGGACCCGCAGGGCCAGCAGCACCACCAGGGCCAGCGCCGTGCCGGCCAGCGGCACCAGGAAGCCGGAGCTGGGGCCGAAGCGGTCCGCCAGCTGGCCGGCGGAGGTGGCCGCGGCGGCCTGGCCCAGCGCGACCGCGCCGGTCAGCCAGGTGAACGCCTCGGTCCGGGCGCCGGCCGGGACCAGGGACTCCACGAGGGTGTAGCCGGTGATCAGGGCCGGGGCGATGCACAGGCCGACGACCAGGCCGACGGCGCCCAGCAGCGGCACCGCGGTGATCGCCCACAGCGGGGTGGTGGCCAGCGCCAGCAGCCCGTAGGCGACCAGCAGGCGGCGGCGCGGGCCGACCTTCCAGGCGATCGCGCCGCAGGCGACGCCGGCGAGCATGTTGCCGCAGGCGAAGATCCCGTAGAGGACGCCGTTGATGCCGGGCTGGCCGATGTGCTCGGTGAGCGCGGTCAGCGAGACCTGCATGCCGCCGAAGACCGAGCCGATGCCCAGGAACGCCACGATCAGGACGCGCACACCGGGGACGGACAGCGCCGAGACGCGCGGCTGGTCCTCGCCCCGCCCGCGGTGGACGGGCGGCTGGGTGCGCCGCTGCGAGGCGAACAGCAGGCCGCCGGCCAGCGTCAGCGCGGCCTCGGCGACCAGGCCGGCCGCCGGGTGGACGCCGGTGCACAGCGCGGTCGCCAGCACCGGGCCGACGACGAAGGTGAACTCGTCGGTCACCGACTCGAAGGCGGCGGCGGTGGGCATCAGCGGGGTGCCGCCCAGCTTCGCCGCCCAGCGGGCCCGCACCATCGGGCCGACCTGCGGCGTCGAGGCGCCCGTGGGGACGGCGACGGCGATCAGCGCCCACAGGGGCGCGTGGGCCAGGGCCAGGGCGATCAGCGTCGAGACGCCGGCGACGTGCACCAGGACGCCGGGGATCAGTACCGCGCGCTGGCCGAAGCGGTCGGCGAGCTTGCCGCCCTGCGGGGCGAAGAGCGCCATCGAGACACCGGTGGCGGCGGAGACCGTGCCGGCGCTGCCGTAGGAGCCGGTGGTGGACTGGACGAGCAGGACGATGCCGATGGTCAGCATCGCGAACGGCTGCCGGGCCAGGAACCCGGGCAGCAAGAAGGTCCACGCGCCGGGCGTGCGCAACAGTTGTCCGTATCCGGGACGGGAGTCCTTGACCGCGGATGCCACGGCCGGGCCTTTCTGCCGCCTGGTAGCGCGCCGCCCCGCGAGGTCGTCACGGGTGCGCACCGAGAGCTGTCCTCTCGCGCAGGACCGAGTGATACCGCGTGGTCCGCACCGGGAGGTGGCTGCGTGTGGCAGGGGACCGCGGCCGCCGAGCGGTCGCGCCAGCTCTGCGTCAGGCAGAGTTGGTTCGTGATCCGTACAAAATTCCTTCTCGATTGTACAGGTCGAAGGCCGTGAAGCCCTGGGATCAACCAGGGCTTCACGGCCTTTTTCCTTGGTATCCGTGGAGAGATAGCGCACATTCGGAGCCCGGCCGGGCAAGCCGGGCCGGATCCGGGGCGGGCGGGCCGGGGCCCGCCCGGCTCACCCGGCCTCGCGTCGGCGGACGCGCCCCTCCTCGGCCCGCGGCGGCGCGCCGCCGCCCAGCCAGCCGGCCAGCTTGCCGCCCTGGGACACCGCCTGCAGTCGCCGCTCGGCCGCGTCCCGCACCGGGTCGGTGGCGACCACCAGCAGCTCGTCGCCGCGCCGCAGCACGGTCGTGGGGGAGGGCACGAAGCTGGTGCCGTCCCGGACGACGAGGGTGACCGCGGCGCCCGCCGGCATCCGCAGCTCGCCGACCTCGACGCCGTGCATCAGGGAGGTGGGCCCTATCGACGTGGACAGCAGATGCCCGCGCAGCCGCTCCAGCGGCGCCGACTCGATGCCCAGGTCGGCGGGCTCCTCGCCCTCGCCCAGCCGCAGCCGGCGGGCCAGCCAGGGCAGCGTCGGCCCCTGGATGAGGGTGTAGACCACGACCAGGACGAAGACGATGTTGAACACCGTCTCGCTGCCGGGGACGTCGCTCACCATCGGGATGGTGGCCAGCACGATCGGCACCGCGCCGCGCAGCCCGGCCCAGGACAGCAGGGTCTTCTCCTGCCAGGGCACCCGGAAGGGCAGCAGGGAGACGAAGACGGACAACGGGCGGGCGACCAGAGTGAGGATCATGCCGATCAGCAGCGCGGGCATGATGTCGTCGAGCAGGTTGTGCGGGGTGACCAGCAGGCCCAGCAGGACGAACATCCCGATCTGGCCGATCCAGCCGACCCCTTCGGCGAATCCGCGGGTGGCCGGGGCGTGCGGCAGCTTGGCGTTGCCCAGGACCACCGCGGCCAGATAGACGGCGAGGAAGCCGGAGCCGTGCGCCAGCGCGCCGGCCGCGTACGCGGAGACCGCGATGGCCATCACCGCGATCGGGTAGAGGCCGGAGGCGGGCAGCGCCACGTGCCGCATGCCGTACGCGCCGAGCCAGCCGATGGCCAGGCCGACGGCGGCGCCGATCGCCAGCTCCAGCGCTATCTCGCCGAGCAGGACGTACCAGTGCTCCACCGGTCCGGCGGTGGAGAAGGCCACGACGAGGATGACCACCGGGGCGTCGTTGAACCCGGATTCGGCCTCCAGGACGCCCGTCAGACGGGCCGGCAGCGGGACGCTGCGCAGTACGGAGAAGACGGCCGCGGCGTCCGTGGACGACACCACCGCGCCGATCAGCAGCGCCTGCTTCCAGCCGAGTCCGGCGAGGTAGTGCGCGCCGGCCGCGGTGACCCCCACGCTCACCGCGACGCCGACCGTCGAGAGCACCGCGGCTCGCGGCAGGGCTGGTTTGATCTCTTTCCACTTGGTGCCGAGGCCGCCCTCGGCGAGGATCACCACCAGGGCGGCATAGCCGAGGAGTTGGGTCAGTTCGGCGTTGTCGAAGACGACGCCGCCGATGCCGTCCTGCCCTATCGCGATGCCTATCCCCAGGTAGATGAGCAGGCTGGGGAGCCCGCTGCGCGAGGAGAGCCGTACCGCGGCGACTGCGACCAGCAGTACCAGCGAGCAGATCAGCAGGAGTTCGTTGAGGTGTTCGACAGTCAGGAGCTGATCCTTCCTCGCGCCTTGGTGGGGCTGAGCCGCTTGTCCTTACCCTATCTAGTTACTGACCCTAACAATTTACCATTGCTTGAAAGTTTGATGTGCCCGCCGGTGACTCCGCGTAGGGGTCGCCAAACCGGTGCGCCTATGGTTGCTCCAGCACTCCCACCCTGCCCCTCGAAGGACAGAGATGCCCGCCAACAAGACCGGTCCAGCCCCCAAAAAGAAGAAAGGGCGGCGCGGCCGCCTCGTAGCGCTCACGGTCGTGCTGCTGCTCGTGGCGGGCATCGGCTTCGGCGCGTACTGGGGTGTCAGCACCGTCCGCGCCTCCTTCCCGGAGACCACGGGATCGCTCAAACTCCCGGGCCTGACCGACCCGGTGGACGTCATCCGTGACGGCAACGGCATCCCCCAGATCTACGCCGACACCGACGAGGACCTCTTCCGCGCGCAGGGCTACGTCCAGGCCCAGGACCGCTTCTGGGAGATGGACGTCCGCCGCCACATGACGGCCGGCCGGCTCTCCGAGATGTTCGGCAAGGGCCAGGTCAGGACCGACGAGTTCCTGCGCACCCTGGGATGGCACGAGGTCGCGCAGAAGGAATACGACACCAAGCTCTCGCCGTCCACGAAGAAGTACCTCCAGGCGTACTCCGCCGGTGTCAACGCCTACCTCAAGGACCACCAGGGCTCCGCGCTCTCCCTGGAATACGCCGCGCTCGGCTTCACCAACGACTACAAGCCCGAGCCCTGGACCTCGGTCGACTCGGTCGCCTGGCTCAAGGCGATGGCCTGGGACCTGCGCGGCAACATGAAGGACGAGATCGACCGGGCCCTGATGACGAGCCGGTTCACCCCGCAGCAGATCGCCCAGCTGTACCCGCAGTACCCGTACCAGCGGAACCGGCCGATCGTCGACGGGGGCGGCGTCGACCCGGCCACCAAGGAGTTCGACCCCAAGGCCGGCGGCTCCACCGGTACGGGCGCCGGCACCGGCACCGGCACGGGTACCGGCAACCGCACCGCGCGCACCGCCGCCGGCGGCCTCCAGAAGCAGCTCTCCTCGCTGTCCACCACCCTGGAGCAGGTCCCGGCGCTGCTCGGCCCCAACGGCAACGGCATCGGCTCCAACTCCTGGGTCGTCTCCGGTGAGCACACCACCACCGGCAAGCCGCTGCTCGCCAACGACCCGCACCTGGCGCCGCAGATGCCCTCGCTCTGGTACCAGATGGGCCTGCACTGCCGCACCACCGGCCCCAAGTGCAACTACGACGTGGCCGGCTTCACCTTCTCCGGGATGCCCGGCGTCGTCATCGGCCACAACCAGAACATCTCCTGGGGCATGACCAACCTGGGCGCCGACGTCACCGACCTCTACCTGGAGAAGATCAGCGCCGACGGCTACCTCTACGACGGCCGGCAGCGCCCCTTCCTCACCCGCCAGGAGACCATCAAGGTCGCCGGCGGCGAGAGCCGCAAGATCACCGTCCGGTCCACCAACAACGGCCCGATCGTCTCCGACCGCGACGACGAACTGACCAACGTCGGCAAGGACGCCCCCGTCGCCGACGGCTCCCCCGACCGCGGCGACGGCTACGCGGTCTCCCTGCGCTGGACCGCGCTGACCCCCGGCAAGTCCATGGACGGCGTCTTCGAGCTCAACCGCGCCAAGGACTGGACCGGCTTCCGCAAGGCCGCGGCCGACTTCGAGGTCCCCTCGCAGAACCTCGTCTACGCCGACACCAAGGGCAACATCGGCTACCAGGCCCCCGGCGCCATCCCGATCCGCGGCAAGGGCGACGGCACCTTCCCGGCGCCCGGCTGGGACCCCGCCTACCAGTGGAAGGGCTTCATCCCGCAGAGCGCCCTGCCGTACGAGTACAACCCCAAGCGCGGCTTCATCGTCACCGCCAACCAGGCCGTCGTCGACGAGAAGTACCCGTACGTGATCACCAAGGACTGGGGCTACGGCGCCCGCAGCCAGCGGATCAACGACCTGATCGAGTCCAAGATCAAGGACGGCGGCAAGGTCTCCACCGACGACATGCAGACCTTCCAGAAGGACAACAGCAGCGAGATCGCCCGGCTGCTCACGCCCTACCTGACGAAGATCGACATCAAGGACAAGTACGTCCGCGACGCCCAGCAGCTGCTCAACGGCTGGGACTTCACCCAGGAGCCCGACTCCGCCGCGGCCGCCTACTTCAACGCCGTCTGGCGCAACACCCTCAAGCTCGCCTTCGGCAACAAGATGCCCAAGGAGCTGCGCGTCAAGGGCCAGTGCCTCTACGTCCGCCCGGCCGGCGACACCGGCCCGGCCGACACCCAGAACAAGCTGGTCCGCGAGTGCGGCGAGCGGGACGGCGACACCGCCCAGCCCGACGGCGGCGACCGCTGGTACGAGGTCGTCCGGAACATCCTCGACGACCCGAACAACGCCTGGTGGAAGACCGACGACCGGCCCGGCCACCCCGGCCTGAAGAACCGCGACGAGCTGCTCGCCCAGGCCATGAAGGACGCCCGCTACGAGCTGACCTCCAAGCTCGGCAAGAACATCGACAACTGGACCTGGGGCCGTCTGCACCAGATGGACCTCAAGAACCAGACCCTCGGCAAGGACGGGCCGGGCTTCCTCCAGGACCTGCTCAACCGTGGCCCCTGGAACCTCGGCGGCGGTGAGGCCGCGGTCGACGCCACCGGCTGGAACGCCTCCGGCGGCTACCAGGTCACCTGGGTCCCGTCCATGCGGATGGTGGTCAACCTCGCCGACCTCGACAAGTCCCGCTGGATCAACCTCACCGGCGCCTCCGGGCACGCCTACCACGCCCACTACTACGACCAGACCGACAAGTGGGCCAAGGGCGAACTGCTGCCCTGGGCGTTCAGCGAGGACGCCGTGAAGAAGGCCGGGAAGGACACCCTGACCCTGTCGCCGTGACGGCGGCGGACACCTCACCGCGTCGGGCGGGCCGGACTCCACCGGCCCGCCCGACGCCGTTTCACGTGAAACATCCGGCCAATTCCGGTGGGGCGGTCAGCGACGGAAGCGATGCACCCCCGACGGCGTCACCGCGGCATGCACCCGGCGGTCGTGCGGCTCGGCCGGCACCTGCTCCAGCACCTCGTGGTCGTAGAGCAGCACCACCAGCGACGTGGGCCGCGCGGACCGCTCCAGCCGTGCCAGCACCCGGTCGTACGAGCCGCCGCCGCGGCCCAGCCGCAGTCCCGTCCGGTCCACCGCCAGCCCCGGCAGCAGCACCACGTCCGCCTGTGCGACGGCCTCCGGCGTCAGCCGCGGCCCGTCCGGCTCCCGCAGCCCCCAGCCCGCCGCGACCAGGTGCTCGGGGCCTTCGTATACCGCCCAGTCCAGGTCGTTGTCCGGCAGCAGCACCGGCAGCAGCACCCGCACCCCGGCCGCCCGCAGCGTGTCGATCAGCGCCCGGGTGTCCGGCTCGCCGCCGATCGAGACATACGCGGCCACGGTCGGCGCGCCGACCTCGGCGTTCCCGGTGCCCGTCACGGGAGCCGTCCGCAGCTCGTCCAGCTCCCGCACCCGGCGGGCCAGCGCCGTCCCCCGGGCCGCGACGACCTCGGCCGGCAACCCCCTCCTCACCTCCCCGAGATCCCGCCGCAACCTGCGCTTTTCCTCGTGCTCAACGCTCATCGTGGGCCTCGCTCGGGCTCTCATGATCTCTTAACCGGACGCTCATCATCGGCCCTTCCGGGCCGGTTAGGGTGTCGCGCATGACCCCATCGCATGCACGGATCAGCAAGGCTGTCATCCCGGCAGCAGGGCTCGGCACGCGGTTCCTGCCGGCGACCAAGGCGACGCCCAAGGAAATGCTGCCGGTCGTCGACAAGCCCGCCATCCAGTACGTGGTGGAGGAGGCGGCGGCGGCCGGACTCACCGACGTCCTCATGGTGACCGGGCGCAACAAGCGCCCCCTGGAAGACCACTTCGATCGCAACTACGAACTCGAAGAGGCCCTGCACCGCAAGGGTGACGAATCCCGGCTCGCCAAGGTCCAGGAGTCCAGCGACCTGGCGACCATCCACTACGTCCGCCAGGGCAACCCCAAGGGCCTGGGCCACGCCGTGCTGTGCGCCGCGCCGCACGTGGGCGACCAGCCCTTCGCGGTCCTCCTGGGCGACGACCTCATCGACCCCCGCGACCCCCTGCTGCGCCGGATGATAGAGGTCCGCGAGGAGCACGGCGGCTCGGTCGTCGCCCTCATGGAGGTCGACCCCGCCAACATCCACCTCTACGGCTGCGCGGCCGCCGACCCCACCGCCGACGACGACGTGGTCACCGTCTCCGACCTGGTCGAGAAGCCCGAACAGGCCGAGGCGCCCAGCAATCTCGCCATCATCGGCCGCTACATCCTCGACCCGGCCGTCTTCGAGGTGCTGCGCAAGACCGACCCCGGCCGCGGCGGCGAGATCCAGCTCACCGACGCCCTGCAGGTGCTGGCCGCCCACCCCGAGCTGGGCGGGCCGGTGCACGGCGTGGTCTTCAAGGGCCGCCGCTATGACACCGGGGACCGCGGAGACTATCTGCGTGCCATTGTCAGACTGGCATGCGAACGTGAGGACCTGGGCCCCGACTTCCGGGCCTGGCTGCGCAGTTACGTCACCGAGGAGATGTAGGACGTTGAACGGCTCCACCGACCGGACCTCCCACCCTGACCACGTCTGGTCGGTGGCCGAACACCTCGACGACATCCTCGCCCGGCTCCGCCCCCCGGCCCCGGTCACCCGGCAACTCCTCGACGCCCAGGGCTGCGTCCTCGCCGAGGACCTCACCGTCCCGCTGCCGCTGCCACCGTTCGACAACAGCTCCATGGACGGCTACGCGGTCCGTGCCGCCGACGTCGCGGACGCCGCCGAGGACGCCCCGGCCACCCTCGCCGTCCTCGGCGACGTCGCCGCCGGCAGCGCCGAGCTGCCCACCGTCGGCCCCGGACAGGCCGCGCGCATCATGACCGGCGCCCCGCTGCCGCCCGGCGCCGACGCGGTGGTCCCCGTCGAGTGGACCGACGGCGGCACCGGCCGGGGACCGGCCGCCACCATGCGTGCCCACAGCGCCGCCCCGCAGGACGCCGGCGGCGAGGTCCGGGTGCACCGCCCGGCCGCCGCCGGCGCCCATGTCCGCCGCGCCGGCAGCGACGCCCGGGCCGGCGAGCCGGCGCTGCCCGCCGGCACCGTCCTCGGCCCCACCCAGCTCGGCCTGCTCGCCGCCCTCGGCCTGGACACCGTCGCCGTCCGCCGCCGCCCCCGGGTCGTGGTGCTCTCGACCGGCAGCGAACTCGTCCCGCCCGGCGAGCCGTTGGGCCCCGGCCAGATCCACGACTCCAACAGCTTCCAGCTCACCGCCGCCGCCCGCGCGGCCGGCGCGCTCGCCTACCGCGTCGGCGCCGTCGCCGACGACGCGGAGACCCTCCGCGCCGCCCTGGAGGACCAGTACCCCCGCGCCGACGTCCTCGTCACCAGCGGCGGTGTCAGCGTCGGCGCGTACGACGTCGTCAAGGAGACCCTCGCCGGGCTCGCCGCCGACGAGGGCCGGGTCGAGTTCCGCAGGCTCGCCATGCAGCCCGGCAAGCCCCAGGGCTTCGGCCTGATCGGCCCGGACCGCATCCCGCTGCTCGCCCTGCCCGGCAATCCGGTCAGCTCCTACGTCTCCTTCGAGCTCTTCGTCCGCCCCGCCATCCGCACGCTCATGGGCCACCCCGAGGTGCACCGCCGCACCGTCCGCGCCCGCGTCACCGAAGCGCTCGGCTCCTCGCCCCGCGGCAAGCGGCAGTTCCTCCGCGGCACCCACGACCCGGTCGCCGGCACGGTCACCCCCGTCGGCGGCAGCGGTTCCCACCTCATCCGGGCCATGGCCCACGCCGACGCCCTGATCGTCGTCCCCGAGGACACCACCGAGGTCCCCGCCGACGCCACCGTCGAGGTCATCCCGCTCGGCCCCTGCTGACGTCCGCCGGGAGCACCGGCAGCGCACCGCCCGCATCGGGTGCGCTGCGCCGACCGGGGGTACGGTGTCGTCCCACAGGCGGCAGTATGGACCGGGAGAACGATGAGCAGCGGCCAGCAACACCTCACCCATGTCGACGCGGCCGGCGCGGCCCGCATGGTCGATGTCTCGGGCAAGGACGTCACCGCCCGGACCGCCCGTGCCAGCGGCCGCGTCCTGGTCGCACCGCGCGTCGTCGAGCTGCTGCGCGGCGAGGGCGTCCCCAAGGGCGACGCCCTGGCCACCGCCCGTATCGCCGGCATCATGGGCGCCAAGCGCACCCCGGACCTCGTCCCGCTGTGCCACCCGCTGGCCGTCTCCGGGGTGAAGGTGGACCTCTCCGTCACCGACGAGGCCGTCGAGATCACCGCCACCGTCCGGACCACCGACCGCACCGGCGTCGAGATGGAGGCCCTGACCGCCGTCTCGGTCGCCGCGCTCACCGTCGTCGACATGGTCAAGGCCGTCGACAAGGCCGCGGTCATCTCCGACATCCGCGTCGAGGAGAAGACCGGCGGCAAGTCCGGCGACTGGAGCCGGCCGTGAGCCCCGCCCGCGCCCTGGTCGTCACCGCCTCCAACCGCGCCGCCGCCGGCGTCTACGAGGACAGGGGCGGCCCGCTTCTCGCCGAGGGCCTGAGGGCCGCGGGCTTCGCCGTCGACGGCCCCCGGGTGGTCCCCGACGGCGACCCCGTCGAGGCCGCCCTGCGCGCGGCCGTCGCCGCCGGCTACGACGTGGTGCTGACCACCGGCGGCACCGGCATCTCGCCCACCGACCGCACCCCCGAGGCCACCGGCCGGGTCCTGGACTACGAGGTCCCCGGCATCCCCGAGGCGATCCGCGCCGCGGGCCGCGCCAAGGTCCCCACCGCCGCCCTCTCCCGTGGCCTGGCGGGCGTCGCCGGCCGCACCCTGATCGTCAACCTCCCCGGCTCGACCGGTGGGGTGCGCGACGGTCTGGCCGTCCTCGCCGAACTCCTCCCGCACGCCGTCGACCAGATCCGCGGCGGCGACCACCCCAGACCTTCCGGGAGCCCCAGCTGAACACGCCCTGGCCGGTGGTCCTGACGGACGGAGAGATCTCCCTCCGCCCCATAAGGCTGCGCGACCAGCGCCCCTGGCGCGAGGTCAACCGCCGCAACCGCGACTGGCTGCGCCCTTGGGAGGCGACCGTCCCGCCGGCCCCGCCCGGTCTCCCGGTGCCGCACCGCCCCACCTTCCGGCAGATGGTCCGGCATCTGCGGGCCGAGGCGCACGCGGGCCGGATGCTGCCGTTCGTCGTCGAATACCGCGGCCGGCTGGTCGGGCAGCTCACCGTCGCGGGTATCACCTGGGGCTCGATGTGCTCGGGCCATATCGGTTACTGGGTCGACCGGGAAGTCGCCGGGCGGGGCGTCATGCCCACCGCGGTGGCGCTCGCCGTCGACCACTGTTTCCACACCGTCGGACTGCACCGCATCGAGGTCTGCATTCGGCCGGAAAACACCCCCAGCCGTCGCGTGGTGGAGAAACTCGGCTTCCGCGAGGAAGGCATCCGCCCGCGCTACCTCCACATCGACGGCGCCTGGCGCGACCACGCGGTTTTCGCGCTGACCGCAGAGGAAGTGCCCGAAGGGCTCCTCAACCGCTGGCGGAGCCGGCGGCCCGGCGCATCCGACCGCACCGACTCATCCCACAAATAAAAAACCTGTTCGAATTGCACCGTCGCTACCCCGTCCTCGGTGCCCCATTCGCCACAACTCCATCGCAACAATCACAAAAAAAGTTCGAGATATCAGCCAGATCGTGCGACACACCGGCCCAATTGGCGGATGGCCCCACGCAAACCCCTCTACCGTGTGAGTTGTGAGAAGCAGCGGCCTCATCTACGCAGTCATCGTCGGGGCCTGGGCCGCCTATTTGGTGCCGATGTGGCTCCGTAGACAGGACGAGCTCAACGAAGCCCGTCCCACCGAGCGCTTCAGCACGGCCATCCGCCTCCTGTCCGGACGCGCGGCCATGCAGCGCCGCTACGACAAGGAGCATGGGGACGCCCCCGCCGACGAGACGGGCGAGGAGCTCGAACCGGACGCCGCGGACGACCCGCCCGACGACCGGTCCTTCGGCGACCCCGCACCCGCCCCGGCGCCCGACGACACCCCCACCCGCGCCCACCACGCCCCACCGCGCCCCTCGCTCGCCGAGCGCACCAAGCGCGCCAAGGTCCTGGCCCGCCGCCGGCGCACCATCAGCGTCCTGTTCCTCACCTTCACCGCCGGCGCCGTCGCCGCGGCCGTGGGCGGCCTGCCCTTCCTCTGGGCCCCCGCCCTGCCCGCCGTGCTCCTGACCGCCTACATCCTCTATCTGCGCGCCCAGGAGCGCCGCCGCTTCACCTTCACCATGGACCAGCGCAAGGCGGAGGCGGCAGCACGACGGCTGCGTGAGGGCCGACCCCGCCCTCACCAGGCGGCCGACCAGCCGCCCGCCGACGACCACCGGCCCGACGCCCGCGCTGACGTCGCCGAGACCGCCCCCGAACCGTCCCGTCCCGCGCCGCCCCCGCACACCGCCGGCGCCCGCGCCCTCGTCGAGGAGACGGACCACGCCGAGTGGGTCGACCAGCAGCGCGAACGGGAGCGCCCGCGTCCCCCCGCCGGCAGCTGGGAGCCCATCCCGGTCCCGCTGCCCACCTACGTCACCGCGCCGGTCGCCCCGCGCGCCACCAGCCACGTCGACCTGGACGCCGACGACGCCTGGAGCTCGGCCCGCTCCAGCTCCGTCCCCGAGCGCCCGCAGCCCGGCCCCGCGCAGGACCGCCCCACCCACCCGGGCCGCCGCGCCCGCGGCCGCACCCCCCTCTTCGACCAGTACGAGGACGAGGACCGCCCGCGCGCGGCGAACGAGTGACGGGCGCCCCACTGACCAGCACCGGAAGCGATTTCCGAGCACGGCGAACGGGATGCTAGAGTTTCACTCGTCGCAAGGGCCTGTGGCGCAGCTGGTAGCGCACCTCGTTCGCAACGAGGGGGTCAGGGGTTCGAGTCCCCTCAGGTCCACCGTGCGTTGAAGCCCCCACCGGGATTTTCCGGTGGGGGCTTTTTCGTGTGTGTGGGTGGTGGGGCGGGGGTCAGTGCGGGAGGTGGGTGAGGGCGTTGAGGACGGGGGTGGGGCCGTCCTCGGTGGCGAGGTGGCGGGCGGCGGATCGGGCGTGGGTGCGCAGGGACGGGGCGGTGGTGGCCTCGGTGAGGGCGGTGGCGAGGCGGGCCACGGCGTCGTCGAGGGGGAGCTTGGTGAGGGTGGGGAAGGGCAGGGCGGGGGTGGCGGCGCCCAGGGAGGCCAGGCGGGCGGCCCAGAAGGGCTGGTCGGCGGTGAACGGGACGGGGACGGAGGGGATGCCGGCGCGCAGGGCGGCGGCGGAGGTGCCGGCGCCGCAGTGGTGGACGGCGGCGGCGACGCGCGGGAAGAGGAGGGCGTGGGGGACGGGGGCGGACACCGTGAGGATGTCGTCGGAGGGGGAATCGGCGGTGGTCAGGGCGGCGTTGCCGGAGAGCAGGACGCCGCGGAGGCCGGCGCGGCGCAGGGCGCGGACGGCGAGGGCGCTCAGGCGTTCGGCGTCGTCGGCGGTCATGCTGCCGAAGCCGACCGAGACCGGCGGCGGGCCGGAGGCGAGGAAGTCCTCCAGGGCGGGCGGGAGTTGGGCGTCCGGGGCGAGGTGCGGCCACCAGTAGCCGGTGATGTCCAGGCCGGGGCGCCAGTCGGCGGGGCGGGGGACCAGGAGTTCGCTGAAGCCGTGCAGGACGGGCCAGTTGGCGGCCTCGACGCGGCGGCGGACCGCGCCGGGCGTGGCCGGCGGCAGGCCCAGGCGGGTGCGCAGGGCCCGTGCGGCGCCGGTGTGGAGGCGGTCGACGACGCGGAGGGAGAGGCGGCCGGCGGCGCGGTTGCCCCAGCTGCCGAGCGAGCGGCCGCCGCCGACGACGGGGGAGAACGCGCGGGTGGGGGCGGTGGGTTGGAGGTAGGCGCCGACGGAGGGGATGTCCAGGGCCTCGGCGAGGTGCCAGCCGAGCGGCGCGGTGGTGGTGGACAGCAGGAGCAGTTCGGTGTCCGGGGAGACGGCGTCGGCCAGGCCGGTGCCGAGCTGCTCGACGAAGGCGGCGGCGCGGCGTATCAGGGCGCGGCGGTCGGTGGGGGTGCCGGCGCGGTCCCGGTCCGCGGGGTGGGCGGCGCGCGGGTCGGCGGGGAGGCTGCGGAAGTCCAGGCCGGCGGCGCGGACGACGGGGGCGAAGTCGTCGTGGGTGGCGAGGGCGACCTGGTGGCCGGCGGCCCGGAGGCGGGCGCCGAGGCCGGTGTACGGGGCGATGTCGCCGTAGGAGCCGGCGGCGGTGATGAGGATGTTCACGGTTCGGCCTTGGGTCGGGTGGCGGTGGTGCCGGTCGCCGGGTCGGCGGTGGGTGCCGGGGGCGACTGGCGGACCGCGTTGGCGTGGATGGCGGTGCGCAGGTACGGGGCGAGGCCCGGGCGCTGTTCGGTGGGCGGGACGATCAGGGCGAAGGCGCGCGGATCGGTGGCGAAGTCGTCGGCGATCCGGCCGTGCATGTCGGTGGCGCAGGGGGCGAACCACCGGGTGATGTGCCGGCGGTGCTCCTCGGCGAGGTCCATGGCGGGCTCGCCGTCGGCCGGTTCGCCGGCGTCGAAGGCGGCGGTCAGCCGGGCCCGCCAGTCGGCGGCCTCGGCCATGATCTGCGCCCAGTCGTCCTTGGAGTGCGCGGCGGCGCGGGCCATCGAGCGCCGGTAGCCGTCGCTGTCGCGCCACTTGCGGTCGGCGTGGGTGGCGTAGGTCAGGTCGAACGCGATCTCGCCGAAGACCTCGAAGCGCTCCTCCGGGGTGAGCCGGACGCCGGTCTGCTGGACCTCCATGGCCTGTTCGGCGACCTCGACCAGGCGCCGCAGCCGGTTGATCTCCTCGGTGAGGCGGCGGTGCCGGGCGCGCAGCTGGTCGAGGGCGTTGGCCTGGGGGTCCGCCAGGATCGCGGCGATCTCGTCGAGCGGGAAGCCGAGTTCCCGGTAGAAGAGGATCTGCTGGAGCCGGGCGAGGTCGGCGTCGCTGTAGAGGCGGTAGCCGGCGGGGCTGCGGTCGCTGGGGCGCAGCAGGCCCGTCCTGTCGTAGTGGTGCAGGGTGCGGACGGTGACCCCGGCGAAGGCGGAGACCTGGCCTACCGGGTATCCCATGGGAGCGCCTTTCGGTTGCGGGGGCGGGTGGGGCGTGGCCTGCTGGTGCGTGGCCGGTGCTGTGGACAAGGGTGGAGCCTGACGTGACGTGAGGGTCAAGGGAGGGTCGGCGGCGGTGCGGGCGGCGGGCGGTACCGGAGGCGCGATCGGACGCCGGTTTCGCGGTGACCCCGTTACATTTGTCGGGAAACAGGTATTCGCTCGTGTGTACGCATCTGTGCATCCTTGTGCACACAGGGTGCGTACGCCTGATAGGCAGGGTGCACCTGAGGTGATGGGTGTGCCCGGTGCGCAGGCCCGTCCGCCGTTCCCCGCCCCGAAGGAATCCGTGAGACCAGCAACCGCCACCGCCCGGACCCTCGGGGTCGCCGGGGCCGCGCTGCTCGCGGGGCTGCTCGCCGCGGCGGTCGCCGGGTGCGGCGGGCCGGACCCGCTGCTGCGGGACGAGGGGCCGGCCGCCGCGCCGACCGCGCGCATCGGCCCGGTCTACGCGGCGGGCGACGCCGGGCGCCCGCTCCAACGCCCGTCCGCCCTCCCGTTGGGGGACTCGGCGCGGCTGACCGGGCTGCGCTGGGAGTCGTGGGGCGGGGCGACCGCGGTGGCCGGCGGCGGGCTGGTCGGGGACTGGTGCGCACCGGCGTGCGTACGCAGGCCGTACCGGGTGAAGGTCACGCTGAGCGGGCTGCAGCGGCAGCAGGGCTTCGCGTACTACTCCAGCGCCGGGGCGGTCGCGCCCGAGGTGCACGGCGCGAAGGCCGCCGAGCTGGGGCGGGTGAGCCTGCACCTTCCCGACGTCGAGTAGTCGGGCGGCCCCGGGCCCGGACACGCGGGCGGCGGGGCAGGACGCCGGCGGGACGAGCCGGCGACGGCAGGAACGGAAGAAGGGAACGGATGGGGCTGCGCGCCAAGATCGGCATCGCGATCTCCGCCACCGCGGCGGTGGTCGCGGTCCTCGTCGGCGTCCTCGTCCACCAGCACACCGTCAACGCCCAGCTCGAACTGGCCGGGGGCACCCTCGACAGCCGGCTGCAGACCACCGTCCAGGACCGGGCCGCCGGGATCGACACCGGGCGCGGGCTGATCAACCCCCGGGACCTGCCGGGCCCGTTGCGGGCACTGGTCGACCGAGGGCGGCGGGGCGTCTATCTGGAGCAGGGCGGCCGCACGCCGTATCTGTGGGCGGCCACCCGGCAGGGCACGGACATCGTCGCGCTGAAGCGGCCCTACGAACGGGAGCAGCGGACCGTCGAGGCGCTGGACCGGATCCTGTGGGTGGCCGGGGCGGCCGGTACGGCGCTGGGCTGCGTGGTCGGGCTGCTGGTCGCGCACCGGCTCGGGCGGCGGCTGACGACGTCCGCGGCGACCGCCCAGCGGATCGCCGAGGGGGACCTGGGCGCGCGGCTGCCGCGGTCCGGCAGCGACGAGGTCGGGCAGCTCACCGAGGCCGTGAACACCATGGCGGAGGCGCTCGCCGGGCGGCTGCGGGCCGAGCGGGACGTCACCGCGAACATCGCGCACGAGCTGCGGACGCCGGTCGCCGGGCTGGTCGCCGCGGCCGGGCTGCTGCCGCCGTCCCGGCCCGCCGAGATGGTCCGGGAGCGGGCCGAGCGGGTGCGCGGGCTGATGGAGGACGTGCTGGAGGTGGCCCGGCTGGACGCCCGTACCGAGGAGGCGGACCAGGAGGTGCGGCCGCTGGGCGAACTGGTGCGGCGTGCGGTGGCGGCGGCCGGTCATCCGTCCGCGGGCGGGCCGTCCGCGGGCACCGGACCCGGGAGCGCGGCCGTCGGCGCGGAACGGGCGCCCGTCGACGGGGAGATACGGGTGCGGGTGGGCGCGGACGGACTGGTGGAGACCGATCCGCGGCGGGTGGAGCGCATCCTGGTCAATCTGATCAGCAACGCCCGGCGGCACGGCGCGGCGCCGGTGACCGTCGAGGTCGACGGCGGGGTGATACGGGTGCGGGACGCCGGGCCCGGATTCCCGGAGGAACTGCTGGCGCACGGCCCGCAGCGGTTCCGCAGCGGCTGCGGCCGGGGCGGGCCCGGGCTGGGGCTGGGGCTGACCATCGCCGCCGGGCAGGCACAGGTGCTGGGCGCCGGGCTGCGGTTCGGCAATCCGCCCGGGGGCGGGGCGCTGGCCACCGTCGACCTGCGGGCGGCACTGCGCCCGGAAGCGGACATCGAGGAGGCCCGCCCCGACGGGGAAGGCGGGGCGGGCGGGGAGGGCGGCCCGGTGTGAAGGGGACGGCCGGGGACCGGCGGTGGGCCGGGGCGCGCACCCGGCCCACGGCGGGCCGTCGCGCCAGGGTCGGACCCGCCCCGGGCGCCGCGCCCTCACCCCGCCGGAAAGCGGTCCTCCAGAACGGAGTTCAGCAGCGCCCGGACGTCCTCGCGGTCCAGCCCCTCGGCGCGGGCGCGGTCCATCCAGCCGCGCAGCTCCTCGCGCAGCACGGCGTCGGCGGCCGAGTCGGGCCGGGCCAGGGTGCGGCTGACGAACGTGCCGAGGCCGGGCCGCGGCTCCACCAGGCCCTCGCGCTCCAGCTCGCGGTACGCCTTGAGGGTGGTGTTCGGGTTGACCTTGGTGCTGGCGGCGACCTGCGCGGCCGTGGGCAGCCGGTCGCCCTCCACCAGGATGCCCAGCCGCAGCGCCTGCTGGACCTGCTGGACGATCTGGAGGTAGGTGGCGACGCCGCTGCGGCGGTCGATCCGGAACTCGACGACGTTCACCGCCTCTCTGCCTCTGTGCTCGTCCGGTTGCGGCCGGGGCGGCCGACCGCTCGATGATCGGGCCGCCCGCGGCGGGTGTCAAAGCGCGGCCGGGCCGGCGCCGGGCGCCCGTTCAGAGCGGCCGCCGGCGGGCCCGCCACACCACGAACGCCAGCACCGCGGCGGTCAGCGCCAGCAGGATGCCCGCGCCGAACCACTGCATCCCCGGCATCTGGTCGTAGGAGAAGTACTGGGTGACGTAGTCGACGATGCCCAGCTTTGCCCGGCAGGCGTCGGGGTGGGCGTCGTGGACGCAGGTGCCGAAGCCGAAGAGCCGGCCGTCGGCGGTGGCCACCCAGTCGTCCATCCGGACCGCGTCGGCCGCCAGGTGCGGGCCGTCGCCGTGGTACGGGTGGGTGGTGCTGCGCAGGGAGCCCAGGGCCGGCCGCACCTTGGCGCCCCAGACCACGGCGAACGCCGCCGCGGTGACCGCGGTGGCCAGCATCGCCGGCACCACCCGCTTGATCAGTTTGCCCAGGGCGACGCCGCAGGCGGTGAGGAAGAGGGTCTTGGCGACCAGCACCGGGCCGGTGACGTCGAACGGGCCGCTGTTGAGCCAGTCGCCGCCCACCACCAGGGTGTGCGCGGGCGACCAGAGCCACTGGAAGACCGCCGACAGCAGGACGGTGCACACCGTGACGACGGCCAGCGGGAGGGCGAGCGTCGCGGCGAGCCAGCGGCCGCGGCCGACGGACTGGGTGGTGACCAGCCGGAGGGTGCCGCGCTCCAGCTCGGAGGAGATCAGCGGCGCGCCCAGGAAGACGGCGACCAGCACCGGCACCAGCTCCAGGAACTGCAGATCGCCGTTGAACGCCGAACCGAACCGGTTGCGGAACTCCTCGTCGAGAGTCGCCCCGCCGGCGTCGTGGCCGCCGAGGAAGCCCATCAGCCCGATCCGCTGGTACGAGAAGAGCGCGCAGGCGGCGAGGGTGACCAGGATGCCGGTGAGCAGCGCCGCACGGTGCCGGCGCCAGACCAGCCAGAGCGTGCCGCGCAGCGGTCCGGAGGCGGTGCCGCCGACCGCCGCGGCCTCGTGGGCGGTGGTGGCGGCGCTCATGCCAATGCCTCGCTTCGCTCGGCCTCGCATGCGCTCGGTGCGCACCTTTTGATGATTCTCCCCCAGTCTCCGACCGGGGGGACCCCCATGCTTCGTTCGCTCATGCCGCGGTCTCCTTCCGGGCCTCGTCCACGATCAGGGCGGGTGCCTCCGGGGCGCGCATGCAGGCCAGCAGGATCTCCTCCAGGCTCGGCGCCATGACGTCCCAGGGGGCGTCGGGGGTGGCCTCCGGGCGGTCGGCGAGCGGTCCGGCCGGGCGGACCATGGCGCTGAACTGCCGTCCGCTGACGCGGGATTCGACGACGGTGTGCCGCTCGGCCAGCTCCCCGGGGACCCGGCCGTCGACGGTCCGCCCGGTCACCAGGGTGTGCGCGGGCACCAGTGCCTCGGTCGGGCCGGCCATCCGCAGCCGGCCGCCGGCCACGACGAGGAGGTGGTCGCACATCTCCTCGACCTCGGTCAGCATGTGGGACGACATCAGCACGGTGGTGCCGTGCTCGGCGGCCTCCGCCATCAGCAGCCCGGACAACTCGTCGCGGGCCAGCGGGTCCAGGTCGGACATCGGCTCGTCGAGCAGCAGCAGCTCCGGGCGCTTGCCGAAGGCGAGCGCGAAGGCGACGCGGGTGCGCTGGCCGCCGGAGAGCGTGCCGATCCGCGCGGCCGGCGCGATCCCGCCGCCGCGGACGATGCGTTCGGCCAGCGCCTGGTCCCAGCGCGGGTTGAGCTCGCGGCCGAGCCGGAGCGTCTCGGCGACCGTGAAGCGCGGGTAGAGGGGCTTGTCCTGCGCGAGGTAGGCGACGCGTTCCCGGGCGGCGGGGTCGCCGGCCGATGTGCCGCACAGCCGCAGGGTGCCGGTGGACGGCTCGATCAACCGGGCGGCGATGCCCAGGAGGGTGCTCTTGCCGGCGCCGTTGGGCCCGACCATGGCGCAGACGCGGCCGGCCGGCAGCCGGAAGGAGAACTCCCGGAGCGCCCACCGGCGGCGGAACCGCTTCCCCAGGTCGTCGGCCTCGATCGCCCAGGGGCCCGGGCTCGGGTCGTGCACGCTGATCCCCCCTTTAGCTAGTTAATTAGTGGAATGAGTATGGAGAGCGCCGCGGGAGGTGTCAAAGGCGGGATCGGCCCAAGCTGCCGCCGCAGGCGGAGCGGGCGGCGGACGTGCGGGGGCTAGGCGGCGCTGACCAGCTGCTTTGCCATGCAGCGACTGGACTCGTAGGTCCGGTAGTAGCCGAACTTCTCGTCGAACTCGACCATCGCGTAGCCGCTGGAGGCGTACAGGGAGAGCGCCTCGGGCTGCTCGGTGCCGGTCTCCAGCACCATCCGGGTGCGGCCCGCCGCCAGGGCGTCCGTCTCCAGCGCGGCCAGGATCCGCCGGGCCAGCCCGCGGCCGCGGGCCTGCGGCACCACGAACATCCGCTTGATCTCGGCGTCCCCGGTGGCGTACCCCTCCGCGAGGTCCTCCTGCACCCGCCAGCCGCCGGTGGCCAGCGGCACGCCGTCCTCGTACGCGATCAGGTACAGGCCGCACGGCGGCACGAACATCTCCGGCGCCAGCGGCGTCAGGTCGCCGTCGCCGTACCGCCGGACGTACTCCTGCTGCACCTGCTCGTCGAGCAGGGCCGCGTCGGGGTGGTCGTAGCGGACGGGACGTATCTCCATGACGCGAAGGGTACGGAAGGGCCGCCCGCGACCGAAGGGCAGGGCGGGCCCGGCGGGGGTGAGGTGGACCACCCCCGGATGGACCGCCTCACTTGCTGATGGAGTTGGAGCAGCCGATGATCGGGAGCAGGTTGGTGGACTGGAGGCCGCTGCCGACCCCGACGGCGCCGACGGCGTCGACGGGGAGGACCGTTCTGAGGCACGAACTGGACTGCCGGATGCCGAGCAGGTCGCTGTCGGCCTGGGCGGTGCCGGTGCCCAGGAGGGCGGCGCCGCACAGGAGGGCGGCGGCGGTGGTGGTCCTGCCGAGGTTGCGCATGTCGTCTCCAAGGGGTGCTTTGGTGCGCTCTGATGCCGGTTGACTCCGTAGAGTGACGAAAGGGTAATCGGAGGAGTGGCGGCTCGGCTGGTGACGCGCCGTGGGGCCGCCGCACGCCCGCCCGTCTCGTCGTATGCGGGGGTGGGCCCGGCCGACGGGTGCCGGGTTAGGGTGCCGGGATGCTGACCGTGACCTCTGTGAACGTGAACGGGCTGCGGGCCGCGGCCAAGAAGGGCTTCGTGCCGTGGCTGGCCGGGACCGACGCCGATGTGCTCTGCCTCCAGGAAGTGCGGGCCGAGACCGCCCAGCTGCCGGACGAGGTGCGGGAGCCGGCCGGCTGGCACACCGTGCACGCGCCGGCCGCCGCCAAGGGCCGGGCCGGGGTCGCGCTCTACACGCGGCGGGAGCCGGACCGGGTGCGGGTCGGCTTCGGGTCGGCGGAGTTCGACGACAGCGGGCGCTACGTCGAGGCGGACCTGCCCGGGGTGACGGTGGCCAGCCTCTACCTGCCGTCCGGCGAGGTCGGCACCGAGCGGCAGGACGAGAAGGAACGCTTCATGGCGGAGTTCCTGCCGTATCTGGTCGGGCTGCGCGAGCGCGCCGCGGCGGACGGCCGCGAGGTGGTGGTCTGCGGTGACTGGAACATCGCCCACCGGGAGGCCGACCTGAAGAACTGGAAGGCCAACCAGAAGAAGTCCGGCTTCCTGCCGGAGGAGCGGGCCTGGCTGTCCGGGGTGCTGGACGAGGAGCGGGGCGGCTATGTGGACGCCGTCCGCGCGCTGCACCCGGACGCCGAGGGGCCGTACTCGTGGTGGTCCTACCGCGGGCGGGCCTTCGACAACGACGCCGGGTGGCGCATCGACTACCACATGTGCACGCCCGGACTGGCGGCCCGGGCCGTCAAGGCGTACGTGGAGCGGGCGGCCTCCTACGACCAGCGGTGGAGCGACCATGCGCCGGTGACGGTGGTGTACGAGGCGTAGGCGTCCGCCGGTCCGCCGGGCCCGGTCAGTCGTCGGCTTCCGCTGCGCCGTCGGTGTCCTGGGGCGGTGCGGTCCGGCCGCCCAGCAGGCTCTCCAGTTCTGTGCGGATGCGGCGGTCCATCGCCATGGAGAGTTCGGCCTCGACGACGCCCTTGGCCAGGGGGCGGAGGTTCTCCACCGCCTCGGTGGCCCGGGGGAGGTCGTCGAGCGTGGTGACGAGGTGGCGGCGGACGAGGGTGGTGAAGAGGTCGGCGAGGGCGTCGGCGTGCGCGCGGACCCGGCCGCCGGCCTCCAGTACGGCGGCGAGCGGGACGCCTTGGGCGACCAGGCTGGTGGAGGCGTCCAGCAGGCGCCGGCTGATGTGCACGAACTCGTCGCCGTCCACGGCCAGATAGCCGAGCGCGAGCGAGGCGGTGAGGTTCGCCGGGGTGACCTCGCCGCTGAAGTGGTCGGCCAGTTCCTCGGGGGTGAGGCGGACCGGGGTCTCCTCGGACCAGGGGGTCAGCAGCGGGCTGGGGAGGCCGAGGAGTTCGCCGACGTCGCGGCCGGTCTCGAAGGCGGTGAGGAGTTCGGCTATCCCGCCGAGGGTGTGGCCGCGCTCCAGGAGGGCGGCGATGGTGCGCAGGCGGGCGAGGTGGTGCTCGTTGTACCAGGCGATCCGGCCCTCGCGGCGGGGCGGCGGGATGAGCTTGCGCTCGCGGTAGAAGCGCAGCGTGCGGACGGTGATGCCGGCTTCCCGGGCCAGGTCGGCCATCCTGAACTCGCGCTCCTTCGGGGCGCTTTGGGGGTGCGTGTCCCCTTGGGGGGTGCGGGTGTCCGCGTCCCGGGGGCCCTGGGGGGTCGGTGCTGCCGCCTGGTCTGCCACGGGGCCAGCCTATGCGGGGCGGTGCCGGAGGGCCTCGGGTGTGACCGGAAGTAACTTCCCCCCGTTCGACCCCTACCGCTCGGTACGGGACTGTCCTACGCTCCAACCGTGCCAATCGTGCCAGTGATTGCTGGCGCGATTGGGGACGGTGAAGCGTCGACTCGGGAGGTGGCGGCGGCATGGCCGACGACGGGCAGCGGCATGTGCGGGTGGCGGTGATCGGATCGGGGTTCGGCGGACTGGGGGCCGCCGTACGGCTGCGGCGCGCGGGGATCACCGACTTCGTGGTCCTGGAGCGGGCGGACGCGGTGGGCGGCACCTGGCGGGACAACAGCTATCCGGGGTGCGCCTGCGACGTGCCCTCGCACCTGTACTCGTTCTCGTTCGCGCCCAATCCGGAGTGGCCGCGCAACTTCAGCGGGCAGCCGCACATCCGGGCGTACCTGGAGCGGGTGACGGACACCTTCGGGCTGCGGCCGCACCTGCGCCTCGGCGCCGAGGTGCGCGCCATGCGCTGGAACGGCCGGGAGCTGTGGTGGGAGATCGACACCGCCCAGGGGCCGTACACCGCCGATGTGGTGGTGTCGGCCACCGGGCCGCTCTCCGACCCGCAGATCCCCGACATCCCGGGGCTGGCGGACTTCCCCGGCAGGGTCTTCCACTCGGCGCGCTGGGACCACGACTACGACTTGCGGGGCAAACGGGTCGCCGTGGTCGGCACCGGCGCCTCGGCGATCCAGATCGTGCCGGAGATCCAGCCCGAGGTCGGCCGGCTGACGGTGTTCCAGCGGACCCCGCCGTGGGTGATGCCGCGGGCCGACCGGCGGATCAGCGGGCCCGAGCGGTGGCTGCACACCAAGGTGCCGGCCACCCGCCGACTGCGCCGCCAACTCCTGTGGGCCATCCGGGAGATGCAGGTCGGCGCGTTCACCAAGCGGCCCGGCGAGCTGGGACTCCTGGAAAACCTCGCCAAGTCGCACATGCGCAAGGCGATCAAGGACCCGGCGCTGCGCGCCCGGCTGACCCCCGACTACCGCATCGGCTGCAAGCGGATCCTGCTGTCCAACACCTGGTACCCGGCGCTGACCCGGCCCAACGTGGACGTGGTGACCTCCGGGCTGCGCGAGATCCGGGGCAACGTCCTGGTCGCGGCGGACGGCACCGAGGCCGAGGCGGACGCGATCGTCTTCGGCACCGGCTTCCACGTCACGGACATGCCGATCGCCCAGCGGGTCACCGGGGCCCGCGGTACCACCCTCGCCGAGGAGTGGACGGACGGCATGGCGGCGCTGCGCGGCACCAGCGCGGCCGGCTTCCCCAACTTCCTCACCATCATCGGGCCCAACACCGGCCTGGGGAACAGCTCGATGATCCTGATGATCGAGTCGCAGCTGAACTACCTCGTCGACTTCCTGCGCCAACTGGACCTCCTCGGCGGCCGGATCGCGCTGGACGCCCGGCGGTCCGCGGTCGACGAGTGGACCCGCACCGTCCAGCAGCGGATGCGGCGCACGGTGTGGAACACCGGCGGCTGCGACAGCTGGTACCTGGACGCCAACGGGCGCAACACCACCGCCTGGCCGGGCACCACCGCCGAGTTCCGCCGGGCGACCCGGCAGGTGGACCTGGCCGAGTACGAGGTGATCCGGCCGTCGAAGGGGCGACCGGAGGACGAACCGCCGCCGGCCGCCGAGGGCCGGGCGGTCACCGTGGGCCGCCAGGCCGCCGAGGGGGTGGCGGCATGAGGCGGCCGGCACACCTCACCCGGGGCCGCCACGCCCCGCCGGTGCCCCGCAGGACGCTGGAGGTCACCTCCGCCGACGGGTCCCGGCTGCACGCCGAGGTCCACGGCCCCGAGGACGCCCCGGCGGTGGTCCTGGCGCACGGCTGGACCTGCTCGACCGCGTTCTGGGCGGCGGTCGTCCGGGAACTGGCCGGCGACCACAAGGTGATCCTCTACGACCAGCGGGGCCACGGGCGCAGCCCGGCCGTGCCACCCGCCGGGTACAGCACCCGCGCGCTCGCCGACGACCTCGTCGCCGTCCTGGAGCAGAGTCTCGCTCCTGGTGAACGGGCGGTCGTCGGCGGGCACTCCATGGGCGGGATGACGATCATGGCCGCCGCCGAGCGGCCGGAGCTGCGCGCACGGGCCGCGGCCGTCCTGCTGTGCAGCACCGGCTGCGCCGACCTGGCCGCCGAGTCGCGGGTGTTCCCGCTGCCGACCCCCGGCGGCCGCCGGCGGGCGCACCGGCTCCTGCTCGGCTCGCGCGCCCCGCTCGGCCCGGTCTCCCCGGTCGCCGGGCACGCCCTGCGGTACGCCACGATGGGCCCCGGGTCGAGCGCCGAGCAGATCGAGGCGTGCGCGCGCATCGTGCACGCCTGCCCGACCGGCGTCCGGGCCCGCTGGGGCATGGTGCTCTACCACCTCCAACTGACCCGTGGCGTCAGCCGGTTGGAGGTGCCGACCGCGGTCCTCGCGGGCACCGCGGACCGGCTCACCCCCTTCGTGCACGCCCGGCGGCTGGCCTCGGTCCTGCCGCAGTGCGTGGGGCTCACCGAGCTGCCCGGGCTCGGCCATATGACCCCCGTCGAGGACCCGGACGCGGTCGCCGGACGGTTGCGGGAGCTCGTCCGCGACCACCTGGCCGACGTCGCCGCCCCGCACGACGAGCGCCCGGCCGCAGAGCAGAAGACGGAGCAGCAGCAGGCGGAGCGGCAGAAGGCAGAGCAGCAGAAGGCAGGGCGGCAGCAGACGGAGCAGCAGAAGAACGATCGGCAGAAGAACGATCCGCAGAAGAACGATCCGCAGAAGAAGGAGAAGGCGGCGTGAACGGAAGCAGGCTCGACGGGCAGGTCGTGGTCGTCACCGGCGCGGCGCGCGGGGTCGGGGCGCTGCTGGCGCGCAAGCTGTCGGCGCGCGGCGCGACCCTGGCGCTGGTCGGCCTGGAACCCGACGAACTGCGCGCGGTCGCCGCCTCGTTGCACGGCCCGGCCCACCACTGGCACGCCGACGTCACCGACCACGAGGCGATGTCCCGGGTCGCCGAGGAGGTGCGGCTCCGCTTCGGGAAGATCGACGTGGTCGTGGCCAACGCCGGGGTGGCGACCGGCGGTCCGTTCGCGGACTCCGACCCGGTGGCCTGGCGGCGCGTCATCGAGGTCAACCTGATCGGGAGCGCGGTCACCGGCCGGGCGTTCCTGCCGGCGCTGGCCGCCTCCCGCGGCTACTTCCTCCAGATCGCCTCGCTCGCCGCGATCACGCCGGCGCCGATGCTGAGTGCGTACTGCGCCTCCAAGTCGGGCGTGGAGGCGTTCGCGCACAGCCTGCGGGCCGAGGTCGGCCACAGGGGCGTCCGGGTCGGGGTCGGCTATCTGAGCTGGACCGACACCGACATGGTGCGCGGCGCCGACCGCGAGGACCTGATGCGGGAGTTGCGCGCCCGGCTGCCCTGGCCGTCCAACAAGACCTATCCGCTGGGCCCGGCCGTGGACCGCCTGGTGGCCGGAATCGAGCGCCGCTCCGCGCACGTCTACGGGCAGTGGTGGCTGCGCGGGATGCAGTCGGTGCGCGGGTATCTGCCCGCCGTCATAGGCACGGTGGGGCAGCGCGAGATGCGGCGGTTCGGGGGCCGGCTCGACGGGTTCCGGCCCGGGCTCGTCGGCGCGGGCGGCGAGGCGGACGAGAAGGCCCGGACGAGCGGCTAGGAACGGCCGGGGGAGGCGGGTTCAGGGCCGGCGCAGGCCCGGGACCGGCCACGGAGAGTGCCCGATTGTGATCGAAATGCGACGGATGTCTGTTCGTGTCACGCTTGTCGAGCCCGATCCCCAACACCCCCTACAGGAGTGAACAGCATGGGCATCGAAGACCAGTTCAAGGACAAGGCGCAGCAGCTCAAGGACGAGGCCAAGCGACGGGCCCAGCAGGGCAGTGAGCGGGGCCGGCAGCAGGAGCAGGAGCGCGGCCGGCAGGCCCAGGAGCGCGGCCAGCAGTCCCGGGAGCGCGGTCAGCAGTCGCTGGACGACGTCGAGGACCGCTACGAGAGCTGACGCCTGGACGTCCGGAGTGACGGGCGTCTGACGTCCTGAACGAGGGTCGTTCGTCTCATGAAGGGGCGCATCCGTGATCCGGGTGCGCCCCTTCAGCGTGCCGCGTCGAGGCCGGAGGCGATCGGCCCGGTCAACTGGTCAACGTCAACGGGGCCTGGTCGACGGTCAGTCGTCGGCGCGCGGCGGGAGCGGGGGCCGGCGCCGGTCCGGGACGTCCGAGAGGTCCGGCGGGGTCGCCGAGGGGTGGCGCTCCAGCAGTTCCAGCGCGGTGCGCACCGCGACGCCGAGCTGCGGGTGCCGGCCCTCCGCCCAGTGCAGCGGCGAGCGCAGCGCCTCGATGTCCACCTCGACGCCGTGGTTCTCCACGCCCCAGCCGTAGAGGCGGAACCACGCGGCGTTCATCGGGACGGTGATCTCGGTGCCGTCCGCGAGCCGGTGCCGGCCGGTCATGCCGACCACCCCGCCCCAGGTCCGGGTCCCCACCACCGGCCCGATGCCCTGGAGTTTGAACGCCGCGGTGATCATGTCGCCGTCGGACGAGGTCATCTCGTCGGCGACCGCGACCACCGGACCGCGCGGCGCGTTGCTGGTGTACGACACCGGCTCGGCGTCCCGGGTCAGGTCCCAGCCCATGATGGCCCGGGTCAGCTTCTCGATGACCAGCTCGGAGATGTTGCCGCCGGCGTTGCCGCGGACGTCCACGATCAGCGCGGGCATCGCGACCTCCCGCCGCAGGTCCCGGTTGAACTGCGCCCAGCCGGAGCCGCCCATGTCGGGGATGTGCAGATAGCCGCACCGGCCGCCGCTCAACTCCCGTACCACGGCCCGGCGTTTGGCCACCCAGTCCTGGTAGCGCAGCGGGCGCTCGTCGATCAGCGGGACCACCGCGACCCGGCGGGCGTGGCCGTTGCCGTTGGCGTCCCCCTCCGGCGGCGAGAACGTCAGCTCCACGGTCGTGCCGCCGGCCGCGGCCAGCAGCGGGTACGGGCCGGTCACCGGGTCCACCGGCCGCCCGTCGACATGGGTGAGCGCGCTGCCCGCGCGGACACCCGTACCGGCCAGCGGCGAGCGGGCCTTGGAGTCGGAGGACTCGCCGGGCAGGATCCGCTTGAGCACCCACCGGCCGTCCCGGCACACGAAGTTGGCGCCGAGCAGGCCGATCGGGCGCTGGTAGTGCGGCGGCCCCTCGTTGCGCCGGGCACCGGCGACATAGGCGTGCGAGGTGCCCAGCTCGCCCAGCACCTCGCGCAGCAGATCGGCGAACTCGTCGGGGGCGGCGACCCGTTCCAGCAGCGGCCGGTACTGCGCCAGCACGCCCTCCCAGTCGATCCCGCACAGCTTCGGGTCCCAGAAGTACGCCCGGACGATCCGGCCCGCCTCGTCGAACGCCTGCCGCCACTCCGCGCCGGGATCGACGTCGTGCAGGATGCGCCGCAGGTCCAGGTAGACCGTGGTGTCGCCGTCCGCGGGCTCGGCCGCGGGCACCGCGCGCAGCTCGCCCTCGTCGTTGACGACCAGCCGGGTGCCGTCGCCGCTGAGCGCGAACCCGTCCAGGGAACTGGTGAGTTCGGTGCGCCGCGCCTTGGCCAGGTCGAAGTGCTCCAGGGTGGGCCGGCCCGAGGTGTCGGCCGGGTTGGCGAAGGTCTCGCCCAGCGCGCCGGAGATCGGCCAGCGCAGCCACACCAGCCCGCCGCCGCCGACCGGCCGCAGTGAGGAGTACTTGGACGCCGCGACCGGGAACGGTGTGACGCGGTTGGCCAGCCCCTCCACCTCCACCAGCACCGGGCCCTCGCCGCTCGGCGGAGGGTTCTCGTCCGGATCCAGCCCGCCGGCGGCCGGCCGCCCCTCCGGTGACAGTGCGAACGGGGACGGCGTCGCCGACGACAGCGGGACCAGGTAGGGGCGGCAGCCCAACGGGAACGACAGGTCGCCGGTGTGCACGTCGTAGACCGGGTCGAAGCCGCGCCAGGACAGGAACGCCAGATAGCGGCCGTCCCGGGTGAACACCGGCTGCTCGTCCTCGAAGCGGCCGTTGGTGACGTCGACGATGTGGCCGTCGGACAGCCGGGCCATGCTGATCCTGCGCAGCGAGCGGCCGATGCCCGGGTGCGACCAGGTCAGCCAGCGGGAGTCGGGGGAGAAGGCCAGATCGCGGACCGGGCCGTTGGCGGACCGGGTCAGCTCGGTGACCACCTGGCCGGGGCCACCGTCCGGCACGACGTCGGGCCCGCCGCCGGGGCCGCCCGCACCGCCCTCTTCCGCCTCCGCCGCCCCGGTCTCCACCAGCAGCAGCCGCCCGTCGTGGGAGGCCACCGCCAGCCGCTCGCCGTCCGGCGCCGGGACCAGCTCGTGCACCCGGCCCAGCGCCCCGGCCGCCAGCCGGCGCGGGGTGCCCGGACCGCTGGCCCGCGGCAGATCGGCGATCTCGACGGCGTCGTCGCCCTCGGCGTCCGTGACGTACGCGATCCGCCCGGTGGCGCCCAGCATCACCGGCAGCCGGACCCGGACGCCCGGGACGTCGTGGATCGTCCGGGCCGGGCCGTCGCGGTGGGTGAGCCAGTACAGGCTGCCGCGCACCCCGACCGCGCTGGCCCGCCCGGTGGCGTCCACCGCCAGGCCGGTGACGTGCGAGGCGGCCGGGACCTGGTAGACCCGGCGGCCGGCCCGCGGACCGCCCAGCCGCACCGCGAGCCGTCGCGGTGCCGCGTCCGGGGCCAGGTCGTCGACCAGCCACAGGTCGCCGGCGCACTGGTAGACGATCCGGGAACCGTCCGTCGAGGCGTGCCGGGCGTAGAAGTCCGCGTGGTCGCTGTGCCGGCGCAGATCGGTGCCGTCCGGCAGACAGGAGTAGACGTTGCCGACGCCCTCGTGGTCGGAGAGGAAGGCGATCCGCCCGCCGGTGAACATCACCGAGTCCAGGTGCCCGTGCAGATCCGGCAGTAGCCGGGTCCCGTGCAGCCACATCCGGCCCATCGCCCCGCCCCGGTAGCGCTTCCAGGACGCCGGCTCGTGCGGCGGTTTGCCGCTGAGCAGCAGGGTGCGGCGCTCCCCGCCGAGGTCGGCCATGGCGATGTCGGCGACCGGCCCCCACGGCAGCTGCCCGCCGGGGCTGCCGTCGGTGGCCAGGCAGTACGCCCAGGAGTAGTACGAGAACGGCTGGCCGTGCGAGGACACCGCCAGGATCTGCGTCCGGCCCTCGTGGTCCGGCGGCGTCCAGCCGCAGACCCGGGCGTCGGTACTGCCCCAGTACGTCAGCCGCCGGGCCGGGCCGCCCGCCACCGGCGCCAGGTGGATCTCCGGGTCGAGGCTGCGCCAGCTGGTGAACGCGATCAGGGTGCCGTCGGGGGAGAAGCGCGGCGGGCCCACCCGGGTGCGGTCCACGGTCAGCCGCCAGGCCCGGTCCGGCTCCGCGCCGGCCGGCGCGAGCGGCGCCAGCCACAGGTCGTCCTCGGCGGCGAAGCAGAGCAGATCGCCGTGGAGGTGCGGAAACCGCAGATACGCCTCGGGTGCATCGCTCACGCACCCATGGTTTCGGCGCCGCGGACGGGCGGCAACTCGGCCTGTCCGGACGGCGTGCGCCCCGCGCACCCCCGCCCCGGCCCCCTGCGGACCCCGTCCCGGTCGCCGCTCAGCCGCCGCTCAGCCGCGTCGGACGCGGTCACCGCCGGCCGCAGGAGGACAAGAGAGACCGCCGCCGGCGGCCCCGACGGGGCGGGCCGGACCCGATGTGAGGAACGCCACGCCCCCGGCCCCTGGCGGTCCCCCTGGTCATGAGCATGGATTCCGGCGTTGCACCATTGATGGGTCATCTAACGCGACGGAAGAGTGGGAAGCGAGTCAGTGGTGGACGTCCAGGGCACGGTGGAGGACGGCTTCGAGCCGGTCCGGGACGCCTTCGCAGCCAACTTCGCCCGCCGCGGCGACCGCGGCGCGGCGGTCGCCGTCTACAAGGACGGCCGCAAGGTCGTGGACCTCTGGGGCGGCACCAAGGACGGCGACGCCGCACCCGACGACGCCGCGGCCGCCCCCTGGGAGCCCGGCACCGCCCAGATCGTCCGCTCCGCCACCAAGGGCATCGCCGCCACCGTCCTGCTCCTGCTGCACCAGCGCAGCCTGCTCGACCTGGACGCCCCGGTCGGCACGTACTGGCCCGAGTTCAAGGCCGCCGGCAAGGACCGCGTCCTGGTCCGCCACCTCCTCGCGCACCGCGCCGGCCTGCCGGTGCTGGACACCCCACTCACCCCCGCCCAGGCCGTCGACGGCGTCAGCGGCCCGGCCGCGGTCGCCGCCCAGGCCCCCGCCTGGACTCCGGGCACCGACCACGGCTACCACGCCCAGACCTACAGCTGGCTGCTGGGCGAACTGGTGCTGCGGGTCACCGGCCGCACCCTCGGCGCCTGGGTCGCCGAGGAGATATCCGGGCCGCTCGGCCTCGACCTGTGGATCGGCCTCCCCGCCGAGGCCCGCCCCCGCGTCGGCCGCCTCGCCCCCGTCGAGGCCCCGGCCCGCCCCGCCTCCGCCGGCCTGCGGATCCGCCCCAAGCAGTCGGTCGCCGACGCGTACGCCGACCCGTCCTCCCTCACCAGCCGCGCCTTCGCCGCGATCTCCCCGGCCCCCGACGAGAACGACGACGCCTACCGCGCCGGCGAACTCCCCGCCTCCGCCGGCATCGCCACCGCCCCCGCGCTGGCCCGCGCCTACGCCGCGCTGATCGGCCCGGTCGACGGCCACCCCCGGCTCTTCGCCCCGGCCACCCTGACCCTCGCCCGCACCGAGGAGTCCGCCGGCCCCGACCGCACCCTCCTCGTCAACACCCGCTTCGGCCTGGGCTTCATGCTCCACGGCCCGGCGTCGCCGCTCCTCGGCCCCGGCTCGTTCGGCCACCCCGGCCGCGGCGGCGCGCTCGCCTTCGCCGACCCGGAGAGCGGGGTCGCCTTCGGCTACGTCACGAACGGCATGCAGCGGAACGTGACCGCGGATCCGCGGGCGCAGGCGTTGGTCCGAGCCGTAGCCGCCGTGGGCGGCTGAGCTTCCCCCGTTGTCGGGTGACCCGCCGTGGCCTGTTTTTCCGCCTTCGGCGGGAGGGGGTTGTGGGGCGGGGGCCCCGCGTCGTTTGTGGTGGCGGGGCCGGGAGCTCCGGGGCGGGTTGTCGGACTGCTGCGCTTTACGTCCGACAACCCGCCCCTCCGCCCCCGTCCCCTCCCGTAGGGGTCGGGCCCCCGCCCCGGTGGGGGTGAGCAAAAACCCGGACGGTGGCGGGTGTTGGGGCGGCAGCCGGCCGAATCGGCGCTCTGACACGATCTCCCCATGGCAAGTTCTTCGAACGCGCAATCGATGGCGTATGCGCATGTCGGCTCGGTCCTGAGCGGCCTCGGCATGGTTCCGGAGGAGAAGGTGCGCAGCGTCCTCGACGACTTCGCGGACTGCGCGTACGAGGAGTCGGACCCGTACGGGGCGGCCAGGGCGCTGGAGTCGTTCGGGGTGGCGACCACGAGGCGGCCTGCAACGCCATCGCCGAGACCGCCCTGGAGCGGCTGACGCCGCGCGTCCTGTGCGGCCCTGGCCAACCTGACCCGCACGCTCTCCGGCCACGCCGCCCCCCCCGCGGCGTCCGGGTCAACCTCGTCGCCCCGGGCACCGTCCACACCCCCAACTGGACCGGCCGCGAGGAGAACCTCCAACGCGCCGCATCCATCTACCCGTTGGGCCGAGTAGGCCGCCCCGAGGACATCGCCGCCGCCGTCGCCTACCTGGCCTCCCCCGACGCCTCCTGGGTCACCGGCATCACCCTCCCCGTGGACGGCGGCGTCCTCGTGGCCGACACCGCCCTCCACCAAGCCCTGCACGGCGTCTGAGCAGAGGCGCCGGGGCCACCTCTGCCCCCACCCGGCTCCTCTCCACCCCCACCGGGGCGGGGGCCCGACCCGTACGGGAGGGGACGGGGGCGGAGGGGCGGGTTGTCGGACGTAAAGCGCAGCAGTCCGACAACCCGCCCCGGAGCTCCCGGCCCCGCCACCACAAACGACGCGGGGCCCCCGCCCCACAACCCCCTCCCGCCGAAGGCGGAAAAACAGGCCACGGCGGGGCACCCGACAACGTGGGGAAAGCCCCGGCGTCAGCCGGCCAGCATGAGACCGATCCCCACCACCATCACCCCCGCCGCCGCCACCCGCGGAAACCCGAACCGTTCCTTGAAGAACAGTGCCCCGATCGCGGCCCCGACGATGATCGACGACTCGCGCAGTGCGGCGATGGGCGCCAGTGGGGCGCGGGTCTGGGCCCACAGCACCAGGCCGTAGGCGAACACCGACAGCACCCCGCCGGCCAGCCCGCGCAGCGCCAGCGGACGGAGTTCGGCAGCGAGTCGGCCGCGCCGGGTGGCCAGCGCGTAGACGGGGATCGCGAGCCCTTCGAGGATCATCAGCCAGGCGATGTAGCCGAGGGCGGTCCCGGAGGCGCGGACGCCCAGGCCGTCGACGGTGGTGTACGAGGCGATGGACAGGCCGGTGGCGACCGCCGCCGCTATCGCCGGCCAGTGCGGGCGGGAGCCCTCCCCCCTTGCCCTGACGGCATGGGAGGTGCCGCCGTCCCGGATGCCCCACAGGGCCATCCCCACCAGGCCGGCCGAGGCGAGCGTCACGCCGGCCAGCACCCAGCGGTCCGGCACCTCGTGCACGAAGACCGCGGCGAGGACGGTGACGACCAGCGGCGCGGTGCCGCGGGCGATCGGATACATCTGCCCGAAGTCGCCCAGCCGGAACGACTGCATCAGCAGGATCTGGTAGACGACGTGCAGCACCGCGGAGACCAGCAGATACGGCCAGGCGCCGGCCGCGGGCAGCGGGGTGAGGCCGGCCAGGGCGGCGCCGCAGAGCGCGCCGCCCCCGCCGACGAGGGTGAAGGCCAGCAGCTGGTCGCGTATGCCGTGGGCGAGGGCGTTCCAGCTGGCGTGGGTGACCGCGGCCAGCAGGACGGCCGCGACGACCAGCGGCGTCACGAGGTCTGCTCGCGGACGTCCACCAGCCGGGCCCCGGCGTGGGCGACCAGGGACTGCGGGTCGAGGGGGAAGACGGTGTGCGGGGTGCCCGCGGCGGCCCAGACGGTGGGGTGGGCGAGGATGCCGCGGTCGGCGAGGACGGGGGTGCGGGTGCGGTGGCCGAAGGGTGGGACGCCGCCGATGGCGTAGCCGGTGGTCTCCCGGACGAGATCGGCGTCGGCCCGCCGGACCCTGGTCGCGCCCAGCTCGGCCCGGACCCGCTCCACGTCGACCCGGGAGGCGCCGTCCATGAGCACCAGCACCGGCGCGCCATCGGCGGTGAAGATCAGCGACTTGACGATCTGGGCGAGGTCGCAGCCGACCGCGGCGGCGGCCTCCGCGGCGGTCCGGGTGGCCTCGGGGAACCGGCGGACCTCGACGCTCAGGCCGAGGCCGACGAGCGCCTCGGCGAAGCGCGGATGGGGCTGGGCGGTGGTGGCGGCAAGGGAGTTGTCGGTCACGGAATCGCTCATGGCCCGCACGCTAGCGAAAGCTGTACGGGCCATGCGAACGGCTTCCGGCCGGTGGACACCCCACGTCGACGGGGTGCCCGCGGGCGGCCGGGGCGGCTACTCGGCGGTGAGGATGGCGCGGACCAACGGGCCGGCGTTGGTGCCGCCGTGACCGCTGGCGGGCACGACCGCGGCGGCCGCCAGGTCGTTGCGGTAGGCGGCGAACCAGGCGTTGGGCTTGTCCTGGTTGTCGACCTCGGCGGAACCGGTCTTGGCGCCGACGTCCCCGCTGATCCCCTGCATCGCCTCGGCGCCCGTGCCGGACGTCGCGGTCAGCTTCATCAGCGCCTTGAGGTTGGCGGCGGTGTCCGGCTTCATGCTGCCGGCGGCCTTGGCGAACGTCCGGTTGTCCAGCGACGCGGCGACGATGTACGGCTGGCGGAAGGAGCCGGACTGGGCGGTGGCGGCGATCGAGGCGACGTTCAGCGGGTTCATCCGGACCCCGCCCTGACCGATCAGCGAGGCCGCCATCTGGGCGTCGTGCTGCACGGGGACGGCGCCGTCGAAGGTGGGGATGCCGGTCGCCCAGTTCAGCCCGATGCCGAAGACGTCCCGGGCCTCCTTCGTCAGGTCGTCGTCGGCGAGGTCCTTGGCGTGCCCGATGAAGGCGTTGTTGCAGGACGCCGCGAAGCTCTGCGCGAAGGTGCCGTCCGGGATCTCGGACTTGTTGAGGTTCTGGAACTTCCAGCCGCCGACGGTGACGAACTTCGGGCACGGGTTCTTCTTGTCCGGCGCCGTCAGGCCCTTGTCCATCAGCAGCGCGGAGGTGACGATCTTCATCGTCGAACCGGGCGCCAGCGACCCCTGGGTGGCGAGGTTGAAGCCGCCCGCGGGGGCGTAGGCGAGCGCCAGGATCTCCCCGGTGCTGGGCTTGACGGCGGCCGCGGCCGCGGTCTTCTTGCCCTTGACCGCGTTCTCGGCGGCCGCCTGCAGCTTGGCGTCCAGCGTCGTGTGCAGCGTGCCGGGGGTGCCCTTGGAGAGCACCTTCAGGGTCTTGTCGGGCTGCTGCTGGTTGCTGTCGGCGGACTTGGCGCGGTGGATGTACAGCTCCGCGCCCGGCTTGCCGTCGGTCTTGTTGCCGTACTTGGTGCGCAGGCTGTCCAGCACCCCGGCGAGCGACGGGTAGTCCTTGGCGGTCAGCTCGGTGCCGTTGCGGTCCACCGCCTTGATCGGGGGCGCCTCGGCCTCGCCGGTGCGCAGCTCGTCGCCCTTGGCCAGGCCCGGGTAGAGCGCCGACGGCTGCCAGGCGACCTGCGGCTTCCCGGTGGTCCTGTCGCGCTTGAGGGTCACCGCGCCGCCGTACGAGAACGGGGCCTTCACGGACTTGTAGGCGATCTCGGTGGTGGCCGTGTACGGCACCTTGTCGCCGGCCGGGGTGCCCGGCTTCAGCGCCACCTTGGTGAACTTCGCCTGCTGGGCGAAGGAGGTGAGCCCGGTGCGGGCGGCGTCCGGGTCGTCGGTCACCGAGGCGGCCTTCTGGATGTCGCCGGACTGCCAGGCGGTCAGGAAGGTCTGCGCGGTGGTGTCGATCTCCTTGGCCGTCAGCGGGCCGGTGGGCACCGAGGGACCGCCGTCGCCCGGTTTGGCGTCGGCCGCCCTGACGGCCTGGGGCGACGACCCGTCGGAGCCGCCGAACAGCGTGAAGCCGCCGACGACCCCGGCCACCAGGGCCGCCGAACCGCCGATCAGTCCGTATTTCACCTCGCGGCGCATGCCACCGATCCCCTCCCAGGAGCCCGAGTCCTTGAGTACGCACCCAAGAACGCCCATCGCACTCTAAGGGACACGGGCAGGCGCTGAGTCTCGATCGGGGCACGGTCCGGTGACACGCTGTCGCACCGTCGTGACGCTTGCGTCGCATCCCGCAGTTCGGGGCCCGTACGCGCAAGTGCCCTAGACCCAGCTGTCGAACCACATCCGGTTCTGCCATGCGCTCCGGGGAATCGGCAGGCCGGTGTAGAGCGGATAGAAGTAGACGAAATTCCACACGATCAGCAGAACGAGGACACCCGCGCCGACCGCTCCGACGGTGCGCCGCCGCTCGTCCGCCCGCGGCGGCCCGACGATCGCGCCGATCATCATCGCCAGCGCCAGGCACAGGAACGGCACGAAGACCACCGCGTAGAAGAGGAAGATGGTCCGCTCCTGGTAGAGGAACCACGGCAGATAGCCGGCCGCGACGCCGCAGGCGATCGCCCCGGCCCGCCAGTCCCGCCGGAACAGCCACCGCCACAGCACGTACAGCAGCGCGAAGCAGGCCGCCCACCACAGCAGCGGGGTGCCCAGCGCCAGCACCTCGCGGGCGCAGCCCTCGGCGGCCGTGCAGCCGTCCTGCCCGGCCTTGGGGTCCTCGTAGAAATACGAGACCGGGCGGCCCAGCACCAGCCAGCTCCACGGGTTGGACTGGTAGGTGTGCGGTGTGGTCAGGCCGGTGTGGAAGGCGTAGACCTCGGTCTGGTAGTGCCACAGGCTGCGCAGCCAGTCCGGCAGCCATGTGAAGGAGCTGTGCTGCCCCTCGGGGGAGGTGGCCCAGTCGCGGTAGTAGCCGCCCTTGGTGACGATCCAGCCCGTCCACGACGCCAGGTACGTGGCGAGCGCGACGACGACGGTGGAGACGAACGCGGGCAGCGCGTCGCGCCGCAGCACCGACCGGAACGGGCGCCGGGCGCCGGCCGTGCGCCGCGCCCCCATGTCCCACAGCACCGACATCAGCGCGAACGCCGCCAGGAAGTACAGGCCGTTCCACTTCGTCGCCGCCGACAGGCCCAGGCACAGCCCGGCCGCCAGCCGCCACGGGCGCCAGCCCAGCCGCAGCCGGTCGCCGACCTCGCCGTCCGGCCGGACCGTGCCCTCGGGGCCGGTGGGCAGCGCCGCCGCAAGCCGGGCCCGGGTGCGGTCCCGGTCCACCAGCAGGCAGCCGAAGCCGGCCAGCACCCAGAACATCACGATCAGGTCGAGCAGCGCGGTGCGGCTCATCACGAAGTGCAGCCCGTCCACCGCCAGCAGCGCGCCGGCCAGGCAGCCCAGCGCCGTCGAGCGCAGCAGCCGCCGCCCGATCCGGCAGACCAGCAGCACCGACAGGGTGCCCAGCAGCGCGGTCATGAACCGCCAGCCGAAGGGGTTCATCCCGAACGCCCACTCGCCCAGCGCGATCAACCACTTGCCCATCGGCGGATGGACGACGTACGAGTGCTCCGGCGAGAGCAGGATCTGCGGCGGGTGGGCCAGCAGCGCGTCGTTGGCGTTCTTCGCCCAGGTGCCCTCGTAGCCGTACTGAAGCAGCGACCAGGCGTCCTTGGGGTAGTACGTCTCGTCGAATATGACCTTGCGCGGGCTGCCGAGGTTCCAGAACGTCAGCACGCCCGCGCACAGCGTCACCAGCAGCGGGCCGAGCCAGCCCGCCCAGCGGGCCAGCCGCTGCGTCAGGCGCGGGCCGGCACCGAGCAGCGCCCACACCCGCCCGTCCGGTTCGGGGAACGGCGCCACCAGCCGCGTCCGGACGTCGGCCGTGGGCCGCCCGGCGTACCCGAAGCGGCGCAGCCGCCGCTGCCACACGGGCGGCCGGTCGGTCGGCTCCGGGGTGCGCGGGGCGGCCGCGTGCGTCGCGGTGGTGTCACTCGTCACCCGGCCCATCGTAGGGAAGCGGTCTGTGCGGCGGCGGCCCGCGCCGCCGGGCGGTGCCGCGCGTCACCGGCACGGTCCCGGCCCGGGGCGCGGCGCGGGGCTGGGAGGATGGGAGGGTGACTGGAACGCTGGTACTTGCAGGGACGCCCATCGGCGAGGTCGCGGACGCCCCGCCGCGGCTCGCCGCCGAACTGGCCGCCGCCGACGTGATCGCCGCCGAGGACACCCGCCGGCTGCGCCGGCTCACCCAGGCGCTGGACGTGACGCCCGCCGGCCGGATCGTGTCGTACTTCGAGGGCAACGAGGCGGCCCGGACACCGGAGTTGGCGGACGCGCTGGCCGGCGGGGCGCGGGTGCTGCTGGTCACCGACGCCGGCATGCCGTCGGTCTCCGACCCCGGCTACCGCCTGGTCGCGGCGGCCGTCGAGCGCGGCGTCAAGGTCACCGCCGTGCCCGGCCCGAGCGCGGTGCTCACCGCGCTCGCGGTCTCCGGGCTGCCGGTGGACCGCTTCTGCTTCGAGGGCTTCCTGCCCCGCAAGGCGGGGGAGCGGCTCTCCCGGCTCCGCGAGGTCGAGGGCGAGCGCCGCACCCTGGTCTACTTCGAGGCGCCGCACCGCCTGGACGACACCCTCGCCGCGATGACCGAGGTCTTCGGCGCGGACCGCCGCGCCGCGGTCTGCCGGGAGCTGACCAAGACCTACGAGGAGGTCCGGCGCGGCGGGCTGGCCGAGCTGGCGGAGTGGGCCGCCGAGGGCGTCCGCGGGGAGATCACGATCGTGGTCGAGGGGGCCCCGGAGAGCGGTCCGGCGGAACTGGACGCCGACGAGCTGGTGCGCCGGGTGCGGATCCGCGAGGAGGCCGGGGAGCGGCGCAAGGAGGCGATCGCGGCGGTGGCGGCGGACGCCGGGCTGCCCAAGCGGGAGGTCTTCGACGCGGTCGTGGCGGCCAAGAACGCCGAACCGGCCGCCGCGCGGGAGGCCGGGCGGGGTGCGGCCGGCCCGCGGTAAAGGCCCGCCCCGCTGAGCGTGGGCGCGCTCGGTAGAGCGTAAAAGCCCAGGCCACAGGCCCGAACCGACCCACAGGGAGGTAAATGGCGGGCATCGAAGGTAAAGCGATCGACCGCCTAGTGGTGCGTTTTTCCTACGACCTGCCAAATCTGGGCCAACAGGTAGCAGCATGGCTGCGCTCGGGCCGCGAAAGGCGTTCCCTGGGAACCGGGACGTCCGGTCCCCGGAGAGCTTGTCCTGCGGACAAGAGGAGCGCACATGAGCGACATCACGAAGACCACCGCCGGCATCACCGGTGCGGCCCCCGCCAGCCCCCTCCCGCCCCGCCCCCGACCGTCCGAGCCCGCCGCCCGGGAGGCGTACGCGTTCTGCTGCATGAGCTGCGGCCACGGCTGGGAGCAGGCGTACGAGATCGAGCACCAGGTCGATGCCAAGGGCGTCACGCACGCCGTCTACTACGCGGACGGCGAGCGCGTCCCGTCTCCGCTGACCCATCCCACGTGCCGCAGCTGCGGCGGCAACGTCGTCCGCATCATGCGCTCCGGACAGGTCTCGATGGTCTCCGACGCGATCGCGAACATGCACCAGCCGCACCACCGCAAGAACTCCCGCCACGCGGACGGCGGCAGCACCGCCGAACCGCGGCGGCACCACTGGCACCTCTCCGACCTGCTGCACCCCTTCCAGCACCACCGCAAGTGAGCCGCCGGCCGCGGTCCTCGTAGGATCGCGGCCATGGCCAAGCAGGACAAGGACACCCCGCCGCCGCTGCCCGAACCGCTCCGGGTACCGGTCGCGGACTCGCACACCCACCTGGACATGCAGGGTGCCACCGTCGAAGAGGCGCTGGCCACGGCCGCCTCGGTCGGCGTCACCACCCTCGTCCAAGTGGGCTGCGACCTCAGCGGCTCCCGCTGGGCCGCGGACACCGCCGCCGCCCACGACGCCGTGCACGCCACCGTCGCCCTCCACCCCAACGAGGCCCCGCGGATCGTCCTCGGCGATCCTGACGGCTGGTCCCGGCAAGGTGCCCGCCGGGCCGGCGGCGACGCCGCGCTGGACGAGGCGCTCGCCGAGATCGACCGGCTCGCCGCCCTGCCCCAGGTCCGCGGCGTCGGCGAGACCGGCCTGGACTACTTCCGCACCGGCCCCGACGGCGTCGCCGCCCAGGAACGGTCCTTCCGCGCCCACATCGAGATCGCCAAACGGCACGGCAAGGCCCTGGTCATCCACGACCGCGAGGCCCACGACGACGTGCTGCGCATCCTGCGCGAGGAGGGCGCGCCCGACCGCGTCGTCTTCCACTGCTACTCCGGCGACGCCGCGATGGCCGAGGTCTGCGCCGCCGCCGGCTACTTCATGTCCTTCGCCGGCAACGTCACCTTCAAGAACGCCCGGCCGCTGCGCGAGGCCCTCGCCGTCGCCCCGCCCGAACTCCTCCTCGTCGAGACCGACGCCCCCTTCCTCACCCCCGCGCCGTACCGCGGACGGGCCAACGCCCCCTACCTCATCCCGCTCACGCTGCGTGCCATGGCCGATGTCAAGGACATGGCCGAGGACGCCCTGGCCTCGGCCGTCGCCGCCAACACCGCCCGCGCGTTCGACTACTGACGGTCATCCGGGCCCGCCCGGCGTACCCGCCCCGCCGTAAGGCGAGTTGGGTCCGCCGCCCACCCTCCGCTACATTCCGCGGTTGACCGGTTACCGGACGACACCCGTGGCAGGTGCAGTGTGAGTCCTCCAACCAGTGGCCGCCGAGCGGGCCGCGGCCGCGGCCGCCGCCGGCGCGCCCCCGAGACCCCCGCACAGCTGCGCCGGCTGCTGCCCCGCGCCCTGGTCGTCGCCTTCCTCGCCGGCGGCACCACCGCCTTCGTCGCACACGACAAGGCCGTCAAGCTCAGCGTCGACGGCGACCCCCGCACGCTGCACACCTTCGCCGACGACGTCGACGGGCTGCTGGCCGACCAGGACCTCGCCGTCGGCGACCACGACATCGTCGCCCCCGCCCCCGGCACCGGCCTCACCAGCGGCGACGAGGTGGTGGTCCGGCACGGCCGGCCGGTCATGCTCACCCTGGACGGGCAGCGCCGCCAGGTGTGGACCACCGCCGACACCGTCGCCGGTGCCCTGCACCAGCTCGGCGTCCGCGCCGAGGGCGCCTACCTCTCCACCGCCCGCTCCCAGCCCATCGGCCGGCACGGCCTGGAGCTGGCGGTCCGCACCGAACGCGCGCTGGTCTTCGTCGCCGACGGCCGCGAGTACCACGTCCGCACCAACGCCGCCACGGTCCGCGAGGCCCTCGCCGAGGCCGGCCTGGCGCTGCGCGACCACGACACCACCTCGGTGCCGCCGGACAGCTTCCCCCGCGAGGGCCAGACCGTCTCCGTACTGCGGATCAGCGGCACCACCGAGGTCCGCGAGGAGACCGTCCCGTTCCGCACCGTCAAGCGGCCCGACCCGCAACTGACGGTCGGCACCGAGGCCGTCGTCCGGCCCGGCGTCCCCGGCGTACGGCGCGTCACCTACCGCCTGGAGACCGTCAACGGCGTCCGCCGCAAACCACGCAAGATCGCCGTCGAGACCGTCCGCCGCCCCCGCCCGCAGATCGTCCACGTCGGCACCCGGGCCCTGCCCACCTCCGTCCGCGGCGCCGACCAGCTCGCCTGGGAGGCGCTCGCCCAGTGCGAGGCCGGCGGCCGGCCGGACGCCGTCGACGCCTCCGGCACCTACGGCGGGCTCTACCAGTTCGACGTCGGCACCTGGCAACACCTCGGCGGCTCAGGCCGCCCCCAGGACGCCCCCGCCGACGAGCAGACCTACCGGGCCAAGAAGCTCTACCTCACCCGGGGCGCGAGCCCCTGGCCCGTATGCGGCCGTAAGCTTCACGGGTGAGAGTGAACGAGCGCAGCGAGCGAACCACTAAAAGGTGCGCACCGTGCGCATGCACGGCCGAGCTCTGCGAGGCTTTGGCATGAGCAAGACCACTGACGAAACCGGCCCCCTGCTGGGCCCCGCCGATGTCCGGGAACTGGCCGCAGCGCTGGGCGTACGCCCCACCAAGCAGCGCGGCCAGAACTTCGTCATCGACGCCAACACCGTCCGCCGGATCGTCCGGACCGCCGAGGTCCGCCCCGACGACGTGGTCGTCGAGGTCGGCCCCGGACTGGGCTCGCTGACCCTGGCCCTGCTGGAGGTCGCCGACCGCGTCACCGCCGTCGAGATCGACGACGTGCTCGCCGCGGCACTGCCCGCCACCGTCGCCGCCCGCCTGCCCGAACGCGCCGACCGCTTCGCGCTCGTCCACCGCGACGCCCTGCACGTCACCGAGCTGCCCGGCCCGGCCCCCACCGCCCTGGTCGCCAACCTCCCGTACAACGTCGCCGTCCCCGTGCTCCTGCACATGCTGGAGCGGTTCCCGACCATCGAGCGGACCCTGGTCATGGTCCAGGCCGAGGTCGCCGACCGGCTCGCCGCCCGCCCCGGCAACAAGGTCTACGGCGTCCCCTCCGTCAAGGCCAACTGGTACGCCGAGGTCAAGCGGGCCGGCGCCATCGGCCGCAACGTCTTCTGGCCCGCGCCCAACGTCGAGTCCGGCCTGGTCTCCCTCGTCCGCCGCGCCGAACCGCTCCCCTCCCGGGTCTCCCGCCAGGAGGTCTTCGCCGTCGTCGACGCGGCCTTCGCCCAGCGCCGCAAGACCCTGCGGGCCGCCCTCGCCGGCTGGGCGGGCTCGGCCGCCGCGGCCGAGGCGGCCCTGGTCGCGGCCGGCGTCTCCCCCCAGGCCCGCGGCGAGTCGCTGACCGTCGAGTCCTTCATCGCCATCGCCGAGAACAAGGCCGCGGCCGCGGACCAGGAGGCCACCCGATGACCCGCGCCACCTCCGTCACCGTCCGCGTCCCCGCCAAGGTCAACGTCCAGCTCGCCGTCGGCGGCCGCCGTCCCGACGGCTTCCACGACCTGGCCAACGTCTTCCTCGCCGTCGGCCTGTACGACGAGGTGACGGCGACCCCCGCCGACCGCCTCACCCTCACCTGCACCGGCCCCGACGCCGACCAGGTCCCCCTCGACGACACCAACCTCGCCGCCCGCGCCGCCCGCGCACTGGCCGCCCGCCACGGCCTGGACCCCCACGTCCACCTGCACATCGCCAAGGACATCCCGGTCGCCGGCGGCATGGCCGGCGGCAGCGCGGACGCCGCCGGCGCCCTGCTGGCCTGCGACACCCTCTGGGGCACCGGCGCCACCCAGGACGAACTGCTCGCCATCTGCGCCGAGTTGGGCAGCGACGTACCCTTCAGCCTGGTCGGCGGCGCCGCGCTGGGCCGCGGCCGCGGCGAACTGCTGGAGCCCCTCGCCGTCGGCGGCACCTTCCACTGGGTCTTCGCGGTCGCCGACGGCGGCCTGTCCACCCCCGCCGTCTACAAGGAGTGCGACCGCCTGCGGGACACCACGGGCCGCGGCGCCACCACCGCCGACATCCCCGACCCCGAGCCGTCCCCGGCCCTCCTGGAGGCCCTGCGCACCGGCGACGCCACCGCCCTGGCCGCGTCGATGAGCAACGACCTCCAGGCCGCCGCGGTCTCCCTCCGCCCGTCGCTGGCCGCCACCCTCGCCGCCGGCACCGACGCCGGGGCGCCGGCCGCCCTGGTCTCCGGCTCCGGCCCGACCACGGCGTTCCTGGCAGCGGACGCCGAGGACGCCGAACGGGTCGCGGCAGCGCTACGCGCCTCGGGCACCTGCCGCACGGCCCGTGCCACGGTCGGCCCGGCGCCGGGCGCGACGGTTTTGAGCGACGGGTGACGGTCCGCCCGGCTGCCGTTATCCGGGAAGCGTGTGGACGCTGCGTTCCGCCACATCGGACAGGTGGCGTCCGGCGGTCCGGAAGTCGTTGTCGTCGTGGAGGATGACGAGTCCGTGGTGAACGGCCGTTGCGCACACCAGCCAGTCGACTGCTGACAGGCTCTGGTGCTGTCCTCGCTGGGCCAACCGGTACTGAGCGGTCTCGACCCAGCGCCAGGCGGTCTTCGGTACGGAGACGTCCGGGTACAGGTCGGTGAACATCTCGGTCATCTGGTCGTACTCGTCAAGGCTGCGGGCTGATTGCCGGAACTCCACCCGCTGCACTGCGCACGAGCCGATCACCCCGTCGTCCAGCTCATGTCCCCACGCGTCGTTCAGCTTGCGGTCGCGCTGAAGCCGCCAGACGGCCGTGGAATCGGCGAGGTAGCGAATCACGGTCACGCGGCTCCCGGCTGCTGCATGCCTCGCGCGTGCCGCGCGGCCTTCTCTGCCGCGTGACGCTGCTGGAACCCTTCTTCGTCCCAGCCCTGCGCATTCTCCAGGTGCTTCAGTCGCTGCTCCGTGCGTCGGCGCCGCTCGGCGTACTCACGCAGCGCGATGTTGACCATCTCCTTCTTGGTCCTGGCGCCGGACAGTCTCATGGCTTCCGCCAGTGCGTCGTCGTCGATGTCGATCTGAGTGGCGGACATCGCACACCTCCGTCTCGTATGCCTCATACAAAGCTACCCGATAGTGCATACATGGAGGCAGTCACGGCACAGTCCCGGTTGCGGGGCGCGGAAGGCGCGTTCGCAGCCGTCGCAGTTCTGGAGGGGGTCCGGGCGTGCGGAGGCCGGGGCGGCGGCCGGGAGCGGTGGGGGAAGCGACGCCGTGAGGCGGTGGGCGAGGAAGGCCGCCGGTGTGTGGAGGTCGCTCGGCAGGTTGGCCGTGAGGGTGCGGCGTACGGCGTCGGGCGGTGCGGCGCGTTCGAGCCAGGCGCTCACGGCCGGGGCGAGGCGGGCCACGTCCGCCTCGGAGAGCAGCAGGCGGGGGTCGTCACGCCGCAGCTCCACGAGGATGCGGTGGGCCAGGCGCGCCCCGTCCGGACTGGGGCGACGCGGCGCGGGAAGCGGCGCACGTGCCGGTTTCGGAGCCGGTTTCGGTGCCGGTTCGGGTTTCGGCGTCGACCTCGGTGTCGGCTTCGCCTCGTGTTCCCGTTCGGGCCTCGGGGTCCGTTGGGCGGGACGGGCCACGGGGCAGGGGGCCGCGCCCGGCTGGTTGTACGACACCGTGCGCGTCACCACCCGCCCGCTCGGCAGCCGCTCCCGCGTGCGCTTCAGGTACCCGGCCACCTCCAACTCCCTTAGTGCGGAGGCGATACGGGCCTCGCTCTCGGGGAAACGGGCGGTCAGACACTTGATGCCGATGCGCGCCCCGGCGGGCAGCGACTGGATGTGCAAGGCGAGCCCGATCGCGACGAGCGACAGCTCGCGGTGTTGGGCGAGGTGATTGCCCACCACAGTGAAGTGGCTGGTGTGACGGGAGTTGGCGTGAATGACGCCGGACGAGGGAGTCGGCGCGGGAACGCGGGACACGGGGCGCGCGGGCGCGCTAGGGTTTTGGAGAGCCATAGGGAAGGTGTGTCTTCCTGGTTGGTCAGGCCCTCGTTCGGGATGGCAGTCCCGGCCGGGGGCCGAAGCATGTGTGCGGTCGTGCACTCGTGCACTTGTCGCGGCGAGCATATGCCGCTCAACCCGCCTTAATCACAACGCAGTTGGCATATGTCACCCATGTGGGTGGCCGGGTGGCGGGCTGGTGGGCTGATGGGGGCTTGGGCAGCGTAAGGGTTCCGTCAGAGCCCCGTCATGATCGACAAGGCTCGGCCGCCTCCCCCGAGAGCGCCTCGTAGCGTCTTGCCCGTTGCCTGCACTCCGAACGATTGTGCGGGCGAAGATGATGGCGTATCGATGGGGGAACGGCGCATGGCCGCGCGGCAATTCCAGGCGCATCCGGACGGGTTACGGGAACTGGCAACGGAATTCCAGTCCGCCGCCGATGAACTCGCCGGGGGCATAGAGGGATTCGTGGGAAACGTCTTCGAAATCGGGGAGGCGTTCGGGGTGATAGCCGCGTGCCAAGGGATCACCGATCAGTACGCAGAGATGGTCAACCACACTGCCGAGGGCCTCGCCGAACTCGCCCAATTACTCCGCTCCAACAGTGCGGGACTCAACCAGTCCGCCGCCAACTACGACGGTGTCGACGAGCACGCCAGCCAAACGCTGGGGGCCTGACCGGTGAGCATCAACAGCTACCTGGTCGACAAGGTCGTCCCGGTCCTGGAAATGCTGGAAATCCCCTGGCCGGGCGGCGACCCGACGACCCTGCGGGAAATCGCCCACCGCTGGGGGAGTTTCGGGCAGGACCTCCAGGAAACCGCCGAGCGCCTGAACAAGCGGGTGGACGCCACGGTGGGCGTCACCTGGCACGGCGACGCGGCCGACGGCTTCAAGAAGCACTGGAAGCAGCAGCACGAAGCCTTCCAGGCCACTGCCAAGAACTTCGCCGCCGTACAGAAGCAGCTCGATGACTATGCGGACGAGGCCGAGGCGATCGTCAAGGAGATCGTCGAGATCGCCCTGGAGATCGCCGAGACGGAACTCGCCGGTGTCCTGCTGACGGCGGTCACGGCGGGTATTTCGGACGTGGTGGCGAACGCGGCCGCCGGGGCCCGGGCCATGAAAATCATTGGTCTCGTGGAGCGGTTCGCGAAGCTTGCGGAGAAAGCCAGGAAATCCGTCTACGAATTCCTCAAGGGCTCCAGGACATTGACGCGTCTGGTCAAGGCGCTGTCCAAGCTGGTCCAGGACGGCCTCAAGAACACCGCGATGAACCTCGTGGGAACGGGCGTCAGCAAGGAACTCACCGGTCAGGGCGGCCTCACCGCACAGGACTGGCAGAACGCCGCCATCGCAGGCGGTGTGGCCGCGGCGCCGGGAGCCCTTGGCAAGGGCCTGGGCTCACTGGGGCAACACGGCGCACCCAACGCCTTCGACAAGGTACTGGCCGGCGATGGCCTGGAGGGGCGCGCCAAGACGGCCCAGAGCGTCATCTCCGGTGGGTTGAACAGCGCGGCAGGCACGTTCGTGTCGGAGCAGTTCGACCCGACGGCGACGACCGTCGGCCTCGATACCGCGACCAGCCTCGTCACCGGCGCTGAGGGCGCTCGCCACGCGGGTCGGTTGAAGCAAGGAGATCTACCGGACGCAGTGTGGCCGGCCTTTCGTGACGCCCATGAGATCGGCGCGAACGGGACCATCTACACCGGTGGCGGTGTTGTCGACGACACGATCAAACATCACCACCTGCCGAACGCGGGGTCCGCGGTTACGGACCAGGACGGCGCGGTGCAACTTCCCCGTGAAGAGCACGAGGGGAACCCTTTTGGATAGTGCGGGGTTCACCGGGCCGGCTTGGGGAGGGGATGCTGGCCGTGTGGCCTTTCAGCGGTAAGAAGTGGCAGGGAACGGGTCGCCGGAGGCGGCCAGCCGGGGAGCCCAATCCCCATCCGGTAAAGCCCTGGTGGTTCCAGTGGGACGCATGGGAAGCTGCCCGTCCGGACTGGCGCCTGCTGTTGAAACACAAGGATCGGTTCGCCGCCACGGCGCCTTTTCGCGGCCAGCCGATGGGCGGATACCCCTGGCACGTCTCCGCCGGTGAGCTGCCTGATCCGGCCGGCACCGGCGAGAGCGTCGAGGCGCTGCTCTGGGAGATGAGGCAGACGATCCACCGAGGCACCTCCTCCACCGAACTCGTGTCATCCGGGGTGGCCCTGACCTTTCCCTGGCCACTCCCCCCGTTCGGCTTCTACCCCCAGAGCGATCACTGGCGTGCGACGCGGGGGGATTTCTTCTACACCACCCCCGAGCGTCTTCTGTGCGAGTACGACGCACTTGCGGCGCTCGGTCCGGCGCATGGGCAAACGAGGGTGCTGGTCGCCGACGACCGGGTCTTCTCCGCACTCGTCAGGCCGGAGGTACTCCAACGTCCCCAGCTGTCCGGCAGGCATGTGCGCCTCGACGGTAACCACGCGGTCGCCTGGGCAAAAGGGTATGCCTCTCCCGCAATGCTCGAAGAGTGCGCCACAGAGCTGTACGAGCTGGTCAACCTGCTTCCCCGTTCCTGGGGGAGTGAGCATGTCGACCGCGTTCGCGCCCTCGTCGTGGCGGGTGATCTCAAGGGTTTGGAGAGGTGGAGGTTCCGTTCCTTAAAGCCTTGACGTCGGGCCGGGCCGGGACGCGGCCCACCGGGTCGCGGAAACCCACGACCCGGTGACCACCCTTCCGTGCACATTGGGACGAATCGCGCCCGCGGCGGCGCCGGGCGCGCGTAACGTGCCGAGGAATCGCGTTGTAACGGGCAACCAGCAACCAGCAACCAGCAACCAGCAAGCAGCGGTGGTGAGTTATGCCCCCTCGTAAGGACGCCGATCCCTCGGCCAGTGTCCCGTGCTTCTACGGTGCCGAGCTGCGCTTCCTCCGGGAGCAGGCCGGTCTCACGCTGGAACAGCTGTCGGAGGGCAGCTATCGCGGCATCCCGTTGCTCAGCCGCATCGAACGCGGTGAGTGCGGAATGCCGATGGATCTGGCCATCCACATCGACAAGAGGCTCGACACGAACGGCTTCTTCGAGCGCCGCTGCGAGGCGTTGGCAAAGGCCCGCCGGGCGGGTCATGCGGAGTACTTCGCGGACGTGCTGGAGATGGAGCAGCGGGCGGAGACGATCGACGAGTGGGCGCCGATGCTCGTTCCCGGTCTGCTCCAGACGCCGGCGTATACGCGGGCGGTCGTGCGGGCGGCCATGCCAAGAGCGGCAGACGGTGCCGTCGAGGAGAAGGTCACAGCCCGGATGTCCCGGGCAATGATCTTCGACACGGAGGCGCCGCCGAAGCTCTGGGTGATCCTGGACGAGTCGCTGATCCGCTATCCGCCGCTCGTGAAGCAGTACCGGGAGTCGTACGATCTGCTCAGGCCGCCGCACTGCCGCCCGCGGCGTCTCTGTCCGTGATCGAGACAGCGGCAGGGGACTACCGAAATGGCAAGCAGAGCGCTCGACTTGAGTAATGCATCGTGGCGTAAGAGCAGCTACAGCAACGGCACCGGAGGCAACTGCGTCGAGGTCGCCGACGGCCTCCCCGGCATCGTCCCCGTCCGGGACAGCAAGGTTCCGCAGGGGCCCGCGCTGGTCTTCTCCGCCGCCGGGTGGGCGTCGTTCGTGTCGGCCCTCAAGGGCGACGCCTAGAGCTCGTCGATGGCGGTCAGGTCGATGTCGATGGGGTAGGGCACGCTGAGCTTGACGCGGTCGTGGTAAATGCCGGTCAGTGCATACGTGCCAGTGGCCTTGCCGAGCTCGTGGACCTGGACGACCGGGTGGTCGTCCGGGCCCGCGCCGTGGGAGATCCGGCAGCGTGAACAGGTCGTCCACCGTGTACCCGTCCACCGGGGGCCTTGGCCAGTGTCGTTCCATGGGTGGGATTCTTCGGTCTGTTCGTTTCGTTCATGTAGCGGCCGTATCGGCGCGCGTCCTCACAAAGAGTGACCGAGCCGGCGCGTCCCACGGCAGCCGCCCCCGTCCTCCCCCGAAGCGCCCCACCCCGCGCCGACTACGCTTGGAGACCGACCGAGCCCCGTCCGGGGACGCACAGAGCAGGAGTGAGATGGCCGCCAACCTCGTCAATCTGGAAGCCGTCGACAAGGTGTACGGGACGCGTGCGCTGCTCGACGGTGTGTCCCTCGGCGTCAACGAGGGCGACCGGATCGGCGTCGTGGGTCGTAACGGCGACGGCAAGACCACGCTGATCCGGATCCTCGCCAAGCTGGAGTCCGCCGACGCCGGCCGGGTCACGCACGCCGGTGACCTGCGGCTGGGCGTGCTGACCCAGCACGATTCGCTGGACCCGGCCGCAACCATCCGGCACGAGGTGATCGGTGATCTCGCCGATCACGAGTGGGCCGGGAACGCCAAGATCAGGGACGTGCTGACGGGGCTGTTCGGGGATCTGCACCTCCCCGGCTTCACCGACGGCCTGGACACCGTCATCGGGCCGCTGTCCGGTGGCGAGCGGCGGCGGATCGCGCTGGCCAAGCTGCTGATCGCCGAGCAGGACCTGATCGTGCTGGACGAGCCGACCAACCACCTCGATGTGGAGGGGATCTCCTGGCTGGCACGGCATCTGGCGGCGCGGCGCTCCGCGCTCGTCGTCGTCACCCACGACCGGTGGTTCCTGGACCAGGTGGCGACGCGGATGTGGGACGTGCAGCGCGGCACCGTCCACGAGTACGAGGGCGGGTACAGCGACTATGTCTTCGCCCGGGCGGAGCGGGAGCGGATCGCGGCCTCCGAGGAGGCCAAGCGGCAGAACCTGATGCGCAAGGAGCTGGCGTGGCTGCGGCGCGGGGCGCCGGCGCGCACCAGCAAGCCGCGGTTCCGGATCGAGGCGGCCAACGAGCTGATCGCGGACGTGCCGCCGCCGCGGGACAACGCAGAGCTGATGAAGTTCGCCAGCTCGCGGCTGGGCAAGACCGTCTTCGAGCTGGCGGGCGTGACCGTCCAGGCCGGGCCGAAGGTGCTGCTCAAGCACCTGACGTGGCAGCTGGGCCCGGGCGACCGGATCGGTCTGGTGGGTGTCAACGGCGCGGGCAAGACCTCGCTGCTGCGGACGCTGGAGGCGGCCGCCCGCAGCGGTGGCGAGCAGCAGCCGGCGGCGGGCAAGGTCGTGGTCGGCAAGACCGTCAAGCTGGCCTACCTCTCGCAGGAGGTCGCCGAGCTCAACCCCGCGCTGCGGGTGCTGGAGGCCGTCCAGCAGGTCCGCGACCGGGTCGACCTCGGCAAGGGCCGGGAGATGACGGCGGGGCAGCTGTGCGAGAAGTTCGGGTTCACGAAGGAGAAGCAGTGGACGCCGGTGGGGGACCTCTCCGGCGGTGAGCGGCGGCGGCTGCAGATCCTGCGGCTGCTGATGGACGAGCCGAACGTCCTCTTCCTGGACGAGCCGACCAACGACCTCGACATCGAGACGCTGACCCAGCTGGAGGACCTGCTGGACGGCTGGCCGGGCTCGATGATCGTCATCAGCCACGACCGGTACTTCGTGGAGCGCACGACGGACCGGGTCTTCGCGCTGCTGGGCGACGCGGCACTGCGGATGCTGCCGCGCGGCCTGGACGAGTATCTGGAGCGCCGGCAGAAGGTGATCGAGGCGGCGACGCCGGCGCCCGCCCAGCCGGCCGCCGCGGCCCCGAAGAAGCCGGCCGCCGTGAACCGCGCCGCGCAGAAGGAACTCCAGCGGATCGAGCGCCAGCTGGACAAGATCGGCGAGAAGGAGTCGGCGCTGCACGCGCAGATGGCCGAGCACGCCACCGACTTCGAGAAGATCGCCGGTCTCGACGCGGAGCTGCGCGAACTGGGCTCGCAGCGCGAGGAGTTGGAGCTGCGCTGGCTGGAGCTGGCCGAGGACGCGTAGGTACCGGGCGCGGGGGCGGCAACCGGCCCCGAATGGCCTGGATTCCCGCGTTCCGGTGGTCTTCTCCTGCCTAGGGGGCGCGCATCGGCGGCCGAGCGTGTAGCTTCCCGGGGACACCCAGCGGGGTAGGGGAGTGGAGGGGGTTCGCTCGATGGGCGTGCGGCTCATGGTGGTCGACGATCATCGCCTGCTCGCCGAGGCGCTCGCCTCGGCCCTGAAGCTGCGCGGGCACCGCGTTCTGGCCGCCGCCGCGCCCAGTGCCGGGGCGGCGGAGCTGGTGGTGAGCCGGGCGCCGGAGGTGTGCCTGCTGGGCACGGCGGGCCCGGCCGAGCCGGGGGCGTTCGACCCGGTCGCCCGGATCAAGAAGGAGCGGCCGCAGATCGCCGTGGTGGTGCTCGGGCCGGTGCCCAGCCCGCGCGGGATCGCCGCCGCCTTCGCCGCCGGGGCCTCCGGCTACGTCCGCAACGACGAGCGCATCGAGGGCGTCGAACGGGCGATGTTGAAGGCGCGGGCGGGCGAGGCGGCGGTCGCCCCGCAACTGCTCCAGCAGGCGTTCGGCGAGCTGCTGCACCCCGCCGCCCAGCCCGACGACGAGGGGGCGCGGCTGCTGCAACTGCTCACCCCGCGCGAGGTGGAGGTGCTGATCCGGGTCGCCGACGGCGAGGACACCCGGGTGATCGCGGCGGGCATGGACATCGCCCCGAGCACCGCCCGCACCCACGTCCAGCGGGTGCTGATGAAGCTGGAGGTGGGCTCCCGGCTGGAGGCGGCCGCGCTGGCCGCCCGCACCGGCCTGCTGGAGCGCGTCCAGCGGGCTTAGCGGGTGTCCGCCCTGCCGCGCTCCTCCTGAACGCCTGCCCCGTCCCCGTCCCCGGCGTCCGGCGCGGGCGGTGGGACGGTGGGCCGCAGCTTCAGCCAGACCAGGAAGAACGCGCCGAGCGCGAGCATGCCCAGGCCCGTCCACAGGTTGATGTTGATGCCCTGTGCCTTGCGCAGGTCCGCGTCGGAGGCGGCGAGCCCCGCGATGGTGACGATCACGCCGTAGACGGCGAACAGGCCGCCGATGACGCGCCGGATGTCGAAGAGCCGGGCGGCGGTGGCCGAGGAGCGCTCCAACTCGCTGACTTCTTGTTGCAGTTCGGACATGGCGGGGCCTCCGGTCAGAGCGAGTAGGGCAGGTAGCACAGCGCGGCGAGGACCACGGCGCCCCAGCCGAGCAGCGCGGGCTTGCGGTACCAGGCGTCGTCGCCCTCGGCGGAAGGCTCCGCGGGCTCCGGCGCGGCCGCCCCGTCGCCGCCGGCCCGTCCTGTGCGGCCGGACTCCCAGACCAGCCCGGCGAGTTCGGCCGCCGGCCTGGGCTCGGTGAAGAGCGTGACGACGACCATGACGACCGCGCCGGCGACGAAGCCGACGATCGCGGAGACGAAGTTGGCGCCCTGGTCGGTCGGGATGGAGATCACGTGCTGCTTGTAGATCCAGAAGTAGTTGACCATCGCGGCGGTGGTGCCGGCCAGCAGGCCCCAGACACCGGACTTCATCGAGGCCCGCTTCCAGAACATGCCGATGATGAACACCACGAACATCGGCACGTTGAAGAAGGAGAACAGGGTCTGGAGGTAGCCCATGATGTTGGAGAACGACGAGGCGATGAACGCGGTGCCGATCGAGGCCAGCACCCCGATCGCGGTGATCAGCCGGCCGAACCGCAGGTAGTACCCGTCGGGCCGGTCCCGCTTCACGTACTTGGCCCAGATGTCGTACGTGAAGACGGTGTTGAAGGACGAGACGTTGGCGGCCATGCCGGCCATGAAGGCGGCCAGCAGCCCGGTGACGGCGATGCCCAGCACGCCGTTGGGCAGCAGTTCCTGCATCAGGTAGGGGATCGCGTCGTTGTACGGGAGGCCGCCCGGGGCGCCGATCTTCGGGACGAGGACGGCGGCGACCAGGCCCGGGATCATCACCAGGAAGACGATGAACATCTTCGGGAAGGCGCCGATGAGCGGGGTGCGCCGGGCGGCGGAGAGGTTCTTCGCGGACAGTGCGCGCTGCACCTCGGCGAAGTTGGTGGTCCAGTAGCCGAAGGAGAGCACGAAGCCCAGACCGAGGACGATGGTCAGCCAGTTGGCGCCCAGCGGGTTGGCCTGGCCGATGCCGGTGCCGCCCCAGGCGGTCAGGAAGTCGTGGCCGTGCGAGGCCGTCAGCGAGTGGGACAGCCCGCTCCAGCCGCCGACCCGCTTGAGGCCGAGGACGGCCAGCGGGATCAGCGCGGCGAGGATGACGAAGAACTGGAGCACCTCGTTGTAGATCGCCGAGGAGAGCCCGCCGATGGTGATGTAGGCGAGGACGAACAGCCCGGCGACGACGATGGCGACCCACTGGGGCCAGCCGAGCAGCGCCTCGACGACGATTGACAGGGCGTAGAGGTTCACGCCGGCGATCAGGACGGCGGCGAAGGCGAACAGCACCGAGCTGAGCAGGTGGGCCGACCGGTCGAAGCGCTGGAGCAGGAACTCCGGCACGGAGCGGACCTTGGAGCGGTAGTAGAAGGGCATCATGACCAGGCCGAGGAAGACCATGGCCGGGATGGCGCCGATCCAGTACCAGTGGACGACCGCGACGCCGTACTGCGCGCCGGTCGCCGCCATGCCGAGGATCTCGGTGGCGCCGAGGTTGGCGGCGACGAAGGCGAGCCCGGTGACCCAGGCGGGCAGCGACCGCCCGGAGAGGAAGAAGTCCAGGCTCGTCCGCACGCTGCGCCGGGCGGCGAAGCCGATGCCGAGGACGACGACGAAGTAGAGGGCCAGGATCGTGTAGTCGAGCCCGTTGGTCGGGAGGCGTAGCCCTTCGGCAAGAGTGATCATGGAGGACTCTTTTCGGGGAGCACAGCGGTGTGCGAAGTGAACGCACAAAAACGTACGCAGGCCCGACCGAAAACTGAATAGTTTTGTTTGATTCAGTTGTTGGATCATGAGCGATGGTCGTCGAACGTGCTGGCATTTATCCGCTATGTCCGCTCTGTGAGCCCAACGGGGCGGGTGTGGCCCCGCGTTGACGACTCTGTTCGGTTGTGCTTCATTGTGTTTGTTTGTGTTTGGCTGGCGTGGTCGCCATGGTGAGGAGCTCCCCGGTGAAGAAGACGACGACGCGGCTCGCGGACGGCCGGGAGCTGATCTACTACGACGCGTCCGACACCACCGACCGCACCGCCGCCGACCCCCGGCCCCTCGACCCGGTCGCCACCGCCTCCGAGATCCGCGCCGACCCCCTCCTCGGCGACACCGTCGCCATCGCCTCCCACCGCCAGGGCCGCACCTATCACCCGCCGGCCGACGAGTGCCCGCTGTGCCCCTCCCGCGACGGCCGGCACACCGAGATCCCCGCCGCCGACTACGACGTCGCCGTCTTCGAGAACCGCTTCCCCTCCCTGGCCGGCCCCCACGGCCGCTGCGAAGTGGTCTGCTTCACCCCCGACCACGACGCCTCGTTCGCCGACCTCACCGACGACCAGGCCGCCCTCGTCCTCGACGCCTGGACCGACCGCACCGCCGCCCTGACCCGACTCCCCGGCGTCGCCCAGGTCTTCTGCTTCGAGAACCGCGGCGCCGAGATCGGCGTCACCCTCGGCCACCCGCACGGCCAGATCTACGCCTACCCCTTCGTCACCCCGCGCACCGAGCGGATGCTGGCCTCCCTGGCCGCCCACCACGAGAAGACCGGCCGCAACCTCTTCGACGACGTCGTCGCCCGCGAACGCGCCGACGGCCGCCGCATCGTCCTCGACGGCGAACACTGGACCGCCTTCGTCCCCTACGCCGCCCACTGGCCCTACGAAGTGCATCTCTACCCCAAGCGCCGGGTCCCCGACCTGCTCGCCCTCGACGGCGCCGCCCGCACAGAATTCCCACAGATCTACCTGGAAGTCTTGCGCCGGTTCGACCGGCTCTTCGGCCCGGAAGCACCCCCGACGCCGTACATCTCCGCCTGGCACCAGGCACCCGTACACGCCGCGGAGCGCTCCCGGTTCGCGCTCCACCTAGAGCTCTTCACCGTCCGCAGGACTCCCGGCAAGCTGAAGTTCCTCGCGGGTTCCGAGTCCGGCATGAACGTGTTCATCAACGACGTGCCGCCGGAGACCGCGGCCGACCGACTGCGAGAGGCAGCGAGCAAGCCATGAGCACATACCTGGTGACCGGCGGCGCGGGCTACGTGGGCAGCGTGGTGGCCCGACACCTGCTGGAGGCCGGACACACCGTCACCGTCCTGGACAACCTCTCCACCGGCTTCCGCGCCGCCGTCCCGGCCGGCGCCGACTTCGTCGAGGGCGACATCCACGACGCCCACCGCTGGCTGGACCGTTCCTACGACGCCGTCCTCCACTTCGCCGCCTACTCCCAGGTCGGCGAGTCCGTCGCCAAGCCCGAGAAGTACTGGCACAACAACGTCGGCGGCAGCATGGCACTGCTCGCCGCGATGCGCACCGCCGGCGTGCGCACCCTCGTCTTCTCCTCCACCGCCGCCACCTACGGCGAGCCCGTCGGCACCCCGATCACCGAGACCGACCCGACGGCCCCCACCTCCCCCTACGGCGCGAGCAAGCTCGCCGTCGACCACATGATCACCGGCGAGGCGGCCGCCCACGGCCTGGCCGCGGTCTCCCTGCGCTACTTCAACGTCGCCGGCGCGTACGGCGCCAGCGGCGAACGCCACGACCCCGAATCGCACCTGATCCCGCTCGTCCTCCAGGTCGCCCAGGGCCGCCGCGAGGCCATCTCCGTCTACGGCGACGACTACCCCACCCCCGACGGCACCTGCGTCCGCGACTACATCCACGTCGCCGACCTCGCCGAGGCCCATCTGCTGGCCCTGAAGGCCGCGCGGCCCGGCGAACACCTCATCTGCAACCTCGGCAACGGCAACGGCTTCTCCGTCCGCGAGGTCGTCGAGACCGCCCGCGAGGTCACCGGCCACCCCATCCCCGAGATCGCCGCCCCTCGCCGCCCCGGCGACCCCGCCGTCCTCGTCGCCTCCGCCCACACCGCCACCACCCGGCTCGGCTGGCGCCCCACCCGCCCCGACCTCACCGAAATCATCACCGACGCCTGGAAGTTCGCGAACTCCGGGCAGTAGACCCAGCCCGGCAAAACCCAGCCCGGCAAAACCCAGCGCGGCAAAATCCAGCCGTCTGGCGTTTGAGGACCGGGGTCCGGGGCGGCGCCCCGAGCGAGCCCACCGCACGAAGGAACCACGTGAGAGACACGTCGCACGGCGCACACGAAACGGCGGCGACCTTCCACGCCGTCTACGGCACACAGCCCACCGGACTATGGGCCGCCCCCGGCCGCGTCAATCTCATCGGTGAACACACCGACTACAACGACGGCTTCGTGATGCCACTGGCCCTCCCGCACACCACCCTCGCCGCCGCCGCACCCCGCACCGACGGGGTCCTGCGGCTGCACTCCGCCGGCGCCGACGGCGGCATCGTCGAACTGCGCCTGGACGACCTCCGCCCGCCGGCCGCCGCCGGCGGCGACTGGGCCGCCTACCCCGCTGGCGTGGCCTGGGCGATGCGGGAGGCCGGCCTGCCCGTCGGCGGCGCCGACCTGCACTACACCAGCACCGTCCCGCTCGGCGCCGGCCTCTCCTCCTCCGCCGCCCTGGAGGTCGCCACCGCCCTCGCCCTCGACGACCTGCACGGCCTCGGCCTGCCCCGCGACGAACTGGCCCGGCTCGCCCAGCGCGCCGAGAACGCCTTCGTCGGCGTGCCCTGCGGAATCATGGACCAGACCGCCGCCGCCTGCTGCACCGCCGGCCACGCCCTCTTCCTCGACACCCGCGACCTCACCCGCCGCCACGTCCCGTTCGACCTGGCCGCCGCGGGCCTGCGCCTCCTCGTCGTCGACACCCGCGTCCGGCACCGCCTCGGCGACGGCGCATACGCCGAACGGCGCGCCGGATGCGAACGCGGCGCGCGGGCGCTCGGCGTGCACGCGCTGCGCGACATCCCCCACGCACATCTGCCCGCCGCCCTCGAAGAACTCGCCGGCGACCCCGTCGTCCAGGCCCTGGTGCGCCACATCGTCACCGAGAACCACCGCGTGGAACAGGCCGTCACCCACCTCGAAGCCGGCCGCCCCCGCGCCATCGGCCCCCTGCTCACCGCCGGCCACGCCTCCCTCCGCGACGACTTCAAGATCTCCTGCCCCGAACTCGACCTCGCCGTCGACACCGCCGGCGCCGCCGGAGCCCTCGGCGCCCGGATGACCGGCGGCGGCTTCGGCGGCTCCGCCCTCGTCCTCGTCGAGGAGGCCGCCGCCCCGGACGTCACCGACGCCCTGCACACCGCGTTCGCCACCGCCGGCCACACCGCCCCGCGGATCTTCCCCGCCGTCCCCGGCCCCGGCGCCCACCGCCTGGACACATAGCGCCCGCGGACCCCGCCCCGCCACTTTCGTCAACCGCCCTCCCGCCCCGCCCCCCGTCCGTACGCTGTCACCAGCGCCGGTGGGGGCCGGCGCCGATCAGGGGGCGAGACCGTGCCGGTGCCGCGCCCCGGGCAGGGGGGCCGGCTCCGCGGCGACGTCCGCGCGACGGAGGCGATCTTCAATCCGGGCGCCGTGCCCGCTATGGTCCGTTCACCGAGACAGGGGGTCTCTGTGCAACGAATCCGGGTTCTGGTGGTAGACGACCACCGCATCTTCGCCGAATCCCTGGCGGCCGCACTGGCCGCGGAGGTGGACGTGGACGTCGCAGCGGCGGGCAGCGCCCCGGCGGCGCTGCGCACACTCGACCGGGCCGCATCCGACGGCCGCCGCTTCGATGTCCTGCTCGCCGACGCCGACCTGGCCGCACCACTGCTCGCGGTGCCGCCCCAGGGCTCCGCCCGCGACGGCACCGCCCGCGAGAGCCCGCCCCGCGGCGCCCCACCGGACGGCATCGCACTCGTCTCCGGCCTGCGCACCAGCCACCCGTACCTGCGGACCGTGGTCCTCGCCGACCGCGACGACCCGCGCCGGGCCGCCGCCGCCCTCCAGGCCGGCGCCTCCGGCTGGGTCGCCAAGGACTCCTCGCTCTCCCGGCTCCTCGCCGTCATCCGCGGCGTCCTGCGCGACGAGACGCACCTGCCGCCCGCCCTCCTCACCGGCGTCCTGCGCGAGCTGACCGCGGCCCGCAAGCACCGCACCGAGAGCGAACGGCTGGTGGAGTCCCTGACCCCGCGCGAACGCGAGGTACTGCGCTGCATGGTCGCCGGCCTGGGCCGCAAGGCCGTCGCCGAACGGCTCTTCCTCTCCCCGCACACCGTCCGCACCCACATGCAGAACGTCCTGGGCAAGCTCGGCGTGCACTCCACCCTCGCCGCGGTCGCCCTGGCCCGCCGGGCCGGCGTCGGCCCCGCCGAACTCGAACCGGCCGCGGCGGGCCCCCTCACCGTGCCCTGACCCCGCGCCCGCCCCGACGGCCCGGACGCATCACCCCGCGGCGCCCCCACCGCCCTCCGGTCCCGGACCGGTCAGCACGGCCACACCCCGGGCGGCCAGCCCCACCCGCGTCACCGCCGCCGCCCGGGGCACCAGCGCGTCCACCATCGGCTCCGGAAGCGCCACCTCCACCGCCCGGCTCCCGTGGTTCAGCAGGAACAGGAACCGGCCCCCGGCACCCTCCCGCACGGCCGCCTGCACCCCCGCCGGCAACCCCGGCAGCACCGGCGACACCCCCGCCACCTCCCGCACCTCGTCCAACAGCGCCCGCAGCAGCGCCGGTTCGAGCCGCGTCCCCACATACCAGGCCGTGCCCCGCCCGTAGCCGTGCCGGGTCACCGCGGGCCGCCCCGCCAACTCCCCGTCCAGGAACCGCGCCACCACCTCCGCACCGGCCGGCACGATCTCCTCCGACCACAGATCCGCCCGCCCCGCATGGCGCCCGCCCCCCACCGCCACCGACGCCCCCTCCGCCAGCGGCCAGAACTCCGCCACCCGCAGCCCCAGAAGCTCCCGCAACGGCCCCGGATAGCCCCCCGGATGCACCCGGTCGCACGCGTCGACGATCCCCGAGAAGAACGACACGACCAGATGCCCCCCGCCCCGGACGTACGCCGCCAGCCGCGCCGCGTCCCCGGCCGTCAGCAGATACAGATTCGGCACCACCACCATCCGGTACCCCGACAGCTCCCGCCCCGGCGGCACCACATCGCACACCACCCCCGCCTCGAACAACGGCCGGTAGTGCTCCAGCGCGCCGCGCGAGTGGTCCAGCGCCGCGGACGGCCGCGAATCCAACTCCAGCGCCCACCAGCTCTGCCAGTCCGCCAGCAACGCCACCGACGCCACCGACCGGGCCCCCTCGACCCCCGGCACCGCCGCCAACTCCCGCCCCAAAGCACACACTTCACGGAAGATCCGGGTGTCCGTCCCCCCGTGCGGCACCATCGCCGAGTGGAACTTCTCCGCCCCGCCCGACGACTGCCGCCACTGGAAGAACAACACCGCGTCCGCGCCCTGCGCCACCGCCTGCCAGCTCCACAACCGCATCGCCCCCGGCGGCTTGGGACCGTTGCGGGGCCGCCAGTTGACCGCACCCGGCGCCTGCTCCAGCAACAGCCACGGCTGCCCGCCCCGCGCCGACCGCATCAGGTCGAACACATAGCCCGCCCGCACATGATCGTCCGCCACATGCGGATCCTGGTAGAAGTCCAGCGCCATCACATCCATCGACGGCGCCCAGCCGAACGCGTCCACCGGCTTGTGCTGCGGCATCAGATTGGTCGTCACCGGCACCCCCGGCGTCAACCGCTCCAACACCGCCCGCTCGGCCAGATAACACTCCCGCAGCGCATGGTCACCGAACCGCAGGAAGTCCAACTGCTGCGCCGGATTGGCGAACGTCGGCGCCGTCCGCGGCGGCAGCACCTCCGCGAAGTCCCCGTACGCCTGCGACCAGAACGACGTCGACCAGGCGTCGTTGAGCGCCGCCACGCTCCCGTACCGCTCCCGCAGCCACCGCCGGAAGTCCTCCGCCGACACCTCGCAGAAGCACTGCCGGGTGTGGCACCCGAACTCGTTCCCCACATGCCACATCGCCAGCGCCGGATGGCCCGCGTACCGGGCCGCCAGCCGCTCCACCAGCCGCACCGCGTACGCCCGGAACACCGGACTGGACGGGCAGAAGTGCTGCCGCGCCCCCGGCCAGCGCCGCCGGCCGTCCGGCCCCTCCGGCAGGACCTCCGGGTGCGCATGCGTCAACCACGGCGGCGGCGACGCGGTCATCGTCGCCAGACACACCTCGATCCCCGCACCCGCCAGCCCGTCCAGAACCCGGTCGAACCACCCGAAGTCCCATTCCCCCGGCCGGGGTTCGACCTTCGCCCAGGAGAAGATCCCCGCCGTGACCATGGTGACGCGGGCCGCCCGCATCAGCTCCAGATCCTCGGCCCACACCTCCTCCGGCCACTGCTCGGGGTTGTAGTCGCCGCCGAATCGGATGCCCATCGGACCCCCTGGCTCGCATACCGGATTCCGGCACCGCGCGGCCCCGGGGCCCACCGCGGCACCACGTCACGGGCACCGCCCCCGCACCCGACCGCTCCCGGAGCGCCGCCCCCCAAGGTCTGCCTCACGAGGAGTTCTTGTACACACTCCACCCGCCGTCCACCACCAGGCTCGCCCCCGTCACGAACGACGCCTCACCCGACAGCAGGAACGCGATGGCGGCCGCCACCTCCTCGGGCCGCCCCAGCCGCCGCACCGCGGTCTCCGCCGCGCTGGCCCGCCGCCGCTCCTCGTCGACACCGTCCCACGCGGCGGTCAGCACCGGCCCCGGCAGTACGCAGTTCACCCGCACCTGCGGCCCGTACTCCACCGCCAACTGCCGCCCCAGCCCGGTCAGTCCGGCCTTCGACGCCGCATACGCCGGCCGCCCCGGCAACCCCACCAGCGCGTGCACCGACGACGTCAGCACCACCGAGCCCCCGCGCGTCCGCAGATCCGGCAGGGCCGCCTTCACGCCCAGGAACGCGCCGGTCAGATTCACCGCCAGCTGCCGGTCCCACTCCGCCGGCGACGTCCGGTCGGCCGGCGCCACATGCGGCAGATACGCGTTGCTGACCAGCCCGTCCACCGGCCCGTACCGGCCGTGCGCGGCCGCCACGGCCCGCCGCCAGTCGTCCTCGCCGGCCACGTCGCAGTGCTCGTACGAGGCCCGGCCGCCGGCCGCGCGGATGCGCCGCGCGGTGCGCTCCCCGCGCTCGTCGTCGACGTCCAGCAGCAGCACCGCGGCTCCCTCGGCCGCCAGCCGGTCCGCGGTGGCCGCGCCGATGCCCCCGGCCGCCCCGGTGACCAGCACCGTCCGCCCCGCGAACCGCCGCCTCCGCCTGCCGCCGCCGTAGTACGGACCTCCGGGCGCCGAGCCCGTTCCCTCCTGGCTCATGCAGTGATCCAAGCCCACTGCGGGGCACTCCGGCAAGAGCACCCAAAACGGCGCCGATCCGGGGACCTAGCCCGGCACGTTGTCAAACGGTCCGGTCAATCGACGGAGCAGACCGGCCAATTCGTGGCGCTGCTGCCGCGACAGCTCCGCCAGGATGGCCCGCTCCTGCGTCAGCAGCCCGGCCAGTGACTCGTCGGCCTTGTCGCGGCCCTTGGCGGTCAGCCGGACCAGCACCCCGCGCCGGTCGCTGGGGTCCGGCAGCCGCTCCACCAACTCCTTCTTGGCGAGCCGGTCGATGCGGTTGGTCATCGTGCCGGAGGTGACCAGGGTCTGGGTGAGCAGTGCGCCGGGGGAGAGCTGGTAGGGCGCACCGGCGCGCCGGAGGGCGGTCAGCACATCGAATTCCCAGGGCTCCAGGCCCACCTCGGAGAACGCCAGACGGCGGGCCCGGTCGAGATGTCTGGCCAGCCTGGAGACGCGACTGAGGACCTCAAGCGGCTCCACGTCGAGGTCCGGGCGCTCGCGGCGCCATGCTGCGACCAGTCGATCGACCTCGTCCTCCATGGCGATCAGTGTAAAGGGTCTGTCGACATAAAGTCTCTTGATGACAAGCATCTCGACGTCGAGATATATTTTCCTGTACCACTGGGCATCGTGGCCGCGAGCCCGGAATCCATCCGAGTTGGCCAGAACTCGACCGAGCGGAGTCCGGAGCGACCCTCTACTGAACGTGTCGACCCTGCACCAGCAAAGGGGTTATCGAACATGCACGACGCACCGACCTGGGACCCACAGCAGTACCTCCACCACTCGGCCCACCGCACCCGGCCGTTCCACGACCTCATCGCCCGTATACCGCAACTCCCCCGCCCCGGCCGCCCCGCCCGCATCGCCGACCTCGGCTGCGGCCCCGGCAACGTCACCGTCCTGCTCGCCGACCGCTGGCCGGACGCCCACATCACCGGCTTCGACAACTCCCCCGAGATGCTCAAGGAGGCCGAGACCTACGCCGGCCCCACCCCCGGCGGCGGCCACCTCGACTTCGCCCCCGCCGACGCGGCCACCTGGACCCCCGAAGAACCCTTCGACCTGATCGTCTCCAGCGCCGCCCTGCAATGGGTCCCCAACCACCCCGACTCCTTCGCCCGCTGGATCGACACCCTCACCCCCGGCGGCGTCCTGGCCTTCCAGGTCCCGGGCAACTTCACCTCGCCCAGCCACGCCCTCCTCGGCGAACTGTGCGACGCCCCCCACTGGCGCAAGCGCCTCGACAACCACGGCCGCCGCTTCGTCCACATCCTCGAACCCGCCGGCTACCTGGCCCGCCTCACCGACCTCGGCTGCACCACCGACGCATGGGAGACCACCTACGTGCAACTGCTCCAAGGCGACGACCCCGTCCTCGACTGGGTCAAGGGCACGGCCCTCCGCCCCGTCCTCACCGCCCTCGAAGACGACCCGGACGCCCGCGACGCCTTCCTCGCCGAATACCGCGACGCCCTGCGCCACGCCTACCCGACCGGCCGCCACGGCACCGTCTTCCCGTTCCGCCGCATCTTCGCGGTAGCCCAGAAGCCCACCGGCGACCCCGCCGCCTGACCGGACGCTCCGCGATGAGCACCGGCCTCGACCACATCCAGCTCGCCGCCGGCCTGGGGAGGCAGGAGAAGGCTGCTGGCTCGAGGCCGGCGCGGCCGGGATGCGCCGCCGCCTCCTCCTCTTGATCCGGCAACGAATCACCGTGCGTGAGGAGTTCCCCACTCCGTTACTTGCTGTAGTCGACCGGATGCGCCGGATGCATGGGAAGCGCGGGCCGGCATCGCCCCACGAAAACCTCAGTTCTTGCGATGCCCTATGAGCCTCGGCTTCGGCTCCAGATTCCCCAGCCCATGCCACGCCAGATTCACCAGATGCGCCGCCACCTCCGCCTTCTTCGGCTTGCGGGTGTCGACCCACCACTGGCCCGTCAGCGCCACCATGCCGACCAGCGCCTGGGCATACAGCGGCGCCAGCTTCGGATCGAAGCCGCGCGCCTTGAACTCCAGCCCGAGAATGTCCTCGACCTGCGTGGCGATATCGCTGATCAACGAGGCGAAGGTGCCCGTCGACTGGGCGACGGGGGAGTCCCGGACCAGGATCCGGAAACCGTCCGTGAACGTCTCGATGTAGTCGAGCAGCGCGAACGCCGCCTGCTCCAGGAGCTCCCGCGGATGCCCGGCGGTCAGCGCACCGGTCACCATGTCCAGCAGCTGCCGCATCTCGCGGTCCACGACCACCGCGTAGAGCCCCTCCTTGCCGCCGAAGTGCTCGTAGACCACCGGCTTGGAGACCCCGGCCTTCGCCGCGATCTCCTCCACCGACGTGCCCTCGTACCCCCGCTCGGCGAAGAGCGTGCGGCCGATGTCCAGCAACTGCTCACGGCGCTCCGCGCCGGTCATCCGCACCCGACGGGCCCGCCGTCCCCCCGAGGAAGCGGACCCCGAGGCAGCGGCCCTCGACGCTGCGGTCCTTGAAGACGCGGAGGACTTTCCCTTGCTGCCGTTGTTCGCACTGCTGTCGATCGCCACCCGTCAATCATGCCCCCAGCGGGGACTTCCCCTCCCCACGAGCGCCGCCGCTGCGCCGGGCGTCCAGCCGCGACGCGTCCGGCCACCGCACGTCGCGCGCCCAACCGGCCAGCTCGAACCAGCGGATCAGCCGGGCACTGGAATCCAGCTGCCCCTTCAACACCCCGTGCCGGGCACACGTCGGGTCGGCGTGGTGCAGGTTGTGCCAGGACTCCCCGCAGGACAGGACCGCCAGCCACCAGACGTTCCCGGACCGGTCCCGGGACTTGAACGGGCGCCGGCCCACCGCGTGGCAGATGGAGTTGATCGACCACGTCACGTGATGCAGCAGCGCCACCCGTACCAGGGAACCCCAGAAGAACGCCGTCAGCGCACCCTGCCAGGACCACGTCACCAGCCCGCCGACCAGCGGCGGGACCAACAGCGAGACCACCGTCCACAGCAGGAACTGGCGCGAGACCCGCCGGATCGCCGGGTCCTTGATCAGATCGGGCGCGTACTTGTGCTGCGGCGTCTGCTCCTGATCGAACATCCAGCCGATGTGCGCCCACCACAGGCCCTTCAGCAGCGCCGGAACCGTCTCGCCGTACCGCCACGGCGAATGCGGATCGCCCTCCGCGTCGGAGAACTTGTGATGCTTGCGGTGATCGGCCACCCACCGGACCAGCGGCCCCTCCACCGCCAGCGATCCCATGATCGCCAGCGCCACCCGCAGCGGCCGCTTGGCCTTGAACGCGCCATGCGTGAAGTAACGGTGGAAACCGATCGTGATGCCGTGACAGCCGATGAAGTACATCGCCGTCATCAGCCCCAGGTCCAGCCAGCTCACCCCCCAGCCCCAGGCCAGCGGCACCGCCGCGACCAGAGCCAGAAACGGCACGGCGATGAACAACAGCAGGGTGATCTGCTCCAGAGACCTGCGCTGCTCGCCGCCCAGCGTCGCGGACGGCAGAACGGAAGCGGCAGAAGAACCTGCGGACGCGTCGAGCGGCATCGTCGACTCGTCCACTGCGTTGGGGCCAGGGGTCATGTGGTGTCCCTCGTCGGGGGCTCGGGGGCACGGCTACGGACTTACGAGACCGTAACCTACGGTCTCGTAAGTATGGCAGCGACGCCGCCCCGGGCAAGGCCGTGACAGGCGCCCGCCCACCCCGCCCCGGCCCCTGCTCCCCCCGCCGCCCATCCTGTGGACGGTGTGATCCGCCACAGACGGGGACACCTATCCTGGGGACGTCGGACAGCGCGGTCCGCCACCCGCCCAGACGTGCTCGATGACTGCACCATCCCTGCAAGGAGCCGCACCTGTGAGCAGTGCCGACAACACCCCCGCCGAGCCCGCCACCACCGGAACCCAGGGCCCCACCGGCGACAACGTCGCCCTGCGCGCCGACATCCGCCGCCTCGGCGACCTCCTCGGCGAGACCCTCGTCCGGCAGGAAGGCCAGGACCTCCTCGACCTCGTCGAACAGGTCCGCGCCCTGACCCGCAGCGACGGCGAGGCCGCAGCCCGGCTCCTCGGCGAGACCGACCTCGCCACCGCCGCCAAGCTCGTCCGCGCCTTCTCCACCTACTTCCACCTGGCCAACGTCACCGAGCAGGTCCACCGCGGCCGCGAGCTGCGCACCCGCCGCGCCGCCGAGGGCGGCATCCTCGCCCGCACCGCCGACATGCTCAAGGACGCCGACCCCGAGCACCTGCGGGAAACCGCCCGCAACCTCGGCGTCCGCCCCGTCTTCACCGCCCACCCCACCGAGGCCGCCCGCCGCTCCGTCCTCACCAAGCTCCGCAAGATCGCCGAGCTGCTGGACCGCCTCGACCCCGCCGAACGCCGCCGCGTCGACCTCCGCCTCGCCGAGAACATCGACCTCATCTGGCAGACCGACGAACTCCGCGTGGCCCGCCCCGAGCCCACCGACGAGGCCCGCAACGCCATCTACTACCTCGACGAACTCGGCCGCGGCGCCGTCGGCGACGTCCTGGAGGACCTCGCCGCCGAACTCGAACGCGCCGGCACCAAGCTCCCCGCCGGCACCCGCCCCCTCACCTTCGGCACCTGGATCGGCGGCGACCGCGACGGCAACCCCAACGTCACCCCCCAGGTCACCTGGGACGTCCTGATCCTCCAGCACGAACACGGCATCACCGACGCCCTCGAACACGTCGACGAACTCCGCGGCGCCCTCTCCAACTCCATCCGCAACTGCGGCGCCACCGACGAACTCCTCACCTCCCTCCAGCGGGACCTCGACCTCCTCCCCGAGATCAGCCCCCGCTACAAGCGCCTCAACAGCGAAGAGCCCTACCGCCTCAAGGCCACCTGCATCCGCCAGAAGCTCCTCAACACCCGCGACCGCCTGGCCAACGACACCCCCCACGTCCCCGGCCGCGACTACCTCGGCACCAGCGAACTCCTCGACGACCTCACCCTCGTCCAGACCTCGCTGCGCGCCCACCGCGGCGGCCTCGTCGCCGACGGCCGGCTCGAACGCACCCTCCGCACCATCGGCGCCTTCGGCCTCCAGCTCGCCACCATGGACGTCCGCGAACACGCCGACGCCCACCATCACGCCCTCGGCCAGCTCTTCGACCGCCTCGGCGAGGAATCCTGGCGCTACGCCGACATGCCGCGCGACTACCGCCGCAAGCTCCTCGCCAAGGAACTCCGCTCCCGCCGCCCCCTCGCCCCCAGCCCCGCACCCCTGGACGAGGCCGGCGCCAAGACCCTCGGCGTCTTCCGCACCATCCGCAAGGCCAAGCAGACCTTCGGCCCCGAAGTCATCGAGTCCTACATCATCTCCATGTGCCAGGGCTCCGACGACGTCTTCGCCGCCGCCGTCCTCGCCCGCGAAGCCGGCCTCATCGACCTCCACGCCGGCTGGGCCAAGGTCGGCATCGTCCCCCTCCTGGAGACCACCGACGAGCTGAAGATCGCCGACCAGCTCCTCGACGACATGCTCTCCGACCCCTCCTACCGCCGCCTCGTCGCCCTCCGCGGCGACGTCCAGGAGGTCATGCTCGGCTACTCCGACTCCTCCAAGTTCGGCGGCATCACCACCAGCCAGTGGGAGATCCACCGCGCCCAGCGCCTGCTGCGCGACGTCGCCCACCGCCACGGCGTCCGCCTCCGCCTCTTCCACGGCCGCGGCGGCACCGTCGGCCGCGGCGGCGGCCCCTCCCACGACGCCATCCTCGCCCAGCCCTACGGCACCCTCGAAGGCGAGATCAAGGTCACCGAACAGGGCGAGGTCATCTCCGACAAGTACCTCGTACCGTCACTGGCCCGCGAAAACCTCGAACTCACCGTCGCCGCCACCCTCCAGGCGTCCGCCCTGCACACCGCCCCCCGCCAGTCCGACGAGGCCCTCGCCCGCTGGGACGCCGCCATGGAGACCGTCTCCGAGGCCGCCCACGGCGCCTACCGCCGCCTCGTCGAGGACCCCGACCTCCCCGCCTACTTCTTCGCCTCCACCCCCGTCGACCAGCTCGCCGAACTCCACCTCGGCTCCCGCCCCTCCCGCCGCCCCGACTCCGGCGCCGGACTCGACGGCCTCCGCGCCATCCCCTGGGTCTTCGGCTGGACCCAGTCCCGCCAGATCGTCCCCGGCTGGTTCGGCGTCGGCACCGGCCTCAAGGCCGCCCGCGAAGCCGGACTCGACACCGTCCTCGACGAGATGCACGAGCACTGGCACTTCTTCCGCAACTTCCTCTCCAACGTCGAGATGACCCTGGCCAAGACCGACCTGCGGATCGCCCAGCACTACGTCGACACCCTCGTCCCCGACGACCTCAAGCACGTCTTCGACACCATCAAGGCCGAACACGCCCTCACCGTCGACGAAGTCCTCCGCGTCACCGGCGAAACCGAACTCCTCGACGCAAGCCCCGTCCTCAAGCAGACCTTCCACGTCCGCGACGCCTACCTCGACCCCATCTCCTACCTCCAGGTCTCCCTCCTCAAGCGCCAGCGCGACGCCGCCGACGCCGGCCAGGAACCCGACCCGCTGCTCTCCCGCGCCCTCCTCCTCACCGTCAACGGCGTCGCCGCCGGCCTCCGCAACACCGGCTGACCGGCCCCGCACACAGACGGCGGGCCCGCCCGGAGCAACCTCCGGACGGGCCCGCCGTGCGCGCACCGCAACCTCACGAGTTGTACGTCGACTGCGCCCGCTCCAGACCCTCGATCACCAGGGCCTCCACCGCATCCGCCGCCCGGTCCACGAAGTAGTCCAGCTCCTTGCGCTCCGCCGACGAGAAATCCCTGAGCACAAAGTCCGCCACCGGCATCCGCCCCGGCGGCCGCCCGATCCCGAACCGCACCCGGTGATACTCCGCACCCAGCGACTTCGTGATCGACTTCAGCCCGTTGTGCCCGTTGTCACCGCCCCCCAGCTTCAACCGCAACGCACCGAAATCGATGTCCAACTCGTCATGCACCGCAACGACGTTGGCCACCGGCACCTTGAAGAAATCCCGCAACGCCGTCGTCGGCCCACCCGACAGGTTCATGAACGACGACGGCTTCGCCACCACCACCCGGCGGCTCGACGGACCCGGCGGACCGATCCGCCCCTCCACCACCTGCGCCCGCGCCTTGTGCGCCTTGAAACGGCCACCCATCCGCGCCGCCAGCAGGTCCGCCACCATGAACCCCACGTTGTGGCGGTTGCCCGCATACTCCGGGCCCGGATTGCCCAGCCCCACGATGAGCCAGGGGCTCGCCGCATCCGTCATGTCCACGTCTCCTCGAAAACGACCCAACCGCCGCCCCGGCGCCGCCCGGCGCCGCGACAGCGGTTGGGAAGAAAACTACCGCGGAACTACCGCGAGAAGGCTCAGGCCCCCTCGCCCTCGCCCTCGGCACCCTCGGCCGGAGCCTCGGCCTGCGCGGCGACGACCTGCAGCACCGCAGTGTCCTCGTCGACCGCCAGCGTCGTGCCGGCCGGCAGCGCGATGTCCTTGGCCAGCACGGTGTGACCGGCGTCCAGGCCCGCGATCGACACGGTCACCGACTCCGGGATGTGGGTCGCCTCGGCCTCGACCGGCAGGGTGTTGAGCAGGTGCTCCAGCAGGTTGCCGCCCGGCGCCAGCTCGCCCTCGGTCTGGATCGGCAGCTCGACGGAGACCTTCTCGCCCTTCTTCACGGCCAGGAAGTCCACGTGCACCAGGAAGCGACGGATCGCCTCACGCTGGACGGCCTTCGGGATCACCAGCTCGTCGGTGCCCTCGCCCTCCAGGCGGATCAGCGCGTTCGGCGTCTTCAGAGCCATCATCAGCGCGTGGCTGTCGACCGCCACGTGCTTCGGCTCCGCACCGTGGCCGTAGACGACCGCCGGAACCTTCTCCTCGCGGCGCAGACGGCGCGCGGCGCCCTTACCGAAGTCGTTCCGGGCTTCGACGGCGAGCTTGATCTCGGCCATGTCGCACTCCTCGTATCTGGAAGAAACTCTGCGGGGCGTCACCCGGCCCACGACAGACCTGCTACGAAGAGCGCGTCGATAACGGACCGCCGCACCACATGAGTGCGGCCTCCCTCGCCGAGCAACTCGCAGAGTCTACCCGGCGGGGAGGCCGCCCCGAAAATCGATCTAGAGAGAGCCGAAACTCACTGCTCGTCGAAGAGGCTCGTCACCGAACCGTCCTCGAACACCTCACGGATCGCCCGCGCGATCGTCGGCGCCATCGACAGCACCGTGATCTTGTCCAACTCCAGCTCCGAAGGCGTCGGCAGCGTGTTCGTGAACACGAACTCACTCACCTTCGAGTTCTTCAGCCGATCCGCCGCCGGACCCGACAGCACACCGTGCGTCGCCGTCACGATCACATCCGCCGCACCGTTCGCATACAGCGCCTCGGCCGCCGCACAGATCGTGCCACCGGTGTCGATCATGTCGTCCACCAGGACACACACCCGGCCCTTGACGTCACCCACGACCTCATGGACCGTGACCTGGTTCGCCACGTCCTTGTCACGACGCTTGTGCACGATCGCCAGCGGCGCACCCAGCCGGTCGCACCAACGGTCCGCCACCCGCACCCGACCCGCATCCGGCGAGACCACCGTCAGCTTGTCGCGGTCCACCTTGGCGCCCACGTAGTCCGCCAGCACCGGCAGCGCGAAGAGATGATCCACCGGACCGTCGAAGAAGCCCATGATCTGGTCCGTGTGCAGATCCACCGTGACGATACGGTCCGCACCCGCCGTCTTCATCAGATCCGCGATCAGCCGCGCCGAGATCGGCTCCCGCCCACGGTGCTTCTTGTCCTGACGCGCATACCCGTAGAACGGCACGATCACGGTGATGCTCCGGGCCGAAGCCCGCTTCAGCGCATCGATCATGATCAGCTGCTCCATGATCCACTTGTTGATCGGAGCCGTGTGGCTCTGGATCAAAAAGCAGTCCGCACCACGCGCCGACTCCTGATAGCGGACATAGATCTCGCCGTTCGCGAAGTCGAAAGCCTTCGTCGGGACCAGGCCCACACCCAGCTGGTGCGCGACCTCCTCGGCAAGCTCGGGGTGGGCGCGGCCGGAGAAGAACATCAGCTTCTTCTCGCCGGTCGTCTTGATCCCGGTCACAGCAAATCTCCTTGCATCACTGTTTGCGTGCGCTCATCACGGTACGCCCCGCACGGCATACCCCTCGGCACAGTCACCGCTCACCCTCGGACGCCGGGCCAGACCCCTGACCCGACTCCGACTCACGAGCGGACGAAGCGGCCTGCGCGGCGGCGCTCCCGGGCCGCTTGCGCGCGACCCAACCCTCGATGTTCCGCTGCTGGCCACGCGCGACCGCCAGCGAACCCGGGGGCACATCCTTGGTAATGACCGAACCGGCCGCGGTGTACGCGCCGTCCCCGATCGTGACCGGCGCCACGAACATGTTGTCCGAGCCCGTCTTGCAGTGCGACCCGACCGTCGTGTGGTGCTTCGCCTCACCGTCGTAGTTCACGAACACACTCGCCGCACCGATGTTGGTGTACTCGCCGATCGTCGCATCCCCCACATACGACAGATGCGGCACCTTCGTGCCCTCACCGATCCGCGAGTTCTTCATCTCGACGAACGTCCCGGCCTTCGACTTCAGCCCCAGGACCGCCCCCGGACGCAGATACGCGTACGGACCCACCGAAGCCTCCGGCCCGACCTCCGCACCGTCCGCCACCGTGAACGACACCGACGCCCCGGCACCCACCACGGTGTCCTTGAGCCGCGACTGCGGGCCGACCTCCGAGCCCGACGCCACATGCGTCGACCCCAGCAACTGCGTCCCCGGGTGCACCGTCGCGTCCTGCTCGAACGTCACCGACACATCCACCCACGTCGACGCCGGATCGACCACCGTGACGCCGGCGAGCATCGCCCGCTCCAGCAGCCGCCCGTTCAGCAGCCGACGCGCCTCCGCCAACTGCACCCGGTTGTTGATCCCCAGGATCTCCCGGTGGTCGTCCGCCACCGCGGCCCCCACCCGGTGACCGGCCTCCCGCACGATGCCCAGCACATCCGTCAGGTACTCCTCACCCTGACTGTTGTCCGTGCGCACCTTGCCCAGCGCGTCCACCAGCAGCCGCGCATCGAACGCGAACACCCCGGAGTTGATCTCCCGGATCGCCCGCTGCGCCTCGCTCGCGTCCTTGTGCTCGACGATCTCGGTCACCGCACCGGTCGCGGAGTCCCGCACGATCCGCCCGTAACCCGTCGCGTCCGGCACCTCGGCCGACAGCACGGTCACGGCGTTCTTGTCCACGGAATGCGTCTCGCTCAGCTTCCGCAGCGTCTCGCCGGTCAGCAGCGGGGTGTCACCGCACACCACGACGACCGTGCCGTCCAGCGTCACGCCCTCGCCGCTCAGCTCCTCCAGGGCGGTGCGGACGGCATGGCCGGTGCCGTTCTGCTCGTACTGCACGGCGGTGCGCACGGCGGGATCGATCGCGGCGAGGTGCTCCCGCACCTGCTCGCGGGCGTGGCCGACGACCACGACGAGGTGTTCGGGGTCCAGCTCACGGGACGCGGCGACGACGTGGCCGACGAGGGAGCGGCCGCAGATCGCGTGCAGGACCTTGGGGGTCGTCGACTTCATGCGGGTTCCCTCACCCGCTGCGAGAACGACGACGGCGGCCGGGCGGTTGGCGCTCACGGGATGCCCTTCGGCTTCTTGGCTACTTCGGGTGGTGGTCATCCGAAGGATACCGGGGCGTTTGGTGGAGGAAACGAGCGCGGGTCCTGACCTTGCGGTCAGGACCCGAACTTTGCTCTGCTCCCCCGCAAGGATTCGAACCTTGTCCTGCTGGTACCAAAAACCAGTGTGCTGCCAGTTACACCACGGGGGACAGTGCGTCAGACCATACCTGACTCACTGATCGCTGTGGGAGCTGTTACCAACTACACATGCCGGCCCACCATCCCTCGATGCGGCGGTACAGCTCTGCGCTTTGCAGGACTCGGACCACCAGACAGCCGTGATAGCTCTCACCGGTGTTCTTGCGGGTGGTCTTGGGGTTGTGTTTCTTGAGGGTGGTCCGCTCAAGCGTGGCGACGTCCACCCCCACGAGATCGGCCCAGTAGCGCTCGGCAGCTTCCACGTCCGCGCTCTCATGGATCATGACTCGATAACGCACCCGCTCCGGCTCGATCTTCAGCAGTCGCAGCCAAGCCAAGTAGAGGCGGATCATGTCCGGGTCACTATTGACGAACTGGAGGTGCTCCCGCCTGGCATAGGGCTTGCTCTTCGCGCCCTCAGCCCAGTACAGCCCGACGCCGACCAGGAACAACTCCCGCTCCGTAAGTACGCCGATCTGCTTCTTGGCCTCCGCTTTGGTCTCTGCGATCTGGCGATCCCGCGCCTCTCGGTACGGCGCCCACCGGGCCTCGCGCATCTGGTGCATGGCCTCCGGCGACTTCGTCGGCCTGGGCAGGTCGCGGACCCAGAGGGAAACCGAGCTCTTGGAGACGCCGAGCTCCGCGACGATCTCGTCGTACGTCCGGCCTGCGCGGCGCAGTGTGCGGGCCTGCTCTCGGAGGTCGTCCTTGGCGTTGGGGCGCTTCGTCCACCCGGGAGGGGGTTCGCCTTCCAGGAGGTCGGTCAGGGCGCCGTCGCTGAGCGGGCCGAGCCGGTCGCAGATCTGGCGTCTGCTGAGGCCGGCGCGGCGGAGGGCGACGGCCTGGGGGCGTAAGGCTTCGTAGTCGGGGTGGGGGTGGTCGGCGTGGGGCCGATGGGTGTGCGTCATGGGTGCAGGCTGGCTCGGGCCGGGTGCGTCGCGGGGCGAAAGTGCGAGCGATTCAACAGTTCGAGGGATATCCGGTCGTAACGGTTGGTAACGGGCTGGAAGCGTGCTGGGAGCGGGCCCGGGGGCGGCGGGCCGGCGCCCGTACGCTGGGCGGTATGACCGCAACGGGGGCAAGTGAGAACGTGGCTGCGCGAGGGAGGCCGGGGGGCGGTCCCTGGTGGTGGGCGCGGCGGCGCAGTGCCGTGCTGGATGTGCTGTTGGCGGTGGTGTCGACGGTGGAGTGCATGGCGGAGGGGGTTCCGTTCGCGCACTCGTCGGGGATGCCGGTGGCGTTGGGGGTGCTGCTGGGTGTGGTGGTCGGGCCGGTGCTGCTGGTGCGTCGGCGGTGGCCGGTGGCGGTGGTGCTGACGTCGATCGCGGTGATTCCGGCGGAGATGGGCGGGCTGCTGAGTGTGGTGGGGCTGTATTCGTTGGCGGCGTCGCATGTGCCGCGGCGGATCATCGGGCTGTTGGCGGGGATGACGGCGGTCGGCACGGTGGTGTCGACGTTCTTCAGCATGCGGCAGGACGTGGCGGGGCAGCCGGACTTCAATCCGCCGGTGTGGTTCCTGGCGTTGATGGCGTTGGCGGTGGGGTTGGTGCTGACGGCTCCGCCGGTGTTGTGGGGGTTGTACGTCGGTGCGCGGCGGCGGTTGGTGGAGAGTCTGCGGGAGCGTGCGGACGGTCTGGAGCGGGAGTTGTCGCTGCTGGCGGACCGGGCGGAGGAGCGTGCGGAGTGGGCGCGTAACGAGGAGCGGACGCGGATCGCGCGGGAGATGCACGACGTGGTGGCGCATCGGGTGAGTCTGATGGTGGTGCATGCGGCGGCGTTGCAGGCGGTGGCGTTGAAGGATCCGGAGAAGGCGTCGCGGAATGCGGCGTTGGTGGGGGACATGGGTCGGCAGGCGCTGACGGAGTTGCGGGAGATGTTGGGGGTGCTGCGGACGGCCGAGGGGGCGGGGGGTTCGGACGAGCCGGAGCGGTTGGCGGCGGTGGCGTCGCGGGTGTCGCGGCAGGCCGCGGAGGGTGCCGGGGGTGCCGGGGAGGGTGTGGTGGAGGTGCCGGGGGGTGCGGTCGTGGGGGTGGCCGTGGGGCCGGTGGGCGGTGCGGAGCCGGAGGGGGACGGGCCGTGGTTGGGGGAGTTGGGGGAGTTGGTGGAGCAGTCCCGGGCGGCCGGTATGGCGGTGGAGTTCTCGGTGCTGGACGGCGAGGGGGAGCCGGTGTCGGTGGACGGCGGTGGGCCGCGGTATGTGGCGCGGGTGGAGCAGACGGTGTTCCGGGTGGTGCAGGAGGCGTTGACGAACGTGCACAAGCATGCGCCGGGGGCGGGTGCGCGGGTGCGGTTGGCGCATCGGGCCGGTGAGGTGGCGGTGCAGGTGGAGAACGGTCCGTCGGTGCGGGGGGCGGCGGATGCCGGGTTGCCGAGTGGGGGGAACGGTCTGGTGGGGATGCGGGAGCGGGTGGTGGCGCTGGGTGGGGTGTTCGTGTCCGGTCCGACGGAGGCGGGGGGTTTCCGGGTGTCGGCGGTGGTGCCGGTGGGTGCGGCGGGCTGAGGCCGGTGGTGGGTGTGCCGGGGCGGGCTGTGGTGGGGCCCGTTCGTCCGGTGGGGTGCGGGGTCAGTCGCCGGAGAGGGTGAGGCGGCTGGGGCGGGTGCCGAGGACGAGGGTGCCGAGGGCCTGGTCGAGGTCGGGGCCGAGGTACCAATCGCCGGTGTGGTCGAGGCTGTAGACGCGGCCCTGGGTGTCGATGGCGAGGGTGGCCTGGGGGTGGGTGGTGCCGCGGGTGGCCTTGGTGTCGGGGAGTTGTTCCTGGCCGAGGGGGGCGACGTCGGTGTCGAGGGCGCGGCCGAGGTCGCCGAGGGTGCGGGCGAGGTGGAGGCCGAGGAGGGGGTCGATGGCGAAGGGGGTGGGGGCGATGTGGCGGCCGGGGCCGGGTCCGGTGATGCGCAGGCCGCCGAATTCGGCCCAGGCTTCGACGGCGGCGGGGAAGACGGCGTGGCGGTGGCCGGCGGGGGAGGTGTGGTTGCGGAGGGTGTCGGCCCAGTGTTCGGCCTGCTGTATGTCCCAGCGGCCGGGCTGCCAGCCGGCTTGCTGGAGGGCGGTGTCGACGGCGGTGGGGAAGCGGGCGGGTGCGGGGCCGTCGGCGGCGGGGGTGGTCGGCATGGTGGCGGTCAGCTCCCTTGGGGCGTCGTGGCCCCGATGGGCATGACGCCGAAGTGGGCGAGGAGGGCGTCGCAGGAGCGGCAGGGTGGTGCGTAGCTGCCGTGCTGGGGGTCGCCGTCCTCGCGGATGTGACGTGCGGTGATCTTGGAGTGTTTCAGGGAGCGGCGGGCTTCGCCCTTGGTGAGGGGTTTGCGGGAGGCGCGTTTGCCGCGGTTGGTCTCGACGGCGGTGAGGTGGCGGGAGAGGAGGACAGCTTCGGGGCATCGGCCGGTGAAGCGGTCGCGTTGTGCGGTGGTGAGGGTGTCGAGGAAGTCCTGGACGAGGGGGTGGTGGGTGGGGGGCTGTTCGGCTTTGCTCGCCGTACAGGTGAGGGTTTGTCCGCGTACGGACAACGCGGCGCCGATGGTGGGGAGGATGCCGTCGCGGCGGTGGCGGAGGGCGGGGGCGCGGTCGGTGTCCGCGGTGCCGCTCCAGCCGATGCGGGGGTCGCCGCCGGCTCGTGGGTCGGCGGTGGTCGTGTGGTGTGCGGTGGTGCTCATGGTGGTGCTTCCCTCCCTGCAATCCCCCGGTTTGCGGAGGTCAGATTGCCAAATGTGCTGGGTGTTGCGGTAGTCGGACGCGCTGTCGGGGATGTCACTGGGGTGTGACGGTTCGTCGGTTGTCCGGTAACGGGGCTGGTGGGCGGGGTGCGGCCGGGTGGTGCCGGGGGGTGCCGGGCGGAGGGTGACGCGGGGGTGGCGTGGGGCTGACGGTGCGGTGCGGGCACAGGACGGGAGGTGTCGTCGCGGAGCGGTGACGGTGGGGGTTGTGTGGTCGGGCGACGGGCGGGCAGGGGGCTGTTGCGGCACCGCATAGGCTGTGCCCCAAAGCCAGCTTCAGCCAGGGGGCAACCGCGATGACGACAGGTCGGCAAGGACTGGGGACGCACCCCGGCCTCCAGGCCGGAGGACGTCCCGTGCCACCGAACTCGGCCTATGCCGGGCAGGTCGTGCATTTCCCGGATCCGGTGCGTGCCGCGCGGTATCCGGCCGGGGTGCGGATGGACGGGAACGGCTTCCCGGACTTCTCACCGTACGCCCGGGCGGCGGCCGAGATCGCGGAGCCGCCGGAGGGTTTCGGCGTCGACGAGTTGCGGCTGACGGACTTCGTGTCGGCGAACGCGGCGCTGCACGCGCAGGGGCACGAGCTGTGGATAGATGTGCCGGCGGTGGCGACGCCGCACGGCTGGACGTGGCACCACGTGGCGGGGACGCGGCGGATGGAGCTGGTCCCGGTCGAGGTGAAGGCGCTGCTGCGGCACCACGCGGGGCTGGCGACGACGGCGGTGGCGCACGACAAGCGGGGCACCCGGCCGTTGCAGGAGACGCGTCCGGTGCATTTCGGGCTGCCGCGGCGGGAGCTGGCGGTGGGCGAGGAGCAGGTGACGCAGGCCGAGGAGGCGCTGGGGTACCGGCTGCCGGGGGCGTACCGGTCGTTCCTGAAGGCGGCGGGCGGGTGCGCGCCGGTGGGGGCGGCGCTTGACGCGGAGCTGGGGCTTCTGGTGGACCAGCCGTTCTTCGCGGTGCGCGACGACGCCGCGGTCAATGATCTGGTCTATGTGAACAAGTGCCTGCGCGACCATTTCACCAAGGACTACCTGGGGGTGGCGTTCGTGCAGGGCGGTGTGGTCGCGGTGAAGGTGCGCGGTGAGGCGTTGGGCTCGGTGTGGTTCTGTCCGTACGACGACGCCCGGGACCGGGACGGATGGTCGGTGCAGGAGCGGGTGGAGCGGCTGATGTTGCCGTGCGGTGCGGATTTCGATGACTTCCTGCTGCGGCTGGCGGGCGATCCGCCGGAGTTGGAGACGGTGGCGAACCTGATGGTGGACGGCGGTTTCGCGTACGCCGTGCCGGTGGAGGGCTGATCGCGGTGGTGACGTTCGCGCAGGCGCAGGAGCGCGCGGAGCGGTGGGTGAACGGCGAGGTGCCGTCGGAGCTCCACCGCGAGGTGCGGGTACGGGAGTTCACGCTGGGTTTCGTGGCCTGGGCGGAGGACCGTGAGGGCGGTCCGGTCGGTGAGGGCGGCCGCAGCCGGCTGGTGATCGCCCGGGACAGCGGTGAGACGACGCTGTGGCCGGGGCTGCCGGTGGGCGAGGTGATCCGCCGCTACGAGGAGGAGTACGGCGCGCCGGCGGACGGCGGCCAAGGGGCGGCGGAGCCGCCGCAGCGGATCGACCTGGAGGCCACGTCGTTCCTGCTGACGCCGCCGGAGTGGTTGCAGGAGGCGGCGGACGCGATGGGGATCGGCGCGGGGAAGGGGGGCACCGGGGCCGGGGCGGATTCCGGCGCGGCTGCGGCGGCTGCGGCGTCCGGTGGTGCTGCCGGGGGCGGTGCGGTGGACGACACGTCGTGGGCGGCCGCGGACACCACCGCGGGCGGGGACGGCGAGGACCGTTCGGTGGCGCCGCCGCAGACGGTGTTCGCACCGCCGCTCGCCGGTTCCGACGACGAGGACGCCCCGGCGGCGCCGCGGGTGCGGCCCGACGCCAAGACCGAACTGCTACGGGGCGGCAGCCAGTTGCCGCGTACCCGTATCTCGCCCGAGGTGCCGCCGCCGGTCGGCGACGGGGCCGGCCAGTCGGGTGCGGGCGTTCCCGGGGGGCTGCCGCCGATGCCGCCCGCGCCGCCGCCGATGCCGCCCGCGCCGCCCGTTGTGCCACCGGCTCCGCCCGCGTCGTCCGCGTCTTCCGGGGCGCCGGGGGCGCCGGGGGCGACGTCGGGTGCGCTGCGCGACCTGCCGCCGCCGACCGGGGCGCCGATCGCCGATGTGCCGCCACCGCCGGACGCGCGTCCTGGCGACGGCCCGGCGGCTTCGGGTCCGGCGGCTGGTCCGGCGTCGTCCGGGCCGGGTGCGGCCGGCACGCCGGCCGGCGGTTACGTACCGACGCAGCTGGTGTCCCAACTGGACGCTGCCGAGCTGGACTTGAGTGCGGTGGACGGAACCGGTGCGGGGGCGGCCGATGGCTCCGGTGCTGCCGGTTCAGGTTCCGGTTCGACTTCCGGTCCTGGTTCCGCTTCCGGTTCCGGTTCCGGCGCCGGTGGCGCTGAGGGAGCCGGGGCCGCTGGTGGCGCGGGTGGCGCCCGCGGTGGGGTGCACGCTGCCGCGACGATGCTCGCGGACGGTGCGGCGCTTCGGTCGGCCGCGCCCGGGCCGGGCGGAGCGGCGGGGCACCCCGGCACTTCCGGTGGCCCTGGCGGGCCCGGTGGTGCCGGCCCCGGTATGCCTCCGCCGCCTCCTCCTGGGCCGATCGGTGCGCCCAAGCCGCCGGGGGCGTCCGGCAAGCCCGGCGCGGCCGCGGGCGGTCACGGTCCCGGCGGGCAGGACGGGCCGCCTCCGCCGCCCGCGCCGCCGCCGGGTGCTGCCGGCCCCGGCCCCGGGGGCGGGGTGCATGCCGCGGCGACGATGCTCGCGGAGGGTGCCGCGATGTCCGGTGGCCCGGGCGGCCCCGGTGGTCCCGGCATGCCGCCGGCTGCCGGTCCGGGGATGCCGCCCGCGTCGCCGATGGCTCCGCCGGCGCAGGCCGGTCCGCCGCCGGCCCCGGGCCCGATTCCGGCTCCGGGTCCGCCTCCGGCTCCGTCTCCGGGTCCGGCCCCGCAAGGTGCGCCGGCCCCCGGCGCACCCGGGCCGGGCGGTGGCCCGGGCACCCCCGGTGCGTACGGCTATCCGCCGGCGCCCAGTGGTCAGCCGACCGTCGGCCCCGGCTACATGGCCGTCCTGAGCTACCGCGCGCCGGACGGCAGCGAGCAGAAGATCGTGCGCCGGTCGGCGCCGGGCACGCCGCATCCGGAGTGGCAGCTGCTGCACGAACTGCGGGCGATGAACGTGCCGCCGCAGCAGGTGGTGGAGCTGCACACCGAGCTGGAATGCTGCGAGCTGCCCGGCGGCTACTGCGCCCGGATGGTCCGGGAGAACTGGCCGCAGGTGCGGATCAGCCACACCGCCGCCTACGGCACGGACCACGCCTCGCGGCAGCAGGGCGTACGGCACCTGATCGAGCATCAGGGCGAGCTGCACCAGGTCGCCGACGGGCCGGCGCGGCCCGCGCCGGTGCGGGCGCCGCTGCCGCATCCGTCGCAGGTGCAGCCGGCGCCTCCGGTGCCGCCGCAGGCGATCGGACACGAGCTGGAGCAGGCGTTCGGGCCGCAGGGGATCTTCCGCTTCGACCAGCGGGCGGTCTCCCGGCAGGGCGTGCCGGACGTCGTCGCGCAGACGCTGGTGTGGGCCGGGCTGCCGGTCGACTTCGGGCCGTTCTTCTGGGCGCAGGCGCAGCCGGGGCGTCCGGTGCCGACGCTGGCGGAGCTGGCGGCGGAGCGGATGGTCCAGCCGGCGCCGGATGCGGGTTCGTATCTGGTGATGGGCAACGACTTCGGCCGTCAGCTGTGTGTCCAGTACGGGACCGCGAACATCGTGGCGGTGCCGTTGGAGGCAGGGCCGGGCGGGCAGTCCGTCGCGCCGCAGTTCGTGAACACCGGGCTGCCGGAGTTCGTGCGGTGTCTGGCGATGCTGGGGCGGATGTGGCGCCTGCGGTACGGGCTGACGCCCGAGCAGGCCGGTCGCTGGACGGTGGACTTCCAGGCGCAGCTGGTGGCGTTGGATCCGGCGGCGTTGGGGTCGCCGGAGACGTGGTGGGCGGTGTTGCTGGAACAGATGTGGGACGGGCTTTTGTAGGCGTTCCACGCTGAGGTTGCGGCGGGTTCCCTTCCGCCGGACCCGGGCGGTTGGGGGTTGCTCGCCGTGGCGGCGGGGGGTGTGTTCGCGGCCGCCCCGCGCCGTCGGCTTTTTCGCCGTCCCGATGACGGGCGGTCGTGCGGGGCGGCGCGCTCGTAGGGCTCGTGACGCCCTCGTGGGATTCGTGACGCCCTCGTGGTTGGCGTGCCGTTCGTGTGGTTTTTGTGATGCCCCGTTCCCCGGTTGCGGCCTCGCTCGGTGTACGTGGCGGTGAGCGGGGCCGCCGGGGTCGTGGTGCGGGTCCGCCCCCGGTGTTACGGGGGCCGGCAACGTCGGGGTGGGCAAAACCCTCGGGCGGGCGAAGATCCAATTCCGGCTTCTGGTGGCAAATGACGCATCCTTGGGGGAGGGAATGGGCGGAGTGTCGTGTTGGAGCCGCTTCGGGCCGATCCAGAAAGATGTGCGCGGGACTGTGCGGAGGTTTACGGGTCCGCGCGACTGCTGTGCGCAGGGAGAGGGGCTTGAGGGATGAGTACTTCGGTTTCGCCTCACGGATTCGAGACCGTACGGGGGCGCGGCTATCGCCCGGAGGACGTGGACCGGCGCGTCGAGGGGCTCTCGATCGACCGTGACTCCTGCTGGGAGCGGGCCGCCCGGCTGACCGTCCTGTGCAACGAGATGGAGGACGAGCTCACGGAACTGCGTGCCTATGTGGCGCAGTTGCCGGAGCAGACGTACGAGTCGCTCGGTGAGCAGGCCCGGCTGATCCTGACGACGGCGGAGTCGGAGGCGGTGCGGCTGCGGTCGGGGGCCGAAGGGTACGCGGAGCAGGCGCACGACGATGCGGCCGAGTACGCGCAGAAGGTGCAGGGCGCGGCGGACAAGGCGGCGCAGCGGCTCCGGGTGGAGGCGGCGGAGGACGCGCGGCGTACCGGGAAGGCGGCGGCCGAGGAGGCGGCGGGGCTGGTGAAGACGGCCTGCCAGGAGGCCGAGGAGGTCCGGGCGGAGGCGGCGGAGGAGCTGGCGGAGACCCGGCGCCGGGCCGAGAAGCTGCTGAAGGACCAGGAGACCCGGCACACCGAGGAGTGGGACTCCCTGGAGCGGGAACTGGCGCGCCTGGAAACCGAGATGGAACAGCGGGTCGCCGAGCTGGACGCCCATGGTGAGGCGGTGATGGCGGAGCGGCGGCGGCTGACGGCGGAGGTCGAGGAGTCGGCGCGGCACCGGCTGGAGGACGCCGAGGCGCAGGCGGCGGAGCTGCTGGCGCAGGCCCGGGTCGAGGTGGAGCGGATCGAGCGGGCCACCGAGCGGGTGGTGCGGGAGCACGACGAGGCGCGGGAGGAGGTCCGGATCCATATGACGCATGTGCGCAACAGCCTGGCGGCGTTGACGGGGAAGGACCCGGCGGAGTTCTCCGGTTCCGGTCCGGCCTCCGGTCCGACCTCTGGTCCGGCCTCCGGTTCTGCTCCCGGTGCGGCCTCCGGTCCGGCTTCCGGTGCCGGTGGGGAGCCGGAGGCGCAGGGGGACCCGGACAGTGAGCAGACGGTGGAGACGGAGCTGCCGCGGGTGGACCGGGGCGGTCCCGGGGGGCGGCGGCAGACCGGGCGGTGAGCGGGCGGGTCAGCCGGTGGGGCGGTGGTCGGCCGGCGGCTGGGCGTCCGCGCTGTCGGCCGTTCCGGCGGTGCTCCGTCCGGCGGTGTTCCGCGCGGTGGGTGCGGCGTCGGTCGGGGCGGGGTCCGTCTCGGCCCCGGCCGGGCCGGCGTCGGTGTGGACGGGGAAGCGGCGGGGGGCGAGGAGCAGGACGGTGAGGAAGGCGAGCGCGGCGGCGGTCGCGGCGCCCAGGTAGACGTGTTCGACGGTGGTGTCGACGGCGCGGCGCAGGTAGTCGGCGACGCGGGCGGTGAGGGCGCCGGCGTGCTGGAGGGCGCGGGAGACGGCGTCGAGGTCGTGCGGCAGGCCGGTGCGGATGGCGGCGGGGGCGTGGGTGAGGCGGTCGTTGAGGGTGGCGTTGGCGACGGCGCCGAAGAGGGCCGCGCCGAGGGACTGGCCGACCTGGCGGCAGAAGAGGATCGAGGCGGTGGCGGTGCCGCGTTCGGCGTAGCCGACGGAGGACTGGACGCCGATGATCAGCGGGAGTTGGAAGAGGCCGAGCGCGGCGCCGAGGGCGAGCATGAGCAGGGCGGGCTGCCAGGCGGCGCCGGGGTAGGGGAGCAGGGGGAAGGCGAGCAGGACGAGGGCGGCGGCGCCGATGCCGAGGAGGGCGCAGTTGCGGATGCCGACGCGGTTGTAGACGCGGCTGCTGAAGGCGGCGGATATCGGCCAGCTCAGCGTCATGACGGAGAGGACGAAGCCGGCGGCGATCGGGCCGAGGCCGAGGACGGACTGGGCGTAGGTGGGCAGGAAGACGGTCGGGGCGACCATCAGCAGGCCCAGGGCGCCCAGGGCGAGGTTGACGGCGGAGATGGTGCGGCGGCGCCAGACCCAGCCGGGGATGATCGGCTCGGCGGCGCGGCGTTCGATCAGGACGGTGGCCGCGGCGGCCAGGGCGCTGCCGGCGAGCAGGAGCAGGGACGGGGCGGAGAGCCAGGGCCAGGCGGTGCCGCCCTGGACGAGGGCGGTGAGCAGCAGGCCGCCGGTGGCGAAGACGGCGAGGGCGCCGGGCCAGTCGACGCGGGCGCGTCCGGTGGTGGCGGGGCGGTCGCGGTGGGTGTCGTGGAAGTGGCGGAGGATCAGCCAGAGCGCGACGGCGCCGACGGGCAGGTTGACCAGGAAGATCCAGCGCCAGTCGCCGTAGCTGGTCAGGAGGCCGCCCAGGCCGGGGCCGGCGACGGAGGAGGCGGCCCAGACGCTGGAGAGCTTGGACTGGATCTTGGGGCGTTCCTTCATCGGGTAGAGGTCGGCGGCGATGGTCTGGACGGTGCCCTGGAGGGCGCCGCCGCCCAGGCCCTGGAGGACGCGGAAGGCGATCAGCGAGGCCATGTTCCAGGCGCCGGCGCAGGCCAGGGAGCCGAGGAGGAAGAGGGCGATGCCGGTGACGAGGATGGGCTTGCGGCCGTAGGTGTCGGAGAGCTTGCCGTAGACGGGGAGGGTGACGGTGACGGCGAGGAGGTAGCCGGAGAAGAGCCAGGAGAAGACGGCGAAGCCGCCGAGGTCGCCGACGATCTGGGGGACGGCGGTGGCGATGATCGTCGAGTCGAGGGCGGCCAGCGCCATGCCGAGCATGAGGGCGGCGACGACGGGGCCGCGGCGGGCGGCGGGGCCGTCGGGTGGCTGGTTCGTGGTGCCGTTCCGGTCGGTGCTGTTGCTGTGCTGCGTGCTGCGGCTCACCGGGCCCCCTCCTGCGGTGCTGCGCTGCTGCCGACTCCCAGGACGCTGCTGACGGGTATACGTGTAGTCGGCACGGTTCCGGGTCCACCCTTGCACGGGCGGTGGCCCGGCGGAATGGGGTTTCTCGCAGCGTGGGACGGCGGCGGCGCGGCCGTCGGGCGGTCGGTTGTCGGTGGTCCGGCGTAAGGTGGGCAGCCCTGGTCCGTGTGCGCCGTCGGCGCTGCCGAGGGGGCGACGGGCCGGTCGCGTTGTTCGCCTCGCTGGGACGGAACCTTTTCATGAGCCTGAGTGGTCTGCTCGACGCCGTCGTACGGGACCCGGCGCTCGCCGAAGCGGTCAAGGCCGCGGCCGACGGGCACCGGCCGCATGTCGATCTGGTCGGGCCGCCGGCCGCCCGCCCGTTCGCGGTGGCGGCGCTGGCGCGGCGGGCCGGCCGCCCGGTGCTGGCGGTGACGGCCACCGGCCGGGAGGCCGAGGACCTGGCCGCCGCGCTGCGTTCGCTGATGCCGGCCGGCGAGGAGAACTCCGTCGTGGAGTTCCCGTCCTGGGAGACGCTGCCGCACGAGCGCCTCTCGCCGCGGTCGGACACCGTCGGCCGGCGCCTCGCGGTGCTGCGCCGGCTGGCCCACCCGAGCGCCGACGACCCGACGGCGGGCCCGGTGTCGGTGGTCGTCGCGCCGATCCGCTCGGTGCTCCAGCCGCAGGTCAAGGGGCTGGGCGAGCTGGTGCCGGTGAGCCTGCGGACGGGCCAGTCGGCCGATCTCGAGGAGGTCGTCGACGGGCTGGCGGCGGCCGCCTACGCACGCGTCGAACTCGTCGAGAAGCGCGGCGAGTTCGCGGTCCGCGGCGGCATCCTGGACGTCTTCCCGCCCACGGAGGAGCACCCGCTGCGGGTGGAGTTCTGGGGCGACGACGTCGAGGAGATCCGGTACTTCAAGGTCGCCGACCAGCGTTCCCTGGAGGTGGCCGAGCACGGGCTGTGGGCGCCGCCCTGCCGTGAGCTGCTGCTGACCGATCAGGTGCGGGCGCGGGCCGCGGAGCTGGCCGAGCGGCACCCGGAGCTGGGCGAGCTGCTGGGGAAGATCGCCGAGGGGATCGCCGTCGAGGGCATGGAGTCGCTGGCCCCGGTGCTGGTCGACGACATGGAGCTGCTGCTGGACGTGCTGCCGAAGGGCAGCATGGCGGTGGTCTGCGACCCGGAGCGGGTGCGGACCCGGGCGGCGGACCTGGTGGCGACGAGCCAGGAGTTCCTGCAGGCGTCGTGGGCGGCCAGCGCCGGTGGGGGAGCGGCCCCGATCGACGTGGGCGCCGCGTCCCTGTGGGGCATCGCGGACGTCCGGGATCGGGCCCGCGAACTGGGCATGATGTGGTGGTCGGTGTCGCAGTTCACCTCTGGTGGCAGTGGACTCAGCACCTCTGGTGACAGTGGACTCAGCACCTCTGGTGACAGCGGGCACAGCGCCGCCGGCGGGGAGGACGACGCCGACGGGGACACCCTCAAGCTGGGCATGCACGCCCCGGAGACGTACCGCGGGGACACCCAGCGGGCGCTGGCCGACACCAAGGGGTGGCTGGCGGACGGCTGGCGCACGGTGTTCGTCACCGAGGGCCACGGCCCGGCGGCGCGCACCGTCGAGGTGCTGGGCGGCGAGGGCATCGCCGCGCGCCTGGAGGGCGACCTCGGCGAGATCGCGCCGTCGGTGGTGCATGTGGCCTGTGGGTCGATCGACAACGGCTTCGTCGACCCGGGCCTGAAGGTCGCCGTACTGACGGAGACGGACCTTTCGGGGCAGAAGGCCGCGGGCAAGGACGCCGCCCGGATGCCGGCCCGCCGCCGCAAGCAGATCGACCCGCTCACCCTCCAGGCCGGCGACTTCATCGTCCACGAACAGCACGGTGTGGGCCGGTACATCGAGATGGTGCAGCGCACCGTCCAGGGCGCCACCCGCGAGTACCTCCTCGTCGAGTACGCGCCCGCCAAGCGCGGTCAGCCCGGCGACCGCCTCTACATCCCCACCGACCAGCTGGAGCAGGTCACCAAGTACGTGGGCGGCGAGGCGCCGACGCTGCACCGGCTCGGCGGCGCGGACTGGACGAAGACCAAGGCGCGCGCCAAGAAGGCGGTCAAGGAGATCGCCGCCGACCTCATCAAGCTGTACTCCGCGCGGATGGCGGCGCCCGGCCACGCCTTCGGCCCGGACACCCCCTGGCAGCGCGAACTGGAGGACGCCTTCCCGTACGCGGAGACGCCCGACCAGCTCACCACCATCGCCGAGGTCAAGGAGGACATGGAGAAGTCCGTCCCCATGGACCGCCTGATCTGCGGCGACGTCGGCTACGGCAAGACCGAGATCGCGGTCCGCGCGGCCTTCAAGTCCGTCCAGGACGGCAAGCAGGTGGCGGTGCTGGTGCCCACCACCCTCCTCGTCCAGCAGCACTACGGCACCTTCACCGAGCGCTACGGCCAGTTCCCGGTCAACGTCCGGGCGCTGTCCCGCTTCCAGACCGACACCGAGGCGAAGGCGACGCTGGAGGGCCTGCGGGACGGCTCCGTCGACATCGTCATCGGCACCCACCGCCTCTTCTCCTCCGAGACGAAGTTCAAGGACCTCGGCCTGGTCATCGTCGACGAGGAGCAGCGGTTCGGCGTCGAGCACAAGGAGCAGCTGAAGAAGCTCCGCGCCAACGTCGACGTCCTGACGATGTCCGCGACCCCGATCCCCCGGACCCTCGAAATGGCGGTCACCGGCATCCGCGAGATGTCCACGATCACCACCCCGCCCGAGGAGCGGCACCCGGTCCTGACCTTCGTCGGCCCCTACGAGCAGAAGCAGATCGGCGCCGCGATCCGCCGCGAACTGCTCCGCGAGGGCCAGGTCTTCTACATCCACAACCGCGTCGAGTCCATCGACCGCGCCGCCGCCCGGCTGCGCGAGATCGTGCCCGAGGCCCGCATCCAGACCGCGCACGGCCAGATGGGCGAGTCCCAACTGGAGCAGGTCGTCGTCGACTTCTGGGAGAAGAAGTTCGACGTCCTGGTCTCCACGACGATCGTCGAGTCGGGCATCGACATCTCCAACGCCAACACCCTGATCGTCGAGCGCGGCGACAACTTCGGCCTCTCGCAGCTCCATCAGCTGCGCGGCCGGGTGGGCCGCGGCCGCGAGCGCGGCTACGCCTACTTCCTCTACCCGCCCGAGAAGCCGCTGACGGAGACCGCGCACGAACGCCTGGCGACCATCGCCCAGCACACCGAGATGGGCGCGGGCATGTACGTGGCCATGAAGGACCTGGAGATCCGGGGAGCCGGAAACCTCCTCGGCGGCGAGCAGTCCGGCCACATCGCGGGCGTCGGCTTCGACCTGTACGTCCGGATGGTCGGCGAGGCGGTGGCGGACTACCGGGCGTCCCTGGAGGGCGGCGTGGAGGAGCCGCCGCTGGAGGTCAAGATCGAGCTGCCGGTGGACGCGCACGTTCCGCACGACTACGCGCCGGGCGAGCAGCTGCGCCTCCAGGCGTACCGGGCGATCGCCTCGGCCGCCACGGAGGAGGACATCGCGGCGGTCCGCGAGGAACTCACCGACCGCTACGGCAAGCTGCCCGAGCCGGTGGAGAACCTCCTCCTGGTCGCCGGTCTGCGGATGCTGGCCCGCTCCTGCGGTGTCTCCGACATCACCCTCCAGGGCTCCAACATCCGCTTCGGCCCGGTGGAGTTGCGGGAGTCCCAGGAACTCCGCCTCAAGCGGCTGCACCCGCGGACGGTCCTCAAGCCGGCCACCCGCCAGATCCTGGTCCCCCGCCCGACGACCGGCCGCATCGGCGGCAAGCCGCTGGTTGGCCGCGAGCTGCTCGCGTGGGTCGGCGAGTTCCTCACCACGATCTTGTCCTGACCGTACGTTGTCGGCTTTCCCGCCGTGGGGGTTCGCCTGCGGCGGGGCGTCTGTTGGGCGGGGGCGCCCCGGTTTGTCGGTGGTGGGTGCGGGTGCCTGTGGGGTGGTCCTCCGGGGGTGGGTTGTCGGACTGCTGCGCTTTACGTCCGACAACCCACCCCCTACGGCCCACCCCACAGGCACCCTCCCGTAGGTAAGGGGCTCCCGCCCGGTGGGGTGGGGGAAAGACGGGGCCGTTGTGGTGGCCCCGAGACCAGAAGCTCTGCTCATGCGCGAGCACCCCTGACCTTTCCTTCACCCTCCAGGGGCGGGGATCGCCGCCGTCGGACGGGAGGGTGTGGGGCCGCAGGGGTGGGTGTTCGGACGTAAAGCGCAGCAGTCCGAACACCCACCCCGGAGGCCCCGCACCCGCCACCCACCACACAACAGAGGCGGGCCCCGCCCCACGCACACCCCTCCGCCGCAGGCGGAAATCCACCACGGCGGGAAAGCCGACGACGTGGGGGCAACGGCCCTAGAGGGGCCTTACGCGGACGCCGACCCAGAGGACCTCCAGGCCGTCGAGGGCGGTCCGCCACTGTTCCTGGCCGGTGGCGCCGCCGAGGAAGACGTCGTCGATGATGACGCCGGTGCCGGTGCGGGCGATCGCGGCGACGCCGTGGCGCCAGGCGGCTTCCAGGCGGCGGAAGACGGGGCCGACGGTGACCGTGCCGTCGGGGGCCACGTCCAGGCCGTCCGGTGCGGAGGTCAGGGCCGGCGGCAGGGTCTCGACGAAGGCGTCCACGCCGAAGGTGAGCCAGGGGCGGGGGAGGACGTCCTGGAGGGCGCGGGCGAGGGAGGTGACGCCGGCGCTGGAACCGCCGTTGAGGACGATGGCTTGGGTGGTCATCGCGCCACCCTAGGCGGGCCGTTGGCCGCGGGGCCCGGGAATTCTCCGGGCCGTCCCGGCCCGGTCGGCCCGGTCAGCGGGCCGAGGTGCGGCGGAGGACGACGAGGTCCGCGGCGGTGCCGAGCACCACGTACGTGGACCGCGGATGCCGGGCCTCCGCATCGGCCAGCGCCTGCTCGGCCGAGTGGTCGTCATGGAGCTGTGCCGCGATGTAGCCGGGCGCCAGCCCACCGGTGTCGCCGGTCCAGTAGACGCGGGTGCGGCCGGTGAGGCGGCTGAGCGGGCGGATGTCGGACTCGACCGTCGCGCCGTCGGGTATCCGGTCCAGCAGCCGTTCGGCGGCGGGTATTTCCGGGGGCGTGCGGTAGGTGGCGGCCTCGGTCAGCCGGGCCAGCGGCAGCGTGGTGGTCAGTGCGAGCGCGGCGGCCAGTACGGCGGCGGGCAGGTGATGGGCGTAGGAGCGCATCCAGGGCCGGGCGGAGGCGAGGGCCCGCGGCAGGGCGTCGACGAGGGCGAGGAAGACGATGGGCATCAGGACGGCGCTGTAGTGCCAGTCGGTGCCCCAGTAGTGGGGTTCGTGGGAGAGGAAGCGCCAGCCGAGGGTGGGCACGGCCACGAGGAGGAGCGGGGAGCGCAGGGCGAGCAGGCCGGTGGTGGGCAGCAGCGTCCACAGCAGGGTGCGGAGGGCGACGTCGACGGGTATGGCGGGGGCGGCGGCGCCGTGGCCGCCGAGCTTGCTCCAGTAGTCGTAGGAGCCGGAGCCGTTGAAGGCGGGGATGACCAGGCCGAGGGTGACGGCGGTGGCGGTGACGCCGAGGGCGACGAGGGCGAGCGGCAGGGGGCCGGGGCGGCGGGTGCGGAGCAGGGAGAGCGCGCCGATGGCGGCGGCGGTGACGCCGAGGTCCTCCTTGACCAGGACGAGGGGGGCGGCCCAGCACGCCGCGGTGTTCCAGCGGCCGCGCAGGGCGGCTTCGAGGGCGAAGGCGATCAGCGGGACCGCGAAGGCTATTTCGTGGAAGTCGAAGTCGACGGCGCGCTGGATGCCCCAGGACAGGCCGTAGGCGAGGCCGAGGGCGAGCCCGCGCCGGCGGCCGAGGTGGCGGGCGGCGGCGCGGGTGACGGGTATCGCGGAGAGCGCGAACAGCGCGGCCTGCGCGACGAGCAGGGTCAGGGGGGAGGGGAACAGCCGGTAGAGGGGGGCGAGCAGCACCAGGACGGGGCTGAAGTGGTCGCCGAGGATGTTGGTGCCGGGCCCCTTGAGGTCGACTGTCGGCGCCCCTAGGTGGGCGTAGCCGCGGATCGCCTGCTCGAAGATGCCCAGGTCCCAGGAGATGGTGGACATCGTGCGGTAGCGCCAGTACGAGAGCACGGCGTACGCGACGAAGAAGAGGCCGGCGGTCCAGTACGGGTCGAGGCGCGGGGCGCGGAGCGCGGCCCGGAGCGCGGCGGGCCGGGACGGCGCCGGCGCGGTGGTGGCGGGCCCGGCCGACGGGTCGGCGGCGGCGCCGGGGGAGGGCCCGGTGCGGCCGTCCGCCGCCGTTGCTGCGGCCGTGTCCATGGGCGTCCTCACTCTCGATTTCCGAAAAGATATCCGAACCGGGGTGCGGGTCCGTCCGGCATTGCGCCGGCGGGCCCGTCTCCTTGTTCACCTGTCCCGCAACGCTGTTGCCACGCTTTTCGGATCGGACGCCCCACGTGGTACGGATCGCCGCCTCCGCCCGCCCGGCCCCGAGTGCCGTCGGTGCCGGCGGTGCCGCCGGGCAGCGCCCGGAGCGCGCTGGACTCGCTGGCCGTCAAGCGGCCGGGTACGAAGGACGGTTACGCGCGGGACCGCTTCGGTTCGGCCTGGGCGGACACCGACGGCAACGCTGCGGCACCCGGGACGACATCCTCAAGCGGGATCTGCGCGGGACCGCGTTCCGGGACGCGAAGAAGTGCGTGGTGGTGTCCGGGACGCTGCCGAAGGACCCGTACACCGGGAAGTCGCTGCGCTACCAACGGGGCCGCAGCACCGTCGACATCGACCATGTGGTGGCGTTGTCGGACGCCTGGCGGACGGGCGCGCGGCAGTGGCCGGCCCGTAAGGGGGTGGCGCTGGCGAACGATCCTCCCCCATTGCCTCAAGGACATGGGAGGTGCCCCCTTTGCCGGGCGGGGGGGGACCCCTACGGAGGCGCCGGCGAGGTTCACGGCGAAGTAGCCGCGCGCTCGAGGGGGAACGGCCCCGGGCCCGGAGCCGCGGTGGTCGCGGTCCGGGCCCGGGGCCGTCGTGCGGTGGGGTGGGGTCAGCTGGTCGGCAGCTTCCAGAAGACGCCCTGCATGTCGATGTCCGGGGCGACCTCGACGTCGAGTTCCTTGGCGGTGGGCGGGGCGTCGAAGGCGACGTCCACGGTGGCGGCGGAGCCCGGGGCGATGGAGCCGTCGAAGCCGATGCCGATCTTGCCGTCGATGATCTGCTCCGCCTTGCGGCCGTCGGCGCCGGTCTTGGCCTTGATCTGGGTCAGGGCCGGGTTGAAGGCGGCCTTGCCCTTGTTCTTGATCTGCACGGTGACCTTGTACGCCTTGTTGCCCGCGGTGTGGCCGGAGGCGATGTCGCCGACGGTGTACGGGGCGAGCTTGGCGACGCTCACCTCCAGGCCCTTGTCCGGGTAGGTGGCCACGGCGCCCGGACCGTAGCTCCTGTTGCCCTTGCTGCCGTCCTTGGGCTGCGCCTGTGAGCCGTTGACCTGCTTGTTGATCTCGTCGACGGCCTTGTTGACGGCGAGCACGGTGACGATGACGCCGATGACCGCCAGGATCATCGCGAGGGCGCCGAGGACGGTGCCGGTCACCGCCACGCCCTTGTTGGTGGCCTGGCCCTTCTTCACCCGGCTCAGGCCCACGAAGCCGAAGATCAGCGACAGCAGACCGAGCGGGCCGGCCAGCCAGAACAGGACCATCGGGATGCCGCTGAGCGCGCCGATGATGCCGAGGACCAGGGCGGTGATGCCGAGGCCGTTGCGGGCCGCCTGGTGGTGACCGGGGGTCGGCATGCCGGGCGCCCCCTCCGGGACGGGCTGGTACTGCATCTGCTGGGACATGCGAAGGGGCCCCTTCCGGGCGCTGGAGTCGTTCCGTCGAATCGGTGGGTCAATAAGAACAGAGGCTGTGAACTGAGTCAACACGGATTCACGAAACGCAGAGGTTCACGCCGTGAAGGGGTTCGTTCGCAGTGCATGGGTATGCTCCTCGACACAGGAGTCACACAACGGTCACGGGGTCATCGGGACGGGAGCCACACAGGTGCCGGAGAAGGCGACGGACGACAGCGCGGGTCGTGATGTGGCGGGAAGCCGCCCGACCGAGGTGACCGCCGCCGGTATCGCCCGGCTCGCCGGCGTGGGCCGGGCCGCGGTCAGCAACTGGCGGCGCCGCCACGCCGACTTCCCCAAGCCCGTCGGCGGCACCGAGACCAGCCCCGCCTTCGCCCTCCGCGACGTCGAGCAATGGCTCCGCGACCAGGGCAAGCTCGCCGAGGTGCCGGCCCGTGAACGGGTCTGGCAGCAGCTCGTCGGCCACCCCGCCGGCGCCGCCGCCGCGCTCCGCCAGGCCGGCGCCGTCCTGCTGCTCGTCCAGGAGCGCCCCGCCGCCTGGCGCCGGCTCCGCGCCGCCGCCGACGACACCGAACTGACCGGCGTACTGCCCGCCCTGCTGGAATCCGTCCTCACCGGCCGGCTCGGCCCCGAGCACCCGGTGCGCGGTCTGACCCGCGCCGCCCTCGCCCACTCCGCCGCCCTGGTCCGCGCCGCCGGCGACCTCGCCGCCACCGACGGCGCCGCCGAGGCGTACGGCTTCCTGCTCGGCCGCCACCTGGACGCCAATCCCCGCCAGTACACCCCCACCCCGCCGGGGCCGGCCGCCCTGATGGCCGAACTCGCCGCCGCCGCAGGCCCGTTGGGCACCGTCCTGGACCCGGCCTGCGGCGCCGGCGCGCTCCTCACCGCCGTCCGCGACCAGGCCCACCCGTCACCCCCCGGCCACCGCCCCTCAACGGCGCCGCTGCGCGGCGAGCGCCCCTCTGGGGACACCGCTCCCGCCCTCCACGGCCAGGACGTCGACCCCGACCTCGCCGCCCTCGCCGCGCTCCGGCTCGCCCTCCGGGCCCCCGGCGCCGAGGTCCGCGTCCGGGCCGCCGACACCCTGCGCGCCGACGCCTTCCCGCAGCTCGCCGCCGACGCCGTCCTCGCCCACCCGCCGTTCAACGAACGCAACTGGGGCCACGACGAACTCGCCTACGACCCCCGCTGGGAGTACGGCTTCCCGGCCCGCACCGAATCCGAACTGGCCTGGGTCCAGCACGCGTTGGCCCGGCTGCGGCCCGGCGGCACCGCCGTCCTCCTCATGCCGCCCGCCGCCGCCTCCCGCCGCTCCGGCCGCCGGATCCGCGCCGACCTGCTGCGCCGCGGCGCCCTGCGCGCGGTCATCGCCCTGCCCGCCGGCGCCGCCCCGCCCAACAACATCCCGCTGCACCTGTGGGTGCTGCGCAAGCCCGGCGGCCGGACCCCGCCGGTCCCGCAGCTGCTCGTCGTCGACACCGCGGCCCCCGCCGGACCGGGCCGCGACAAGCTCGACTGGCAGTCCGTACGGGCCACCGCCCTGGACGCCTGGCGGGACTTCGACCGCGACGGCGGGATCGAGGAGGTGCCCGGCGTCCGCCGCTCGCTGGCCGCCATCGACCTCCTCGGCGACGACGTCGACCTCGCCCCCGCCCGGCACCTGCCGCCGCCCGCCGCGGCCGGCGGCCCCGCCGAACTCGCCCGCGTCCACGACCGCCTCACCGCGACCCTGGCCCGCACCGCCGAACTCACCCCGCTCCCGGGCACCGACACCACCGCCCCCGGGGCGGCCACCGCCCGCTGGCCGCAGACCACCGTCGGCGAACTCGCCCGCTCCGGCGCCCTCGTGCTGCGCGCCGGCGGCGCCGGCACCGCCGGGCCCGAGCCGGCCCCCGCCGTCCTCACCGACCACGACGTCCTCGGCGGCCTCGCCCCCTCCGGCACGCTCCCCGAAACCCCCGCCGGCACGCCCCCCGAGGAGCCCGTCCTCGTCCAGGAGGGCGACGTGGTCGTCCCGGTCCTGGGCGGCGGCGCCACCGCCCGGGTCGTCGACGAGGCCACCGCCGGCGCCGCCCTCGGCCGCAACCTCACCCTGCTGCGCCCCGACACCGCCGCCCTCGACCCCTGGTTCCTGGCCGGCTTCCTGCGCGGCACCGCCAACAACCGCCAGGCCAGCAGCTACGCCTCCACCGCCACCCGGCTCGACGTCCGCCGCCTCCAGCTGCCCCGCCTGCCGCTGGCCGAACAGCGCCGCTACGGCCGCCGCTTCGCCGACCTCGCCGCCTTCGAAAGCGCCCTGCGACTGGCCTCCCGGCTCGGCGAGCAGCTCGTCCAAGGACTCCACGACGGCCTCACGGACGGCACGGTCGAGCCCGGCTGAGCCCCGGTCGGCACTGGGGACCGGTGGATCGCGGACACATTCCGTACAACCCTGCACGCGGGCGCGGCGTCGTATATACGCTCGCAGACACGTGCGCGCACCGGCCCGGCCGCCGCGGCGCGCAGGCGGCCGCCGAGGCCCGGTCCCCGGCCACGAACGATCCATCAGGAGCAGTGATGCACGGCCCAGTCCCGGCCCCGCCGGTGCACCGTCCCCCGGCGCGCGGGACGGTCCTCGCCCTGCGGGTGGTCTTCGTGGCCGCCACGGTGCTCAGCCTGGGCTTCCTGTCCTGGGCCGCGATGCTGCGGGCCGCGCTCGTGCAGCGCCGGCCGCTGGGCTGGTGGCTGTTCGCCGCCGACCTGGGGCTGTTCCTCGGCACCTCCGTACTGATCGTCAGCTTCCCGGAGGACGACTGGCGCACCAACGTGGGCGTCGCCCTCCTGCTGCTCCAGATAGCCGCCGTCGTGGCGTACTACCTCGTCGTCGACCTCCGCGCCGAACGGGCGCACGCCGCAGGCCCGGTCCTCCCGCCGCCCTACCCGGCAGGGGCCTTCCCCCACCCCTACGCCCCGCCGCCCGTGCACCACCCGCACCCGCCCCTGCACCTCCAGGAGACCCGGCCGCCCTACGCGGCCCCGGGTACCGGGCCCATGGCCGCGCCCCCGGTGAACCCGTACGCCACGACCGCCGGCGCCCGGGCCCACCAGCCGCATCAGCCGCCGCAGCCCCAGCAGCCGTCGCAGCCCCACCCGTCACCCGGACACCGCCCCTCGTCGCCCCAGCGCATCGACCAGGTCCGCGCCGAACTCGACGAACTGAGCGACTACCTCCGCAAGGAGGGCCGGTGAACGGCCGGGTCATCGCCGACCGCTACGAACTCTCCGTCCTGCTCGGCCAGGGCGGCATGGGCCAGGTCTGGATCGGCTACGACCGCCGCCTGGACCGCCGGGTCGGCGTCAAGCTGCTCCGCCCCGACCGGGTCGCCGGCACCCCCGACGGCGAGGAGATGCGCCGCCGCTTCGTCCGCGAGTGCCGGGTCACTGCGCAGGTCGACCACCCCGGACTCGTCACCGTCCACGACGCCGGCAGCGACGACGAGGACCTCTACCTCGTCATGCAGTACGTCGACGGCGCCGACCTCTCCGACCACCTCGCCGAGCACGACCCCTACCCCTGGCCGTGGGCGGTCTCCGTCGCCGCCCAACTGTGCGCCGTACTGGCCGCGGTGCACGCGGTGCCGATCGTCCACCGGGACCTCAAGCCCCGCAACGTCATGATCCGGCCGGACGGCTCCCTGGTCGTCCTGGACCTGGGCATCGCCTCCGCCCTGGACACCGACACCACCCGCCTCACCCACACCGGCTCGCCCATCGGCAGCCCCGCCTACATGGCGCCCGAACAGGCCATGGGCGGCGCCGTCGGCCCGTACACCGACCTCTACGCCCTCGGGGTGCTGCTGCACGAACTCCTCAGCGGCCAGGTCCCGTTCGCCGGTTCCACCGCCCTGGGCGTCCTGCACCGGCACCTCCACGAGGAGCCGGTCCCGGTCCGCCGGCTCCGCCCCGACGTCCCCGAGGCCCTCGAAGCGCTCGTCCTGCACCTGCTCCGCAAGGACCCCCGGGCCCGCCCCGCCGACGCCCAGGAGGTCTACGCGGCCCTCGCCCCCCTCCTGCCCACGTCCTCCGGCGGCCCGCGCGCCCCGTTGGCACCGATGGACCCCACCCGCCCGTTCTGCCAGCCGCACGCCCCCTGGCCGGCCCGTGCCGCCGGCTCCCCGGCGCCCGCGCCCACCCCGACGGTGTTGGCCACCCCACGCGTCCCCGAGCCGGCCCCCGCCCCGGCCGCCCAGGACCCCCGCGCCTCCCTCGCCGGCAACGCCCCCTGGGCCTCCCCGCCGTCCGCACCCCGGCCCCCGGCCCCGCCCGAGCCGGGCGCCGCCCCCGCCGACCCGCGTCCGTCCGCCTCCTCCGGCCCGGACGTCGCCGCCGCCGTCGACGAGGTCAAACTCCTCCTCGACCAGGGCCGCATCACCCGCGCCGTGGACATCCTCGGCGGCATCCTCCCGGCCGCCGCCGAACGCCACGGCCCGCACTCCCCGGTCGTCCGCACCCTCCGCAAGCAGTACGCGGCGACCCTCATGGACGACGGCCAGTACCGCCGCGCCCTGCCCGAACTCCGCATCCTGGCCGAGCAGTACGCCAAGGAGTCCGGGGCCGGCGCCACCCGCCAGGCCCTCCAGTTCCACCACGACGCCGCCCAGTGCCTGGAACAGCTCGGCGAGGTCGCCCAGGCCCTGGAGGAGTACCGCGCCCTCCTCCCGTATTTCGAGCACTACGCCGACGACCCCGTCCGCCCGCTCGAAATCCGCCGCTCCATCGGTCACCTGCTGCTGGCCCAGGGCGAACACGGCGCCGCCAAGGAGACCCTCTCCCGCCTCCTCCACGACGCCGAGCGCCTGCACGGCCCGCACCACGCCTTCCCCACGGAGATCCGCCGGACCCTGTACTGGCTGGCGCAGATGCAGGGTTGACGGGTGCGCGGCGCGGCGGTGCGCCATCCGGGCGGGCCACGCCGGAACCGAGCCCCGTGCGGCTCGTTGCCCGAAGCAGTGGCCCGCGCCACGCCGACTCCCTAGCATCGATCACCGAAGGTCGTACCTAGGTCATCACTCCGTCGCACGATCTGCATCCGCCGGGAGGCCAAGTGTTCCGCCGAAGGACCGCGCTCTCCGTTTCCGCCGCCGCGCTGCTGGCCGCGACCCCGCTGCTCACCGCCTGCGGCACCGACGCCCACCCGGGCGCCGCCGCCATCGTGGACGGCAAGCGGATCACCGTCGCCGCGCTCCAGGGCCGGGTCAAGGACATCCGCGCCGCCCAGGCCGCGTCCCCGCAGGGCAAGGAACTGATCACGAACACCGGCCGGCTCGGCCCCTCCACCCTCAACGGCATGATCTTCGACGAGGTGCTGGCCCGCGCCGCCCGCGACGCCGGGGTCACGGTCACCCGCGCCGACATCCAGAAGGCCCGGGCGGAGGCGGAGGAACGGGCCGGCGGCGCCGCCCGGTTGCGGACGATGTGGCTCCAGCAGGGCACCGCCCCCGACCAGATCGACCAGGTGGTCCGCAACCAGCTCCTCATCGACGGCCTCGCCGAGCACCTGCACGCCGACCGCGGCCGCCCCGACGGCCAGCGCAAACTCGTCGAGGCGCTGTCCAGGACCTCCCGCGCCATGGGCGTCGACGTCAACCCCCGCTACGGCACCTGGGACGACCGGCAGGTGATCCTCGGCGAGACCAGGACGCCGTGGCTGGCGCCGGCGGCGCCGCCGCAGCAGGACGCGTGACCCCCGGCCCCTCGGAGCGGGCGGGGCGGGGAGCGGGCCGCCGGAGCACTGTCGGTGCCGTGCGTTACGTTCATTTACGTGAACGCTGACGCCGCTGACGCCACCCCTGCTGCCGCCGCCCCCCGCCCCGAGGGCGCCGGCACGGACACCGGCCGCCTGGTCCTGCTCACGACCAGCCACCGGGTCGCCCCCGGCCTGCTCTCCTGGCCCGCCTGGCAGGCCCTGCGCACCGCCGACCGCGTACTGTGCGCCGACGCCGACCACCCCCAGCTGCCCTACCTCCGCGAGGCCGGCGTCACGGTGGAGGTCGCCGCCCCGACCGCCCGCGAACTGGTCGACGACATCGTCCCCGGCGCCCGCACCGCCGTCGTCCTCACCTCCGCCGACGGCGAGAGCGCCCTCACCGACGGCCTGGCCCGGCTCGCCGGCTCCGGCCGCGAGACCATGCCCGACCTGGAACTGCTGCCCGGCTCCTACGACCTCCCCGGCGCCCGCCTGCTCGACCTCGTCCAGGTCATGGACCAGATCCGCGCCGAGTGCCCCTGGAGCAGCATCCGCACCCACCGCGACCTCGCCAAGTACGGCATCGAGGAGGCGTACGAGCTGGTCGAGGCCATCGAGGAGGGCGACCGCGACGCGCTCCGCGAGGAGCTGGGCGACGTCCTCCTCCAGGTCGTCTTCCACGCCCGGATCGCCCAGGACGACCCCGACGCCCCGTTCTCCGTCGACGACGTGGCCGGCACCCTCGTCGAGAAGCTGCTCCACCGCCACCCCCACGTCTTCGGCGACGAGGCCGCCGAGACTCCCGAGGACGTCAAGGCCCACTGGCTCCGCACCAAGGCCGAGGAAAAGCAGCGCGACTCGGTCACCGAGGGCATCCCGCTGGCCCAGCCCGGCCTCGCCCTGGCCGCCAAGCTCGCCTCCCGCGCCCGCACGGCGGGCCTGGACGTGCCCATGCCTTCCGGCCCGGGCATCGGCTACGAACTCCTCTCCCTGGCCGTCCGTGCCGAGTCCGAGGGCGTGGACCCGGAGGCGGCCCTGCGCGCCGCGGCCCGCGCCTATCGGGACGCGGTGGTGGCGGCCGAGAGAGGAACCGGTTAGTACCGTTGGGGGGACGGGAGTTGAGGGGGAGGGGCTTGGGTGGACGAGGAGTTGGTGAAGCGGGCGGCGGCGCATTTCGCGGACCCGGCCGGCGGGCCGACCGCGAGGACGGCAGCCGCCCGGCTGGGGCTGGTGGGAAGCCCGCCCGAAGAACCGTCGCAGGCCCGTGGCTGGTGGCTTGTCGTCCTGCGCAGCCGGCTGGAGCGCGACCCTTCGGCCGCCGCTGAACTTCGCTCCCTTGTAGACACGTTGCCCGCGCCCGCTCCAGTTTCCGTGTCCGCAGAGCCTCACGCCCCCACCGGGCGCCCCGCCGCCGTCCGCAACATCGTCTCCGGCGGCACCACCCACGGCCCCGTGATCCAGGCGGACGCCATCAGCGGCATCACCATCACGCATTCCGGCTTCGCCGGCACCCTCCCCGACCCGGAGAGCTGGCCCACGGCAGCGGACCTGGACCCGGTCGCCTTCGGTGTCCGGCCCGCCCACCGTGTTCATGGGCACGCACCCCTTCCTCGCTATGTCCTCCGCGACCGTGATCACGAACTCGACACGGCGCTGGGACAGGCACGGGTGGGCGGCGGCCTGGTGCTGCTGCTCGGCGAGCCGTTCACCGGCAAGTCGCGCGCGGCGCTGGTGGCGATGGCCAGAGGTCCGGCCGGCCGCAGGGTTTTCGCGCCACCCCGCGGCACGGACCTGCGCGGCCTGCCCGCACTGCTGCAAGGCCGCCCGGAGCGCTACCTCATCTGGCTCGACGACCTCGACGAGCACCTCGGCGACGGCGGACTGGAACCGCGCCTGCTCGCCCAGTTGACGGCCCTGAAGGTCGTCGTGGTCGCCACCATGCGGGAGGACGCCTACGACGCCTGCCGCGCCCAGCCCGGCGGCCGGGTCCTCGACTTGGCCCACATCGTCGAACTGGCCCGGGAGTGGAGCCCGGCGGAGCGGGAGCGGGTGGCGAGGGAGGCCGCACGTACTGGGGATCCGCGCCTGATAGGTGCCGTCTCGTCCAGTGGGTCGGAGGGCGTCGCCGCGTACCTCGCCCTGGGCCCCCTCCTCTGGGACGAGTGGTGGCGCGCCCGTCGCGCCGACCGCCACCCGCGCGGCCATGCCCTGGTTCGCGCCGCCCTCGACCTCGCCCGCTGCGGCCTCACCGGCGCCCTTCCCATGGACCTCCTCCTCAAGGTCCACGAGGGGTACGCGGATGTGACCGGCATGGAGCGGGAGTCCGCCGAGGACGCCCTCGCCTGGGCGGTCGAGCGGCGTCACGGCCTGCTGCCGCTTCTCGTCCGCGTCACGGGAGATACCTGGCGGGCCGCGCCCTTTTGCGTGGAGACGGTGTCTCCAGCCCAGGAACTGCCGGACGTCCCCGGCCCGGTATGGGGCTGTGCCCTGGAGGCGGCCCGGTCGGACGCGGCTTACGAATACGCCGACGTCGCGGCGAAGGCACGGGTCGCCTTCCAACGCGCCGCCGACGCCGGAGACACCTCCGCCCTGCACAACCTCGGCCTGCTCGCCGATTCGCTGGGGGAGGGGGACGAAGCCGAACGCTGGTTCCGCCGGGCGGCCGAGGCCGGGGAGCCGCAGTCGGCGGGCCGGCTCGGCCGGATGCTCGCCGAGCGGGGCGAGGGGAAGGCCGCCGAGCCGTTCCTGGAGACCGCCGCCGAAGCGGGCGACGCGGAGGCGGCGACGCTGCTGGGGAAGCTGCTGCGGGCCCGGGCCGAGCACTGGTTCACGGCGGGGGCGAAGGCCGGGAATCCGGAGGCGGCACATCTGCTCGGCGACCTGCTGCTCGGCAAGGGTGACGTCCACGGCGCCTTCGACAGCTACCTGGAGGCCGCCGCCGCCTGCTACGAACCCGTGGCGCGGAACATGGGCGTCATCCACCTGCTGTGGCACGAGGGCAAGGTCGCCGATGTCTGGATGCGCCGAGCGGCCGCGTCGGGCGATGAGTGCGCCGCCGGGTACCTCGACCCCCTCACCGTCGACAATGTCGAGCGTGCTGTGAACTTCTTCCAGGACGAAGCCGAGCGGGGCCGCGGCTTCGACGCGGCCAACCTCGGCACGCTCCTCGAAAAGCACGGCCGCCCCGTCGCAGCGCGCACCTGGTACCTCAAGGGCTACAAGGACGGCGACGCCTATGGCGCGTTCCGCCTCGCCGAGCTGTGCCAGAAGGCCGGCGACGACGCCGAGGCCACGGCCTGGTACCGCAAGGCCGCGGCCCTGGGCCACCCCGGGGCCAGGCGCGCCCTCGGGGAGGCCCCGGCCGCGGAGCCGCGCGGGCCCGGCGATCAGAGCAGGTGATCCGCCTTGCCCGCCTTGATATCCCGAACGAGCGTGCGTAGGGCCTCTATGGAGTCGGTGAGGTAGTGGCCTTCGTTGCCGTTGACGGCGATGTAGGCGTTGCCGTCGGCGTCGGTGCCGAGGCGGAAGCAGGAGTTGCCTTCCGCGCAGAAGGGCTCTTCCCAGGTGATCTTGGACGTCATGGTCGTCTCCTCATAGGTGGTGCGCGATCTCGCCGATGAAGTCACGCGATTGGTCCGGCGGCAGAGCCAACTCTTCCAACCAGTCGAGTTGAGTCCGGTATTTCGCCAACTGCCCCTCGGCGTAGAGGAAATCGGGACCATGCGTGCTGTCCACCTGGACGGTGTCGAGCTGCGGCACGGGGCCTTCGACGTACACGGCGTTCTGTCCGGCGCCAGGGAAGGCGCCGTGAGAGAACGGGATGACGAGGAGAAGGATGTTCTGCCGTTCCGACATGGCGAGCAGGTGCTCAAGTTGCTTGCGTGCGACCGTGCGGCCACCGAACTGCATCCTCAGAGCCGCCTCGTGGATGATGGCAACGAAGGAGGCCGGGGCGTCGCGGGTGATCACTTGTTGGCGCTCGGAACGGTGAGCGAGGCGAAGCCCAACTTCGTGCTCAGGCAGGGCGGGCACGGCGACGCGGAAGACAGCCAGCGCATGGTCGGGAGTCTGGAGCAGCCCTGGGATATGCGCCGTGTTGGCCACGCGCATGCGTACTGCCTGGTCCTCCAACTCCGCGATGTCGAGTAGCCCTTGCGGCAGGCTGCCCCTATATCGCTCCCACCAGCCGTCGCCGTCGGGCTGCGCCATCGCGACCAACGCCTCGATGTACTTCTCGTCGGTGCAACCACAGTTGCACGCGAGCGTCCGCAGGCGCTCGGCGCTGATGCCGCGCACGCCCGACTCCATGTTGGAGATCTTGCCTCGGTCCACGCCCAGCAGGCCGGCTGCGTGCTCAGCGGACATGCCAGCTGCGGTGCGGAGCCGTCGCAGCTCACTTCCCAAGCGCTTCTGTCGTTCCGTCGGGATCGTCCTGGGCGGCATGCCATCCCCTCCAAGCAACGTCGCCCCAGTCCGGTTCCCGGGGAGGCGAGTTCATCAATCCGTGGTGCATTTGCCGACTCAGGTGGCAAATTTACCACCGACTGCTCTACGGTCGGTGTTGCGCAAGATACACACCGCAACTGCCGGAAGCGCACCGCGTGAGCATGCCCGCCTGCCCTGGGGTGGGTGTGCCCGCGCCCAGGGAGGCAGGCCACCGGCGCCGGTGAGAGCGCATACGTAGCAACTCTCCGACGCAAGTGAGGGGTTCCGCCATGCCCGTTATCCCGTTTCCGTCGCCGCCCACACCGCCCGCACCGCCCTCGCCGACCCTGACCGGGCCTCCGGTCCCCGCCGTCCCCTCCCGTTGGGTGTTCCCTGCCACCACCGCCGCCGTGCGGCGCGCCCGGTGGGCCGTGGCTGGGGCGTTGCCCGCCGACTGCTCTCCTCAACTGGCCGACGACCTCGCCCTGTTGACCTCGGAGCTGGTCACCAACGCCGTACGGCACGGGACCCTCCAAGGCGACGACCCAGAGGATCAACGGGTCGAGCTGTTCCTCTGGTCGGCCGATGGGCACTACTGGCTGGCGGTGTCCGACGCGGGAGACGGATGCCCGGTCATCAGTGCATCCGTCCCGGACGACGGTTGCGGTGGTCGCGGGCTGGTCCTCGTGGACGCGATCTCCGCGGTCTGGGTGGTGGTGCCGCGGCGCCCGCGCGGGAAGTCCGTCGTCGCCGGTATGCCGCTGAACAGCAACGGGAGGCCGCCACACGAGAAAGAGAAAGAGGGGCAAGGACTCTAGGGAGAGGGCAGGGAGGGGGGAGGGGCGCGCGGCCGTTCAGCCCCGCGAACCGGCGGGGGCGGCCGCCGCCCGCACCGCCCGCGACCGTCGCGCCCACTCCGCGAACCAGACCACCACCACAGCCCCCGCAATCCCCGCCCCCAGCGCGCACACCCCGCCCCAACCGCCCGCGCCCCAGACCACCGACGTCAGGGCGGAGCCCGCCGCACCTCCCGCGAAGTAGCTGGTCATGTAGGCGGAGTTGAGGCGGTTGCGGGCCTCGGGGCGGACGGCGTAGATCAGGTTCTGGTTGGTGACGTGGACGGCGTGCGCGGCGAGGTCCAGGACGATCACCCCGGCCAGCAGGGCCGCCAGCGACCGGGCGCCGCCCGTGCCGCCGGCCGCCAACAGGCCCCAGGAGACGAGGAGCAGGCCCGCGCCGACGCCGGTGACGCGGTGGGCCAGTCCGCGGTCCGCCAGCCGCCCGGCCGTCGTGGCCGCGAACGAACCGGCCGCGCCGACCAGCCCCAGCAGCCCGATCGTCGATTCCTGCCAGCCGTACGCGGGCCCGGACAGCAGGAAGACCACCGCCGTCCACAGGACGCTGAAGGCGGCGAAGGTCAGGGCGCCGAGGGCCGCGCGCCAGCGCAGTACCGGCTCGTGGGCGAACAGCGCCAGGGTCGAGCGGAGGAGGGCCGGGTAGCGCAGCCCCGCGTTGCTTCGCAGGGTGGGCAGGCGCAGCCGCAGCAGTACGGCGATCAGCAGCATCAGGGCCGCGTTGGCCCAGTAGACCGTGCGCCAGCCGCCGAGTTCGGCCAGCAGGCCGGCGGCCGTGCGGGCGAGCAGGATGCCCAGCAGGAGGCCGGTCATCACCGTCCCGATGGTCCGGCCGCGTTCGGCGGGTGCGGACAGCGTCGCCGCGAACGGCATGACGACCTGGGCGGCGACGGACGTCAGGCCGGTCAGAGCCGTGCCGACGAGCAGCAGCGCGCCGTTCGGGGCGCTTGCCGTCACGGTCAGGAAGGCGGCGGTCAGGGCGCAGAGGACGACCGCGAGCCGGCGGCGTTCCAGGAGGTCGCCGAGGGGGACGAGGAGCAGCAGCCCGAGTCCGTAACCGGTCTGGGCGACGGTGACGACCAGCGCGGCGGTGCCGGCGGAGAGGTGGAGGTCGCGGCCTATGACGTCCAGGAGGGGCTGGGCGAAGTAGTTGCCGGCGACCGAGAGGCCGGCGGCGACGGACATCAGGAGCAGGGTGCCGCGGCCGAGACGGCGCGCCGGCGCCTCGGCTCCGGGGGCGGCGTCGCCTCCGGGGTCCGTCTCCGGGCCGGTCGGTTCTTCCACGCCCGTGCTGGTGGTCGTTCTCGTGCCGGTGGTCGTTCTTGTGCTCGTGCTCGTGTTCGCGCTCGTCCTCATGGGCACAAGGGTCCGGCCTGTGGCATCCATCGGTCCAACACATAGTTTTCATCGCATCGATCGTGATGTGAGATGGAGGCTCCAGGGGCGGGAGGTGCCTACGATCGCGCGCATGGAGCTCCAGCAGATGCGGTACGTCGTCGCGGTCGCCGAGACCGGTGGGTTCACCCGGGCCGCGGAGCGCTGCCATGTGGTGCAGTCCGCGCTCAGCCACCAGATCGCGCGGCTGGAGAAGGAGTTGGGGGCGCGGCTCTTCGACCGGACGAGCCGTAGCGTGCGGCTGACCGCCGCCGGGGAAGCGTTCGTTCCGGTCGCCCGGCAGACGCTCCAGGCCGCCGAACGGGCCCGCGCCGAGGTGGAGGCGGTGACCGGCGAGGTGCGCGGGCGGCTGGCGGTGGGGGCGATCTCCACCGTCGGCGCCGTCGACCTCGCCCGCGAGCTGGGGGCGTTCCGCGCCGCGTACCCCAAGGTGCGGATCAGTCTCCAGATGGACATGAGCGACGCGCTGATCGAGCGGGTGCGGGAGGGTGTGCTGGACGTGGCGTTCGTCGGGCTGGTGCCCACGGCGCGGACAGTCGGTGTACGGGAGAAGGTGCTGGCACGCGGGGAACTGGTGGCGGTGGTGCCGCCGGAGCATCCGCTGGCCGGGCGGGAGTGGACGACGCTTGCGCGGGTGGCCCGGGAGACCTTCGTCGACTACGCGGAGGGCTCGGCGGCCCGCCGGCAGCGCGAGGAGGCGTTCCGGGCCGCTGGGCTGACCTCGGAGGTGGCGTTCGAGGTGACCACGGTGGATTTCCTGGTGAAGCTGGTCGGGGCCGGGCTCGGCATCGGCATGGTGCCGGAGTCGTTCGCCCGGCAGCTGACCGGGCTGCGGAGGGTGCGGGTGCGGCCGGCGCCGGCGCGGACCGAGCGGGTGGTGTGGAGCGGGCTGGGCCCGTCACCGGCCGCGGCGGCCTTCCTGGCGGAGCTGGGGGTGGAGACCGGGTGACCGGATGACGCTCTGGATGTCCTCGGTGGAGGCGGAGGCGGGGTGAGACCTACGGGCCCGGCGGGGCGTGCGCGTCACCGGTTACGGTCGATACGTGCAGCACCACAAGCCCGACGCCCGCCCGGAGACCAGGCCCGACCCCCGCCCGGAGGGCACCCCCGCTCCGCACGCCGGCTGCCCCGTGGCCCCGGCAGGGCCCGTCTCCGCCCCCACCCCCGCCCTCTTCTCCTGGGAGTTCGCCGCCGACCCGTATCCGGCGTACGCCTGGCTGCGCGAGCACGCGCCGGTGCACCGGACCCGGCTGCCCAGCGGCGTCGAGGCATGGCTGGTCACCCGTTACGTCGACGCCCGGCAGGCGCTCGCGGACGCGCGCCTGTCGAAGAACCCGGTGCACCACTCCGAGAGCGCCCACGGCAAGGGCAAGACCGGCATTCCGGGCGAGCGCGGCGCCAACCTCATGACGCACCTGCTCAACATCGACCCCCCGGACCACACCCGGCTGCGCCGCCTGGTCTCCAAGGCGTTCACCCCGCGCCGGGTCGCCGCCTTCGCGCCGCGCATACAGGAGCTGACCGACCGACTCATCGACGCCATGATCGAAAAACAGCACGGCGCGGAGCGGGGGAGCGCGGACCTCATCCACGAGTTCGCGTTCCCGCTGCCGATCTACGCGATCTGCGACCTGCTCGGCGTCCCGCCCGAGGACCAGGACGACTTCCGCGACTGGGCGGGGATGATGATCCGGCACGGCGGCGGGCCGCGCGGCGGAGTCGCCCGTTCCGTGAAGAAGATGCGGGCGTATCTGGCCGAGCTGATCCACCGCAAGCGCGCCGCGCTCCAGGACGGCGCCCCCGGCGACGACCTGATCTCCGGCCTGATCCGGGCCTCCGACCACGGCGAGCACCTCACCGAGAACGAGGCGGCCGCTATGTGCTTTGTATTGCTGTTTGCCGGATTTGAGACCACGGTCAACCTCATTGGCAACGGCACCTACGCGCTGCTCCGCCACCCCGCCCAGCGCGAACTGCTCCAGAAGTCGATCGCGGCCGGCGACGACGAGCTGCTCGCCACCGCCGTCGAGGAACTGCTCCGCTACGACGGTCCCGTGGAGCTGGCCACCTGGCGGTACGCGACCCGGGAGCTGACGCTGGGCGGGCAGCGGATCGCCGAGGGGGACCCGGTCCTGGTGGTGCTGGCCGCCGCCGACCGCGACCCGGCGCGGTTCGACGAGCCGGACGTGCTCGACCTCACGCGGCGTGACAACCCGCATCTGGGATACGGGCACGGCATCCACTACTGCCTCGGCGCACCCCTGGCCCGCCTCGAAGGGCAGACCGCGCTGGCGACGCTGCTGACCCGCCTCCCGGACCTCCGACTTGCGGCGGAACCTGACGATTTGCGCTGGCGCGGCGGGCTCATCATGCGCGGACTGCGCACCCTGCCGGTCGAGTTCACCGTCGAGCCGCCCCGGGCGGGGGTCTGACCAGCGGCGGCCCCGGAATTGACACTTCGTCACATACGTGACCATTGCGTGATCTCCGCTACACCGGCTTGTGACTGCCGGTGACCCCGGCTACCTTTCCTCCGACGATCGGGGGCGGTCCCGGGGTCGCCGCACGGCACCCCTCGCCACCGCCGATCCGACAACTCAACCGCCGCTCGAAAGGCAACCGCATGCGTTCCGGGAACGGTCGGCACCGTCGCCCCCGACAGGCACCGGCCATCTTTGTCACGGCCGGAGTGACCGGCGCGGGCCTGGCCCTGCCGCTGTTCACCGCGGGCGGTGCGCACGCCGCCGACGCCTCGACCTGGGACCGCGTCGCACAGTGCGAGAGCGGCGGGGTCTGGAGCGCCGCCACCGGCAACGGCTTCTACGGCGGCCTCCAGCTCACCCAGGAGATGTGGGACGACTACGGCGGCTCCGCCTACGCCTCCCGCCCCGACCTCGCCAGCCGCGCCCAGCAGATAGCCGTGGCCGAGGCGATACTCCACGACCGCGGCCCGGACGCGTTCCCCAGCTGCGCGCTGCACGCCGGACTGACCAAGGGCGGCCCCGCGCCCAGCGTGGACCCGGGCGCCACCAGCCGCCCGTCGCCGCGCCCGACGCACGGCGGCTCCGACGGCCGCCACTCCGGCACGAAGGGGGACGCGGACGGCGCGGGCCCGGGCACCCCGACCCCCGGGCCGTCCGACGGCGACTCCGGTGCCCCGGCCGACCCGTCGGCCACACCGGACCCGTCCGGCTCGTCCTCCGCCGCCCCCTCGCCGTCCGACTCGGCGTCCCCGTCCGACTCCGGGACCCCGAGCCCCTCCGGCTCCGCGTCGCCGTCGGACCCGGCCCCCGGTACGCCGTCGGCCTCCCCGTCCGACGACCCGTCCGCCCCGGCCGACCCATCGGGCTCGTCCGATCCCACGGACCCGGCGCAGCAGCCGACGCGGCACCCGGCGCACCCCACGGACCCCGCCTCCCCGTCCCCCTCGGACTCCGCCGACCCCACCGGTCCCACCGACACCGACGGCCCCGACAGCCCCTCCCTGCCTCCCGCCACCGGCAAGCACCGCGGTGCGCCGGGCGACGGTGCGGACGACGGGGACTCCCGGGACGGCGGCAGCGGCCGGCACGCCTCGCGCGGCGGGCAGACGCACCGGACGCCCCCGGCGGACGCCGGCAGCTACCGCGTTCGCCCGGGTGACAACCTGTCAGCGATCGCCTCGAGCCATGACCTGCCGGGCGGCTGGCCCGCGCTCTACCACCGCAACCAGGGCGTCATCGGCTCCGACGCCGATCTGATCCACCCGGGCCAGCTGCTCGATCTCGGGCGGAAGCAGGGGTAGTTACCGGCAGTTCGCCGGATTTCCCGCCGTTTCGTAAAAGTGAGATATGGCTCTCGTTGCGGGGGGCGGGGTGCACCCCGCCCCCCGCTCCCATAACGGGGTCTACCTGCGGAAACAGTCCGTGCATTGATCAAAAACGGTCAACTTGGTTCAGAAGATGGGGTTTGAACACCAACAGGGTTACTGCTTACGGTCAGGACCGCTCGCCAAAGCGGGCCCTTCGATCGCACGCCGAGTCCTGCCGGCGGTCGGAGTCGACGACGCGCAAGCGCCGAAGGCAGGAGCGGGGGACCCAAGGTAAGTGCCGGCCCCGCCCGTGAGAACGGGTCGACCGGCTTGGGGTGAAGTCGCGTGTGCAGCACACGCGGCCGGGCAGCTCACACGGCCCGAACCCGACAGCTCACCTCGTAGGCGTCGGTGAGGAAACGAACGCACGATGCTGATCAACAAGGGCAAGCACCGCCGCAGCTCCAAGGCCGTCCGCGTCGCCACCCTGGCCGGTGTCGCCGGCGCCGCCGTGGCCGTCCCGCTGATGGGCGCCACCTCCGCCTCCGCCGCCTCGGTCGCCACCTGGGACAAGGTCGCCCAGTGCGAGTCCGGCGGCAACTGGTCGATCAACACCGGCAACGGCTACTACGGTGGCCTGCAGTTCTCGAACTCCAGCTGGGCCGCCGCCGGCGGTACCAAGTACGCGGCCCGCGCCGACCTGGCCACCAAGTCCCAGCAGATCGCCGTCGCCGAGAAGCTGCTCGCCATGCAGGGCCCGGGCGCCTGGACCTGCGCCCCCGCCGGCGGCCTCACCGCGGGCGGCCCGTCCCCCGACCTCGACACCTCCGGCTCCACCGCCAAGAAGAGCCAGGGCACCGAGACCACCAAGAAGAGCCAGGGCACCACCAAGAAGTCCGCCCCGGCCCGCGAGAAGGTCGAGAAGGCCCAGCCGGCCCCGCAGCACCGCTCCGGCGACACCTACACCGTCAAGGCCGGCGACACCCTCGCCAAGATCGCCAAGGCGCACGGCACCAACTGGAAGGCGCTCTACGCCGCCAACAAGTCCGTCGTCGGCGGCAACCCCAACCTGATCTTCCCGGGTCAGAAGCTCAGCGTCTGAGCCGTACCGGCCACCTGAGAGACCCGCGAGAGCTGCCCCGCCGCGGCGCGTACCCCCGAGCGCGCCACGGCGGGGCTTCTCCGTTCCCGGGCCCGGCCGGCGGCCCGGCGCAGCGTTCCCCGCATAGCGAACATTGCGCGGAAACCTCCCGTGAACTGGGCTTTCGACGCGCTTGTTGGGGTTTTTCGTCCCACGGAGCGGGCCACGGGCGAGCGGATCACGCCAGGGCCGTTAGGCTCATGCCGAGAACTCCAGACACCCATGAAGGAGACAACGTGCCGTCCATCGACGTCGTCGTAGCCCGCGAAATTCTCGACTCGCGAGGTAATCCCACGGTCGAGGTCGAGGTCGGCCTCGACGACGGCAGCACCGGCCGTGCCGCCGTGCCGTCGGGTGCCTCCACCGGCGCCTTCGAGGCCGTCGAGCTGCGGGACGGCGACCCCAACCGCTACCTCGGCAAGGGCGTGGAGAAGGCCGTCCTCGCCGTCATCGAGCAGATCGGCCCGGAGCTGGTCGGCTACGACGCGACCGAGCAGCGGCTGATCGACCAGGCGATGTTCGACCTGGACGCCACCGACAACAAGGGCTCGCTGGGCGCCAACGCCATCCTCGGCGTCTCCCTCGCCGTCGCGCACGCCGCCTCCGAGGCCAGCGACCTGCCGCTGTTCCGCTACCTCGGTGGCCCGAACGCGCACGTCCTGCCGGTCCCGATGATGAACATCCTGAACGGCGGCTCGCACGCCGACTCCAACGTGGACATCCAGGAGTTCATGATCGCCCCGATCGGCGCGGAGTCCTTCTCCGAGGCGCTGCGCTGGGGCGCCGAGGTCTACCACACCCTCAAGAAGGTCCTGAAGAACAAGGGGCTGGCCACCGGCCTGGGCGACGAGGGCGGCTTCGCCCCGAACCTCGGCTCCAACCGCGAGGCCCTCGACCTCATCCTGGAGGCCATCAAGGAGGCCGGCTACGCTCCCGGCCAGGACATCGCGCTGGCCCTGGACGTCGCCGCCTCCGAGTTCTACAAGGACGGCAAGTACCAGTTCGAGGGCAAGGAGCGCTCGGCCGCCGAGATGACCGAGTACTACGAGGAGCTGGTCTCCGCGTACCCGCTCGTCTCCATCGAGGACCCGCTGTTCGAGGACGACTGGGCCGGCTGGAAGGTCATCACCGACAAGCTCGGCACCAAGGTGCAGCTGGTCGGCGACGACCTCTTCGTCACCAACCCCGAGCGCCTGGCCCGCGGCATCGAGGAGGGCTCGGCCAACGCCCTCCTGGTGAAGGTCAACCAGATCGGTTCGCTGACCGAGACCCTGGACGCCGTCGAGCTGGCCCAGCGCAACGGCTTCAAGTGCATGATGTCGCACCGCTCCGGCGAGACCGAGGACGTCACCATCGCCGACCTGGCCGTCGCCACCAACTGCGGCCAGATCAAGACCGGTGCCCCGGCCCGCTCCGAGCGCGTCGCCAAGTACAACCAGCTGCTGCGCATCGAGGAGATCCTCGACGACGCCGCGGTGTACGCCGGCCGCAGCGCCTTCCCGCGCTTCCGCTCCGCGGAATAACGAGCACAGTCGCTCCGCGGAGCAACAGACACAGCCGCTCCGCGGAGCAACGAGCACAGCTGCTCCGCGAACCAGTAAGCACCGCGGGGGCCGACGCCACAGGCCCCTAAGTGCCGCGTCCCCGGCGCCGGTCCCGTACCGTTGCCGGGGACGTACGTCATGACGCCCGCCGTGACGACGTCAGGACGGAAGCTGAAGGGGAGGCGAGACGACGTGCCCGCGGACCGGTCCTCCACCGCGACCCGGCTCAAGGCGCTCGGCGAACAGGCCGCCGCCCGCGTCAACCGCGCCCGGCGGCGGCCCCGCCGCAACCGCCTCACCGGCCGCGCCGCCCTGCTGGCGCTGGTGATGTGCTCGCTGGTGGTCGCCCTGGCCTACCCGATAAGGCAGTACATCACCCAGCGCTCGGACATCGCCGACCAGCGCCGCAAGGCCCAGGAAGCGGCCGCCGCGCTCGACCGGCTGCGCGACGAGAAGGCCCGCTGGCAGGATCCGGCCTACGTCCGGCAGCAGGCCCGCCGCCATCTCCACTACGTCATGCCGGGCGAGACCGGGTACATCGTCCAGGACGGCTCCGGCGTCCGCGCCGCGCCCAAGGGGGCGGACACCACCCAGCGCCCCTGGTACGACAAGCTCTGGGACGATGTCGACCGCACGGACCGGGCCGACGCCGTCCACACCACCCCGGCCGCCGCCGGCGGGCGGTAGCCCGCACCGGCCGGCAGCGGCGAGACTGTACGGGCGGGGCCGCCCCGGCGGTACGGGACGCCACCGGCCCGCCGGCCACCCGGCCCCGTTCGTCCCCCGTCACCGGCCTTCACGAAAGCGCACATGGACACGCCTCCGCCCCAGACCGAGCCCACCGAGCCCACCGCCGCGGACATCGCCGCCTTCAAGGAGCAGCTCGGCCGCCCGCCGCGCGGCCTGCGCACCATCGCGCACCGCTGCCCCTGCGGGCAGCCGGACGTCGTCGAGACCGCGCCGCGCCTGGAGGACGGCACCCCCTTCCCCACGCTCTACTACCTGACCTGCCCGCGCGCCGCCTCCGCGATCGGCACGCTGGAGGCCAACGGCGTGATGAAGGAGATGACCGAGCGGCTGGCGAACGACCCCGAGCTGGCCGCCGCCTACCGCGCGGCCCACGAGGACTACATCCGCCGGCGGGACGCCGTCGAGGTGCTGCAGGGCTTCCCGAGCGCCGGCGGGATGCCCGACCGGGTCAAGTGCCTGCACGTCCTCGTCGGCCACTCGCTGGCCGCCGGTCCGGGCGTCAACCCGCTCGGCGACGAGGCGCTCGCGATGCTGCCGGAGTGGTGGCGCAAGGGCCCGTGCGTGACCCCGTGCGCCGAGGACGGCGGCCGGACCGACGAAGGAGAGTCCGAGTGAAGCGTGTCGCCGCCGTCGACTGCGGTACGAACTCCATCCGCCTGCTGGTCGCGGACGTCGATCCGGCCACCGGCGAGCTGAAGGAGCTCGACCGCCGGATGCAGATCGTCCGGCTGGGCCAGGGCGTGGACCGCACCGGGCGGCTGGCGCCCGAGGCGCTGGAGCGCACCTTCGCCGCCTGCCGGGAGTACGCCGCGGTGATCAAGGGGCTGGGCGCGGAGCACGTCCGCTTCGTGGCGACCTCGGCCTCCCGGGACGCGGAGAACCGCGACGACTTCGTCCGCGGTGTGGTGGACATCCTGGGCGTCGAGCCCGAGGTGATCACCGGCGACCAGGAGGCGGAGTTCTCCTTCAACGGCGCCACCAAGGAGCTGACCGGCCACCCGCACATCGAACTCCCCTACCTCGTCGTGGACATCGGAGGCGGCTCCACGGAGTTCGTGCTCGGCGGTGAGACGGTCCGGGCGGCCCGCTCGGTCGACGTCGGCTGCGTCCGGATGACCGAGCGCCACCTCCTGCACGACGGGCAGATCACCGACCCGCCCACCGTGACCCAGGTCGCCGCGATCAGGGCCGACATCGCCGCGGCCCTGGATCGCGCCGAGGAGACCGTCCCGCTGACCGAGGCCGCCACCCTCGTCGGCCTGGCCGGCTCGGTGACCACCGTCGCCGCCATCTCCCAGGGCCTGGACCACTACGACTCCGCCGCCATTCACCACTCGCGGATCTCCCGGGCCGCGGTCCGCGAGATCACCGAGCGGCTGCTGGCCTCCACCCACGCCGAGCGGGCCGCGATCCCGGTCCTCCACCCCGGCCGGGTCGACGTCATCGCCGCCGGTGCCCTGGTCCTGCTGGAGATCATGGAGCGGATCGACGCCGACGAGGTCGTGGTCAGCGAACACGACATTCTGGACGGCATTGCTTGGCACGCGGCACTCGATGACGAGTGACACTTTGCGGGCGATGCTGGACGGAATCGCCTGGAGCCTCGCCTGACGGCAGGGCCCGCGCACCGCTCGGGACGGTGCCGCAACCTCCGCTCAGAACGGGCGTTTTGAGCGGACGCGGCGCCGTCCGAGCGGGCTTCGGGGGCGCTGGAGGGGTTCCGGAAGGGCCGCCGGAAAAAAGGTTCGTGAAATCCTTCACATGAAAAACCCGCCTCCCGGGCGAACTCGGGGGCCATCCGACCCTCATTCGAAGGTCCTAGGACTCATCTGCCCGAGGACTGCCGGGTCTACGGTGGGTCTCCACCGCGTGACGAGAGTGTCCGCGAGGGGTGTGACAGAGCCGCTCACGAGCGGACAAGCCCTGATCAACAGGGGTGTCCAACGTGTCGCGTTATACCGTGGTTCCCGGAACGCGCTATGGCGTCGGTCACGAAGCCGGCGGAGTGTAGCAGATGCCCTCGTCATTCTTGTGAAGGGGCTCACGAGCGACCCCCCATGTGGGGGTGGATACTCGATTGCATGAGCACCACGGAGCGTCCCAGGATCCTCGTTGTAGGCGGTGGGTACGTAGGTTTGTACGCGGCGCGTCGCATCCTGAAGAAGATGCGGTACGGCGAGGCGACCGTCACGGTCGTCGACCCGCGCTCGTACATGACGTACCAGCCCTTCCTCCCTGAAGCTGCGGCCGGCAGCATCTCCCCTCGCCACGTTGTGGTCCCGCTGCGGCGCGTGCTGCCCAAGGCGGAGGTCCTCACCGGCCGGGTGACCACCATCGACCAGGACCGCAAGGTCGCCACGATCGCCCCGCTGGTGGGCGATGCGTACGAGCTGCCCTTCGACTACCTGGTCGTCGCCATGGGCGCGGTCTCCCGTACCTTCCCGATCCCCGGCCTGGCCGAGAACGGCATCGGCATGAAGGGCGTCGAGGAGGCCATCGGCCTGCGCAACCACGTTCTGGAGCAGCTGGACAAGGCCGACTCCACGACCGACGAGGAGGTCCGCCGCAAGGCGCTGACCTTCGTCTTCATCGGCGGTGGCTTCGCCGGTGCGGAGACCGTCGGCGAGGTCGAGGACATGGCCCGCGACGCCGCGAAGTACTACAAGAACGTCAAGCGCGAGGACATGCGCTTCCTGCTGGTCGACGTCGCGGACAAGATCCTCCCCGAGGTCGGTCCCAAGCTCGGCGCCTACGGCAAGGAGCACCTGGAGTCCCGCGGCGTCGAGGTCTACCTCAAGACCGGCATGAAGTCCTGCGTCGACGGCCAGGTCGTCCTCGACAACGGCCTCGAGGTGCTCTCCAACACCATCGTGTGGACCGCCGGCGTCAAGCCGAACCCGGCGCTGTCCCGCTTCGGCCTGCCGCTGGGCCCGCGCGGTCACATCGACACCGCCGCCACCCTCCAGGTGCAGGGCACCGACTACATCTGGGCCGCGGGCGACAACGCCCAGGTCCCGGACATGGTCGGCCGCCGGAACGGCAACGAGAACGCCTGGTGCCCGCCGAACGCGCAGCACGCGCTGCGGCAGGCCAAGGTCCTCGGCGACAACGTGGTCTCCGGCATGCGGGGCTTCCCGCAGAAGGAGTACAGCCACGCCAACAAGGGTGCGGTCGCCGGTCTCGGCCTGCACAAGGGCGTCGCGATGATCGTCATGGGCAAGATGAAGATCAAGCTCAAGGGTCGTCTCGCCTGGTACATGCACCGCGCGTACCACGGCATGGCGATGCCGACGTACAACCGCAAGATCCGGGTCTTCGCCGACTGGACGCTGGCCACCTTCCTCAAGCGCGAGGTGGTCTCGCTCGGCGCCATGGAGAACCCCCGCGAGGAGTTCTACGAGGCCGCCAAGCCCGCGCCCGCCCCGGCCGCCGCGGCCGACGGGAACAAGCCGAAGGCCAAGGCTTCCTGAGTCACCGGTCGGGTACTCCGACCAGCCCGAAGGGCGTCCGCCATCCGTGGGGCGGGCGCCCTTCGGCGTGCCCGGGGTGTGGCCGAAACCGGACTGCATGTTGTTCTCTTGCTGGCGAACGGGACTATGTGGGCGCCCACTTGACGTTTAGGTGGTGGGTGAAACTTCTTTGCCCGACTCGTCACGACGGAGGTGTGCGACATGGCCGGTGCCGCTGGACGGCTCACCGAGCTCGCCGAGGAGGTGCTGGGGGCCCCGCTCCCGGTGCGGATCCGCGCCTGGGACCACAGTGAGTCCGGCCCCCCGGGGGCCCCTGTGCTCGTCATCCGAAACCGCCGTGCGCTGCGCCGACTCCTGTTCAAACCAGGTGAGTTGGGGCTGGCCCGGGCCTGGGTGGCCGGCGACATCGACGTCGAAGGCGACCTCTACACGGCGCTGGACCTGCTCGCCGGACTGATCTGGGAGCGGGGCGGCGCCGATGCCCCGAAGGCGCCGCGGATCGCCGCGCTGCGTGCCCTGGCCCGACCCGAGATCCGGTCCGCCGCCAGGGAACTGCTGTCCCTGGCCGGCCTTCCCGTCCCGCCCGCGCCGCCCGCCGAGGAGGCCCGCCCGCGCCGCGGGGCCCTGCACTCCCTGCTCCGCGACCGGCAGGCGATCAGCCATCACTACGACGTCGGCAACGACTTCTACGAGCTGGTGCTCGGCCCGTCCATGGTCTACTCCTGCGCCTACTGGCGGCCCGACGGGGAGGCGCCCGGCGGCGTCGCCACCCTGGAGGACGCCCAGCGCGCCAAGCTCGACCTGATCTGCCGCAAGCTCGGCCTGGGGGAGGGGCAGCGGCTGCTGGACGTGGGCTGCGGCTGGGGTTCGATGGTGCTGCACGCGGCCCGCGAGTACGGCGTCCGGGCGGTCGGCATCACCCTCTCCGAGGAGCAGGCCGGCTACGCCCGCAAGCGGATCGCCGAGGCCGGGCTCACCGACCGGATCGAGATCCGGGTGCAGGACTACCGCGAGATCGACGACGGGCCGTTCGACGCGATCTCCTCGATCGGGATGGCCGAGCACGTCGGCCGGGCCCGGTACGCGGAGTACGCGGGACTGCTGCACGATCTGCTGAAGCCCGGCGGGCGGCTGCTGAACCACCAGATCGCCCGGCGGCCACTGGCCGACGAGGAGAGCTACCGCGTCGACGAGTTCATCGACCGCTACGTCTTCCCCGACGGCGAGCTGGCGCCGGTGGGGCGGACGGTCGGCCAGCTGGAGGAGGCCGGCTTCGAGGTGCGGGACGTGGAGGCGATCCGGGAGCACTACGCGCTGACGCTGCGTCAGTGGGTGGCCAATCTGGAGGCCCACTGGGCCGCGGCGGTGCGGCTCACGTCCCCGGGCCGGGCCCGGGTCTGGCGGCTCTACATGGCCGCCTCGGCGCTGTCGTTCGAGCGCAACCGCATAGGGGTCAACCAGGTGCTGGCGGTCCGCACGCCGGCCTCCGGCGCCTCCGGCCTGCCGCTGCGGGCCCGCGACTGGCGGGGCTGAGCCGCCGGGCGCCCATCGCCGAGGGCCCCGTTCCCCCGCCCTGATGCGGGGGAACGGGGCCCTCGGGCCGTCCGGGTGCCGGGCTACTCCGCCTTGATGGCCTGGAGCATGTTGAGCTTCGCCGCCCGGCGGGCCGGCCACAGTGCCGCCAGGACGCCCACCAGCGCGGCCATCGCGAGGAAGACGGCCATCCGGCCCCACGGCATCACCAGCTCGTAGGTCGGCAGCGAACCGCTGATCACCTCACCGGCCGCCCAGCCGAAGAACACACCCAGGCCGACGCCGAGCACCCCGCCGAAGAGCGAGATCACCAGCGACTCCAGCCGCACCATCCGCTTGATGCCGCGCCGGTCCAGGCCGATGGCGCGCAGCATGCCGATCTCCTGGGAGCGCTCGAAGACCGACATCGCCAGGGTGTTGATGACGCCGAGCACCGCCACGATGACCGCCATGGCCAGCAGGCCGTAGAGCATGTTCAGCATCAGCGTGAACATCTTGGCGATGCCGTCGGAGACGTCCTTCTTGTCCGCGACGGTGATCGCCGGGTTCTTGCCGAGGGCCTTGACCAGGGAGTCCTTGGCCTCGGCGGTCGCGCCGTGCGCCGTCTTGACCAGCACCTGCATATCGGTGGCGTGCTTCTGGTGCGGGGCGAGCGTGCCGTTGTCCAGGATGATGCCCCGGATCACCTGGTTGCCCTGATAGACCCCGTCGATGGTCAGCGTGCCCTTCTTGCCGTCCTCGAAGGTCACCGGCAGGCGGGAGCCGGGATGCCAGCCCTGCTCCTTGGCGAGGGTGTCGTCCACGACGGCCCGGTCGCCGGCGAGGGTGCCGAGGGAGCCCTCGGTGAAGTCGAGCCGGGTGAGCTTGCCGAAGTCCTTGCCGTTGACGCCGGTGAGGTACTGGGTGTCGGTGCCGATGCGGGAGGGGGAGTTGCGCAGCGGGCTGGAGGCGGTGACCTCGTCCACGGACGCCAGTTTCTTCGCGACGTCGGGGGAGAGCGGCGTACGGCTCGCCATCGAGACCACGTAGTCGGCCTTCAGCGCGTCGGTGGCCATCTTGTCGATGCCCTTCTGAACGCTGCCCGCGGTCACGGTCATGCCGGTGATCAGGGTCAGCCCGATCATCAGCGCGGAGGCCGTGGCGGCCGTACGGCGCGGATTGCGGACCGCGTTCTGCCGGGCGAGGGCGCCCGAGATCCCGAAGAGCCGCAGCACCGGGGCGGCCACCGCGATCAGCGGACGGGACAGCAGCGGCGCCAGCACGAACACACCGATCATCAGCAGCGCCCCGCCGGTGAACATGAGGGCTTTGCCGTCGGGCATTCCGGTCGCGACCAGCACCGCGGCCGTACCGGAGCCCGCGAGGAGCGCGCCTATGGTGTTGCGGACCACCAGCGACTTGGTGGTGGCGGTGGCGTGCACGCTGTTCATCGCGGCGACCGGCGGGATCTTCGCGGCCCGGCGGCCGGGCAGCCAGGCGGCCAGGACCGTGACGACGATGCCGACCAGCAGCGATATCAGGATCGTGGCCGGCGAGACCACCAGCGGGCCGTCGGGCATCTTGGCCCCGGTGACGCCCATCAGGGCACGCAGTCCGGCGCCGATGCCTATGCCGCCCAGCAGGCCCGTCACCGCCGCCACCGTGCCGACCACGAACGCCTCGGTCAGTACCGAGCGGGTGACCTGGCGGCGGCTGGCGCCGACCGCGCGCAGCAGCGCCAGCTCCTTGGTGCGCTGGGCGACCAGCATGGTGAAGGTGTTGGCGATGATGAACACGCCGACGAAGAGGGCGATACCGGCGAAGGCCAGCAGGCCGGTCTTCATGCCGTCCATGCTCTGGGCGATGAACTTGGCCTGCTCGTCGGCGAGTTCGGTGCCGGTCGTGGCCGTGGCGCCTTCCTTGGGCAGGATCTTCTCGACCGCGCCCTTCAGGGCCGTCTGGGACGTGCCCGGCGCGGCCTTGATGTCGATCTCGCTGAACTCGCCGGGCGCCGCGAACAGTTTCTGGGCGGTGGCGGTGTCGAACAGGGCCAGGCTGCCGCCGGCGCCGACCGCACCGTCATCGGTGGTGAAGGTGCCGGTCAGTTTCTGCTCCCGGACCGGGCCGTCGACGGATATCCGGACGGTGTCACCGACCTTGTAGCCGGCCCGGTCGGCGGTGCGGGCGTCCAGCGCGAACTGGTCCGGGCCCTTGGGGGCGGCGCCGTCCCGCATCGGATAGCGCGCGTCGCTGCCGTCCTTGCCGGGGAAGTAGTTGCTGCCGCTGGTGGAGAAGCCGTCGCCGATCAGCTTGCCGCTCTTGTCGGCGATGGCGGTGAAGCCGGAGACGGTGCCGGTGGCGGAGGCGGCGCCGGGCAGGTGGGCGGCCTTCTCCAGCAGTTCCCGGTCGAGCGCGGAGCGCGCTCTGGGGGCGCCGTCGGTGCGGTCGGAGCCACCGCGCTGGATGGCCACGTCGACATTGTCGAAGCCCTTGCGGGAGGCTGCCTGGGTGGCGTCGGAGAGGGTCGAGGTGAAGACCAGGGTGCCGGAGACGAAGGCCACGCCGAGCATCACGGCGAGCACGGTCATCAGCAGCCGGGCCTTGTGCGCGAGCACATTGCGCAAGGCGGTACGGAACATGGGTGGGTCAGTCCTGGAGGAGTGGTCCGGGGCCGGGGTGTCCGGGTGTCCGGAAGGGGAGGTGGCTGCTGATGGTCAGCTGATGCGGCCCTTGGCGTCGAAGCCCTTCATGCGCTCCAGCACCATGTCGGCGGTGGGGTCGGGCATGTCGTCGACGACCCGGCCGTCGGCGAGGAATATGACGCGGTCCGCGTACGACGCCGCGACCGGGTCGTGGGTCACCATCACCACCGTCTGGCCCAGCTCGCGCACGGAGTTGCGCAGGAAGCCCAGGACCTCGGCGCCGGAGCGGGAGTCGAGGTTGCCGGTGGGCTCGTCGGCGAAGATGATCTCGGGGCGGGAGGCCAGGGCGCGGGCCACCGCGACGCGCTGCTGCTGACCGCCGGAGAGCTGGCTCGGGCGGTGCTTGAGCCGGCCGGACAGGCCGACGGTCTCCACCACCTGCTCCAGCCAGCCGCGGTCCGGTTTCCGGCCGGCGATGTCCATGGGCAGGGTGATGTTCTCCAGCGCTGTGAGCGTCGGGAGGAGGTTGAACGCCTGGAAGACGAAGCCGATCTTGTCGCGCCGGAGCTGGGTGAGCTTCTTCTCCTTCAGCCCGGTCAGCTCGACGTCGCCGATCCGCGCGGACCCGCCGGAGATGGCGTCCAGGCCGGCCATGCAGTGCATGAGGGTGGACTTGCCGGACCCGGAGGGGCCCATGATCGCGGTGAAGTGGGCCTGGTGGAAGTCGACGGAGACCGCGTCCAGGGCGACCACCTGGGTCTCGCCGGTCCCGTAGACCTTGGTGAGGTCCGTGGCCCGGGCGGCCACCGCGGTGCTGCGGCCGGCGACGGTGACGCCGGAGTGGGTGGTGGTCACGGGAAGGGTCTCCTGTCGGACGAGGAACGGGCCGCCTTCGCCGCCGGCTCGGCGGCCGCGGCGGGCGGTGGAACATCGGTTTCCATCGTCGGCCAGCGCACCGTTCCGGACGTCAACCCGTGTGACCGTCCTCGGACCACCCCCAGGGATTAGCTCTCCCCCCTCCCTCATCCCTGGGTATGACGCCGTCCCTGAGACCGGTGCGGCCGCCGGAAGTGCCCGGTGGGCGCCGGCGGAGGCGCCGGGAAGGGCGCGGCGGGGCGGTCGCGGGGGCGTCGAGTTTTCGTCAATTCGGGGTCGAATTCCGTCCGCGCGACCACCGGCGAACATGGGCTCCAGGCATGTGCCGGGGGCCCTGGCGACCACTGATGCACCCTCAGTTGCCAATAAAATAAGACAACCTCGGGATGAGCGGCCGATCTGCTACGTGCCCTGCGGGCTACGCTCGTGCTGCCTTCTAGGAGGCGGCATGGGGGACCCCAAGCCCGGATGGTGGAATGCAGACACGGCGAGCTTAAACCTCGCTGGCCTACGGGCCGTGCCGGTTCAAGTCCGGCTCCGGGCACTTCCCGCGGGCAGCGGGACAAAGACCCGTAAATACCTGAATATTCAACATGCTTGTCGAGGCGCTTGTCGAGCCCGACGAGGAGGGGCCGCCGGGAAAACCCGGCGGCCCCCTCCTCGGTATTGCGCGGTGCCGGCTCAGCGCTCCACGAGCGCGAACAGCGCCTCCCAGCGGCCGACAATCTCGTCGGTGGAGAACCGCTGGATGTTCTCCCGGGCCGTCTCGCCCATCCGGTTCCGCAGTTCCTCGTCCGACATCAGCGTGCCGAGGTGGCGGGCGAATTCGGTGACGTTGCCGGGCGGGGCCAGGAAGCCGTCGGTGCCGTCCGTGATGATCTCGCGGACGCCCGGGGCCACGTCGAAGGCCACACACGGCACCGCGGTGGCCATCGCCTCCATGGGCGCGAGCGGGAAGCCCTCGCCGCGCGAACTCAGCGCGAAGACCGCGCTCTCCCGCAGCGCCCCGGCGACATCGCTGGTCCGGCCCATCCACTCGACCGAATTCGTCACCCCCAGCTCGGCCGCCTGCTTGCGCAGCGCCTCGGCCTCCTCACCGGAGCCGTAGATCCGCAGCGTCCAGTCCGGGTGCTGCGGCGCGACCCTCGCCCACGCCTCCAGGAGCAGGTCGACGCCCTTCTCCTCGTGCAGTCGGCCAATGCTCGCCACGACCTTGCGGGAGCGGTCCGAGGGGACGTCGGGGAAGAACGGCAGCGGGTTCGGCATGAAGCCGACGTTGTCCATCCGCTGCCGGATCCACTTGTCCGCGTCCTCGCGGGTGAGCGGCAGCATCCGGTCGACGTCCTGGTAAAACCGCTTGACGCGGGCGAACCGGGACGACTTGCGGCAGGTCTCGAACGACTCGTGGCTCATTCCGATGACCGCCAGCCCGGCGGTGTCGGCCAGCGCCACCCACTCCATCGCCCACACCTGCGTGACGATCACCACGCCACCCGGACGAGCCGCCCGGAACAGCGCGCTCATCTTGGCCGCCTGCTCGTGCATCCCGGCCTCGCGGGCCGCCCGGCGGCGCTGCTCGACGACGTTCAGCCGGTCCTTCAGGCCGCGCACCGGGCGGACGCTCGGCGGGTGCACGTCATAGAGCGTGGTGGTCTCGTACGGCAGGTCCGGGCCGAGCTCGTGGACCCGGCCCTCGGGGGGCGGCACGATGCCGACGACGTGCACCCGGTGGCCGCGCTCGGCGAACAGGCGCGCCATCTGGTGCGACCAACTGGTGATGCCGCCCAGCTCGTTGACGCTGTTGGAGACGAAGAAGATGTCCCGCGGCTCGGCTGCGTTCGACTTGGTCATCAACGGCTCCACTGCGCAAAGAACTGGTCGACGATGCTCTGTGCGGCGTCGCCCTGGTCGTATTCCCCGAACTTGGCGACGAATTCCTTGCGGTCCTTGGCGTATTCCAGCTGCTGGGACTCGAAAGACTGCATGGCCTCGAAGAAATCTTCCTCGGTGCGCACCACCGGCCCCGGGGCGTGTTCCAGCAGATCGAAGTACGTTCCGCGGCCCTCGTGCACATATTCGTCGTAGTCGTAGGTGAAGAACATCAGCGGCCGGTCGAGCAGCGCGTAGTCGAACATCACCGACGAATAGTCCGTGACCAGGCCGTCGGCCAGCTCCAGGATCGGGGTGATGTCGTGCCGTGCCGAGACGTCGATCACCCGGCCCTGCACGGTCGGCGGCAGCACCACGTGGTTGAGGTAGTGCGAGCGGACCAACAGGACGTAGCGGTCGCCGAACTCGTCGGCGAAGCGCTCCACGTCGAAGGGGAGCGCGAACCGGCCGTGCCGGCCGCCCGCCTTGCGGAACGTCGGCGCGTACAACAGCACCTTCTTGTCCGCGGGGATGCCCAGCTCCGCCGCGAGTGCACCGCGCTCCCGGTGGCCCAGCTCGGTCTCCCTCAGCCGGGCCTTGACCAGCGCGTCGTTGCGCGGGTAGCCCACCCGCAGCAGGGTCTTCTCCTTCAGCCGGAACGCCTTGGCCAGCGTCCGCGCGTCGTGCTCGGTGCGGCACAGGAAGCGGTCGAAGCGGTCCAGCGACGCCTGCTGCTCGGCCTGCTGCTGGCGGGTCTGCGCCTTGAGCGTGGGCTGGTCGAAGCCCATGTTCTTCAGCGCCGAGCCGTGCCAGGTCTGGATGTAGGTGGTCTCGGGGCGCTTGGTCAGCTTCAGCGGGTAGCTCTGGTTGTCCACCCAGTACTCCGCCTGCGCCAGCGCCTTGAGGTACTGCAGCGACCAGCGCTTGACCAGGGTGGCGTCCTTGGGGAAGTCCTTCGGGGACCCGGCGTACGACCAGATCGCCTCGAACTCCAGGCCCTGCCGGCGCATCTCCTCGTAGATGGCGCGCGGGCTGTCGCTGTACTGCTTGCCGAGGTGGCTCTCGAAGACCACCGTCCGCTTCTTGATCGGCAGCCGGCTGAACACCTCGTGGTACGCCCGCAGCTTGGTGTCCCCGGAGGTGAGCGTCTTGCGCAGCGCCTTGGCCTTGCGGTAGCCGGACTTGGCCAGCGCGCCCGGCTTGCCGTGCATGCCCTTGGTGATCAGGTCCTGCACGCGCTCGGCGCCAGGGCTCTCGCTGATCAGCCGGAACGCCAGGTGCCCCTTGGAGGAGACGTGCGGCTCGATGTGGTCGGCGACCATCCGGGTCAGCCGCGGCCGGATCGGCAGCGGGCCGCCGGCCAGCTCGGTGTCGGCCACCGTCAGCCGGGAGGTGGTGGACACCCCGTCGACGTCCAGGCGCAGCCGGACGTCCCAGATGGTGTCGACGATGCCCAGCGGGCGCAGCCGCGCGGTGAGGTCGGCGGCGGTCTCCCACACCACGGTGTCGCCCTCGTGGCGCACCGTCTGCACCGGGAAGGTGAACGACTGCAGGCTGCGGCGGCGGGCGCTGAACTCCAGCTCGGCGCGGAGCGTGGCGCCCTCGGGGATCACGCCGAGCGGGTTGGTGATCCGGCCGGCCAGCGAGACGGTGCTGCCCTCCTCGGAGAACCGGGTGAGCTGGTTGCGCAGGAACAGCTGGTTGACCGGCTTCTCGTGGTAGCCGAGATCAGTGACGTCCAGCACCTCGCGGCCGAACGCGTCGTCGAAGTGGCCCTCGCACCAGTAGATCCGGCCGTCGTGCTGGGCGAGCGGCGAGGAGAGCTTGGCGCGGTTGATGAGGCTGTCGACCGCCGGGATGAGGTTGTCCCAGTCGCCCTTCTGCAGCAGGTAGGCGCAGATGGCCTGGATCGGCTGGACCCGCTCGTACGCCTCGGGCGCGAGGCCGGCGAGGTACTCCTTGGAGAGGGCGGCGAACTCCTGGCGGTACGCCTCGTCGCGGAACGGCAGGTCCCGCAGGTGGAGCACCAGGTCGTGCTTGAGGAACTTGACGTCCTTGGCGAGCTTCATCCCGGTGAGGCCGCGCTCGGCCAGTGCGGCGTCGATCCGCCGGTGGACCTCCAGCCGGTGGATGTAATTCGTCATCTCGTGCCGCCGGTTCGTCACCGACTTCACGGCGGCCTTCTCGAAGACGTTCCAGAAGTAGACCTGATTGGGAATCAGGGTGATGCGGTTCGCCGCGAGATAAGCGTCGGCGATGAACATCAGGTCCTCGTAGAACATCCCCTTGGGGAAGCGGAGTTCATTCTCGATGAGGAATTCGCGGCGGTAGCACTTGTTGGTGGAAAGGGTGTCCCACACAAAAAGGTCCGGCAATTCCGTGACCGATTCGAGGGTGCGGGTCGTGGAATAGAGCCAGGCGTACCACTCGTCCCGCTTCTGGTTCCGGGTGTCCCTGTGGATTCGGACACACAGACCCGAGACGATGTCCGCCTCGGTTTCCTCCGCGGCCTCCAGCAAATTGCGGCAGGCGTTGTGCTCCAGGACGTCGTCGCTGTCCAGGAACATGACGTACTGTCCGCGCGTGTGCTGAATGCCGAGGTTCCGCGGCTCGCCGCCGGCACCGCTGTTCTCCGGCAGCTGGAAGGCTCTGACCCGCTCCGGGTGGGTGGCCGCGAGCGCCTGTGCGACCTCGAAAGAACGGTCGGTGCTGCAGTCGTCGACGATCACCACCTCGACGTCCCGCAGTGTCTGATCCAGTACGGACTGGACCGCGGTCGGCAACCGGTCGGCGTCGTTGTAGACAATGACGACTACTGAGACGTCAGGCACAGGCACCTCAACCCTCTTTCGCTGCTGTTTCCGGCCAGAATAGCCCCATCTGCACAGGGGGTTTACGACCACCCGCACCGGGACCGCTACACCTGGTGACGGGGCACTGTCCGTTGAAGGGCAGGTACCGGCTAGCCAGTATGACGACGCCTCCGGTCAATCGGTTGCGCGGGTGCGGCTCGATCAGACATTTATCGGATTCGGATCATGCCGGTGACCCCGGGGTCCCGGAGTTGACGGGGTGGGGAAATGGCCGTTCGATGGCGGCGGGAAAAGATCGATTACCCGGATTTTGTCCGGACTATCTGGCGGCCCGAACCGTCCGCGGATCGGCCCGCGGAGTGGCACATGACACAGCGGCAGGTGTGACGAACACGGCGCGATCCGACTCCCGGACCGTCCGGCGGGCACCTCCGCACTCCCTCGAACGTCCTCCTTCCAGAGGATGTGTCCGCCCCTGGACGGGGGAAGATCCTGCCCAAGGACGAGAGACGTGTCTTTGCCAAGCCATTACGCTTGCGTCAAGGCCGCGCAGGGCGGCCATGGAGGAGTGAGATGAGGAGCAGCAACCCGGTCTTCTCGCGACGGGGGTTCAGCCGCGGTGCCGGCTATGCGGACTTCAATGCGCCGCCGCAGGCCGGGGGCCCCGCAGCCGCGTACGCCGGAGCCAACCCGTACGCCGGAGCCAACCCGTACGCCACCGAGACGCCGCAGTACGCACCCCAGTACACCCCGCAGACCCGACCCATGACGATGGACGACGTCGTCACGCGCACGGGCCTGACGCTCGGTACGGTCATCGCCGGCGCCACCGTCGGCTGGCTGTTCCTGACCGGCCACCTCGCCTTCGCCCTCGGCGCCGGCCTGGCCGCGACGGTGCTCGGCTTCGTCCAGTCCTTCAAGCGCAAGCCGGTCCCGGCGCTGATCCTGGGCTACGCGGCGCTGGAGGGCGTCTTCCTCGGCGCGCTCAGCGGCTTCATCAACGACCTGCCGAAGATGAACGGCGCCCCCATGCAGGCGGTGCTGGGCACGATGGCGGTGTTCGTCGCCATGCTCGTCGCCTACAAGACCCGCATCGTGCGGGTCACCGAACGCTTCACCCGCTTCGTGATGATCGCGGCGCTGGGCTTCGTCCTGCTGTCGCTGGTGAACCTGCTGTTCATGGTGTTCGGCGGCGGTGACGGCCTCGGCTTCCGCAGCGGCGGCCTGGGCATCGTCTTCGGCATCGTGGGCGTGGTGCTCGGCGCGCTCTTCCTCGCCATGGACTTCAAGCAGGTCGAGGACGGCGTCGCCTACGGCGCGCCGCGCGAGGAGTCCTGGCTGGCCGCCTTCGGCCTGACCACGACCCTGGTGTGGATCTACTGGGAGATGCTGCGGCTGATCTCGATCCTGCGCGACTGACGCGCGAGGACACCCCGCACAGCTGACGAGGGGCCCGTGGGCGACCGCCCGCGGGCCCCTCGCGTGCGTTGGGACTCCTTCTGGTCCGGTCAGAACTTGCGGGCGGCGCGCCGGAGACCGTGTTCGTGGACGATCGCCTTGGCGTGGCCGTAGGAGAGGTTGTGCGCGCCGCGCAGCCAGCTGACCTTTTCGTCGAAGCGGACGAGGGCGGGGCCCTCGTCGACGGTGCGGAGCCAGTCGGAGATGTCCCGGCCGGTGCAGTGCGGGATACGGGAGAGAAGGTTCCGGTGGGTTTCTTCCGAGAAGGACAAGGACATCGGCGCCTCCGGACGCGGTCGATGCTGGTTCTTCCGTTCTTCCGCTCACCGTGCCTGAGGCTTTCGCCGTTGGCAACCACCCGTGTGTTGCCCTTAGGCTCGCGCCGTGCTTGACGTGACGCCTTTGCAGACCGCCGTGGACGCGCTCGCCGACCGCCTCAGGGCCCTGCCGCAGAGCGCCCTGCGCCGCGGCGCCGCGGCCGAAGGGCTGGCGCTGGCACGGGAGTTGGCGGCCCGCGCGCAGCTGATCGAACGGCCCGGGGAGCCGCCCCGGGAGATCCCGGACGCCGGTATCTTCGCGGTCGGCGACCAGCTCGCGGTGGCCGGGCACGACCTCGTCGAGGCGCTCCGGTCCGCCGCCGCGGGCGGGACCGCGGCCGGTGCGGCCGGTGTGGAAGCTGACGTGAAAGCGGCCCCCGCCGAGGAACTGGCGGAGGCCGTGCGCCGGGTCCGGGAGGCGGCTCAGAGCGAGGCGATGACCCGGTCGGCGAGGATGTAGACGCTCTCGTCGCGGCGCTCGCCCCAGGAGAACGTCAGCGCGTAGGCGCCGGAGATGCCCGAGCCGCCCAGCAGCACCGGCGCGTGACCGTCGCGCAGCGCGCCGGCCAGGCTCTCGGCGGTCTCCCGGTGGCCCGGCGTCAGGCAGAGCGTGGTGCCGTCGGCGAAGACGTACACGTCGAGGGTGCCCAGCGGGCCCGGGCGGACGTCGGACAGCGGGGTGGCCTCGCGGGCCAGCTCCGACAGGCGCGCCACGGTGCGCTCGTGGTCGGCGACGGCCGGGGCGGGGGAGAAGTCCGGGTGCGAGGGGTGGCGCCGGCGGGCGGCGGCCAGCTCGGCGGACTCGGCGGGCTCGTTGGGCTCCGCCGGCTCGAACTCCGGCGTGTCCAGGGCCTCCAGTGCCTCGACGGACTCCAGCGCGGGCAGCGGCTCCAGGGCCTCCGGGCCCAGCAGCGACTCCAGTCCGGCCAGGTCCGCCTGGCGCGGCACGAACGGCTGGCTGTCGAACCGATCCAGCTCCAGCCGCTCGGTGGGCTCCCGACGCCCCTCGCGGCCGTCGAGCGGGCCGTCGTCGCCCAGGCCGGGCAGCGGGCCGGGAAGCGACGGGGCGTCCGTCCCGTTGAGGGAGTCCCGGGCCTCCTGCGCGGCCCAGAAGGCGCGCGCCTCGGCCAGCTCCCGCTCCCGCTCCTCGGCGAGCGCCTCCGCGACGGCGGCGCGTATGTCCGCGAGCGGGGTCGCCTCGACGGCCGGGACCCCACGGGCGGCGGGGACCGTAGCGGCGGCCGCCTGCGTGGCCTCGGCGCGGGCCGTGGCGTCGGCACGGGCGGCGACGAGTTCGTCGTGCAGCGCGGCGATCTGGCGGCGCAGCGCACGGGCGGTGCACAGGGCGACGGCGCCCAGCACCACGGCGACCGCCGCGGTCAGCAGCAGGACGAGGGTGGTGACAGTCATGCCGAAACCTCGCTTCGCTCGGCCTCGCGGACACGAGGCGCGCACCTCTCGGTGGTTCGCTCACTTCCGGGCATACGCACACACTGTCGCGGACCGTTCACCGGCGTACTCCCGTTAGCAGATTGTTCTCCGACTTCCTACAACAGCGTGACCGACGTCGGCGACCGTCCGCAGGGTGGTATGTCCTGAAATGGGGTGCACCTGGGGCCTCCTGGGGTGGGGTGGCCCCGGGTTGAGCTGCAAGAACGCTGCTTCCCCGGGATGTTGGTCACAATCCTGGGGGTGATTGGGTCGCGATCTTGTCACCGAGTGGCCCAGGTCACGCGCCGTCGCGTTCGGTGGTCGAACGGCAGCGAAGGGTGCGCGGGGAACGGGAGTTGCCCCGTTTTGTCCCCGCGCACCCTACGTGCCGCGCGTCGCGCGCCGAGCGTCGGCTCCGCTGCGGCTCAGCTCAGCCGCTCGTGCCTGTGGTCGCGCTGAGCGTCGCCTCCGCTGCGGGCGGGTGCCGGACCCTCGTCCCTCGGGCCCGACCCCCACCCTCCGCTGCGGCTCAGCTCAGCCGCTCGATGACCATCGCCATGCCCTGGCCGCCGCCCACGCACATGGTCTCCAGGCCGAACTGCTTGTCGTGCCACTGGAGGGAGTTGATCAGGGTGGTGGTGATCCGGGCGCCGGTCATGCCGAAGGGGTGGCCCACCGCGATCGCGCCGCCGTTGACGTTCAGCCGGTCCAGGTCGATGCCCAGGTCGCGGTAGGAGGGGATCACCTGGGCGGCGAACGCCTCGTTGATCTCGACCAGGTCGATGTCGGAGATCGACAGCCCGGCGCGCTTGAGCGCCTGCTTGCTGGCCTCCACCGGGCCGTAGCCCATGATCTCGGGGGAGAGGCCGGAGACGCCGGTCGCGACGACCCGTGCCAGCGGGGTCAGGCCCAGCTCGCGGGCCTTGGTGTCGGACATGATCACGAGCGCCGCGGCGCCGTCGTTGAGCGGGCAGCAGTTGCCTGCGGTGACCAGGCCGTCGGGGCGGAACACAGGCTTCAGGCCCTGCACGCCCTCCAGGGTGACGCCGGCGCGCGGGCCGTCGTCCTTGGCGACGACCGTGCCGTCGGGCAGCGTGACCGGGGTGATCTCCCGCTCCCAGAAGCCGTTCTTGATCGCCTGCTCGGCGAGGTTCTGGGACCGGACGCCGAACTCGTCCATGTCCTGGCGGGTGACGCCCTTGAGGCGGGCGAGGTTCTCCGCGGTCTGGCCCATCGCGATGTACGCGTCCGGGACCAGGCCGTCCTCGCGCGGGTCGTGCCAGTCGGTGCCCTCCTGCTCGGCGCGGGCCGCGGTGCGCGCCTCGGCGTCCGCGAAGAGCGGGTTGTGGGTCTCCGGCAGGCCGTCGGAGGTGCCCTTGACGCTGCGCGAGACGGTCTCGACGCCCGCCGAGATGAAGACGTCGCCCTCGCCGGCCTTGATGGCGTGCAGCGCCATCCGGGTCGTCTGGAGCGAGGAGGAGCAGTAACGGGTGATGGTGCAGCCCGGGAGGTGGTCCATCCCCATCTGGACGGCCACGATGCGGCCGAGGTTGTGGCCCTGCTCACCGCCGGGCAGACCGCAGCCGAGCATCAGGTCGTCGATCTCGGTCGGGTCCAGCTCGGGGACCTTGGCGAGGGCCGCCTGGATGATCGACGCGGTGAGGTCGTCGGGGCGCAGGTCCTTCAGGGAGCCCTTGAAGGCGCGGCCGATCGGGGAGCGGGCGGCTGAGACGATCACGGCTTCGGGCATCACGGCTCCAAGGGATGAGTAGGTGCGGCGTCCCGACGGTCCCTCGCGTGGTGGTGACCGGGCGGTGGGCGGCGGAACAGGGCGGACCGTCTGGGAAGTTACCTGCACGTAGTGCGAGAGGTCACGGGGTGCGCGCTGTGATGCGGGCCTCTTTTCTAAGCGGGCGCTTATCGCGGCAACGGAAGGGGCGGGGCGGGTATTCCCGCAGGGGCGGCCTCCGCGCACCCTAGGGCCTGTCGTCAAACTCCCGCCCGCCTCGCGACGCCTGGCACGCGCTCCCCCACGCCTTGAGGGCGCGGGGGAACCCCCATCCTGCGTTGTCGGGCTCATCCCGGTACGCCCAGTACCGGGATGACCCTCCGCCTTGAGAGCGCACGCACCAGACGCCGCGAGGCCCGCCCTCCGGGCGGACGACGGAAGTTTGGCGACAGCACACCTAGCCCGTGACCGACGGCCGGTTCGCCGGGGCCTCCTCCACGGTGGGCAGCTGGCGACGGCGGCGGTGCTTGAGGAGGGCCCACGGGGCGCGGGAGGCGGCGACCTCCGTGCCGCCCTCGGAGGCGGCCCGGGCCGCGGCCTGCTCGACGGGGAGCAGGCCCTCGCGCCGGGCGGGCTCCGGCCGCTCCTCCTCGGGCCACAGCCCCAGCGCCGCGCACAGCGTCGGGAACACCGCCATCGCGGCGGTGGCGTACCCCTCCGCCGACGGGTGGTAGTTGTCCGGGCCGAACAGCTCCCGCGGCCGGGCCTCGAACTCCGGGCCGAGCAGCGCGCCCAGCGACACCGTCCGGCCGCCGTTCTCGACCACGCCGATGGTCTGCGCGGCGGCCAGCTGCCGGGAGAGCCGGCGGGCCACCCAGCGCAGCGGCTGGTAGACCGGCTCGATGGTGCCCAGGTCGGGGCAGGTGCCGACGATGACCTCGCAGCCCGCTGTGCGCAGCACCCGTACCGCCTCGGACAGGTGCCGCACCGACTCCGCGGGCGGCAGCCGCCGGGTGACGTCGTTGGCGCCGATCATGATGACGCACAGGTCGGGGGTCTCGCCGTCCCCCAGCAGCAGCTCGACCTGGCGGGGCAGGTCGTCGGAGCGGGCGCCGGGCAGCGCCACGTTGTGCAGGTCGACGGGGAGTTCGGCGAGCGCGGCCAGGCCGGAGGCGAGCAGCGCGCCGGGCGTCTGGGAGGGGCGGTGGACGCCCTGGCCGGCGGCGGTGGAGTCGCCGAGGAAGCCGAGCCGCAGCGGGGGCCGGTCGGTGCGGTGGCCGAAGGCGGCGCCGTAGCGGCCGTCGGCGCAGGGCGGGATGTCGCTGGAGCCGCCGACCGTGCGGCGGGCCAGCCGGACCTCGGTCAGCAGCAGCCCGACCCCGGCCACGCCCAGCAGCCCGATCCCGCCGCCGCCGAACGCGGCCGCCGTCGCGATCCGCCGTGCCACTCGCGCCCTGGACCCCGTCGTCACCGTCGTCGCCATCGGCCGGCACCTCCCCGTGCAGCGCGGACGCGCCGCGGCCCGGGGGCCGGACGCGCTCGTGCGAGGCAAGAACTCCTTCACCGGTTAGGTGCCCGTTCCGGGCCGCCGCGCAACGCACCGGCCCCCCGACGGAGTCCTGCGAACGCACGCGCGAGCCCTCGGCCCGGCAGGGCAATAGGCTGGCCGTACGGGCGCAGGAGAGCGTGCCCCCGACCGCGGAGACCACCGTGCAGTTTTACGAATCGATGATTGAGCTCGTCGGCAACACCCCGCTCGTGCGGCTCAACAACGTCACTCAAGGGATCCAGGCGACCGTCCTGGTGAAGGTCGAGTACTTCAACCCCGGCGGATCGGTCAAGGACCGGATCGCGGTGCGGATGATCGAGGCCGCCGAGGAGTCGGGCGAGTTGCAGCCGGGCGGCACCATCGTGGAGCCGACGTCCGGCAACACGGGTGTCGGATTGGCGATCGTGGCCCAGCAGAAGGGCTACAAGTGCATCTTCGTCTGCCCCGACAAGGTGTCGACGGACAAGATCAATGTGCTGCGGGCGTACGGCGCGGAGGTGGTGGTCTGCCCGACGGCGGTCGATCCCGAGCACCCCGACTCGTACTACAACGTCTCCGACCGCCTGGTGCGCGAGACGCCCGGGGCCTGGAAGCCCGACCAGTACAGCAACCCCAACAACCCGCGCTCGCACTACGAGACCACCGGTCCGGAGCTGTGGGAGCAGACCGACGGGCGGATCACCCACTTCGTGGCCGGCGTCGGCACCGGCGGCACCATCAGCGGCACCGGCCGCTATCTGAAGGACGCCAGCGAGGGCCGGGTCAAGGTCGTCGGCGCCGACCCGGAGGGCTCCGTCTACAGCGGCGGCTCCGGCCGGCCGTACCTGATCGAGGGCGTCGGCGAGGACTTCTGGCCGACCGCCTACGACCGCACGGTCGCCGACGAGATCGTGGCGGTCTCCGACAAGGACGCCTTCCAGATGACCCGGCGGCTGGCCAAGGAGGAGGGGCTGCTGGTCGGCGGCTCCTGCGGAATGGCCGTGGTGGCCGGTCTGCGGGTCGCCGAGCGGCTCGGGCCGGACGACGTGGTGGTCATCCTGCTCCCGGACAGCGGCCGCGGCTACCTCTCGAAGATCTTCAACGACGAGTGGATGGCCGACTACGGCTTCCTGGAGGAGAGCGGTACCGCCGCCCGGGTCGGCGAGGTCCTCCAGTACAAGGAGGGCGGCGCGCTGCCGTCGCTCGTCCACATGCACCCGGAGGAGACCGTCGGCGAGGCCATCGAGGTGCTGCGCGAGTACGGCGTCTCGCAGATGCCGATCGTCAAGCCGGGCGCCGGGCACCCCGACGTGATGGCCGCCGAGGTCGTCGGCTCGGTCGTCGAACGGGAGCTGCTGGACGCGCTGTTCACCCAGCGCGCCTCGCTGTCCGACCCGCTGGAGAAGCACATGTGCCCGCCGCTGCCGCAGGTCGGCTCGGGCGAACCGGTCTCCGACCTGATGGCGGTGCTGGAGAGCGCCGACGCGGCGATCGTGCTCGTCGAGGGCAAGCCCAAGGGCGTGGTGAGCCGTCAGGACCTGCTGGCGTACCTGGCGCACGGGGCCGGGAAGTAGCCGCCGCGTCGGGCGCCGCGCCCGGGGCCGGGGCCGGGAAGCGGCCGTCGCCCTCCGGGCGCCGCGTCCGAGCGGGTGTCAAGTGTCCGTCAGGAAACGGCCCGTCGCCGCAAGATGTACGTATGCGTCACGTGCGCGCAGCACGGGCTTAACACTTCTCCGGCACATTGGTGTGCAGGCGATACGGAACTCCGGAGCGGCTCCCGGACCTCCACGATCGCCAGGATGCGACGGCCGGCCCTGACCCGGCTCGCGTCTCGTGCGGGGACCGCCGTCGTCCCGCCCCCGGCTCCGGCCGGGGTGCGGCGGTCCCCGCGATCATCTTTCCCCGGGGCCGCAGGGCATTTCTACGGGCGCTGACCGCCGGAAGGGCCCTGGTCCCAGTGCTCCTCGCGCCGTGCGAAGCGGTCCGCCAGCAGTCGCTGCAACCCCAGGCCGTGCATGGCGTTGACCCCGACGACGCCGGCCCAGCACACCGCCAGGCCGACCAGTCCGGCGCTGCCGACGGCTATCGCGGACAGCGGGACGGCCAGCACCAGCGAGACCACGGCGACCGCGAACCGCTGCCAGAACTCGCTGCCGCCGTCCGCCCGGCGCGGCGGCAGCGTCCCGCGCGCCACCTGCATCTGCTGCTCGGCCAGTTGACGGCGCAGCCGCCGGTCGACGTTCTCGTCGAGCTTCTCCAGGAAGGACTCCACCAGTTCCGACTCGTACTCCGGCCCCAGCTCCTTGCGGGTCTGGAGGGTGGCGTCGAGTTCCTTCTTCAGGTCAGGGTCGTGTGTCGCCATGGCGCCGAGAGTACGGCGGGGCCGGCGCCGGCGCGGTAGTGCTAGCCCCCGAATCCGGCAACTGCCCGGCCCTCCCCTCCCCGGCCTGCGCTGCCGGTTCCGCCGGGGGCACGGGGGCGGGGCGGGCGGTGAGCCGGTAGAGGACGGCGGGCACCGCCAGCCCGATCAGCCAGGAGACGTCGGCGCCGCCGAGCGGGGCGACCAGCGGTCCGGTGTAGAACGCGGTGGCCAGGAACGGGATCTGGGCGAGGACACCGACCGCGTAGACGGTCAGCGTGCGGACGTTCCAGGCGCCGTACCGGCCCGCCGGGTCGCTGAGCGCCGGGAGGTCGTAGCGCTCCTTGGAGACCAGGTAGTAGTCGACGAGGTTGATCGCCGACCAGGGCGTGAAGAACGTCAGCAGGAAGAGCAGGAAGTCCTTGAAGGAGGTCAGGAAGGAGTCCTTGCCCAGCAGGGCGACGGCGGTGCCGGCCACCATGATCCCGGCGATGTACGCGGACCGGCCGCGCGCCGAGAGGGTCCGTCCCCCGTCCTCGGCCGGACGCGCCCCCGCCCCGCGGAAGCCGCTGACGCTGGTGGCCAGCGACATGAAACCGCCGTAGGTGTTGAGGACGTTGATGGTGAGCTTGCCGAGGGCGATGACGAAGTAGAGGAACGAAGCGATCAGCCCGGTGCCGCCCAGTCCGACGACGTAGCCCACCTCGTGCCCGACGAACGCGCCCGGGGCCGCGGCGGCCGCCAGCGCCCCGAAGGCCATCGACCACTGCGCGCCCAGCACCGAGCCGCCCAGCGTCCACCAGAAGGTCGCCCGGGTCGAGGTGTGCCGCGGCAGATAGCGGGAGTAGTCGGCCACGTACGGGCCGAACGCCAGCTGCCAGGAGGCCGAGAGCGAGACCGCGAGCAGGAAGACCGGCAGCCCGAAGCCGCGGTCGTGCAGCAGCACGGCGAGGTCGGCGCGCTGCAGCAGCCGGATGCCGAGGTGGACGAAGGCCAGTGCGCAGATCAGTCCGGCGATCTTGCCGAGCAGATGGACGAGGCGGTAGCCGACGGCCGCGGCGAGCGCGGTGACCGCGGCGAACAGCACGATCCCGGCCGTCCCGCCCAGGTGCGTCAGCTCGCCCACCGCCTGCCCGGCCAGCACGCTGCCGCTGGCGAAGAAGCCGACGTACATCACGACGACCAGCGCCAGCGGCACCACCGCCCCGCGGACCCCGAACTGCGCCCGCGAGGTGATCATCTGCGGTAGTCCGAGCCGCGGCCCCTGTGCGGAGTGCAGGGCCATCACCGCCCCGCCCGCGAGATTGCCCAGCAGCAGCCCGATGAGGGCCCAGAAGGCGGTGGCGCCGAAGACCACGGCCAGTGCGCCGGTGACGACGGCGGTGATCTGGAGGTTGGCGCCGAGCCAGAGGGTGAACTGGCCGACCGGACTGCCGTGCCGTTCGTCGTCCGGGACGACATCGATCGAGTGCCGCTCGATCATGCCTGCCATGCCTGCCATGGGCGCCGCCTCTTCCGCCGTACTGTATGCATGAATCCATGCAGAATCAGGTCCGGTGAATGGAAGGTCAATAGGCGGGCGGCGATTCAGCTGCCGGCGGGGGTCTCCGGGGCCGGTGTCCGCGACGCGGTCCGGAACCGCCGCCGCCGAGGAATTCCGTACAGTCGGTGCACCGACGTCAAGGCCCCGGACCGGGCCGGGAAGAAGAGGCGATGAGCGCCGGGAAGAAGTGGCGATGAGCGGGGTCGGGGACAACGGCGTTCGCAGCGACGAGGACAGCGGTGCGAGTGTGACGGGGGGTACGGGGGTGGGGTCCATCGCCGGTGCCGGTGCCGGTGCCGGTGCCGGTGTCGGTGCCGGTGCCGGTGTCGGTGTCGGTGGCGGGGCCGCCGCCCGCCTCCAGCGGCTTTTCGAGGGGCACCGGCTGACGCCCACCCAGCGCCGGATCGCCCACTGCATGGTGCGGCGGGCCGCCGACGCACCGTTCCTCTCCAGCGTCGAACTGGCCGAACTGGCCGGCGTCAGCCAGCCGTCCGTCACCCGCTTCGCCGTCGCGCTCGGCTTCGACGGCTACCCGGCGCTCCGCCGCCACCTGCGGGACGTCGCGCCCGCCGGGAAGCCGGGCGGCCCCGGCGCGCACAACGAGTACCAGCAGGCCGTCCAGGCGGAGATCGACAACCTCCGGCACCTCGCCGAGGCCCTCGCCGACCCCGGCCCGGTCACCGAGGCCGGGCGGCTGCTCGCCGCCTCGCGCCCGCTCCCGGTGCTCGGTCTGCGCGCCGCCACCGCCCAGGCCGCCGGTTTCGCGTACTTCGCCCGGAAGGTGCACCCCGACGTCCGGCTGCTCGACGAGGGCGGCACCATGCTCACCGACCGCATCGACGCCGCGGTCCGCGCCGGTGCCACCGCCCTCCTCTGCTTCGCCCTGCCCCGCCACCCCCGCGAGGTGATCGACGCCCTGGCCTACGCCCGCACCGCCGGGCTCACCGTCGTCACCGTCGCCGACAGCGCCTTCGCCCCGGTCGCCCACCACACCGACCTGCTCCTCCCGGCCCCCGTCGGCACCGGCCTGGCCTTCGACACCGCCTGCGCCCCGATGCTCCTGGGCCGTGTCCTCCTGGAAGCGATGTGCGACGACCTCCCCGACGCCCAGTCCCGCCTGGAGGAATTCGACACCAGGGCAGCGGAACGGGGGCTGTTCGTGGAGTGAGGTCCGCGGCGGCTTCCGACGCGTTCCACGGCTGACGTGCTGACGTGCTGACGTGCTGACGGGCTGACGAGGGCTGAGGGGCCCGTGGGCTCCGGCTGCCGCGGCGGCGCCGGTCAGCCCAGGGCCAGCTTCCGCAGGGCGTTGGCGTGTTCGACGCCGCTTTCCGCGGTGAGTTCCTCCAGGGTCTGCGGGGTGCGGACGGTCGCGAAGGCGAACGTGCCGTCGGGGCCCGGGGCGTAGCCGTAAACGCCGGGGCGGGGGAGGGAGTTGTAGGCGAAGTGGGTGGAGAAGTAGTACGCGCCGGTGTCCAGGAGGGCGACGTGGTCGCCGGACTCCAGAAGGGGCAGCGGGCGGTTCTCGGCGACCAGGTCGCCGGCGAAGCAGCACGGGCCGGCGATGTCCTGCGGGACCGGCGCCCCGGTCTTCGGGCGGCCGGCGGCGTCGTACGCCGCCACCCGGATCGGCCAGGACGCGGGCGCGAAGACCGTACGGGTGGCGACCTGCGCCCCGGCGTGGGTGAGGGCGATCGGCCGGCCGCCGGCCCACTTCGCGTACTCGACGCGGGCCAGGACCATGCCGTGCTTGGCCAGCAGTGACCGCCCGAACTCGGTGACCAGGCCGTACCGCCCGGAGAACAGCCCGGGGACCGCCGAGTGGAGCACCGCGGCGTACTCGCGGTAGGTCGGGGTGACGGTGTCCGAGGAGAAGTTGACGGGCAGGCCGCCGCCGATGTCGAGGGTGGTGATCCGGCGGCCGCCGGCCTGCTCGTTGATCTCCTCGGCGAGGTCGTAGAGCGTCCGGACGCCCTCCGCCATCCGCTCCAGCGGCATGCCCTGGGAGCCGACGTGGGCGTGCAGCCGGGTCAGCCAGGGGCGGTCGAGGCAGGCCCGGACGACCCACTCGCGGGCGCCCGGGTCGCGCAGCGGGATCCCGAACTTGGAGGTGTCGGTGGCGGTGCTCATCGCGCCGATGCTGCCGCCGCCGATCTGCGGGTTGACCCGCAGTCCGATCGGTGCGGTGGACGGGGCCGAGGCCATCATCCGGTCGATACGGGAGAGTTCCTCGTGGTTGTCGACGTTGACGGCGATGCCCAGGGCCAGGGCCTCGCGGAGTTCGGGGCGGGTCTTGGCGGGGGAGTCCAGGACGGTGTGCCGGGCCGGGACGCCGGCGGCCCGGGCCAGTGCCAGCTCGCCGGGGCTGGCGACCTCGCAGCCGATGCCCTCCTGTGCCAGCAACCGCAACACGGGCACCAGCGAGGCGGCCTTCACCGCGAACGCGTGCAGCACCTGGGTGCCCGGGGCGGTGAACTCCTCGAAGGCGGCGCGGAGTTCGGCCGCCGAGCGGCGGATGCCGGCGACGTCCAGCAGCCCGGCAACCGGCTGCCGGGAGCCGATCAGCCCCTGGGCGAGGGCGGCCTGAACGGCACGGTCTCGGTCCGTGAAGGTCATGGCTCAACTTCATCATCCGGCGGGGGCCTCGCGCCACGAACAAAGGGGGAGGTCAGCGGCTATCCGGTGGGCATGTTGTGCGGATTCTGTGCCGCCGGCCGTCCGGGGAGTCTCGCGGGTCTCGCGGTCCTGCGATCTCGCCATGAGCTACCCCAGGCCACGGGCCCGGACCACCGCAGCCCCAGTCGTCGCAGCCCCCGTCGTCGAGGTCCCGGGCCGGGGAGGGGCCGGGCCGCTGCGGTCGTCGGCGCGGACCGGTGACCGGCCGGCCGCTGCGACCCTGGCCGCCACGAACCGGGCCACCTCGATGCGGCCGCGCCGTCTCTGGCCCGCCCCGCACCCCCGTCGCGGGGCGGGCCAGAGACGGCGCGGCTCGGGGCCGGAGCCGGCAAGGCGGGAGCTGGGTGCCGTGCCCGATCCCGGTACCCGGCCGACCTACGTGGGTCCCGGGTTTCCCAGCCCTGGTGCCCACCACGCTGCCCGGTGCCTACCGGGCAGCCCCACCCCGTGCCTGCCGGGCTACCCAGCCCCTCGTACCCGCGGGGCCACCCAACCCCCGTCCTCGCCGGGCGGCCCCGCTCGCCCCGTCGCCCTATGCCGCCGGCGCCCCGCTCAGCTGGGCCTTGTTCTGGCGGGCGGTGAGGCGGGAGCCGGATTCGCGGCGGGCGGCGCGGCGCAGGAGCGGGACGGCCAGGAGGAAGCCCAGGACGGCCCAGGCGACCAGGACGAGGGCGACCGTCGGCAGCTGCCAGGAGCCGCTCAGTTCCGCGGCGCGGGCGGCGTCCGGCAGCAGGGCCGCGCGCAGGCCCTGCGCCATCCACCGGAGCGGGAAGACCGAGGCGATGTTCTGGACCACCACCGGCATCTTGGATATCGGGAACATCGCACCCGACGTGACCAGCAGCGCCATCGCGGGCAGCATGATCATCGCCAGCGCCTCGCGCGGGTTGGGGAGCACCGCGCCGATCGCCGCGCCCAGCGGGACGACGGCGAGCAGGCCGAGGGCGGTGACCCACAGCAGCGTCAGCCAGCCGGCGGGGCTGTGCGGCAGCGGGCCGTCGACCAGGACGGCGGCGGAGCCCAGCAGGACCACCAGGGTGGCCAGCGCCATGACCACGATCAGCAGCGACTTGGCGATGAGGTACGCCGGTATGCCGCCGGGGGTGGCCCGCAGCCGCAGCAGGGTGCCCTCCTCCCGCTCGGTCACCAGGATCTGCGGGAGGCTGATCAGGCCGATCTGGAACAGCAGATAGGCGGAGAAGCCGGCGAGGGCCAGCTGCGCCATCGGGATCTTGGTGCCGGGAACGTCGTCGCTGATGAAGCCGGCGAGCGCCAGGGCCACCACGACGTTGCTGACGTACCCCATCAATTCCTTGCGGTTGCGCAGCAGATGGCGGACTTCTATCCCGCCGCGCCGCACCCCCGCCTGCCAGGGGCGGAGCCGCCCGGAGCCGCGGCCCCGCCCCGCCGCGCCGTGGTCCTGCGCCGCCGTGTCCGGACCGGTGTCGGTCGTCGTCGTCATGTCCGTCCCCCTCATGCTGCTGCCTCCCCCGTCGCGCTGTCGGCCGGGAAGTCGGTGTGCTGTTCGTCGTCGACCTGGCCCCGCCGGTGCACCATGTGCAGATAGGTGTCCTCCAGCGTCGGCCGGCGCACCTCCAGATCCGCGATCGGCCCGGCCGCCTCGCGGTGGAGGTCCCAGACCAGACCGGACGGGTCCGCGGTGTGCTCGCGGCGCGGGCTGCCGTCGTCCGCCGTCCAGCGGACCTCGGCCTGCGCGGCGGCCCGCCGGGCGAGTTCGGTCGGTGTGCCGCAGGCCCGGATCCGGCCGTCCACCAGCATCGCTATCCGGTCCGCCAGCCGCTCGGCCTCGGCCAGGTCGTGCGTGGTCAGCAGGATCGTGACGCCCTCCTCGCGGGCCAGGCGCTCGACCAGGTCGTGGAAGTCGCGGCGCGCCTCGGGGTCGAAGCCGGTGGTGGGCTCGTCCAGGAAGAGGAGTTCGGGGCGGCCGACGATGCCGAGCGCGACGTCCACCCGCCGGCGCTGGCCGCCGGAGAGCTGGTCGACCCGCTGCCGCGCCTGCTTGGTGAGGCCGACCAGCTCCAGGAGTTCGGCCGGGTCGCGCGGGTCGGCGTAGTACGTCGCGAAGTGCGTGAGCAGCTCGGCGACCTGCCAGCGGCGGTGGTCCCGCCAGGACTGCAGGACCAGTCCGACCCGGCCGCGCCAGGCGTCGTCGGCGCGTGCCGGGTCGGTCCCGAGGACGCGCACCTCGCCGGCGGAGCGCTGCCGGAAGCCTTCGAGGATCTCGACGGTGGTGGTCTTCCCGGCGCCGTTGGGCCCGAGCAGGGCGAAGATCTCGCCGCGCCGGATGTCCAGGTCGACGCCGCGCAGGACGTCGCGGCTGCCGTAGGACATCCGCAGGCCGCGGGTCTCGACGACCGGCGCGGCGCCGGTCGGGGCGGTGGGTGTGGTGGTCATCGTACTGGTCTCCGGACGTGCGGTCGTGGTCATCGGCCGGCCTCCGCGTGCTGCTGGGGCGCCGCGTGGGCCGCGGTGGGGCCCGCGCCCTCGACGATGGCGCGGAGCGCGGCGACATGGCCTTCGAAGGCGGTGCGGCCGCGGGCCGTCAGCCGCACCCTGGTGCGTCGCTTGCGGCCGCCGCCCTCCTTGCGGATCTCCAGGTATTCGGCCTCCTCCAGCGTGTGGAGCTGTTTGGAGAGCGCGGAGTCGCTGAGCGAGAGGCTGTCCCGGATGAACGGGAAGTCGGCCCATTCCGTGGCGGCCAGCAGGGCCACGACGGACAGCCGGGTGGAGGGGTGGATCAGTTCGTCGAACCCCGAGGGAGTGCTCATGTGCGGACCTCCTCATGGATGGTTCTCAGGGGGCGTTCGCCCAGCCCGCGGCGCCGGAGCGGGCTGACCGCCCAGCGGTTGGCGGGCCCGACGAAGAGCACGAAGGCGCCGGCGGAGACGGTGGCCTGGATCAGGCTGCCGTAGGGCAGGGCCAGCCACTCGGTCAGGAAGCCGGTGAGGACGATCGTGCCGCCGCTGACGACCGCACCGGCGAGGAAGGTGGCGAAGCTGCGCCAGGTGTACCGGGAGCGGTGCAGCCGCACCCGGGACCGTCGGCTGTAGACCACCGCCAGGGAGGTCAGGGCGCCGAGATAGGCGGCGAGGATCAGCAGGGAGCCCCAGAACGGGAGCTTGAGGCCGTAGCTGGCGAGGAAGAGCCACATGATGCCGGCCATCAGATACGTCGACCGCCGATCGCTCTCCGCGCAGCGCTCGACCTCGTCGTACACCCGCTCCTGAGGGACCCTGATGCGCTGGAGATCCTGCCAGGCCCGCTCGGCATCCACTGGTGTCGTCATGTCCTTCGCCTCCCCGTTGGGCGTGCCGGGCTGTCCGTGTCGGACGGACGGAACGGGCCCGTCGGCGGCGCCCCGTTCAACTTTCCCACCAGGAAAGCTAGCACTCGGCTTTCCCGCCCGGCAAGTCGAAAAATCCGGCCTGGGGAAAGCTCCCGCCGCGCCCTGTTGACTAGCGGTATTCAGGGAAGCCAGACTGTGAATAGGTCAATCCATTCACGAGTCAGGGAGGCACGGCCCATGTCGGGACCGCGACCCGTGCGGGCGCCGCGCGGTACGGAGCTGAGCGCGCGGGGATGGCAGCAGGAAGCCGCGCTGCGCATGCTGCAGAACAACCTCGATCCGGAGGTGGCCGAGCACCCGGACAAGCTCGTCGTCTACGGCGGCACCGGCAAGGCCGCCCGCGACTGGCGCTCCTTCGACGCGATGGTGCGCACCCTGACCACGCTCAAGCAGGACGAGACGATGCTCGTCCAGTCCGGCAGGCCGGTCGGCGTGATGCAGACCCACGAATGGGCCCCGCGCGTCCTGATCGCCAACTCCAACCTCGTCGGCGACTGGGCCAACTGGGAGGAGTTCCGCCGCCTGGAGGCACTCGGCCTCACCATGTACGGCCAGATGACCGCCGGTTCGTGGATCTACATCGGCACCCAGGGCATCCTCCAGGGCACCTACGAGACGTTCGCGGCGGTCGCGGCGAAGAAGTTCGGCGGGACGCTGGCCGGCACCATCACCCTCACCGCCGGGCTCGGCGGCATGGGCGGCGCCCAGCCGCTCGCCGTCACCATGAACGACGGCGTCGCGATCTGCGTCGACTGCGACCCGCGCGCCATCGAGCGCCGCATCGAGCACCGCTACCTGGACGTGCGGGCGGACAGCCTCCAGCACGCCCTCCAGCTCGCCGTCGAGGCCCGCGACCAGCGCAAACCGCTCTCCATCGGCCTGCTCGGCAACGCCGCGGAACTCCTGCCGCAGATGCTCGCCGAGGGCGCGCCGATCGACATCGTCACCGACCAGACCAGCGCCCACGACCCGCTCGCCTACCTGCCCGTCGGCATCGACTTCGCCGACATGGCGGCCTACGCGGCCGAGAAGCCCGCCGACTTCACCCAGCGCGCGCGGGAGTCCATGGCCAAGCACGTCGAGGCCATGGTCGGCTTCATGGACGCCGGCGCCGAGGTCTTCGACTACGGCAACTCCATCCGCGGCGAGGCCCAACTCGCCGGGTACGGGCGCGCGTTCGCCTTCCCCGGCTTCGTTCCCGCCTACATCCGGCCGCTCTTCGCCGAGGGCAAGGGGCCGTTCCGCTGGGCGGCGCTCTCCGGCGACCCGGCCGACATCGCGGCCACCGACCGCGCCATCCTCGACCTCTTCCCCGAGAACGAGTCGCTGGCCCGCTGGATCAAGATGGCCGGCGAGCGCGTCCACTTCCAGGGCCTGCCCGCCCGGATCTGCTGGCTCGGCTACGGCGAACGCGACAAGGCCGGCGAGCGGTTCAACGAGATGGTCGCCGACGGCACCCTGAAGGCGCCGCTGGCCATCGGCCGCGACCACCTCGACTGCGGCTCCGTCGCCTCCCCCTACCGTGAGACCGAGGCCATGAAGGACGGCTCCGACGCGATCGCCGACTGGCCGCTGCTCAACGCCATGGTCAACGTCGCCTCCGGCGCCTCGTGGGTCTCGCTGCACCACGGCGGCGGCGTCGGCATGGGCCGCTCCATCCACGCTGGGCAGGTCACGGTCGCCGACGGCACCGCGCTGGCCGGCGAGAAGATCCGCCGGGTGCTCACCAACGACCCCGGCATGGGCGTCATCCGGCACGTCGACGCCGGCTACGAGCGCGCCGAGGAAGTGGCCGCCGAACGCGGCGTCCGCATCCCGATGCGCGAGGGCGAGGGCGAGGACGCGTGACACCCCCCGTGCCGAGCTCGTTCCACGCGATGTGGGAGGAGCTGCGGCCGCTCGGCCGCGACTCCTCCTCCGGGGGCTACCGCCGCTTCGCCTGGACCGGCGCGGACACCGACTGCCGCGCGTGGTTCCGCGCCCAGGCGGAGGCCCGCGGCCTGTCCTACGAAGTCGACCGCAACGGCAACCAGTGGGCCTGGCTCGGCGCCGCCACCTACCAGGACGTGGCCCCCGGCGAGGCCGTCGTCACCGGCTCGCACCTGGACTCCGTCCCGGACGGCGGCGCCTTCGACGGCCCGCTCGGCGTGGTCTCCTCCTTCGCCGCCCTCGACGAACTCCGGGGGCGCGGAGCGGAGTTCACCAAGCCCCTGGCGATCGTCAACTTCGGCGACGAGGAGGGCGCCCGCTTCGGACTGGCCTGCGTCGGCTCCCGGCTCTCCGCCGGCGCGCTGACCCCCGAGGCCGCGCACCGCCTGCGGGACGGCGACGGCATCACCCTCCCGCAGGCCATGGAGCGCGCCGGCCACGACCCCGACGCGATCGGCCCCGACCCGCAACGGCTCGCCGCCATCGGGGCGTTCGTCGAGCTCCACGTCGAGCAGGGCCGCGCCCTGGCTCTGTACGACAGCGGCTCCGCCGCGGGGTCCGGAGCCCCGGTCGGCATCGCCTCCGCGATCTGGCCGCACGGCCGCTGGCGGTTCGACTTCCGCGGCGAGGCCAACCACGCGGGCACCACCCGCCTGGAGGACCGCCGCGACCCGATGCTCTCCTACGCCGCGACCGTGCTCGCCGCCCGCGAGCAGGCCCGGCTGGCCGGCGCCCTGGCCACCTTCGGGAAGATCAGCGTCGAACCGAACGGCGTCAACGCCATCCCCTCGCTCGTCCGCGGCTGGCTGGACGCCCGCGCGGCCGGCCAGGACACCCTGGACACCGTGATCGCCGGGATCGAGCGGGCCGCCGCCGAGCGGGCCGCCCGCGACGGCGTCGACCTGGACGTCGTCCGGGAGTCCTTCACGCCCGTCGTGGAGTTCCAGCACGCCCTGCGGGACGAACTGGGCGCCCTCCTCGCCGAGAAGGGCGAACGGCCCGTACCGGTCCTGGGCACCGGTGCCGGACACGACGCGGGTATTTTGTCCGCAACCGTCCCCACGGCCATGCTGTTCGTCCGCAACCCCACCGGCGTCTCGCACTCGCCCGCCGAAGCGGCCACCGAGGACGACTGCGTCGCCGGGGTCACCGCACTCGCCGACGTACTGGAGGGGCTGGCGTGCCGCTGACGCCGCAGGCAACACCGACGACCTACTGGCTCGAACACGCCTGGCTCGGCGCGCACGTCGAGCCGGGCGTGGCCGTGGAGGTGGCGGACGGGCGGATCACTGCCGTCCGCACCGGGGTGCCCGCCCCGCCGCCGGGCGCCGAGGCGCTGTACGGGCTGACGATCGCGGGCTTGGCGAATACGCACAGCCACGTTTTTCACCGAGCGCTGCGCGGCACCGTCCAGGCAAGTCCCGATGTCACCCTGCCGGGCCTGGCCGAAGCACACAGCCACGCCGGATCACCTCCGCCTTCGCGGAGCAAAGGGCCGGTCGGCGGGCGGGCACCGGACTCATTCTGGACCTGGCGTGAAGTCATGTACGCCGTTGCCGACAAGCTCACCCCCGACACCTACTACGCGCTCGCCCGTGCGACCTACGCCGAGATGGCGCTCGCCGGCATCACCTGCGTCGGGGAGTTCCACTACCTCCACCACGCGCCCGGCGGCACCCGCTACGACGACCCCAACGCGATGGGCCGGGCGCTGCTCGCGGCCGCCGCCGACGCCGGCATCCGCATCACCCTCCTCGACACCGCCTACCTCTCCGCCGGCTTCGGCGCCCCGCCCAACCGGCACCAGCTGCGCTTCTCCGACGGCACCGCGGACGCCTGGGCGGAGCGCGCCGACGCCCTCAAGGGCACCGAGCACGCCCGGATCGGCGCCGCAATCCACTCCGTACGCGCCGTCCCCGCCGGGGAGTTGGGCACCGTCGCCGAGTGGGCCCGGCGGCGGGAGGCGCCGCTGCACGTCCACCTCTCCGAGCAGACCGCCGAGAACGACGCCTGCCGGGCCGCCCACGGCCGCACCCCCACCCAGCTGCTGGCCGAACACGGCGTGCTGGGCCCGCGCACCACGGCCGTGCACGCCACCCACCTCACCGACCAGGACATCGCCCTGCTCGGCGGCAGCACCACCGGCGTCTGCATGTGCCCGACCACCGAACGGGACCTCGCCGACGGCATCGGCCCGGCCGTGGCACTCCAGGAGCAGGGCAGCCCGCTCTCCCTCGGCAGCGACAGCCACGCCGTCGTCGACCTGCTGGAAGAGGCCCGCGCCATGGAGCTGAACGAGCGGCTGCGCACCCGCACCCGGGGCCACTGGACCGCCGCCGCCCTGCTGCGCGCCGCCACCGCCGACGGGCACGCCGCCCTCGGCTGGGACGACGCCGGCACCCTCGCCCCGGGCGCCCTCGCCGACCTCACCACGATCCGGCTGGACTCCGTACGCACCGCCGGACCGCCGCCCCGGCTGGGCGCCGAGACGGCCGTATTCGCCGCCACCGCGGCGGATGTGCGGCACACCATCGTGGCCGGCCGGCAGATCGTCCGCGAAGGGACGCACACCGGCGTGCCCGACGTGCCCAGCGCCCTCGCCGACGCCATCGCCGCAGTGCGCGGCTGACCACGCCCACCCTCCCCACACCCGGCCCGCGCCGCCCGCGGACGAAGGAGAACACCCCCGCGATGACGACGACCTCCGCGCCGACCACCGCCATCACCCACATCGCCCAGCTCGTCACCAACGACCCCTCCCTCGGTGAAGGCCCCCTCGGTCTGATCCAGGACGCGGCGGTCGTCGTCGACGGCGACCGCATCGCCTGGGTCGGTCCCTCAAGCAAAGCACCCGCCACCGACAACGCCGTCGACGCGGCCGGTCGGGCGGGCCTGCCCGGCTTCGTCGACTCCCACTCCCACCTGGTCTTCGCCGGCGACCGCACCGAGGAGTTCAACGCCCGGATGTCCGGCCGCCCTTACTCCGCCGGCGGCATCCGCACCACCGTCGCCGCCACCCGCGCCGCCGCCGACGACGCCCTGCACGCCAACGTCGCCCGCTACCTCGCCGAGGGCCTCCGCCAGGGCACCACCACCCAGGAGATCAAGTCCGGCTACGGCCTCAACGTCGAGGACGAGGCCCGCGCGGTGCGGATCGCCGCCGCCCACACCGACGAGGTCACCTTCCTCGGCGCGCACATCGTCCCGCCCGACTACGCCGACGACCCGGCCGGCTACGTCGAGCTGGTCACCGGCCCGATGCTGGACGCCTGCGCCCCGCACGCCCGTTGGGTCGACGTCTTCTGCGAGCGCGGCGCCTTCGACGGCGACCAGGCCCGCGCCGTCCTCACCGCCGGCAAGGCCAGGGGCCTGGTGCCGCGCGTGCACGCCAACCAGCTCGGCCACGGCCCCGGCGTCCAGCTCGCCGTCGAACTGGGCGCCGCCTCCGCCGACCACTGCACCCACCTGACCCACGCCGACATCGACGCGCTGGCGCAGTCCGACACCGTCGCCACGCTCCTCCCGGGCGCCGAGTTCTCCACCCGCGCCCAGTGGCCCGACGCCCGCCCGCTGCTCGACGCCGGCGCCACCGTCGCGCTCTCCACCGACTGCAACCCCGGCTCGTCCTTCACCAGTTCGATGCCGTTCTGCATCGCGCTGGCCGTCCGCGACATGGGGATGACGCCCGACGAGGCGGTATGGGCGGCGACCGCGGGCGGCGCCCGGGCGCTGCGCCGGGACGACGTCGGCCGGATCGCCCCCGGCGCCCGCGCCGACCTGCTCCTGCTGGACGCCCCGTCCCACGTCCACCTCGCCTACCGCCCGGGCGTCCCGCTGGTGACGGACGTCTGGCACAAGGGCGTTCGCCTCTGAGGACGGCGCGCGGGGCCGCGGGCACACATGGGGCCGGACGGTTCCGACGGACGTCCTGCGGACACACAGAGGGCCCGTCCCGGACGATTCCGGGGCGGGCCCTCGTGTGCACGGGCGTCCGCCGGCCTCGGGGACCGGCCCCGACCGTGGCGGCTATTCCTCGATCATCAGCCCCTTGCGGAGCCGGACGAGGGTGCGGGAGAGCAGCCGGGAGACGTGCATCTGGGAAATTCCCAGTTCGTCGCCGATCTCGGACTGCGTCATATTGGCCACGAATCGCAGCGAGAGGATCTTCCGGTCGCGCGAGGGGAGTTCGGCGATCAGCGGCTTCAGCGATTCGACGTATTCGATGCCTTCGAGGCCGTTGTCCTCATAACCGATCCGGTCGGCCAGCGCGCCCTCGCTGTCGTCCTCCTCGGGCTGGGCGTCCAGCGAGCTCGCGGTGTAGGCGTTGCTCGCGGCCATCCCTTCGACGACCTCGTCCTTGGTGATGTCGAGGCGTTCGGCGAGTTCGCCGACCGTGGGTGCCCGGTCCAGCTTCTGCGCCAGTTCGTCGCCCGCTTTGGCCAGGTCCAGACGGAGTTCCTGAAGGCGTCGGGGAACCCGCACGGACCAGCTCGTGTCGCGGAAGAAACGCTTGATCTCGCCGACGATGGTCGGCATCGCGAACGTCGGGAACTCCACGCCGCGACTGAGCTCGAAACGGTCGATCGCCTTGATCAGACCGATGGTGCCGACCTGGACGATGTCCTCCATCGGCTCGCTGCGGGAGCGGAACCGGGAGGCCGCGAACTTCACCAGCGCGAGGTTCAGCTCGACCAGGGTGTTGCGGACGTACGCGAATTCGTGGGTGCCTTCTTCCAGCGATTCCAGGCGCTCGAAGAGGGTTTTCGACAGGGCCCGCGCGTCCACCGGACCCACTTCGTCGAACGGTGGGATTTCGGGCAGTCCGTCGATGTCGGGCACGCTCACCGGCTCAGCGGCCGCGGCGTGCGACTGGGAAGGAATGTGTCCGGTCACATCGGACCGAGGTGTCGACGATGCGGGGCTCTGCTCGTCCTCGATACGCAATTCGTCGAGCCGGGGTGACATGTGTCTCCTCCATCGTTCTCGGCATATGGCTGCCGAAGCCTCTGCGTGAAGCTGCGGTGTGCGGCGCCTCCAAAGCCGGCCGTTTCGAATGTGTCCTTCTACGCCTACCTGGCTTCGATGGAAGAAGGCAAGTGCGTCTTGTCCACAATCCTTCGCTATGCCCGTTCTACGGCTACCGACGGGCGTCAGGAAGGCGTAGGGTTCGACGCGCGCAGTCATGAGCAAGGTCGTCACCAAAACAGTCGTCTAGGCAGCAAGAGGGGTGCGCTCGCATGGACCGCGGGACGGTCGGCAGTGCAAGCCGGGGTCGGCTTCACGTCGAGATCCGCCATCACGGCGCCAGCGCGGTCGTGACCGTCGCAGGTGAGTTGGATCACCACACCGCGGATCTGCTGCGGGAATCGCTCGAAGGCTGTGTCGACGACGGATACGCACGCCTCGTAGTGGACTGCTCACCGCTCGAATTCATGGACTCCACCGGACTCAACGTCCTGCTCGGTGCGCGACTGAAGGCGGAGGCCGCGGGGGGCGGCGTCCACCTGGCCGGGATGCAACCGGTGGTCGCCCGGGTATTCGAGATCACCGGCGCGGAAGCGGTATTCACCGTGCACGACTCGCTCGACGCGGCCCTGGGAGATTGACCGGCCGCGGCGTCCGGAAGGATACGTTCCGGGCGCGTAGTCGGAGTCACAACTTCCGTCCCCAAGAAGTGGGTGTTCTCACCGTCCGGTCGGGCAGGAGACACCTGAATCCGTTGAATCAGTCAGTTATCTGTTGTCCGTGAACAGGCGAATCGGTGAGGTGAAGCGCTGATGAGCACCACCCGGCCGTACCCGCCGGGCGATCTCGGCCCGGAGCCGGGCGGCGCCGGCGCTTCCGCCGCCGGGCCCTCCGCTGCCGCCGTCCCGTCGGGTCAGATCCGCCGGCTGCGCCTGGCGGGCACCCGGGGCGCCGTGGCGCGGGCCCGCGACTTCGCCCGGGAGGCGTTGCACGACTGGGGCTGGCTGCCGGCCGCGACCGCCGACCAGCGGGCCGCGGCCGAGGACGTCCTGCTCGTCGTCTCCGAGCTGGTCACCAACGCCTGCCTGCACGCCGAAGGCCCCGAGGAGCTGCGGCTGCGGTGCGCGGCCAAGGTGATCCGCCTGGAGGTCAGCGACCTGGGCGCGGGCTCCCCGGCGCCGCGCAGCCCGCACCGCCCCGGACGGCCCGGCGGTCACGGCATGTTCATCGTGCAGCGGCTCTGCCTGGACTGGGGCGTGGTGCGCAACGCCGACGGTGCGGGCAAGACCGTCTGGGCGGAGCTGGCCGCGCCCTCCTGAAGGGGCGGCGAACGGGGAGAGAGTGAGCGCGGGCCCGCGGGCCCGCGCTTCTGCGTTCACGGGGCCGATCGGGGCAGGGGCGGGCCCCCTTCCGGACGGATCCGGCCGCCGCCCGGCATCAGGGCTGTGCGGTGCCTTCCCTCGGCAACCTCCCGGGCGTACCTTGAGCGCCCAATCTGATGTGCCGTCAGTAATATTCGTCGGCGCGCCGAACCGGGAGAAGGGGAACTCGAGGTGGCCCGCTTCCACGCACAGCACGGCAGGCGGCCGCGGCGGGCGGCCGGGCTGGCCGTGGCCGCGGCGGCGGCAGGTTCCGCGGTGCTGTTCACCGCGCCCGCCGCACACGCCGCGGTCGTCGATGTCAACTACCAGTGCAAGACGCCGATCGGCAACAAGGGGGCGGTCTCGCCCATAGACATCAAGGGAACGCCCGCCGGCGGGGCGTACCAGCTCGTGATGTCGTTCCAGAAGGGCGTCTCCTCCAGCCCCGTCGAACTGGGCAAGGGCGCCATGAAGCCCAGCGCGCTGATCCAGCTGGGCGGCGCGGAGCACGGCACCGTACAGGTCACCGGGCCGCCCAACGCCCAGGCGATCCCCGCCAACACGCCGATCAAGATAAGCGACCTCAGCGGTACGTACACCCCCAAGGCGAGCGGGAAGGTCACCTTCACCGCCTCCACGCTCACCATCAAGGCGCTGGGCACCACCACCACCTGTACGCCGAGCAACCACCCCAAGCCCTCGCTGACCCTGGACGTCAAGGGCGGCGGCGGATCCGGCGGTTCCGGTGGCAGCGGTGGCGCCGCGGCGGCCGGCGGTTCGACCGGCGGCGGCCGGCTGCCGCAGACCGGACCGGCGGACTCCGCCCTGGCCCTGGGCACCCTCGGCGGCACCGTGCTGCTCGCCGGCGCCGCCGGAGTCCTCTGGCTGACCCGCCGTCACCAACGCGCCTGACCCGCACCGGGAGCCGCCGATGCCGTTCCGTCCCCGCACCGCGGCCACCGGCGCGGTCCTCGCGGCCGCCGTCGTCCTGCCGGCCCCCGCGGCGGCCGCGGCCGCACCGGGCTGGTCCGCCGCGCCCACCGGGACCGCCCGGACGTCCTTCTACCTGGAGGGCCCGCCGGGCACCGCCCTGACCGACCGGCTGGACGTGCGCAACCCGTCCCTCCGGCCGGTCACCGTACGCCTGGCCGGCGACGGCGGGGACGGCTCCGGGGCGTGGCTCGCCTTCGGCACCCCGGAGGTGACGGTCCCGCCGCGGACCCGGGCCGGTGTCCCGTTCACGGTGGCCGTGCCGCGCACCGCCGTCCCTGGTAGCCACTTAGGCACCCTCACCGTCACCGGGACCGGACCCGGCGCACCGACCCGTATCCCGGTCCGGCTGCGGGTGACCGGCCCCACGCTGTCCGCGCTCACGGTCGAGCAGGTGTCGGTGACCCGGCGGGGGAGCGCCGTGGTGATCCACTACACCCTGGTCAACCGCGGCAACACCGCCCTCCGGCCGCGGCTGGCGGTCCGCGCCGACGGCCTCTTCGGGGCCCTGCTGCGCCGCCCCGCCCACACCCTGCCCGACGTCCTGCCGCCCGGCGCCCGCGCCGACCGGACCGAGACCTGGCCCGATCCGCCCGCCCTGGACCCGGTCGACATCCGCCTCACCGCCACCGCCGCGGGCGGCGCACACGACACCGCGACCGCCTCGTACACCGCCGTCCCCTGGGGCGCCGGGGCCGCGGCCGTGCTCACCCTCCTGGCCGCGGGCGGGGGCTGCTGGGTGCTCGTACGACGGCGCAGACGCACCGGCGGTGCGGGCCGTACGGACGGGGCGCCCGGGTCCGCCGTACCGGGCCCGAGGCAGGAAGCCCCGATGCCGGGCCGCCGGACGGCGGAACCCGGAACGCCGGAATCCGGAGCGACGGACCCCGGCATGCCGGACGACACGACGACCGGCAGCACGGCGGTCACGAGGACGGGATCAGGGGTGCACGGGTGAACGGCGAGAGGTACGACGCGAGCGGGAACGGCGAGAGCGACGAGGCGGGCGGGGGCAGCGGGACGGACAGGACGGAGGGGACAGGCGCGGTACGCGCCAGGGGGCCTGCCCCCACCATCCCCGTCGCTGCCCCCGCCCCCCGCCGCCTCCGCCGCCGTGCCCCCGCCCTGCTCGCCGTCCTCGTCCTGGCACTCCTCCCGGCGCTCCCGCCCGGGCCGCTGGGGCCGTCCGGTCCGGCCGTGGCGACCGCGTACGCCGCGACGGCCGCCGACCCGCCGACCGCGGCGGTCTCGAAGAGCGAGGCGGGCGCCGGCGGCAGCATCACCGTCACCGGGCGGGGCTGGCGCCCGCACACCCTGCTGACGCTGCTGATCTGCGGACAGAACATGATCGGCGGCACCAACTCCTGCGCCAACGGCGACGGCCGGACCGCCACCACCGACGACCGGGGCGCGTTCGCCACCCGGCTGCCGGTCGCCGAACCGCCCAAGCCCTGCCCCTGCGTGGTGCACGTGGCGGCCGTGGCCGGCCCGGCGGCCGCCGCCGACGCCGCGTTCAAGGTGGCCGGGCACCCCGTCGCGCCGCTGCCCCAGGACGTCAGCGCCGGCCGCCTGGCCGTCCTGGCGCAGCCCCGGCTGACCGGCAGCAGCGGACTCCTCACCTGGTTCGGCGCCCCGCCGCAGCGCGAACTGACCGTAACCGTCGGCAACTTGGGTCCGGTGCCGGCCAAGGACCCGGTCTTCCAGGTCGGCACCTCGCACGGCGTCTTCGCGCCCCAGTGGGACGACCAGCGGTGGCGGGGGACCGTCCCCGCCGGGCGGAAGGCCGAGGTGCGGCTCCCGGTGGAGCTGGCCGCCGGGGCGCACGGCGACTATCTGGTCTCCCTCAAGTACGGCGGCAGGCTGCTGGTCGAGCAGCCGTGGGAGGTCGGCCGGCCGTGGGGCGTGACGCTCTTCTGGCTGCTGCTGTGCATCGTCGTCCCGTCGGTGGTGTTCCGGATCGGGATGGCCGTCGTCGACCGCGTCCGCCCGCACCGGCCGGGCGCCCCCGCCGGCCCCCGGAGCGCCCCGGACGGCCGACGCACCCCACGTTCCCCGCGCACCCGTCACGCCCGCCCGGACCGGCAGAAGGACCGGCACCAGGACCGGCGGCGGGACGAGCGCGCCGACGAGCACTACAGGCAACCCGGCACCGGCACCGGCGCCGTACCGGAAGGCGCCGCCGCACTGCCGTGGTTCACCCCGGACACCGCACCGTCCACCACCGCAACCGAACGACCCCCGTCGAAAGGTTCGTGATGACGTTGATGAGGTTGACCAGGCCCGCCGGGCCGACCGGGCAACGAAGAAGAGCGGCCACCGCCGCGGCGGCCGCGCTGGTGCTCGCCGGGGCGGGCGTGGTGAGCGCCGCCGGTCCCGCAGGGGCGGCCGAGGTGGCGTACCGGACGGAGTGTCAGCCGCCGCCGATATCGGGGCTGCCGCCCGTCGAGGGCACCACCAAGGTCGACATCGGCGCGCCCGCGACCGCCAAGGTCGGCGACACGGTCGAGGTGGTCTGGACGACCGTCCAGGCGGCCTCGCAGAACCCCGGCATCCTCGACCTGGACAAGGACACCGTCCAGCCGACCGGAACGCTCGAGGTCGCCGGTGCGCAGACCGGGGACCTGGCGATGCAGGGCCCGCGGCAGAACCCGCCGATCCCGAAGAACAGCCCGATGAAACTGTCCGCCATGAAGGGCACGCTGAAACTCACCGCCCCCGGGGAGGTCACGCTGACGCCCGGCGCGTACAACATCAACGTCAGCAAGCCGATCTCCACGGACACCAAGTGCACGCCCAAGGAGGCGGTGCACCCGGCGGTCACCATCAAGGTCACGGACGGCGGCGGCTCCTCCGGCGGCACGACCGGCGGGGGGACGGGCAGCGGCGGGACGACCGGTGGGGGAACGACCGGCGGGGGAACGGGCAGCGGCGGGACGAGCGCCGGCGGCACCACCTCCGGTGGCAGCACTTCCGGTGGCGGCAGCGGAGGTTCCGGTTCCACCGGCGGCTCCGGCGGCGACCCCGACGGCACCGCCTACAAGGGCAAGGAGGTGCAGGTCCCGTACGCCTGCAAGACGCCCATCGGCGACAAGAAGGCGACCTCGCCGGTCCAGATCAACGGCGTCAAGAAGGGCGGCGGTTACGACCTGACGGTGCACTTCGCCAAGTCCGTCATGGACAGCCCGGCGGACATCCCCAAGGGCTCGGTCAAGCCGTCGATGGACGTGAAGGCGGGCGGCGCCGACAAGGGCGCGGTCGAGGTGGCGGGGCCCACCAACGCCCAGCCCATCAAGGCCGGTCAGCCCATCACGATCCCGGACCTGACGGGCACCTACAAGCCCGGCGCCACCGGCCGGGCCACCCTCACCCCCGGCGTGCTCACCGTCAACGCCCTCGGGACGACCACCACCTGCACCCCGGAGAAGGACCCCGGTGCCTCGCTCACCCTGGACACCGCGGCCCAACCCGGCGGCACCTCGGGCGGCTCGACCGGCGGCACCTCCGGCGGGTCGACCGGCGGTTCGTCCTCCGGTGGCGGCACGGCCGGAGCGTCCGGCGCCTCCGGCAGCGGCAGTGGCGGCGCGGGCGGCCTGGCCCAGACCGGTGCGGCCGACCACGGCGCGCTGACCGCCCTCGGCGTGCTCGCCGGCACCGTCGTCCTGCTCGGCGCCGCGGCCCTCACCTTCACCCCGCGGCGACCGCGCCGCTGACCCGCGGGGCCGCACCTGCCCGCCGGCCCACGAAACCGGCCCCCGGATCCGGCCCACCCAACCGGCATGCGAGAGGGGCCCGGCACGCACCAGCGCGCCGGGCCCCTCTTTCGCTGCTTCTGCTTCCGCTACCGGGAGCGGATCAGTGCACGTCCCCCATGAGCGGGGTGATCTTCTTGCGGTACATGAAGACCGCGAAACCGGCCAGCACGGCCAGCGCGGCCTCGGTGACGAGCACCCCCACACCGCTGAGGTCCGCGCCCCCGATCGACACCAGGGAGATGACGCTGTCGCCCGCGGTGACGGCGAGGAACCAGACACCCATCATCTGGCTGGCGTACTTCTGCGGCGCCAGCTTGGTGGTCACCGACAGACCGACCGGGGACAGGCACAGCTCGCCCATCGTCTGGAGGCCGTAGACGGTGATCAGCCACATCGGGCTGACCTTGGTGCCGTCGGAGGACATGGCGATCGGCACGAGGAAGAAGACGTACGAGGCGCCGATCAGCACCATCGCCATGGCGAACTTCACCGGCGTGCTGGGCTCGCGGTTGCGGCGGGCCAGCGCCAGCCACGCCGAGGCGAAGACCGGGGCCAGCACCAGCACCCACATCGGGTTGACCGACTGCAGGAACGAGGAGGGGTAGGCCCAGCCGAAGACCGAGTCCGCGGTGTTCTTCTCGGCGAAGACGTTCAGGGTCGAACCGGCCTGGTCGAAGATCATCCAGAAGACCGCGGCGGCGACGAAGAACCACACGTAGCTGCTGACCTTGGACTGCTCGGCCGAGGTCAGTTCCTTGTCCCGCTTGATGCGCAGCAGCACGAAGCACGGGACGCAGATGCCGATGACGGCCAGCGGGATCAGCGCCCAGTTGAGCGTGAAGTGACCGGAGCCCGCGACGATGCCGTAGAAGACCGCGGCGACGGCGGCCCAGATCAGGCCCTTGCGCAGCCAGCCGTTGCGCTCCTGCACCGACAGCGGGGTCGGCACCTGGCTGCTCTTGGGGTTCAGGTGCCGGGTGCCGATCAGGAACTGGACCAGTCCCAGCGCCATGCCCAGCGCCGCGGTCGCGAAGCCCAGGTGCCAGTTGATGCCCTGGCCGATGCCGCCGACGACGAGCGGGGCGGCCATGGACCCGATGTTGATGCTCATGTAGAAGACGGTGAAACCGCCGTCCCGGCGCGGGTCCTGCGGGCCGTCGTAGAGGTGGCCCACCATCGTGGAGATGTTGGACTTCAGCAGGCCGGAGCCGCACGCCACCATCGCCAGACCGGCGAAGAACGTCGGGCCGGGGACGGCCAGGACGACGTGGCCCGCGATGACCACGCACGAGCCGACGATCACCGTCTTGCGGGGACCCCAGACCCGGTCGCCGAACCAGCCGCCGGGCATGGCGAGCAGGTACACCAGGGCCATGTAGACGGCGTAGATCGCCGAGGCGGAGACCGCCGTCATGGCCAGACCGCCGCCCTGCGAGCCCACCTTGGCGTCCGCACCACCGGAGATCAGGTACAGGACGAGCAGGGCACGCATGCCGTAGAAGCTGAAGCGCTCCCACATCTCGGTCATGAAGAGAGTGGCCAGGCCGCGGGGGTGGCCGAAGAAGGTCTTGCCGCCGTTCGCAGGGGTGCCCTGCCGGGCGGCGTCCTTCGTCAGGCTGGACGCCATGGTGGTTCCTTGCTTCTCGGGACGCCTCCGAGGACTCGGTGGGCGCCCGGGTGGGGGATGACCGGCACCGTCGCCGTCCTGCCCGCCCTCACGTCCGGAGGGTCGGCGCTCCCGAGGAGGGCCGAGGCAGGGCGAACACCGGATCCACGCCCCCCGTGCCGCGGCGAGGCGGCCGGCGGACCCGGTCGACAGGTCTTGCACCGTGGACGGGGCCGGGGATGCCGGACCCGCACACAACAAGGACCGACGGCGTCAGTTCGGCGCCTCGGATCCCGGGGTGGTGCGTTGGACGTTCCGGACACCATACGTCCGCTCGGCGGCCCGTTGGGAGTGGTGAGAGAACGCTCACACTCCGCCCGGGAACCCTTTACAGCCCTGTTTGCGACCACGCCTGCGCCCGCGCGCCCGCGTCCCGAGCGCGCGAGCCGGGCGCGGATCGGACCCCGCTGTCGCCCATCCGTGCTGGTCCGCCCCTCGCCCTCGGTACATCGGACTACCATCGGCCCATGACCCGTGTACTGCTCGCCGAGGATGACGCGTCCATCTCGGAGCCGCTCGCCCGCGCCCTGCGCCGCGAGGGTTACGACGTCGAGGTGCGTGAGGACGGCCCGACGGCGCTCGACGCCGGTCTCCAGGGCAACATCGACCTCGTGGTCCTGGACCTCGGGCTGCCCGGTATGGACGGTCTCGAGGTCTGCCGCCGACTGCGCAACGAAGGCCATTCCTTCCCCATCCTGGTACTGACCGCCCGCGCCGACGAGGTGGACACCGTCGTCGGCCTCGACGCCGGCGCCGACGACTACGTCACCAAGCCCTTCCGGCTCGCCGAGCTGCTCGCCCGGGTCCGGGCCCTGCTGCGCCGCGGCTCCACCGCCGAGCCCCAGCAGCCGCCCGCCACCCACGGCGTGCGGATCGACGTCGAGTCGCACCGGGCCTGGATGGGCGACGAGGAACTCCAGCTCACGGCGAAGGAGTTCGACCTCCTGCGGGTCCTGGTGCGGGACGCCGGCCGGGTCGTCACCCGCGACCAGCTGATGCGCGAGGTCTGGGACACCACCTGGTGGTCGTCCACCAAGACGCTGGACATGCACATCTCCTGGCTGCGCAAGAAGCTCGGGGACGACGCCGCCAACCCCCGGTACATCGCCACCGTCCGCGGGGTCGGCTTCCGCTTCGAAAAGAGCTAGGGGCCCGTGCGCCGCCGACTGATCAACTCCACGCTCGCCGTGGTGCTCGTCGTCATCGCCGTCTTCGGCGTCTCCCTGGTGATCGTCGAGACCCGCACGATCCAGTCCGGCGCACAGGAGTCCGTGGCGTCCGAGGCGGTCCGGCTGGTCGGGATAGTCGAGAGCCGGCTCGGCAGCAACGAGAAGATCACCCCGGAGATCCTCTCGGAGCAGATCACCGCCCACCGCTACGCCGAGATCAAGGTGCCCGGCAAGCCGAAGATCGAGATCGGCAAGCGGCCGGCCGGCGACGTGATCCGGTCCGAGGTGCGCGGCGACCGCGGCGAGTCGGTCACCGTCCAGGAGTCCCGGGCCACGGTCAGCGCGGAGATCGGCCGGACCCTGCTGGTGATCCTCGCCGTCGCCCTGCTGGCGATCCTGGCCGCGGTGGTGCTCGCCATCCGGCAGGCCCGCCGCCTCACCGCCCCCCTCACCGACCTCGCCGAGACCGCCGAGCGGCTGGGCTCCGGCGACCCCCGGCCCCGGCACCGCCGCTACGGCGTCCAGGAGCTCGACCGGGTCGCCGACGTCCTCGACGCCAGCGCCGAGCGGATCGCGCGGATGCTCACCGCCGAGCGGCGGCTGGCCGCCGACGCCTCCCACCAGCTGCGCACCCCGCTGACCGCGCTGTCCATGCGGCTGGAGGAGATCACCCTCACCGACGACCCGGACACCGTGAAGGAAGAGGCCACCATCGCGCTGGCCCAGGTGGAGCGGCTGACGGACGTCGTCCAGCGGCTGCTGACCAACTCCCGGGACCCGCGCACCGGCTCGGCCGTCGCCTTCGACCTCGACGAGGTCGTCAAGCAGCAGATCGAGGAGTGGCGCCCGGCCTACCGCAGCGCCGGACGGGCCATCGTCCGCTCCGGCAAGAAGGGCCTGCGGGCCGTCGGCACCCCGGGCGCGGTCGCCCAGGTGCTGGCCACCCTGATCGAGAACTCCCTGATGCACGGCGACGGAACGGTCGCCCTGCGCACCCGGGTCACCGGCAACCAGGCCGTCGTCGAGGTCACCGACGCCGGCCCCGGCGTCCCGCCGGACCTCGGCTCCCGGGTCTTCGAGCGGACCGTCTCCGGCCGCAACTCCACGGGCCTCGGGCTCGCCGTCGCCCGCGACCTGGCCGAGGCGGACGGCGGCCGGCTGGAACTCCTCCAGCAGCACCCGCCGGTCTTCGCGCTGTTCCTGGCCCGGGAGGGCGAGCTCACCGAGGAGTGAGCCCGGGGGCTACTTCCGGGAGGCGCCGCTCGGCAGCCGGGAGTCGTCCGTCAGGAACGACTCCGCGGTCTGAACCGCCTCCCGGGCGGGCAGCGCCCGGAAGACCCAGGTGCGGTACGACCAGAAGCGGAAGAGCGTGGCGATGCCGATGCCGAGGAACTTGAAGACGTTGCTCTGCAGCGGGCTGTCCCAGCCGAAGCCGTAGGTCGCGGCGTAGAGGATGCCGTTCTCGATGACCAGGCCGACCACGCTGAACAGCAGGAAGAGCGTCAGCTCCTTGGTGCGCCCCTGCTTGTCGCGGTCCCGGTAGGCGAAGTAGCGGTAGCCGATGTAGTTGGTGCCGGTGGCGACCACCGTCGCCACGATGCTCGCCCGGACGACGGGCAGTTCGGTCAGGTGCCGGACGAGGTTGAAGACCGCGAAGTTCACCACGACCCCCGCGCCGCCGACGGCGCCGAACTTCACGACCTCCCGGACGAGCCCCTCCAACCGTGAGCGCAGCGCGCTCCGTTCACTCATGGTGATCGTTCAGCTCCCCGTCGTGGGCGGTAGGCGGGCCGGCGACCCGGTCGGGCCCCTTCATGCTAACCACGCCCGCCGGAGCGCGGGACCCCGGCGGCCCCTCCCGCGCACCCCCGTACGGATACGGCCATGACGGTCCGCAATCGGCCGTCAGCCCACCGTCACACGGAAGTTGAGGACGCCGGCGCCCGGCTCGTCCGCGGCGCCCGTCGCGCACCGCAGACAGTGCAGCAGCCGCAGGTCGGTGCGGCCCGGGTGGACCGCCGCGAAGTCCAGCGCCCGGGAGTCGTGGCCGGCGGACGGCGGTCCGGCGTCGTCGTCCGGCATGGTCCGCCGCTGTCCGGCGGCCCGCAGAACGGCCGGATCCGGTCGCGGGGCGGCGACGATCCAGTGGTAGCCGTCGCCGGGGTCGTCGGGCACCTCGATGCTGAAGCGGTCGCCGGCGCCGACCGAGATCTCGGTGTCGCCCGGGCCGAACACCTCGGGGCCGGACAGCCGGCTGATCACCGTGTGCAGGGCGATCAGCAGGGCGGCGACCGCGACGACGGTCACCAGTGTCCGGGAGTTCCTCGTTATGTCGCCGCTCTCCATGCGGCCTCCCCTTGTCGCCCGATCGCCCTCGAACGCGTCTCTCGGACGATCCTCCAAGTCCGGGTCGGGTGCACGACCGCCGGGCGGCTACCCTGGGGGCGTGACGTTCCCGGTAGTCGGCATGGTCGGCGGCGGTCAGCTCGCCCGCATGACCCACGAGGCGGGTATCCCCCTCGGCATCAAGTTCAAGCTCCTCAGTGACACCCCGCAGGACTCGGCGGCGCAGGTGGTCGGCGATGTCGTCGTCGGCGACTACCGCGATCTGGACACCCTTCGCGCGTTCGCCCGCGGCTGCGATGTGATCACCTTCGACCACGAGCACGTGCCCACCGAGCACTTGCGGGCACTGGAGGCCGAGGGCATCCCCGTCCGGCCCGGCCCGGAAGCGCTGGTGCACGCCCAGGACAAGGGGGTGATGCGGGCGAAGCTGGACGCCGTCGGCGTGCCCTGCCCGCGCCACCGCATCGTCGCCGACCCGGCCGACGTCGAGCGCTTCGCGGCCGAGGGCACGGGCTTCCCGGTGATCCTCAAGACCGTCCGCGGCGGCTACGACGGCAAGGGCGTCTGGCTGGTGCGATCCTCCAAGGAGGCGCAGGAACCGTTCCTCGCCGGAGTGCCCGTCCTGGCCGAGGAGAAGGTCTCCTTCGTCCGCGAGCTGGCCGCCAACGTCGTGCGCTCCCCGCACGGCCAGGCCGTCGCCTACCCGGTCGTCGAGTCGGTCCAGGTCGACGGCGTCTGCGACACCGTGATCGCCCCGGCCCCCGGCCTCTCCGACGAGCTCTCCACCCATGCCCAGCAGCTCGCCCTGCGGATCGCCGACGAACTCGGCGTCGTCGGGCACCTCGCGGTCGAGCTGTTCGAGGTCCGGGACGCCGACGGCGCCCCCGCCGTCCTCGTCAACGAACTCGCCATGCGCCCGCACAACTCCGGCCACTGGACCCAGGACGGCGCGATCACCTCGCAGTTCGCCAACCACGTCCGCGCCGTCCTCGACCTCCCGCTCGGCGACCCGCGCCCGCGCGCCCGCTGGACGGTGATGGCCAACGTCCTCGGCGGCGACTATCCCGACATGTATGCGGCGTACCTCCATTGCATGGCACGCGATCCGCAGTTGAAGATTCACATGTACGGCAAGGACGTGAAGCCTGGCCGCAAGGTCGGGCACGTCAACACCTACGGCGACGACCTGGCGGACGTGCGTGAGCGCGCCGCGCACGCCGCCGGATACCTGCGAGGAACGATCACCGAATGACGGCAGCAACCAGTGGCCCCCTTGTGGGCATCGTCATGGGCTCCGACTCCGACTGGCCCGTCATGGAGGCCGCCGCCCAGGCTCTGGAGGAGTTCGAGATCGGCTATGAGGTCGACGTCGTCTCGGCCCACCGCATGCCGCACGAGATGATCGCCTACGGCGAGCAGGCGGCCGCCCGCGGCCTGAAGGCGATCATCGCCGGCGCCGGCGGAGCCGCCCACCTGCCGGGCATGCTCGCCTCCGTCACCCCCCTCCCGGTCGTCGGCGTCCCCGTCCCCCTCAAGTACCTCGACGGCATGGACTCCCTCCTCTCCATCGTCCAGATGCCGGCCGGCGTCCCGGTCGCCACGGTCTCCGTCGGCGGCGCCCGCAACGCCGGACTGCTCGCCGCCCGGATGCTCGCCGCCCACGACCCCGAACTCCTCGCCCGTATGCGGGAGTTCCAGCAGGAGCTGAACGACCAGGCCACCGAGAAGGGCCGGCGGCTGCGCAACAAGGTCGCGGGCGCGGCGGGCTTCGGCTTCGGGGGCAACAAGTGACGGCCGCCCTGGACGCCGCCCGGGACCTGCTCGCCCGCTGGCCGGTCGTCGACGGCCACAACGACCTCCCCTGGGCACTGCGCGAACAGGTCCGCTACGACCTCGACCGGCGCGACGTCGCCACCGACCAGAGTGCCCACCTGCACACCGACATCCCCCGGCTGCGCGCCGGCGGGGTCGGCGCACAGTTCTGGTCGGTGTACGTACGCTCCGACTACACCGGTGACCACGCCGTCAGCGCCACCCTGGAACAGATCGACGTCGTACGGCAGTTGACCACCCGCTACGCAGCGGACCTACGCCTCGCGGCCACCGCCGACGACATGGAGGCGGCCCGCGCCGAGGGCCGCATCGCCTCCCTCATGGGCGCCGAGGGCGGCCACTCGATCAACAACTCCCTGGCCACCCTGCGGGCCTTCCACGCCCTGGGCGTCCGCTACATGACGCTCACCCACAACGACAACAACGACTGGGCGGACTCGGCGACCGACACCCCCCGCCACCACGGCCTGTCGGCCTTCGGCGAAGAAGTCGTCCGCGAGATGAACCGCTGCGGGATGCTCGTCGACCTCTCGCACGTCTCGCCCGACACCATGCGCGACGCCCTGCGCGTCACCACCGCGCCGGTGATCTTCTCGCACTCCTCGGCCCGCGCCGTCTGCGACCACCCGCGCAACATCCCCGACGACGTGCTGGCCCAACTCCCCGCCAACGGCGGCGTCGCGATGGCCACCTTCGTCCCGAAGTTCGTGCTGCCCGCCGCGGTCGAGTGGACCCTGCGCGCCGACGAGAACATGCGCGCCCACGGCCTGCACCACCTCGACACCACCGAGCGGGGCATGGCCGTCCAGCGCGCCTTCGAGGCCGCCAACCCCCGCCCGGCGGCCACCGCGGCGACCGTCGCCGACCACCTCGACCACATGCGCGAGGTCGCCGGCATCGACCATGTCGGCATCGGCGGCGACTACGACGGCACGGCCTTCACCCCGTCGGACCTCGCCGACGTCGCGAGCTACCCCAACCTCGTCGCCGAACTGCTCCGCCGCAAGTGGTCGGAGGCCGACCTGGCCAAGCTGACGTGGCAGAACGCGGTGCGGGTCCTCCGCGATGCGGAGGGGGTCGCTCGTGCCGAGGGGTCTCGACGGGGGCCGTCGAATCTGACGCTCGGCTGAGCGGTCCGCTGCGCGGGGGCTGTTCCGGCCCGCTTCGCGGGCGTTGGTTTGCCGCTGCGCGGGGCCGGTCCGCTGCGCGGGGCTGTCGGGTGCGGTGCCGGGCCTGCGGGGGTGGTGTGTCGGACTGCTGCGCTTTACGTCCGACACACCACCCCCTCCGGCCCGTCCCCTCCCGTGGGTGGTCATAAAGACGGTGGGTGGGGGCCAGTCCCAGTGGTCCGCTGACGGTCACCTGTTGACGGCTGACGGTCAGTCGTAGATGCACGCCGCCCCTCAGTCCAGAGCCCGCAGGGACCCGACAACCGGAGCCCCGTCACCGCACCCGACAGCCCCGCGCAGCGGACCGGCCCCGCGCAGCGGACCAACAACGCCCGCGAAGCGGGCCGGAAGCGCGCCGTCAGGCGCAAGCGCGGCGAACCCCTACGGCGGGAAAGCCGAAAAGCGAGGGACGAAATTCTCTACGCAGAGGGTCGGCCAAGGGCTCGATAGAGCCACCCGGCCTTGCGCCACAGCTCCGGGTCGAGGGCGTTGCGGCCGTCCAGGACGCTCCGTTCGGCGACGACCTCGCCGAGTACGCCGGGGTCGAGTTCCCGGAACTCGCGCCACTCGGTCAGGTGCAGGACGACATGCGCGCCGCGCACCGCTTCCAGGGCGCTCTCCGCGTAGCCGAGGGTCGGGAAGACCCGCTCCGCGTTGGCCATGCCCTTGGGGTCGTAGACCGTGACCTGGCCGCCCTGGAGGTGGATCTGGCCGGCGACGTTGAGGGCGGGGGAGTCGCGGACGTCGTCCGAGTCGGGCTTGAAGGTCGCGCCGAGGACGGCGACCCGCTTGCCGAGGAAGCTGCCGCCCACCGCGTCGCGGGCCAGCTCGACCATGTGGCCGCGGCGCCGCATGTTGATCGAGTCGACCTCGCGGAGGAAGGTCAGCGCCTGGTCGGCGCCCAGTTCGCCGGCGCGGGCCATGAAGGCGCGGATGTCCTTGGGCAGGCAGCCGCCGCCGAAGCCGATGCCGGCGCGCAGGAACTTGCTGCCGATCCGCTCGTCGTGGCCGATCGCCTCGGCCAGCTTCACCACGTCGCCGTCGGCGGCCTCGCACACCTCGGCCATGGCGTTGATGAACGAGATCTTGGTGGCCAGGAAGGAGTTGGCGGAGGTCTTCACCAGCTCGGCGGTGGGGTAGTCCATGACGATGAACGGGGAGCCCTCGGCGATCGGGGTGGCGTAGACCTCGCGCAGCAGCGCCTCGGCCCGCTCGCTGGTGACGCCGGCCACGATCCGGTCCGGGTGCAGGGTGTCCTGGACGGCGAAGCCCTCGCGCAGGAACTCCGGGTTCCAGGCCAGCTCGGCGTCGGCGCCGACGGGCGCGGCGGCCGTCAGCCGCTGCGCGAGCCGGGCCGCGCTGCCCACCGGCACCGTCGACTTGCCGACCACCAGCACGGGCCGGGTCAGATGCGGTGCCAGCGCGTCGAAGGCGGCCTCGACGTAGGACATGTCGCAGGCGTACTCGCCGTGCTTCTGCGGGGTGTTCACGCAGACGAAGTGGACGTCGCCGAAGGCCCCGGCCTCCTCGTAGGAGGTGGTGAAGCGCAGCCGCCCGGTGGAGCCCTCGATGCCGGCGACATGGCGGCGCAGCAGCTCCGCCAGACCCGGCTCGTACATCGGCACCTCGCCCCGGCGGAGCGTTTCGATCTTCTCCGGCTGCACGTCCAGGCCCAGCACCTCGAAGCCCAGCTCGGCCATGGCGGCGGCGTGGGTGGCGCCGAGGTAGCCGGTGCCGATCACGGTGATCTTGAGGGCCATTGCGGGGCTCCATGGGTCTGACGGAAAGCAGTGCCGACCGAGCATATCCGCGCACGGAACGGACCCTTCCCGCACGCGGTGCGCCCCTGGGGGACTGTCGGCAACCTCACCTACCGACGGCCCCCGTATCCGCCCTAGAATCCCTTCTCAGTAAGGGTTACTTAACGGTAGTTAGCACTGCCGGCACCTCAGGGGAGTGAGAGACCTTGGCGGGAACCGCTGATTTCGATCTGTACCGGCCGTCCGAGGAGCACGACATGCTCCGCGAGTCGGTGCGCTCGCTCGCCGAGGCGAAGATCGCGCCGTTCGCCGCCGCCGTGGACGAGGAGGCCCGCTTCCCCCAGGAGGCGCTGGACGCGCTGGTCGCCAACGACCTGCACGCCGTGCACGTACCGGAGTCGTACGGCGGCGCCGGTGCCGACGCGCTGGCGACCGTGATCGTCATCGAGGAGGTCGCCCGGGTCTGCGCCTCCTCGTCGCTGATCCCGGCGGTCAACAAGCTCGGTTCGCTCCCGGTGATCCTCTCCGGCGGTGAGGACCTGAAGAAGAAGTACCTGGCGCCGCTCGCCAAGGGCGACGCGATGTTCTCGTACTGCCTCAGCGAGCCGGACGCCGGCTCCGACGCGGCGGGGATGAAGACCAAGGCGGTGCGGGACGGCGACTTCTACGTCCTCAACGGCGTCAAGCGCTGGATCACCAACGCCGGGGTGTCGGACTACTACACCGTCATGGCCGTCACCGACCCGGAGAAGCGCTCCAAGGGCATATCGGCGTTCGTCGTCGAGAAGGGCGACGAGGGCGTCTCCTTCGGCGCGCCGGAGAAGAAGCTCGGCATCAAGGGCTCCCCGACCCGCGAGGTCTACCTCGACAACGTCCGCATCCCCGCCGACCGCATGATCGGCGCGGAGGGCACCGGCTTCGCCACCGCCATGAAGACCCTGGACCACACCCGCATCACCATCGCGGCCCAGGCGCTCGGCATCGCCCAGGGCGCGCTGGACTACGCCAAGGGCTACGTCCAGGAGCGCAAGCAGTTCGGCAAGCCGATCGGCGACTTCCAGGGCGTCCAGTTCATGCTCGCCGACATGGCGATGAAGCTGGAGGCGGCCCGCCAGCTCACCTACGCCGCGGCGGCCCGCTCCGAGCGCGTCTCGGCCGGCGGCAAGGGCGAGGACCTGACGTTCTTCGGCGCCGCGGCCAAGTGCTACGCCTCGGACGCCGCCATGGAGATCACCACCGACGCGGTCCAGCTGCTCGGCGGCTATGGCTACACCCGCGACTACCCGCTGGAGCGGATGATGCGGGACGCCAAGATCACGCAGATTTATGAAGGCACGAATCAGGTTCAGCGGATCGTGATGGCGAGGAACCTGCCGCAGTAGGGTTTTCGCAGGTCAGAGGCCGTTTTCGATGGCTCGCGGGCAGCGATCGGGTTCCGGTCCGTTCGGGTCCGTTTCGGGCTGATCATGGGTGTCATGCTGGGGGAATCCTGGGCTGACGCTGGGCGGTGAACCGCCTCTCACCTGCACAAACACAACGGCCCCCGGCTCTGCGCCGGGGGCCGTTCGCATGGGCTCTGTCAGGCGACTTCCGCCTGTCCCTCTGTGGGGTCGTCCGCGCCGGGCGTCAGCATCGTTGCGATGGCCGCCCGCCCGCGCTGCTCGGCTCCCTCAAAGATGTAGTGGTAGTGCTCGCGCAGTACGTCCGTGCTGCTGTGGCCCATCCAGTCGGCTACGTCGTTCTCGGGGACACCCGCGTACAGAAGTCGCGATCCGTAGTAGTGCCGCATGGAGTGCGGCTTGCAGTACGCCACCTCTTCCTTGGTCAAGGCCACGAGCCAGATCTGCCGGTAGAAGTACGACGCGTACAGGTACCCGGTGCGGGTCACGTTCGGGAACAGCAGACGCTCAGGCCCCCATACGCCGTGGTTCTTGATGTGCCTGCGCAGCTCGAACGCCACGTTGGGCGGCAAGGGCACCACTCGACCCGGTTCCTCCTCGTCACGGGCCTTGATGTGCCGCCGCTGTAGCGCGCTGTTCTTGCCGGACTCTGTTTCGCCGTCCTCCGCGATCTGGAAGTCGACGCGCAGAATTTCGGCCTTGAAGTCGATCTGATCCCGTGAGACGGCCATGGCTTCCCCCAGCCGGAGCCCGCACCCGGCCATCAGCCACAGCATTGCTCGGTACCGCGCCGGAGCGCCGTCGAGCATGGCCAGGACTTCCCGCGTGGTGAGGCGCCGGGCCTTGCTCTTGTGCTCGCGGATCTCCTTGGCGCGGCTTCCGGCGTGCTTGATCTTCTTGCACGGGTTGCGCCCGATGATCTCGTTGACGACGGCCCAGTCCATCATTCCGGAGAAGAACGAGAACCGTTGCCGTCGCGTCCGGGCTGACAGCTTGCGGTCCGTTTCCATCCACAAGAGCCACTGCTCAATGTCCGCCACTTTTAGGGACACGATGGAGCGGGCCTTGAAGAACGGTTCCAGGGTCGTGTTCTGGATCGAGCGGTACTGCTTCTTGGTGCTGTTCTCCAACTTCCTTTGATTCGTCCACTGCTCCCAAACCGCCGTCACGGGCTGTTTTCCCAGCCTGTCGTCCAGGTAGGTCCCGGCGTCTAGTTCCTGCTCCTTCCGCTTCCGGTGGTCGTCGGCGCGCTTCTTGGTCTCGAACGACTTCTGCCGCTGTTTGCCGTCCGGGTCGTACCAGAAGGTTGTCCACTTCTTCGGGTCGTCCGTGGAGCGCGCTATCCATGCCCTTGCCACCAGCGATAGTCCCTGCCGTGATCGGGGCCCTGTCAGCCCCTCTTGCGGCCAGTCTTGGCGTGTCCACCTATGGTTGTCAACTGATGGTGGACCACCATCCGTGGTACCTTCCTTGCATGGCAGATGAGGACGGGTTCGAGATCACCCAGCACCAAGGTGCGTGGGACATCCGCATGTGGTGGCCGAGCGGCGTGGTGACAGGTGGCCCACAGCGCATCACCATCGAGCAGGCGGAGAACGCCCCCGCCCGCGACGTGGCACGCGGGATCTCCACGACGGTGCTCCGCAGGCTCGATCTCGCGGAAGCAGTCCGCGCGATGCAGGAGCACGCTCCGAGCATCGAAGAGGAGGCGCGGGGGATCAGCCAGGCGATTGAGGAAGCGGGCAAGGGGGCCGGGCAGCTACTCGCCCTCCAAGGCGTCTCAGCGCCTTACCTGGTTGTGCTCTCGACCGTGTACGTCCAGATGGCGAATATCGGCGCGACCCGTCCCGTTGATTGGCTGGCGCAGTTGATCGAGCGTCGGCCGGAGACCGTGCGGGATCACCTCAAGAAGGCCCGCAGAGATGGGTACTTGAGCTCCCTTGCCGGGAAGGCCGGCGGGGAGTTGACCGCCAAGGCCAGGTCCGTGCTCGACTCCATGCCGGAGGCGGGAGAGGCTGGGTAGCCCCATTCCTCCGCGCCCAAATGACTACGCCCCCGAGGTCATCGGGGGTTTTCTTTTTCTCGGAGGAATTTTTGACCAAGCTGATGACCGTTGGCGATGTTGCTGACTACCTGAGCGTCCCGAAGTCGTGGGTGTACGACAACTGGAAAAGGCAGACGATCCCGTTCCGGAAGGTCGGCCAGTCGCTCCGATGCCGCCCGGCCGACCTAGAGAAGTGGCTAGACCGCCAGAACTGAACAGCACTTTTAATGACGCCCCCGAGGCAACCGGGGGCTTTTTCATTTCCTGAGAGGGCTATGTGAGCGCTGCGCCAGAGGATTACGTGAACGAGGTCATCCCGCCGTCTGACGAGAAGCGTCGGGGCAGGCTAGAGCGGAAGGCGGACGCCCTTCTGGAGGCGGCTGGCGACGAAACGAGGGACGACTGGCCAGGGGCGTGGACCCAGCGGCCGGAAACGGAGTTCGAGCGGATAGCGGCGGCGTATACCGGAATGGTTCCTTTGATGGTGGCATCGCTGTGCGCTTCGCTACCCGAATTCGCTCCGGAGGCACGGCGTCATGCGGTGGAAAGCATGATGCGGGAGCGCCCGGGGCTGGAGGCGGCGGAACCCGTCGTGCAACTCCTCGATGCGGTAGACGATTCGGCGGCCTTCGGCTCCGGTTTCACGATGGAGCGTCGGAACTTCCCGCCCGAGACGTGCCGATGGAGTTCCTGCCAAGAGCCGCTGTACGCCCCGCAGGCGGCCCGAGGCAGGGGCAACCCCCGCAAGTACTGCAACCCTCACAAGAGGGCAGCCAAGAGCCACACGCAACGCCTCAGGCGCAAGGGAATATACGTCGGCGTTCACCGAAACATGTCCTACCGGCCGGACGGCGAGAAGCCAGCCGTAGCGGCCTGGCTGAAGACTCCGACGATCGGCGGCAAGAGCTCCGACCAGTACCAGCAGTCCCGGGATGTGTGGGAGACGCTGAACGTCCCTCAAGCTCTCTGAAGCATTTATTCAGAGTCTGTGGAGAGGCGTTCTCTCTGGAGCCATGCACACTCGGCGGTGTGCCTCTGGCACGGCCTAGCGGCCGGGCAGTTCCTAAGTCGTCATGAGGCTCTGCGGATACCTCCCTGTGAGGGGGACAACGGAGAGAAAATGCTGACCTCCCTTACTTCCTACTGATCTCGTTCACAGTGGGGGGTAAGGGGGGCAGTGTTTCTCTTACGTTGTCCTCTTGTGAGGTAGAGGGCCGATCTCAAGGCGGCCCAATCTGACTCTACTTCCTAGCTTGATTAGATCTTGAGGAGGTGTCGCCCATGAGCGACGCAGCACAGATTTCCGAGACTCCGGAGAACCCGGCCACTCTCGATGCGGTCGAGGATTTCGAGGCCCAGCCGGCCGAGCCTGAACCCGCCAATATTCCCGACCCTGCCGAGGCGATCCGGGCTGAGATCCAGCAGGAGTATGCGGGGAGGCTGGCCAAGGCCGAACTGAGGGCCGAGGCTGCCAAGGCCGGTGTGGATTTTCCCGACGGGTTCATTGACCTTCTCGACCTCTCCAGGCTCCTCGGGGAGGACGGCGAGCCCGCCGCAGACGCTATCGCGCTGGCACTCAAGCCCTTTCAGGCCGAGCCGGAGCCGAAGTTCCCGCAACTCATGGGCATGGGCCACTACAACGGCATAGGCGCCCGCAGTTCAGTCTCTCTCGACGCTCGTAAGCGCTAACCAGGAGTACCCGTATGACTTTTGCCTACCAGAACCCTGCCACCCACACCTTCGTCCCGGAGATCTGGAATGCCAACCTGCTGACCCAGTTTGACCCGCTGCTGGTATGGGCTTCCCCGATCGTCTCGAATAACAAGTACGAGGGTGATATCCGGAAGAAGGGCGATGTTGTCCACATCAACAGCCTTCTGCGGCCCTCGGTTGGGGATTACAAGCTCCCGGATGGCATGACGGCCCAGCGGCCGGAGACCGTAGACCAGAAGCTCCCGATCACCGAAGCGAAGTACCTTCAGGTGCTCGTGGAGGACGCGGAGCGTGTCCAGCTTGCCAGCGGCCTCGACTCGCCGATCAATCAGCAGATGATCCGGTCCCTTGCCCGCGAGGCCGACACGTTCATGGGTGACGTGATCGCCAAGGGCGCCACGGCTCTGCCCACGGTCAAGGCAACGCCGGAGAACACCCCGCAGGCGCTCTACAGCGCCATCCTGGACATGATGCTGGCTCTGGACGACAACGACATTCCCGCAGGCCGGTACGTGGTCGTCTCGCCCCGTGTGAAGCGGTACCTCATCGAGCATCCGGCAGTTGCCAACGCCGCCGCGTACGGCGAAGGCGGAGTGACTGCACACGGCGTCGTTGCCAAGCTTGCTGGCTTCACGGTGTTGTCCACCACGGCCATGCCGAAGGGCGTGGACATCGTGGCCGGACACAAGGAGTTCGCCACCTACGCGAGCCAGTTCACGGGCTTCCGTGAGGGCCAGTCAGAGAAGTTCCGCGCCGACTACATCGACACTCTCCACCTGTACGGCGGCAAGATCGTGCGATACCCGGAGCTGGACGCCAAGAAGGCCGACAACACCTTCGACGAGAGTAAGCCGACTAAGGGCATTGTCCGCGCGGCTGTGGAATGGGGCACCGCGGCCTGACCCAGGAACATCAGGTCAGCAACCGCGGCAGGGTGCCGGCCGAAGTTCGCGAGGCATACGCCAAGGCCCACTGACCCAGCCAGACAGCGAGAAGCCGCTCCCTGTGAGGGGGCGGCTTCTGGCATGAGGGGCCGAGATGCGAGTGGCCTGTCTCCGGCGGATCCTGCCTTTATGGCAGCACCGATAGTGGTACCCCGGGATCGCCTGAGACTTCTAGTCGGGGGCTGCGTTATCGCCGAGTTCGGTGGTTGGGTACGTTTCATATGCCTCCGCGTCGGCGGCCGCTTCTTCCGCCGTTACACGACTGAATACTGTCCCCGGTGGAAAATTGAAGAATTTCTCCTTCGTTGTCAAGGAATCGGCTTCGTCATTGGCGTCAAAGCTGGCGACGAGCGAGCAGGAGCAGCCGGGAATGGAGACCCCATCCTTCTTAAGGATCTCTTCGGCTACCTTAAACGAGTCATCCTTCGACCGGCCCTGCCGGATGCCCAGCCGATATTGCTTCTCACAGACCTTTAGTGCCACTGTGCTACCGGTTTCCATGCCCATGCCGGGATCAGTCTCACCCTGACCTTCGGTCGTGAACACGTGAACCAAATCGTTGGCCAGGAAATAGTAGTATCCCCAGAACTTACTCCTCGATCCACCCTCATTCAGGCGGAATTCGGCTCGCCTGGAGGGGCAAAGCCAAATAGTTCCAGCGAGGGTCTCGCCGTTTGCAGATTTCGTATCTCCCGACACGTATGCATTTGTGAACCGACGTTCAAAATCATAAGTGCTTCGCTCATCCATAGCGCACCCTTTCCGTTTTTCGTCAGGCCGAGATCGACCTGAGTGATGACTCCCCTCCCTCAGTGCGGATCATGCTCTGTTTCGCCCATATTGGGTAATGATGAAACGATCCCTCGGTGTTTTTGCTCGATTCCGGGTGCTTTGAGTCTTACCTGAGCGGGCCTTCGGCAGGGACGGCCCCCTGGCAAGGGAGGACGAGCTTGGGCCTAGCTGATGGTCCAGTTGGGGAGGCTCGCTTGCAGCAGCATCCACCCCCGCTGAGGGGTAACAACAGGCACGAACACCAGGTGAGGGTATATATAATCCCCGGCACTAAATACGTACCTGTTATCCGCGTGGAACCGTACCGCCACTCCATCAAAGTGAGACCGAGGGCACTGCGGAGGGGGCTGAGTGGACATCTGTCCGCCACTCTGGGGTTCGGATCTTCCAGTTTTCGTGCTCTAAAGACCCCGGGAAGCCCCCTGAAGGGCATTGAGAGCGCACTGCCACTGACATGCACACGGGATCTGGCGAGGCCGCCAGCCGGCCTCCTAGAGATCTCATACCCGTACACGGTTTGAGGAAGGCACCCCCGGTGGGTCCTCATTACTTCTCAATTCGCATTATCCCCGGGTCGCATTCACGAGAGTAACGCTTCAGTTATTCGTACGTTACTGTTCTGTGATTGACGGTTGGCAGAGTTGATCTCGCACCGCAACAACGAATGCGGACGGCCGTTAGAGCAGCGCTCCGGCCACTCACTGAGGCTTCATCTGTCAAGCCCGATTCAAAGGATTTTCGCGCCATGCGTAAGACCGTGCTCATGCCCGTTGAAAAGGTTCTGTGCGACGCCCACATGGCGCGTGACGGTTCCGAGGTAGAAGCAACTGACGCGCTGACGCTGGGGCGCCATTCCTGGGACCTCTGCTTGGAACACAACGTCACCTTTGGCCGCTACCTGTGTGATGCGCTCGGCGCTCCCTCGGAGGGTGAGGGCAAGGCAACCGAGCCTGAGCCGGTGAGTGTCCCGGTTGCTGAGCCTGCCCCGGCGCACGCGGCTGAGCCGTCGCCTGTCGTGACGGAGTGCGATGAACGCGACGTGGGCGGGGAAGCGAGCGAGCCTGAGTCTGTGCGATCCGTCATGATCGCGGGTGAGGTACCGGGGTACGACTGGGACACGGCCCGCGAGGCCGTGCGGAGCCTGGGCTACGAAGTGGTGGGCCGTGCGGATGAGTCCACAGCCCTACTGATCGTGGGCGAGGGTGGCGACCGCAACGGAACCAAGCTGCGAGATGCGCGGGAGCGTGGCATTCCGTGCATGGACGTACGAGTGCCGGGCCGCTTCAAGTCGGCTGTATGCGCTGGTGAGTTGGTCGGCGGAGACTCGCTCCCCGAGCCTGCCAAGGTCGGCCCCAAGGTCATGTCCGAGCGGGAGCGCAACAAGGCCGTACGTACCTGGGCACGGGAGAACGGCTACGTCGTCCCGTCCAAGGGGCGCATCCCCATGCACGTGCGCCACGCCTACGAGCTGGCGCACCGGGACGCGTCCGAGGAAAAAGCAGTAGCGGCCTGAGTGCCGTTTCCCTGGCGGTGCCGCCCCCCGTGGGTGGCGCCGCCAGTTCCCCCGTGCAACAACGTACATCCTTGAGGTAGACACGTCATGACCAGCCCTGTCTTCTACGGTCCCATCGGCCGTGCCGTTCGCCGTATCGCACCGTTCCTCGAAGCGGACCCCTTGGGGGTGTACGTGGCCGCCCTGTCGATGTGGTCGGCCGCCATCGGCGGAACGGTCAAGGTCTCCTCCCGTGGCAGCGCCCGGCCCCTGTTGCTGTGGTCCGCCCTCGTGGCCGGAACGGGCAGGGGGAAGGGAACCGCGCTGCGGGCCGCGCTACACGTCCTGGACAAGCCCCTGGGCCGGTTCCTGGCCACACACACCACGTCCGGAATCACGTCTGGGGCGAGCATGGTCAACCATCTGTGGGAGCAGCAGGAAGCCACGGTGGAGACCGAACACGGTCGGGACGTAAGGACGTTGGTGGTTGAAGAGGAATGGACCGAGGTTTTGAAGCGGGTCAAGCGCGACCCGTCGTTCACCACCAAACTGCGGGCCGCGTGGGACGGGACGACGCTGCGGAACACCACCAAGGAAGAGGCTCAGGAAGTCCGAGACCCGGCCATGGTGCTCCACTCCCACATCACGCCGTCCGATTGGGCCAAGTACGTGGGGGAGTCGGAAGCTGCGGGCGGTTCGTACAACCGCATCCTTCCCTTCCTGCTCGGGTCGGTGCCCATGCTGGATGACGACCGGGTGGCACTGCCGCAGGTGGAGGGGCATGCGCTAACCGATGCCTACGGCTGGGCCACCGCCCGGCCCCGCGTGATCACGCTTGGGGAACGCGCCCGGCCGCTGTGGCGGATCGTAAGGCGGTACGCCCGCATCCTGGGCGAGACCCTGCCGGAGGGACAGGCCGTGTTCATCGAACGGACCGCAGAGCAGACGCTCAGGGTCGCGGCATGCCTGGCTGCCTCCGAGTGCTCCGAGATGATCACGGACGAGATGCTGTCGGCTGCCTTCACTCTGGTTCGCCGGTCGGTTCAGGACGCCGTCAGCATCACGGGAATGGGGGACAAGATGTCACTCATTCGCAAGCGGCAGCCGCTCAGCTTGGCGGAGAAGGTCCGTGCCCGCATCGAACTGCACGGCGGACGGGCCGCGTCCTCTCAGGTTCTCCCGTACGTCGGGGCGACCGCAGCGGAGGTCAAGGCACTGCCGGAAATCGCGGTGACCGTGGAAAAGGAAGGGAAGGCAGGACGGCCGAAGACGATTTTCGCGCTCCGCGGTGACACTTCCCGTCACCCCGAGCCGACGCCGGCCAGCGCGGAGCGTGAGGAGAACCGCGCCACCGTGGTGCAGATGGACGCCTACCGCCCGGCACCCAAGCAGGCCCCGGAACCGGTGAAGCGGCCGGAACCGCTCGCCAGCACCAACCCCTTCATGGCGCTGCTCTGACACGCCCGAAGGAACCAAAGAACACCCCTGCCATTGTCGGCAGGGGCGTTCCTTTGCTGCGGGGAGACTCAGACGAGGCTGATTCCGGCCTGGGCCTTGATGGTGTCCACCGCCTCTTCGGTGAGCCAGCGAAGGGGGACCACGGTCCACCTGTCGCCCTTGCGCATGACCACGGCGTTACCGTCCCTGGTGCGTCCCACGTGAACGAACCCGTGGTCACGCCGCAGATCTTTCGCCAGGTGCTCGCCGTGGATCACGGGCGTTACTTCCCTTCGCGGTCCTCGTCGTCAGCCATGCTGCTGTGGACGTCACCGTTCTGAGAGACCCGGGCGTCGGGGTCTGTGGCCTGCCCCTGGTTTGCCTGCGGGTCCCATTCGTCTTCGTTCTTCTTGCCCATGTTCCCGTGAACCCCTCCTGGTCATCAACACGGAGACCGTCCCCGCGCCGTCGTGCAACCCGCCCCGGTCGCTCGACCTGTCCAGGCCACCGGGGCGGGCGTTTGGGCGCCTCGGCTTCCCTGGGGCCGAAGCGGTTGCCCTCACTGCCCAGGGCAGCACCCCAGTTAAGGGGCGGACCGGGGCGAGAGTCTGAGCACGTCAACTCAGACGGGACACGACCTGTCCCTACTCTGGGCTTGTCCGGTCGGGGGCTATCCGGCTGTCCGCCACGGGGGCAGTGGGCACGCCGGAGCTTTGGAAGGTCAGAAACTCTCAGCCGGGAGCCTGGGGCCCTCGTCGGCGTTCTCCGGGCCGACCCGCGCCAGCGGCAGAGCTTCGAGGAACTTGGTAGCCGCGCCGACTCGCAAGACGCCCATGTCCACGCACGCGCACCCGTTGCCAGTTACCCGGCCGCGCACTTGCGATACGTCATCCTCAGAGAGCCCGGCACGGATGAGGGCGGCCCGGACGAGCGCCGCAATGTGGTCCACCTCAGCACGTGCGCTCTTGTACTGCGCCATGGGGATCACGAGCACCGCCGCTTCTTGTGAGGGTGACTCCGGATCTCTACGTTCACGTCCGAGACCTTGGACATGTTGCCCTCGGCCCGTGCCTCACTACGTTCTTCGCTCAACGCCATGCACACATCGCAGCCCGGTACCGGGGGCGGGTCACTGTCGAGCCTCAGCGGCAGCTCAACGGGCGGAGCGGGATACGTCGTTGGGTTGGTCATGGGTGGACCCCTCGCGTCGTCCTGATGCCGACCACGCTAGGGAGAGCGGAACCTCAACTCATAGGCGATTGCACGAGGTTGCACGCCAATCACCCGAGGGCATCCAAGGCCGACGTGATCAGCGCGCGAGCGGGAGCCCCGTAGACCGCCAGTGCTGCCAGTTCCGCGAACGTCTCGGCGTACAGGGCTATCTCGCTAGGCTGCGTGATCGTGAGGTATCCAGAGATCAACTCGACGTTGACCTGCGCCGCGTCATAGATCCAGAAGCCCTCGGCCGGCCAGCGCTCCCGATCCGGCGTCATGGGCACAACTCCCAGGCTGACGTTGGGAAGTGAGGCAATGGAGACCAGGTGGCCAAGTTGTCCGGCCATGACCTCAGCGCCGCCGATCCCGGTTCGCAACACCGACTCCTCAACGAGGAACGCGAACTGCCGGTCACCCTCGTACAGGACCCGCTGACGCTCCATCCGGGCGGCGACGGCTTCGGCTACGTCGTCCACCAGGCCGCGCCGTTGCTGGATCGCTTGCAAAGCTGCCGTCGTGTACGGCTGCGTCTGGATCATGCCCGGCACGAGCCAGGAGGAGTAGGAGCGGAAACGGCGGGTCCGCCGGTACAGCGGCAGGCGGGCCTCCTGGGCCTGTTTGAGCCCTGCCCGCTCCATGCGTCGCCAGCCAACCCACATGCCCTCGGCCGTCCGAAGCATCGCAATCAGGTCTTCGGCCTGGCCCTCGGCCTCGCACGCCCGGCACCACGCCCGAATGTCGTCGGCGGACGGGGGTGTACGGCCGTTCATGATCCGGGACGACTTGGACCGGCTCCACTCGCAGCGATCAGCAAGTTCGGCCCCGGTCAGCCCGGCATCCCGGCAAAGCTCCCCGAGTCGATCCGCGAGAGCCTGCCGGGCCTCCTGGGCACTGGAAGAAGCAGAGACAGCCATGGTGCGTGATCAGCTCGGCCGGTACTCCGCGTGAGGAATCGCGCGCTCCCACGCTGCCTCGTACGCCGTGACGTACTGCGCGGCCAACGCCGGTTCGTGCAGAACCTCCATGCGCGGGCCGGTCCACTGACCCTCGCCGCTGAAGTGGTGCAGGATCACGGTTTCCTCGTCCATGACCCACCCGTCCAGCACGGGGAGCAGCAGATCACGCGCCCGCGAGCGAGGCAGCCAACGCACGTCCTCACCCGCTGCGACGTTCGTAAACGTGCCGTCGTACTCGTACCGCACGTAGTCACTCAGTGGCTCGGAGACCACGCGCAGCCGCCGCATGACCACACCCCGGCTGGTCGTCTCGGCCACCACGTCCAGCCACGAGCGCCACCACGATTCACGGTCGGCCGGGTCGTACCGGTGCCCCTCCTGCCAGCGGATGAATTCGGGGTCATCCCGCATGTAGCTGTCCCGCATCTCAAGGTGCATCGCTGAGCGCTGCGCCTTCGCGAGAGCCTCACGAACCGCTGTTGCCACCGTTGTCCTCACTGTCCGGGCGGGGGATGAACTGGAGCATGTTTGCGGGCAGCCGGATTACGGTCTCGTGCTCCGGAACGTCCGTGGAGTGGCCGGGCACCGAGCCGACTTCCTGTGCTTGCCGGACGGTCTCCTCGTCCGCCTTCCATGACTGGATGATCAGGTCGCCGGTTGTGTCGTCCAGCCAGATCGTGGGCGAGCCGTCATCGGGGGTGTTGGGCCAAATCCCCAAGAACTTTAGGGCCATTGGGCACTCCTCTACCGAGTCGGTTGCACGGATGTGCACGAGCCTCACTCTTCCGGCTGAGCACCGTCAAGGGGGGCAGGCAGCGGGCCTTAGCCGCGCGAGACTCCATGCACGACCTGAGCAGGGGGAACGCGGTGGCGATCCTGGGGGAATCCTGGGGAGAACTCCTTCAGGAGGGGCATCCATGCAGGTCAGGGCCGTATGGCCTGTAAAGCACGCAGATCTACGAGGGCACGAACCAGGTGCAGCGGATCGTGATGGCGCGGAACCTGCCGTAGGGCGGAGGGTCCTGCGCGGCCCTGTGAGGAGGGGCCCCGACCGCGGTTGCGGTCGGGGCCCCTCCTCGTGGCGGTGCGGTGGCCGGTCCGGTCAGTTGCCGGAGACGGTGACCGGCTCGTCGTTGTTGAGCTCCTGGACGAGCTGCTTGAGCTTGGCCTGGTCCCAGACGAGGTTGCCGCCGACGCTGCCGGAGATCGGCATGTTCATCGACTTGCCGTCGCCGCCGGTGACGCCCTTCATCGCGAAGAACATCTGGCCCAGGTCCCACAGGCTCATGTCCTTGTCCACCTTCAGCGTGTCCAGGCCGGCGCCGAGCGTCGGATAGAACTTGAAGGGGTTGAGCAGGGTGCCCGGCGTGGCGGCCTGCTTGGCGACGGCGGCCAGGAACTTCTGCTGGTTCTTGGTGCGCTGGAGGTCCTGGGAGGCGAAGGCGTGCCGGGTCCGGACGAAGGCGAGTGCCTGCGCGCCGGTGAGGGTCTGGGTGCCGGCCTTGAAGTCGGCGCCGGAGTCCTTGTCCTTGAACGCCTGGGGGATGTCCATCTCCACGCCGCCGAGCGCGTCGACGATGTTGGCGAAGCCGGCGAACCCGATCTCGACGTAGTGGTCGATGTGCAGGTGGGTGTTGTACTCGATGGTGCGGACCAGCAGGGCCGGGCCGTCCTCGGCGTAGGTCGCGTTCAGCTTGGTGTGCCGCCCGCGCGCCGGGTACTGCTTGCCGGACTTGGAGCCGACGTACGAGGGGATCTCGACGTTGGAGTCGCGCGGCAGGGATATCAGCGTCGGGCCGTTGCTGCCGTCGTGCAGGATCAGCATCGAGTCGGTGCGCCCGCTGTCGGTGGGCCCGCCGGTGTGCAGCTTCTGCTTCATCTCGTCGGTCATGCCCTCGCGGCTGTCCGTGCCGACGATGAGGTAGTTGGTGCCGTCGCCGGTCGCGGGGCGGTCGATGACCTTGCTCAGGTCGACCTCGCGGCGCAGTTTGCCGTCCGCCCAGAAGTAGGTGCCGACCGAGGCGACCAGCGCCACCACGACCAGGGTGATCAGCGTCCACTTGATGCGGCGGCCCCAGCGCGGGCGCGGCCGGGCGGCGTAGCCGTCGCCGCCGTGGCCGCCGCCACCGGTGCCGCGGCCGCCCCGGCCACCGCCCCCGTAGACCTGGCCGGTGTTGTAGCCGCTGTCGTAGTCGTCGTAGCCCTGGGACTGCTGCGGCGCGTTCCCGCCGCCGCGGCGCGGGGAGAGCGAGGGCGGCAGCGGGGGCTCGCTGCGCCCGTAGCCGGAGCCTGCGTCGCGCCGTACGTGCGGCATGGCGCGCGCACCCTCCGGCTCGGCACTGCTGCCGCGTCCGTACCGGTTGCCGCTCTGGTCGCCGGACCGTCCTTGGGGCCACTCATTCATACGGGGAAGTGTGCACGCCACGGGGGCCCGCTCCATAGGGCGGGTACGGGATCGGGCCGTGGCTGTTGCAGAGCTGATGCAAAACGACGGAGCCCTAACGGGCCATACCGCGAAGGGCCCGGCGATTCGGCCGCCACCATCGGAAGCATCCATTCCGGATGGTTTCCGGCGGCGGGCGGGAGAGCCATCTCACGTCGGCGGGGAGACCCGGGTCACACCGCCCCGGCCGCTCCCGCCGCCCGCCGCCGTACGGGACCGTACGGCCCCCGCTTACGCTTGGCTCCATGACCGACCTCGTCACCCACCAGCAGGAGGACGCCCCCGCGGGCAAGCCCACCTCCGTCTCCCGCACCACGCTGTCGCACATCATGACCGCAGGCGACACCAACCTCCTCGGGACGGTGCACGGCGGCGTGATCATGAAACTCGTCGACGACGCCGCGGGCGCGGTCGCGGGCCGGCACTCCGGCGGCCCGGCGGTGACCGCCTCCATGGACGAGATGGTCTTCCTGGAGCCGGTCCGGGTCGGCGACCTCGTCCACGTCAAGGCCCAGGTCAACTGGACCGGCCGGTCCTCCATGGAGATAGGCGTCCGGGTGCTCGCCGAGCGCTGGAACGAATCCACCCCCGCCCAGCAGGTCGGCTCCGCCTACCTCGTCTTCGCCGCCGTCGACGAGCACGGCAAGCCCCGCACGGTGCCGCCGGTCGTCCCCGAGACCGAGCGCGACCGGCGGCGCTACCAGGAGGCCCAGATCCGCCGGACGCACCGGCTGGCCCGCCGCCGCGCCATCCGGGAACTCCGCGAGCGGCGCGCCGCCGAGGGCCTCGACGACGCCTGACGGGGCCGGCCCGGGCGCCTCACGCCTCCTCGGGCGCGGGCGCCGCGGCCGGCCGGACCGCCCGGCGGGGCAGCGCCCGGCGGTGCAGCGCCGCCGCCGTCGCCTTCGCCAGCAGCGCCAGCGCCGCGCCCGTCACGGTCCCGGCTGCCGCGCACAGCACATCGTCGATGTCGGCCACCCGCCCGGCCCGCATCAGCAGCTGCGCCACCTCGACGGCGACGCTCAGCCCCACCCCCAGCAGGAACGCCCCGGCCGCCGACCAGCGGGGCGCGGCGAACCGCAGCAGCAGCGGCCCCGGGACGAACAGCGCGGTCCCGGCGATCTGCCGCCGCACCAGCATCGCCACCTCGCCCGGCTCCAGCTGCGCGCCCAGCTCCAGCAGCCCCTCCCCGGGGCGCCACCAGACCGTCGCGTCGCCGGAGCCCACCGGCTGGGTGGGGGCGAGGGTGACCCCCATCACCAGCAGCAGCCAGACCGCGAGCAGCACCCCGGCCGCGGTGCGCGGGGCACGCCGCCCCGGGGCCCGCAGCGCCCACAGCGCCAGGCCCAGCGCCAGCGCCAGCGCCCCGAGCAGGAAGAGCACCACCGTGGTCGGGGTGATCGCCAGGACGACCTGCCACATGCTCCGCACCGCCTTTCCGAAACCCTCCGGACACCGGACACCGGACGCCGCCCGGCCCGGCGTCAGCCGCAGCTCCACTTGGTGACGAAGACCGTCGCGGCGTGCTCCATCACGCCCCGGATGCACTCGTCCGGGAGCATCTCCACCCGCCCGCTCAGCCGGAGCACCCCGCCCCGCGTCCGCCCGGCGCCGAGCCAGCCGGGGAACGCGGTGATCCGGGAGTTCTTGCGCTGGTAGCCGAGCCGGACGGAGATCTCGCCGGGCGCCGGCGCGTCCCGCCGGTAGACGGCCGTGTAGACGCCGGTGGCCCCGACCGGGCCGCGCAGGCACAGCCGGCCGAGCAGCAGCACCCCGCAGCCGGTCGGCGCCGCCGGGGCCGACGGGACGGCCGCCGCGGTCGCCGCCAGCAGGCCCAGCACGGCGACGGCGGCCGCGGCCCGGCCCGTCCGGCGCCGCCGGTCCGGACCGGTCGCCGGCGGCCCCGCGGCGGTGCGGCGCGGTGCGGGCACGGTCATCGGCACACCGCCTGGTCGCCGGTGATCGCCGCCAGGGTGCCAGGGGCCGGCGCCGGCTCCTCGGCCCGCACCGGGCGCACCGCCCGGAAGTCCGCGCCGACCGTCACCCGCATCAGCGGCCCCTGCCCGGCCGTCGGCCGCAGCCGGGCGCCGGGCAGCGCGGCGACCAGCGAGCGCGCCGAGCGGTCCCAGCGCGGGTCGTAGGAGATCACCGTGTGCGGCACCGCGTCTGGCGCGGAGTCGCCGGGCGTGCCGACGGTGGCGAAGCCGGAGTCGTGCAGCTCCCGGGAGACCCGGGCGGCCAGCCCACGCTGCCCGGTCCCGTTGTCCACCCGCACCCGGACCTGCTCGGGCGGGACGTCCACGACCGTCCCGGGCTCCGCCGCGCGCCGGTGCACCGCGAACGGTCGGTCCTCGCGCAGCGCCCGGAACAGCCTCGGCGCCTGCACCGGGTCCCAGCGCACCGTCGAGCCCAGCCCCGGCACGTTCTCCGCCTCGCCCCGCAGCGGCACCGACGCGAACTCCGACGACGCCGGGCCGAAGCCGCGCATCGCCTGCGCCAGATCGGCCAGCTCGCCCGCCCCGAAGCCGTCGTCGGCCCGCACGGACTGCAGCATGGCGTCCGCCACCTCCTTGAAGCGGACCGGGTTCATCAGCACCCCGGACGAGGTGATCCGGTCCAGCAGCGCGGCCAGGAAACGCTGCTGGCGCTGCATCCGGCCCAGGTCCGCGGAGCCGTCCACATGGCGCGAGCGGACGTACTGGAGGGCCTCGCCGCCGTTGAGCCGCGAGGTCCCGGCCGGCAGGTCCAGCCCCGAGTAGCGGTCCCGCAGCGGCCGCACCGTGCAGACCTCCACCCCGCCGACCGCGTCCACGGTCCGCATGAAGCTGGTGAAGTCGATCTCCAGGTAGTGGTCGATGTGCACCCCGGTCATGTGCTCGACGGTGCGCACGGTCAGGTTGGGGCCGCCCTCGGCGTAGGCCGCGTTCAGCTTGAGCGCGTGCCGGGGGTGCCGCCGGCCCTCGGCGTCCTGGTGGGCGGGCACCTCGGCGTAGGAGTCGCGGGGCAGGCTCACCACGCTGGCCCGGCCCCGGTCGGCGGAGAGGTGCACCAGCATCAGCGTGTCGGTGCAGTGACAGGGGTCGCCGCCCAGGTGGTAGCGCTGCTTCTCCTCGTCGGTCAGCTTGTCCCGGCCGTCGGTGCCGACGACCAGGAAGGTCAGCCCCGCGCCGTCCCCGGGGCGGTCGTTGATCCCCTGGAAGGCGTCCACCCGCCCGATCCCGGTCTCCACGTCGGTGACCATGGCGTGCCCCACCCCGCTCGCGGACAGCAGCAGCGCGGTCGCCGCGGCGCTGATCCGCAGTCCCCAGCGCGCCCTCTGGGAGCCCCGGCGCGGGCGGCGCCATCGGGACCGCCGGGGCCGCCGGCCCGGGACGGTGCGCGAGGAGGTCGACGGCGCGGGGACGGGCACGGGCCACCTCCGCGGTGGACGGGGACAGGGGCGGCGGGGCCGGCCGACGGGCCCGGGCGGTGCGCGGACCGGTGCGGTGCGGAGCCCGTCACGGAACGGACCGGGCCACCGTAAACCCGTACGATCTGCATCAAAACGACACACACCGGGCGGTCGGTGTCCGGCCACCCGGTTGCCGTCCGAAGCGGTCCCCCGTTCGCGGTACCGTGAGGCGGAACACCGCAGTCTCCCGGCGGGCGCTGCCGCCCCCCATGGCGGCTCGCCGCGGGCCGTACCCCCGAGGAACCATGCCCCAGCAGCAGCTCCCGGCCGTCTCCGTGATCATGCCGGTGCTCAACGAGGAACGTCACCTGCGCAACGCCGTCCGGCACATCCTGGCCCAGGAGTACGCCGGCGAGATGGAGGTGGTGATCGCCCTCGGCCCCTCCACGGACCGCACCGACGAGATCGCCGCGGAACTGGTCCGTGAGGACCCCCGGGTGCACACCGTCGCCAACCCCACCGGCCGCACCCCCGCCGCCCTGAACGCCGCCATCAAGGCGTCCCGGCACCCCGTCGTCGTCCGCGTCGACGGCCACGGCATGCTCTCGCCGAACTACATCGCCACCGCCGTACGCCTCCTTGAGGAGACCGGCGCCGCCAACGTCGGCGGCATCATGCACGCCGAGGGCGAGAACGCCTGGGAGGAGGCGGTGGCCGCCGCCATGACCTCCAGGATCGGCGTGGGCAACGCCGCCTTCCACACCGGCGGTGCGGCCGGCCCCGCCGAAACGGTCTACCTCGGCGTCTTCCGCCGCGAGGTGCTGGAGCAGCAGGGCGGCTACAACGAGGAGTTCATCCGCGCCCAGGACTGGGAGTTGAACTTCCGCATCCGGGAGGCCGGCGGCGGGGTCTGGTTCTCGCCCGAGCTGAAGGTCCAGTACCGGCCGCGCCCCAGCATCAGGGCGCTGGCCAAGCAGTACAAGGACTACGGCAAGTGGCGGCACGTCGTCGCCCGCTACCACTCCGGGTCGATCAACCTGCGCTACCTCGCCCCGCCGACCGCGGTCTGCGCCATCGCCGCCGGCCTGGTCGTCGGCGCCGCCGTCACACCCTGGGGCCTCGTCGTCCCGGCCGGCTACCTCGCCGCGATCACCGTGGGCTCGCTGCCGGCCGGCAAGGGCCTGTCGCCGAAGGCCCGCGCCCAGGTCCCCCTCGCCCTGGCGACCATGCACATGTCGTGGGGCGTCGGCTTCCTCACCAGCCCCCGCTCCCTCGCGAAGAAGGTCATCGCCAGCCGGCGGCCGGCCGTCAAGACCCCGGCCCCCGCCCCGGTCGCGGAGTAGCCCCCGGGGTGTGCGCCGTCCGTGGTGCGCACCCCGCACCGCGTGCCCCGGCGCGTCAGAACGTGTACTGCGGATTGACCTTCATGCAGGCCGAGGAGTCCTTCTCCGCGTTCAACGCGTCCGCGCTCTTCGGGGCCTGGTGCGCCGGTGCCCCGCCGCCCGCCGCCGCGTAGTCCGTGCCGGTCCGCCAGTCGTTGCCGACGACCAGCCGCACCGTGGCCGCCTCCGGCGACTCCCGCACCGCACCCGCGGGCAGCCCCAGCGCCTTGGCGAGGGCCAGGGCGTCGCCGCGCTGCGCGGCGTCCTTGTAGAGCACGGTCGTCCCCGCCTGGCCGACGAGCCGGGAATCCGTGCGCGTGCCCGTGTAGCCGAGCGCCACCAGCCGTTCCTGGATGTCGTTCGCCCGCCCGGGGGCCGGGCCGCGCGTCCCGTCCGTGCCGTTCTGTACGACAACGGCCAGCTTGTTCCTGGGAGTTGACGGGGACGGGGCCGCCGGCCGCGCCCCGCCGCCCTTCGCGTCCTTGCCCCCCTTGCCGTCCTTGGCGCCCCTGCCGTCCAGCGCCACGTCGTCGCGCAGCATCGCGAAGGTGGCCTCCGCGTCCCCGGGCTTCGGCATGACGTACCGCTCCCCGGGGCCGTACTGCCAGGGCATGGTGACCATCGTGATCCGCCCGGTCGGCACCCGCTGCAGATCGCCCCCCAGGTCGTAGAGCTTCTTGACCGAGCCCAGCCCCTCGTCGACGGTGAGCGCGCTGGTCGCGGACTCCGCCAGGTCCCGCAGCTGCACCGGGTCGGTGAGCTTGGTGCCCTGCTTGAGCTGACGGATCATCGAGTTCAGATACATGTGCTGGGCCTTGGCCCGGCCGATGTCGGTGTTGTCCTCGAAGCCGTAACGGGTGCGCAGCCACTGCAGCGCCTGGACGCCCTTGACCGAATGGGTGCCCTTGGTCAGCCGCAGCCCGCTGCCGTGCCCCCTGCTGTCGTGCGAGTAGACGTTCCGGTCGACGCAGACCGGCACCCCGCCGACCGCGTCGGCCATGTCCACCACCCCGGAGAAGTCGACCATCATGAAGTGGTCGACATAGACGCCGGTCAGCGCCTTCCAGGTGGCGACGGTGCAGCCCGGACCGCCGTGCTGCAGCGACTCGTTGATGGGCGCGGTGGTCTCCGGATAGACGTGGCCGTCCTTGGGGTCGGTGCACTGCGGGATGGTCACCCGGGTGTCCCGCGGTATGGAGATCACCGACATGTTGCTGCGGTCCGCGCTGACGTGCACCAGCATCTGGACGTCCGCCAGCGGCTTGCGGTCCGCGTCCTGGCGGGCCCCGCCCAACTCGATGTTCTTCTCGGTGTTCCGGCCGTCCGACCCCAGCAGCAGGATGTTCATCGGCGTCTGCCCGAACGCGTTCGGCTCCGGCTTCTTCAGCCCGCCCGGACCGAGGTCCAGCGCCGCCTTGCGGAGGTTCGCGTTCAGGTGCTGGTAGTAGAGATAGCCGCCGGCGGCCCCGGCCACCAGGAGCACACCCAGGCTCAACGCCGTCCAGCGCAGCACCCGGCGGCCCGTACCGGCCTTCTTCCCGGCCTGCCCGCCCGTGCCGCCCCTCGCGGCCTTCGCGGCCCTGCGGTCCCGGCGGCGCCCGGCGCGGCCGCCGGCCGGCCCGGCGGACGCACCCTCGCCCGTGCCGCCGGCCGGGCCGCCGACGGCCCCGTCGGCCGCCCAGTCCGGCGCGTCCGGCGGCAGCCCCTTGTCCTCGAAGGCACCGCCCGTCCAGCCGAGCCGCCGCGGCTCCGGCTGCCGCCCCTCATCGCGCACACCGCTCTGCGGCACTCGCCATTCCCCCGTTGTTCCGTTCCGGTGCGCTCGGTATCCCGGCGCAGGCACCGTTCCCCAAGCTCTCAACTCCCCCCCCCACTCTCAACTCCGTTCAAGCGGGGGGGGGACCCCATGAGCAGGGGAGTCCCCACTCGCTGGAGCGGCTCACGCCGCGCGGTCCGTCGTGTGCCCGGCCGCCTTACTTCGCGCAGATGTTCTTGTCATCTGCATTGACGTGCTGAACGCCCTCCGGGGTTTCGGTCGGTGCCTCGATCGGCGAACCCGGCGCGGTGAAGTCCTTGCCCAGCACCAGCTTCATCGGGACCCGCGCACCGGCGTTCGCGCCGGTCTGCTTCAACGCGCTCTTCGGCAGGCCCATCCACTCGGCCAGCGTCGCGGCCTGGTCGGCCTGGTTCGGCGCGAACTCCAGACGCGTCGCGGACAGCTTCTCCGGCGCGTTGCCGGCGTTCGTCGACAGCCGCGCGCCCTTGGTGTTCTGCAGCCAGTCCACGGTCTCCTGGGCCGAGCCGAACGGCCCGCCCCCGTTGGTGACATCGACCCGGACCAGCTCCGCGGGCGCCTTCTTCACCGGCGCGCTCGGCTTGCCGCCCTTGCCCTTCGCGGCCCCCTTGGCCAGCGCGTGGTCCTGCTGCACCATCTTGAACAGCGGTTCGGCCTTCGCCGTGTCCAGGACGACGGTGGCCTTGTCCCGCGGGTTGTCCAGCACCGGCACGGTGGCGAAAGTGATCTTGTTGAGGTCGACCTTCTTCAGGTCGTCGCCGAAGTCCAGTAGCTTGCTCGCGGTACCGATACCGGTGTCCACCGTCAGCGCCTTCGTCGCCGCCTGCGCCACGTCCAGCAGCTTGCCCGGACTGCCGAACGCACTCGACTTCAGCTTCCGGATCAGCGACCCGAGGAACTGCTGCTGCAGCTGAATCCGGCTCAGGTCGCTGCCGGTGCCGACCGAGTGCCGGGTACGGACGAACGCCAGCGCCTGCTCGCCCTTCACGACGTGCCGGCCGGGCGACAGCTTCAGATGCGACTTCGGGTCGTCGATCTCCTTGGCCGCGCACACCTCGACGCCGTCCACCGCGTTCGACAGGTCCTTGACGGCGTTGAAGTCCGCCATCATGAAGTGGTTGATCTTCAGGCCGGTCAGCTTCTCGACCGTCCGCCAGGTGCAGCCCGGATCCCGGCCCTCCTGGCCCAGACTCGTGTTGAACCGCACGTGCCGCTGGCCCGGAACGACCTTCGTCGAACCGTCCGGCTGCTTCGTCGGGCAGTCCGGGATGTCGGTGATCAGGTCACGCGGAATGCTCAGCGCCGTGGCGTTGGTCCGGTCCTTCGACACATGCATCAGGATCGTGGTGTCCGCGTGCCCGACGCTGCCCTGGTCGCCGTAGCCGGTGTCGCCCTTGCCGGTACGCGCGTCGGTACCGATCACCAGGAGGTTCACCGGGCCGTCGGTGACCGCCGAGTTCTCCTCGCCGACGTCGACCTTCTTGATGTTGCCGTCGAGCTGCTGGTAGATCACGAACGCGGTACCGCAGCCGGCGACGAGCACGAAGCCCACCACCCCGGCCGTCCAGTACAGGAACTTCCGCCGCCCCGACGCCTTCGCCTTGGGCTTGCGGCGGCTCGCCGCACCCCCGGCCGCCGTCGCCGCGGCCGCCGACCCGGCCCGGCCGGCCGCCCGGCGCGCCGCCCGCCCGCCCGCCGCGGGCTCCGCGTCACCGTCCTCGCCGCGGCCCCGCTGCACCGGCAGCGGACGGGTGTCGCTGTCGCGGCCGCCCGCACCCGGCCTCCCCGCGGAACGTCTGCCGGGCGCCTTGCGGTCGGCGGGCCGAGCAGGGCCCTGACCCGACGGGTCGAGCCGCAACTCGTAGTTGCCGGTGTTCGGGTTGAACACCCACTGATCGGCGGGGTCGACGTTGTTGTCGCCCGCCTGCCCACGCCCTTGCGCGTCCACGGTGCCTTGAGTCCTCCGTCGGTACCACGCGGCGCCATCCCCTCAAGGCGCTCGGTCGGTCGATCGTGCGTTAGGTGGTTCGGTACTGGGTCAACCGTCGTCGGGAGACGGTGATCGGTCGGCTGGTCGAGCGGACCGGATCGCTCACACTATCCGCCCAGTTCAGCCCCGGGCGACGCCCGTGACAAATTCCACTTCCCTACAACTGGGCAATCCGCCCATTCCCTTCACGGGTTCCCGGCGCTCTTTGCGGCGTTTTTATTCGCAGCCGCCGTGTTCCGCGGTGCTCCCCGGAAAGGCCGGTGCGGAACTCCCGCCCGGCGCCGGCCGGCCGCCGCGCCCGGGGCTCCCAGCCTTGCCGTCCCCGCCGCCGACCGCCTCCCGCGCGGGCGGCTGCGGCACCACCGCCACCGGCCGATCGTCGCGCAACCGCCCGAAGAGCCGATCCGCGTCCGGCTGCACCAGCTGATCGCGATTCGGGTCGTAACGGTACTCGGTACGCGGCACGGTCAGGAACTGCACATGTGCCGTGGGAATGCTCCGCATACTGCGGACCAATTCGTACAAACCCCGGATCGAGGCCAGCCCGGCATCCGTCGTCAGCGAACTCGTCGCGGCATCCAGCACCGGATACAGCCGCATCGGATTGAGCAGCACACCATTGCTCTGCACTTTCCTCACCAGAGCTGCCAGGAACTGCTGTTGCCGCGCCATCCGCTGGGTGTCGCTGCCGTCGCCCAGACTCTTCCGCGCCCGCACGTACCCCAGCGCCGCCTCGCCGTCCAGCGTCTGCCGACCGGCCGGCAGCGACACATGCGCCTCGTCGTCCCGCACCGGACGCGGCAGACACATCTGCACCCCGTGCACCGCGTCCACCATGTTCTTGAAACCGGTGAAGTCCACGACGATGTGGTGGTCGATCCGGATCCGCGTCATCCGCTCCACCGTGCGGATCGCACACGCCGCCCCGCCGAACGCGAACGCCCAGTTGAACTGCACCGTCTGCGGCTCGGACTCCGACCCGTCGGACCGCTTGCAGTGCGGCACCTGCACCATCAGATCGCGCGGCACGCTCACCGCGGTGGCACTGGCGCGGTTCGCCGCCAGATGTAGCAGGATCGTGGTGTCCGACCGCTGGGTGCCGCTGTCCTCCCCGTACTCCCCGTTCCCGCCGCCCCGGTTGTCCGAGCCGATCAGCAGGATGTTCTGCGCGCCCTTCGGACCCGCCGGCGGCCGCTCCGACTCGTACTTCTCCAGCTCCCGCTCCGTCGCGCGGTCCGAGCGGATGTTGCCGTTCAACCGCGTCCACACGGCCCACCCCAGCCCCGCCGAGGCCACCATCGCCACGGTCAGCGCCAGCGCCGCGGCCCGCAGCCGGCGGTGCGGCGGCGTACGCGGCGGCCCCGGCCGGTCGGTCCACAGCAGCCCCGCGGGCCGCTCCGGCCACCCCCGGAACCGCGCCCGCCCGCCGCCCTCGGAACGACGCCGGCGGCCGGGCGGGGTGTCGGGGCTCTCGGTCACGTGGGCGGGCCTCCCTCGGAGTCGGCGGGACACCCCCGCGCCGGGCACCGCCGGGAAGACCGCCGCACCCCGCGCGCCGGGGGTCCGTACGCACCGGGCGTACGTACCCCGAGCATGGCCCCGGCCGGACGAACCGGCCCGCCCGGCGGGAACCGCCCTCCGCCGGACGGGGGAGCCGACACCCCGCCGGCACCCGGGGACGGCCCGGAACGGGCGGGCACGGAACGCGCCGACGAGCCCGGGGAACCGGACCCCGAACGGTCGTCAGGAACGCGACGCCGAACGGCCCTCGGGACCGCCCTCGGGACCGGCCCTCAGGACCGCGGCACCGTGAACGTGACCTTCTCCGTGGCCTCCCGCGCGGCCAGCGCCGCCCCGTCCAGACGATCCAGATGCCGGCACAGCACCACCGAACCGCCCGCCGCCAGCGGCGCGTACAGCCCCGCCGACAACCCCCGCCAACTGTCGTAGCCCAGGCCCGACAACACCCGCGGCGCCGACGGCATCCCGGCCGCCGCGGCGTCCGCCAGCGCCCGCTCCCCGATCCCGGCACCGGTCAGCTCCTCGCCGCCGACCACCAGCGCCGGCGCCCCCGGATCCACCGGGACGAACGGAACGAACCGGTCACCCTGGCCAGGCACCTCCACCGCGAAGTCCGCGAACCCCGCCGGCGGCTGCGGGAACCGGCCGCCCAACGGCCGCAACGCCAGCGCCACCCGCTCCCCGGAACAGGCCCGCGCCGCGTCGAGCCCGTCCGGGCCGCTGACGACCAGATCCGCCCCGCCCGGATCGCCGCCCACCTCCGCGACCACCCCCACCGACGCACACGCCAGCAACCACACCGCGGTCTGCCAGTGCGCGGGCAACAGCAGCGCGAGCCGGTCGCCGGGCTCGGCGGCCAGGTCGCCCTGAAGGTAGTTGGCGGTCTTCGCCACCCAATTGGCGAAGGTCGCGACGGACAGTTCCACCCGCTCGCCGGTGGCGTCGTCGTAGAAGGTCACCAGCGGGCGGGCCGGGTCCGCGGCGAGCGTGGAACCCAGCAGGTCGGCGGGGGTGCGATCGATGGCGTTCATCGCGGCCAGCGTACGCGCGAGGGACCCTGACGGGCAGTCGGGTACGGCCGTACCCACCACCGGTTCGGCCGAAGCCCCACACCACCAGCGATGGCGAGCCGCCCCGGGCCGTCCCAGGATTTCCCCATGCGCCCCATCCTCGCCACCTGTCTAGGCGCCGCGTGCACGGCCGCCCTCGCCCTGCCCCTGGCCCCGCCCGCGCACCCCGCGGAGACGGCCGCCGGGCCCGGCACGGCGAGCGCCGGCGACCTGCCGGGCGCCACCCAGTCCCTGCCCCTGGACGGCCTCGGCCCGACCGGCCCACACGGCACGGCCCGCGCCACCGTCCCACCGCAGGAGAACACCGTCCACGAACTCCCACCCCGCGCCGTCCGCCCGTTCTCCCTCGTCGGCGTCGTCTGGGACGACGCCGCCACCGCCCTCCGCGGCCGCGCCCAGGTCCGCACCCGCGCCCGCGGCAGCGCCCGCTGGTCCGACTGGCAGGACCTCCAGACCGACAGCGACGACGCCCCCGACCCGGGCGGCGAGCCCCAGGGCACCCGCGCCCGCGGCAGCACCGCGCCCCTCTGGGTCGGCGCCAGCGACGCCATCCAACTGCGCCTCACCGTCGCCGACCCGCACCGCGCCGCCGGCGCCCTCCCGCACGGCCTCCGCCTCGAACTCGTCGACCCCGGCCCGGACACCCCCGCCGTACGCGGCGGCCCGCCCCCCACCCCCGCGGCCGTCGCCGGTGCCGGCGCCAACGCCCCCCTCGCGCCGCCCGGCGCCACCGAGATCCCCGCCGCCGACCAGGTCGCCGCCCAGGCCGACATCGCCGCCGCCGGCGGCCACGCCCCCGTCGGACCGGCCCACATCGGCGCCCGCCCGCGCATCGTCACCCGCGTCGGCTGGGGCGCCGACGAGAGACTGCGCGAGGCCCGCCTCGTCTACACCCACACCGTCCGCGCCGCCTTCGTCCACCACAGCGCCACCGGCAACAACTACACCTGCGCACAGGCCCCTTCGGTGATCCGCGGCCTGTACCGCTACCACGTCAAGAGCAGCCACTGGCGCGACATCGGCTACAACTTCCTGATCGACAAGTGCGGCACCGTCTACGAGGGCCGCGCCGGCGGCGTCGCCAAACCCGTACTCGGCGCCCACACCCTCGGCTTCAACAACGACAGCACCGGCATCGCCCTCCTCGGCTCCTTCAACAAGGCCGCCCCGTCACGCGCCGCCGTGGAGTCCCTGGCCCGCCTGACGGCCTGGAAGCTCGGCCTGTACGGCGCCGACCCCCGCGGCCGCGCCCCGATGACCTCCAGCGGCGGCAACCTCTACCGCAGGGGGAAGACCGTCCAACAGCACGTCATCTCCGGCCACCGCGACGGCTTCAAGACCGAATGCCCCGGCACCCGCCTCTACGCCGACCTCCCCGCCGTCCGCCTGGCCGCCGCCCACCTCCAGGGCCGCTGAACCCCTCCGCCGCCCACTCCTGCCGCGCTGCCGGACGGCTCCGCCGCCCCTCCGCCGCACGGTGAAACATCTCACCCGCCGGCCGGCCGCCGCACGGACGCGACCCCCGACGCCGAACCGGCCCGCACGGCCGCTGAACCTATCCCGGCCCCGCCGCGTCCTAGGGACCGCAAGTGCCCTGTCGCCCCGTCACCGGCCCGGGCCGCGTCCCGGCGACCGGGGCCGGCGGACCGTCTGCCTACACTGGTCCGCCGACCGGCCGAACCAGCAGGAACCAGCAGAAAGCAGAGAGGACCACGTGAGCGTCGCACGCACGCAGTGGACGTCGAATGCCGCACTGCTGCGCTGCGCTGCGCGGGCGGAGAAGCGTACAGAGGACACCGTGAGCGTCGCACGTGCAGCCACCGGGCTGTGGTGGACGTCGAATGCCGCACCGCTGCTCCCTCCTTGCCCGCCATCGGGCAGGAGGGGCCCAGCGGGCGGAGAAGCGAGCAGAGGGCACAGTGACTGAAGCGATCCTCCTGGTCGGCGGCAAGGGCACCCGGCTGCGCCCGCTGACGGTGCACACGCCCAAGCCCATGGTCCCGGCGGCCGGCGTGCCGTTCCTCACCCACCAACTGGCCCGCGCCCGCGCCGCCGGCGTCGAGCACGTCGTCCTGGCCACCTCCTACCTCGCCGAGGTCTTCGAGCCGTACTTCGGCGACGGCTCCGCGCTCGGCCTGCACCTGGAGTACGTCACCGAGGTGGAACCGCTGGGCACCGGCGGCGCCATCCGCAACGTCGCCTCCCGGCTGCACTCCGCCCCCGGCGACCCGGTGCTGATCTTCAACGGCGACATCCTCACCGGCCTGGACATCCGCGCCCTCGTCGACACCCACCGCACCAGCGGCGCCGACGTCTCCCTGCACCTCACCCGGGTCGAGGACCCGCGCGCCTTCGGGCTCGTCCCCACCGACGACACCGGCCGGGTCACCGCCTTCCTGGAGAAGCCGCAGACCCCCGAGGAGATCGTCACCGACCAGATCAACGCCGGTGCCTACGTCTTCAACCGGTCGGTCATCGACGCCATCCCCACCGGCCGCCCGGTCTCCGTCGAACGCGAGACCTTCCCCGGCCTGCTCGCCGACGGCGCCCACCTCCAGGGCATGGTCGACTCCACCTACTGGCTCGACCTCGGCACCCCGCAGGCGTTCGTCCGCGGCTCCGCCGACCTGGTCATGGGCCGCGCCCCGTCGCCGGCCGTCCCCGGCCGCTGCGGCGACCGCCTCGTCCTGGACGGTGCCGACGTCGCCCCGGACGCCAAGCTCACCGGCGGCACCGTCGTCGGCGCGGCCGCCAGGGTCGGCGCCGGCGCCCGGGTGGACGGCAGCACCGTCCTCGACGGCGCGGTGATCGAGCCGGGGGCCCAGGTCCGCGACTCGCTGATCGGCGCCGGCGCCCGGATCGGGGCCAACACGGTCCTCGACGGCGCGGTGATCGGCGACGGCGCCGTCATCGGCCCCGACAACGAACTCCGCGGCGGCATCCGCATCTGGTGCGACGCCCACATCCCCGCCGCCTCGGTCCGCTTCTCCTCCGACCAGTGACCCCTCCGATCCGACCGGGGCCCACCCCCGGTCGGATCGCCTAACCTGGCCGCATGCCCGCCACCCGTACCTGGGTCCCGCCCGGCCCGTACGACCTGCACCGCACCCTCGGGGTGCTGCGCCGCGGTCCCGGCGACCCGGCGTTCGCGGTCCGCGGCGACGAGATCTGGCGGGCCTGCCGCACGCCCGCCGGCCCCGGCACCCTGCGCCTGGCGGCCCGCCCCACCGACGGCCACGTCGCGGCGACGGCCTGGGGTCCCGGCGCCGAGTGGCTGCTGGACCGCCTGCCGGAGCTGCTGGGGGAGTCCGACGACCCGGCGGCCCTGGCGGCCCGCCACCGCGTCGTCCACGAGGCACGCCGCCGCCACCCCGGCGTCCGCCTCGCCCGCACCGGGCTGGTCCTGGAGTCGCTGATCCCCTCGATCCTGGAGCAGAAGGTCACCAGCGACGAGGCGTACCGCGCCTGGCGGCTGCTGCTGCAGCGCCACGGCACACCCGCACCCGGCCCCTGGGACCGGCTGCGGGTGATGCCCGATCCGCGCGGCTGGGCGCTGATCCCGTCCTGGGAGTGGCACCGCGCGGGCGTCGACGCCAAGCGGTCGTCGGCGATCCTGCGGGCGGTCCGGGCCGCGGCCCGCATGGAGGAGGCCGCGCGGATGGACCTCGCGGGCGCCACCCGCCGACTGACCGCGATCCCGGGCATCGGCCCCTGGACGGCCGCCGAGACCCTCCAGCGCGCCCTGGGCGCCCCCGACGCGATCACCGTCGGCGACCTGCACCTGCCGAAGATCATCGGCTATGCGCTCACCGGCCGGCGCGGCACCACCGACGAGGAGATGCTGGAGCTCCTCGCGCCCTACGACGGGCAGCGGCACCGCGCGGCCCGGCTGATCCTGCTCTCCGGCCTGGTCCCGCCGCGCCGCGCCCCGCGCTTCCCGGTGGGCGACATCGCCCGGCTGTGACCGAGGCGGCGCCACCCGCCGGAGACGAGGCGGCGCCGCCCGCCGGAGCCCACGTACCCACCGGGCACGGGAACGCCGGTCCTCAGCGGACGCCGCCGGTCCTCAGCGGACGCTGATGAAGCCGTCCACCGGCCGTGCCGGTCGTTCCCGTGGCGGCGCGGCCGGCCGGCCGATGGCCACCGCCCCCATCGGCTCCCATTCCGCGGGCAGTTGCAGCGCCTCGCGGACCACGTCGCGGCAGAACATCGTCGAGGAGATCCACGCCGACCCCAGCCGCTCGCCGGCCAGTGCGACCAGGAAGTTCTGGATGCCCGCGCCGTGCGCGACGACGAACATCTCGCGCTCGGCGGCACCGCGCCGCGCGTCCGGGTAGGCGTGCGCGCCGTCCAGCACCATGCACGGCACCGCCAGATACGGGGCCTTGCGCAGCACGTCGCCGCGCCGCACCCGCTTGGCGACGGCCTCCTCCGACTTCCCGTCCGCCCGCAGGTCGGCCACCCAGGCGTCCCGCATCGCGTCCAGGAGGCGGGTCCGGGCCTCCGGGGACTCCAGGAGGACGAACCGCCACGGCGTGGTGTGGTGCGGCGCCGGCGCGGTCAGCGCCGCGGCCACCGCGCGCCGCACCGCCCCCGGGTCCACCGGATGGTCGGTGAACTCCCGGACCGTGCGCCGCAGCGTCACCGCCTCCCGCACCGCCTCCGACGTGCCCAGCCGGAACATGTCGTCCGCCGCGTTCCGCACCAGCGCCCGCGCCCCCGGGTCCGCGGCGGCCACGTCCCCGCCGGAGCCGGCCTCCGGACCCGCAGCCGAATCCGCAGCCGGCTCCGTGGCGTCCGCCGGCAGGACGACCTGCGGCAGCCCCCGTACGACCGCCACCGGCAGCCCGGTGGCCTTGCCCTTCACCAGGTCGCCCGCGGCGGCGAGTTCGTCCGCGGTGGCCACGATGGTGGCGACCAGCGGATTGCCGTACGCGTCGGTGCCACCGCGCAGGTCGTCCAGCACCCGCACCCCGGCCGCCCCGATGGCGACGTCGGTCAGTCCGCTGCGCCAGGGCCGCCCGAAGGTGTCGGTGACGACGACGCCGACGTTCACGCCGAGAGCCTCGCGCAGCCCGGCCCGCAGCGCGCGGGCCGACGCGTCCGCGTCCTCGGGCAGCAGCAGGATCGTGCCGGACGGGGTGTTGGAGGCGTCCACGCCGGCCGCGGCCATCACCAGACCGCTGCGGTTCTCCACGATCCGCAGGGTGCCGCGGCGGGCCACCACCCGTACCGTCTCGGCGTCGATGGCCGCCTCGCGGTCGGTTGCCTCGACGATCCGGCCCTCGGCCTTGCTGACGATCTTGGAGGTGACCAACACCACGTCGCCGTCGGCCAGTTGGGGCGCCCCCGGGCCGTTGGCCGCGGCCGCGATCAGCTTGACGAGGTCGTCGCCGGGCCGCACCTCGGGGAGGCCCGGCAGCGCCCACACCCGGTATCCGGGCGCCTCCGCCGCCCCGGTCATGCCCGCACCTCCTCGGCCAGCGCCAGCGCCTCGCGGGCCATCGCGGCGGTGGCGTCCAGGTCCGTCATCATCAACGGCACCGCCCGACAACGGATTCCCGCCGCCTCGACGTCGGCCACCGCGCCCGCGTCCACGCCGTCCACCAGCCAGCCGTCCAGCAGGCCCGCCCCGTAGTGCCGGGCCACCGCCGCCGCCGTGGACTCCACGCCGACCGCCGCCAGCACCTTGTCGGCCATGCCGCGCACCGGGGCGTCCCCGACGATCGGCGACAGCCCGACGACCGGAGCAGCGGCCTCCGCAACGGCCTCCCTGATGCCGGGTACGGCCAGGATCGTTCCGACGCTGACGACCGGGTTGGACGGCGGGAAGAGGATCACGTCGGCCGCGGCGAGCGCCTCCAGCACGCCGGGCGCCGGCTTGGCCTGCTCGGCGCCGACCGGCACCACGGCCAGCGCCGGCACCGAGGCCCGCAGCCGCACCCAGTACTCCTGGAAGTGCACGGCCCGCCGCTCGCCGTTCTCGTCCTCGACGGCCACATGGGTCTCGACCCGGTCGTCGGACATCGGCAGCAGCCGCACCCCGGGCCGCCAGCGGTCGCACAGCGCCTCGGTGACGGCGCTCAGCGGATAGCCGGCGCCCAGCATCTGGGTCCGGACGATGTGGGTCGCGAAGTCCCGGTCGCCCAGCCCGAACCACTCCGGCCCGACGCCGTACGCGGCGAGCTCCTCCTTCACCCGGAACGTCTCGTCCGTCCGGCCCCAGCCCTGCTCCTCGTTGATGCCGCCGCCGAGCGTGTACATCACGGTGTCGAGGTCGGGACACACCTTCAGCCCGAACAGATGGATGTCGTCACCGGTGTTGCCGATGACGGTGATGTCCGCTTCCGGAGCCGCTGCCTTCAGTCCCCGCAGAAAGCGGGCGCCGCCGATACCGCCGGCCAGAACCACAATGCGCATGGCGTTAAGTCTGTCAGCCGCGGGCTGATCCACCAGGGGTGGTGGTCGGGCGACGGGAGGGCTGTCAGCCGCAGGCCGATCCATGAGGTGTGGTGGCCGGGCGACGGGAGGGGCCGGGGGAGCGCGTCAGCGGGGCGCCGTCTCCTCGGACGGGGCCGCGCACCGGGCGCTGTACGGGGCGAGGGGGGACGTCGCGGCCGCGCCGGGGTGGGACGGCGGGAGCATCGGCATCTCGGTCAGGCCGGGGAAGTACACATGCAGGCTGACGGCCGGCGCCAGCGCGTCGTTGACGACCTCGTGGGCGTAGCCGGGGGCGAAGACCCGCTGGGCGCCGGCGGCCAGGGTGCGCGGCCGGCCCGCGGCGTGCTCGGTCAACTGCCCTTCCAGGACGGTCAGTACGCCCGAGGACGGGCCGTGGTCGTGCCGGCCGCTGCCCTGTCCGGGGACCCACGACAGCAGCCAGACCTCGTAGCCCGGCCCGGTGCGCAGCCGGTGGTACCAGCGGGTGGCGGCGTCGTAGCGGACCAGCGGGGCCCAGACGGTCCGGTCGGCGGCGATGGCACGGGCCAGGCCCGCGAAGCCGGCGACGGTGCTGGGGTGGGCGGGGACGGGTGGCAGCAGGTGGGGGATGGCGAGCGGGTCGCCGGCGATCTGGACGTCGCTGTTCATGACGGGGTTCCTCGGCGGAAGTGCGGAGTGGCGCGCTGGGTTCCCGGCCCGCGGTGGCGGGGGACGGGGTGCGGCACGGCGCGGGGCGTTCCCGGTGGGGGCGCGGCGCGGTGGACGCGGAGTGGAGCGGGGCGCCGGCCGGGATGGGGCGGGCGCGGGGGCTGGAGCTCAGTGGCTGCGACAGCTGGAACAGCGACAGCGTGCCTGCACGGCGCAGAGCGACCCGTAGGAACGGGTCAGGCGGTGCGCGGAGGTCGCTGGCATGCGGTCAAGGAGACACGGGGCGGTGGTGCGCTGTCAAACGGGGAGCGGCGCGCCGGGCCCCCGTTCACCTCATCCGGTTACCCGGACCGGAGAAAGGTTTGTGCAGCCCATGACGCGGAGAAGCGGTCAGCGACCGCGCCCGGGGCGGCCGTTGCGGTCCTGTGATCCGGCTGTGATCTTTCCCGCTCCGGGGGCCGCGGTGCAACGCGAAAGCCGTCAGTCGGCGTCTCACTCGGTGAGAAGAAGGCCACGGGTCGACCACCCGGGGAAGTGTCCTGGTTTTGCATGATTTGAACACTTTCCGCATACGCTTGGTTCCGCAGAGTGAATAAGAGGCCCAATAGCAGATCTCGGCTTGACTGGCCCGGATCAGCACACTTGTAATTTCACTCGTGTCGTTCAGCCGTTTTCGATCACGGCTTGATCACGGGGACGTAAAGACAGACGAGGGGCGCACATGACCGAGCTGTTCCAGGAATTGCTGGTCGAGGAGGCGGACGAGGAGCTCGGCTGGCAGGAGCGCGCACTGTGCGCCCAGACCGACCCCGAGTCCTTCTTCCCGGAGAAGGGTGGCTCCACCCGCGAGGCCAAGAAGGTCTGCCTCGCCTGCGAAGTCCGGTCCGAGTGCCTCGAATACGCCCTCGCCAACGACGAGCGCTTCGGTATCTGGGGCGGTCTGTCCGAGCGCGAGCGCCGCCGGCTCAAGAAGGCCGCCGTCTGAACCGTGACAGGCCAGCCCCCCGCACCAGCCGCCCGCGGCCGCGCCGACCGCGCCGCCGCACCACCCCAACTCCCCATATCCCCCTATAACGAACGCACCGCCTCCAGCGCACTGCCCGCCGGAGGCGGTCTGCTGTGTACGGAGCCGGTCGGCGGGCCGGCGCGAACCATTAGTGTGGGGCCCCGTCCGGGTCACGCCCGCACCGCCGGCGCGGCGTGCGCGTGTCCCTCGTAGTCCGTCGCAGTGTCTTCCGGGGGCGGGGGCCTTGAGCGACTTCGCCGCGGGCCCCGGCTCCCGGGTCCGGAGGGCCCGTACCTCGATGTCCGTGCACAGCCAGCCGGCGGCGCAGGCCGCCCCGTATGCAGCCGCCACACCAGAGTTCCCGCGGCACGTCGTCACGGCCGTGATCGTCTCGCACGACGGCGGCCGCTGGCTGCCCGACGCGCTCGCCGGACTGCTCGCCCAGGAGCGCCCGGTACAGAACGTCATCGGCGCCGACACCGGCAGCGCGGACGACTCCGCCCGGCTGCTCGCCGAGGCGATCGGCGACGACCGCGTGCTCCACCTCGCCCGCCGCTCGGGATTCGGCACCGCCGTCGACGAGGCGGTCCGTGCCGCCCCCGTCCTCGGCCCCGACGACCTGGCCTATCTGCGCCGCCCCAGCGGCTGGGACCCGGTCAGCCGGACCTGGCACGACGAGGCGTACGACATGCCGGAACTCCCGCACGGGGAACCGGTCCAGTGGCTGTGGCTGCTGCACGACGACTGCGCGCCCGCCCCCGACGCCCTCGCCGAACTCCTGCGGGTCGCCGACGCCAGCCCCTCCACCGCCGTCGTCGGCCCCAAGCTCCGCAGCTGGTACGACCGCCGTCAGCTCCTCGAAGCCGGCGTCAGCATCGCCCGCAGCGGCCGCCGCTGGACCGGCCTGGACCGCCGCGAGCAGGACCAGGGCCAGCACGACCAGGTCCGCCCGGTGCTGTCGGTCTCCACCGCCGGGATGCTCGTCCGGCGCGACGTCTACGAGCAGTTGGGCGGCTTCGACCGCCGGCTGCCGCTGATGCGCGACGACGTCGACCTGTGCTGGCGCGCCCAGGCCGCCGGCCACCAGGTGCTGGTCGCCCCCGACGCGGTGCTGCGGCACGCCGAGGCCGCCGCCCGCGAGCGCCGCCCCATCGACTGCGTCGGCCGGTCGGTCGCGAATCCGCACCGCGTGGACAAGGCCGGCGCCGTCTACACCCTGCTCGCCAACACCCGTGGCGCGCTGGTCCCGTACACCCTGCTGCGGCTGCTGATCGGCACCCTGCTGCGGGTCGTGGCCTACCTCGTCGGCAAGGTCCCCGGCCAGGCGCTGGACGAACTCGCCGGCCTCTTCGGCACCCTGCTCCGGCCCGGCAAGATCCTCGCCGCCCGCAGGCGGCGCGGGAAACCGGCGGTCGACGCGGGCGAACTGCGGTCGCTGTTCCCGCCGCCCGGCGCCACCGTCCGCGCCACCGTCGAACAGATCGCCGGCAACCTCGCCGGCCGCGCCGCCCCCGACGTCGCCTCCTCCGGCCGGCACGGCGCCGTCGAATCCGGGCCCGGCGGCGACGACGCCGACTACCTGGAGATCGAGCAGTTCGCGCGGCTCAAGCGGATCGCCCGCCGCCCCGCGCCGGTGCTCTTCCTCGTGCTGCTGGTCGTCTCGCTGATCGCCTGCCGCGATCTGCTCGGCGGCGGTTCGCTGGTCGGCGGCGCGCTGCTGCCGGCGCCGGACGGCCTCGGCGGCCTGTGGTCGTCCTACGTGGACAGCTGGCATCCGGTCGGCGTCGGCGACACCGCCTCCGCACCGCCCTACCTCGCGGTGCTCGCCGTGCTGTCCACGCTCTTCCTGGGCAGCACCGGCTTCACCCTCACCCTGCTGCTGGTCTGCTCCGTCCCGCTGGCCGGCCTGACCGCCTACTTCGCGTCCCGCCCACTGGTCGGCTCCCGGCTGCTGCGGGCCTGGGGCAGCATCGCCTACGCCTTCCTGCCCGCCGCCACCGGCGCGCTCGCCGGCGGCCGCCTGGGCACCGCCCTGCTGGCCGTCCTGCTGCCGCTGATGGCGCGCGCGGGGATCGCGGCCGCCGGACTGCGGCTGGCGCCCGGCACCCGGCCTGGCTGGCGCGCCGCCTGGGCGTACGCGCTGCTGGTCACCGTCGCCACCGCCTTCACCCCGATCGTCTGGCCGATCGCGGTCGTGCTCGGGGCGGCGCTCGTGGTGCTGCGGTTCTTCGACGGCAGCCGCGGGCTGATCGTGGCGTATCTGCTGCGGTTCCTGGCCGTGGTGCTGGCCCCGCTGGTGGTGCTGGCGCCCTGGTCGCTGTCGCTGCTCGCGCACCCGGCGCAGTTCTTCCGCGAGGCCGGCCTCGACTACGGCGCCGGCTCCGCCTCCGTCCTGGACCTCGTCGGGCTCAGCCCGGGCGGCCCCAAGGCCGTCGGCGGGCTGCTGTTGCTCGGCATCGTGCTGGCGGCCCTCGGGGCGACCCTGCGCGACACCCGGCAGCGGGCGATCCGCACCGCGTGGGCGGTGGCCCTGACCGGGCTGCTGTGCGCGGCGCTCGGCAACGGCTCCGGCTGGACCGGCCCGGCGATGCTCGTCTACGGCCTGGCGCTGCTGTGCGCCGCCGCGGTGGGCGCCGAGGGCATCCGCACCCGGATGACCGCGCTCGGCTTCGGCTGGAAGCAGCCGGCCGCCGTACTCGTCGCGCTGGCCTGCCTGATCGCCCCGCTCTACGCCGCCGCCAGCTGGATGATCACCGGTGCGTCCGGCCCGCTCCAGCGGCGCGACGCCACCCAGGTCCCGGCGTTCGTCGCCGAGGAGTCCACCACCACCGACCGGGCCCGCACCCTCGTCCTGGACGGCACCGCCGGGCACGTCTCCTACTCCCTCGTGCGCGGCTCCGGGGCCGTGCTCGGGGACGCCGACCTGGCCGCCGAGGCCGGCCCGGACAGCCGGCTGGACGACGTCGTGGCCCACCTCGTCGCCGGCTCAGGCGCCGACCAGACCGACCGGCTGGGCGGCTACGCCGTCCGCTACGTCCTCGTCCGCAAGGGCGCCCCGCGCGAGATGGGCCGCGTCCTGGACGCCACCCCCGGCCTGACCCGGCTCAGCCAGGAGGACGGCAGCGCCCTGTGGCGCGTCGACCAGCGGGTCTCCCGGATCACGATCGTCTCGGGGCAGACCAAGGAGGGCACCGGCAACGGCGACGCCGCGGCACCCGTCGCGGTGGCGGCCGGCCCGGTGGCGGCGCACGGCGCCAAGGTGCCCGTCGGGCCCGCCGGCCGGATCCTGCGGATCGCCGACGCCGCCGACGACGGCTGGCACGCCACCCTCGACGGCACCCCGCTCAAGCCCGTCACCGTCGACGGCTGGGCCCAGGGATTCCAACTGCCCTCCTCCGGCGGCCGGCTCGACCTCACCCACGACAACCCTCTCGGCCACACCCTCTGGCTGTGGACCCAGGGGCTGCTCGCGCTCGTCCTGGTCGTGATGGCGCTGCCCGGCCGGCGCCGGGAGATCGACGACGACCTGCCCGAGGAAGCCGCCGCGCCCGCCGCCGCACAGGCCCCGGGGGAGGGCCGCCGGGCCCGCCGGCTGCGCGCCCAGGCGGAGGCCGCCGGTGCCACCGCCGCGACCACCGACGCCGAGGCAGGCGTCCCGGCCGCCGGCACCGAGGAGCCCCCGGTCGCCGTCCCGGCCCCGGAGGACCCCGTCCCGGCCGTCGACCCGTATGCCGCGGTCCCCGCCCAGCCCGTCTACGAGGACTGGCAGGCCGCCCCGGACCCGGCCGCCGCGGCCCAGTCCTATCCGCAGGCCGCCGACCCGTACCAGCCCGATCCGTACGGCGGGCAGCAGCAGCCCTACCCGCAGGCCGATCCGTACCAGGCCGACCCGTACCAGGCCGGCCAGTACGGCGGCTATCCGGCCGACCCGTACCAGGCGGGCGCCTACGACCCGTACGGCTACGGCGGCCAGCAGCCGTACCCGGACGCCGGGCCCGACCAGCACCCGCAGCAGCCCTACGACGGCACGACGTACCCCGGCGCCTTCCCCGAGCCGCGCCGTGACGGGAGCGAGCAGCAGTGAAGCGCACGATCTTGTCCCTGACCGCCGCGGCCGCCGCGCTGGCCGCCGTCACCGGCGTCGCCGCGGTCGCGGCCCCCGGCGGCGACGGCGCCGCGGCCCCCGCGAGCGGCACCCGGCTGCCCGTGCAGCGCTCCACGCTGGTGTGCCCGGCGCCCAGCTCCTCGGAGGTCGCCGAGACCGCCTACACCGCCTTCTCGCCGCCGGGCGCCGCCGCCGGCGCGGACACCAAGAAGGGCACCGCCCAGCTCCTGCCCACCGGCACGGTCGCCGACAGCCACGGCAACCCCGCCGGCAAGGGCGGCAAGGACGCCAAGGGGAAGGGCGGCAAGGGAGGCAAGGGCGGCGCCGCGGACTCCGGCGCCCCGCAGACCGTCCCGCCGCCCGACACCAAGCCCGTGGTCCCGCTCCAGCAGGCCGGGAAGCCGGTCGTGGCGACCACCGACAGCTCCGGCGCGCCCGCCCTGGCCGGCTCCGCCGAAGGCGTGCCGGCCCCCGGCTGGACGGTCCAGCAGACCACCGCCGTCGCCGCCGGCTCCGGCCGCGGCCTGCAGGGCCTGACCTGCACCGCGCCCGACACCCAGTTCTGGTTCCCCGGCGTCAGCACCGCCGCCGGCCGCACCGACTACGTCCACCTCACCAACCCCGACCCGGCCCCGGCCGTCGTGGACCTCGAAATGCGCGGCAAGGACGGCCCGTTGACGGCGAGCGGCGGCGGCGAGGACATCACCGTGCCGCCGCACACCACCGTCCCGGTGCTGCTCTCCACCCTCACCGGCAGCCCCGCCGACGGCGCCGCGCTGCACGTCAGCGTCCGCTCCGGCCGGATCGGGGCGGCCGTCCAGGCGGCCGACGCCAAGGCCGGCGGCGACTGGCTGCCGCCCGCCGCCGACCCGTCCCCCGGTGTCGTCCTCCCGGGCATCCCGGCGGACGCCACCGACGTCCAGCTGGTGGCCGTCGCCCCCGGCGACTCCGACGCCGACCTCAAGGTCCAACTGGCCACCCCCACCGGCCTGATCACCCCGACCGGGCTGGACAGCCTGCACGTCAAGAGCGGGATGACCACCACCGTCGACCTCAAGGACGTCACCAAGGGCGAGGCCGGCTCGCTGGTCCTCACGCCCGGCGACGCCGCCGCCGGCGCCCCGGTCACCGCGGCGCTGAAGGTCGTCCGCGGCAAGGGCGACAACCAGGAGACGGCGTTCATCCCGGCCACCCGGCCGATCGAGACCCGCGGCACGGTCGCCGACAACCGCGCCAAGGGCGGCACCCTCACCCTCGTCGCCCCCACCAAGGGCAAGGACGCCAAGGTCAAGGTCACCGCGTCGGCCGGGAGCGACGGCGGCACCCCGGTCTCGAAGACGTACACCGTCAAGGGCGGCACCAGCCTCGCCGTCCCGCCGCCGCAGCCGTCCGGCCTCAAGGGCGCCTACGCGCTGACCGTGGAGCCGCAGCCCGGCAGCGGCCCGGTCTACGCGGCCCGGATGCTGGCGCTGCCGCAGGGCGGGGTGCCGGCCTTCACCGTCCAACCGCTGCCCGACGACCGCGGCTCGGTGGTGGTCCCCACCGCCGGCCAGGACCTGTCCCTGCTCACCCGCTGACCCCTCGCCGGCGCCGCTGCACGGCGACACCGCCCGTTGCGCGGCGCCGGCTCACTCCTGCCCGTAGCGCGGGTCCACCGACTCCGGTGCCAGCCCCAGGAGTTCGGCGACCTGCTCCACGACGATCTCGTGCACCAGCAGCGCCCGCTCGTCGCGGCCCTTGGTGCGGATCTCCACCGGCCTGCGGTAGATCACGATCCGGTCGCGATATCCGCCGCCGGACGGCAGCACTCGGCCCAGCGGCACGCCGTCCTCCTCCGCTAGCGCGTCCGGCCCGCCGTCGGGCCCGAACCCGGGCACCTCCAGCACCAGGAAATCGACCTGCGCCAGCTGCGGCCAGCGCCGCTCCAGGCGGTCCCGGGAGTCGTAGACAAGATCCGTGAACGCGTCGGCGCGGGTCACCGACAGCGGTACCTGGGGAGGCGCGATCGGGCCGCGCATGCCACGGCCGTGGCGGTCGCGGCGGCGGGGCCGCGGCTCCGCGGGTCGGGGAGGTACGGGACTGTCCATCAGATCGAGCGTAGCCCTCCCGGCACGAGCCGTACGGCGTTGTGCGACAACGCGCCACTTGTCGTCGGGTGACCGGACCGGCCCCGCTTCGGTTCGTTTGCGGCCCCGCATCGGATCGCCCCGCTCCCGCCCGGTGCCGCGGAATGACACGAAATGCACCACCTGGTGACGGTGATCCGCCGCCGGCCCGCACTCCGCGGCCCCGCTCCCGGGACGTCCCGACCGACGGGTGCAGGTCAGACGCATCGGACGAAGCGGGACGACACGGTTGGGTGAGCCGGGGGAGAGTCGTCGCGGCCCGCTCAAGAGTGCGGTACCGTCCAACGTCGTGAGCCCTGTACGTCGCTGTTCGCGCACTGCGTGCGGCCGCCCCGCCGTCGCAACGCTGACGTACGTCTACGCGGATTCGACCGCCGTGCTCGGACCGCTCGCCACCTACGCCGAGCCGCACTGCTACGACCTGTGCGCCGAGCACTCCGAGCGCCTGACGGCCCCCCGCGGCTGGGAGGTCGTCCGCCTCGCCGTCGACCCCGGCCCGGCCCGCCCCTGCGGCGACGATCTCGAAGCGCTGGCCAACGCCGTCCGCGAGGCCGCCCGTCCCCAGGAGCGCGCCGCCGGCGGCACGGACACCCCCGCCCCCTCCGGCCGCGACGGCCACCCCATGGAGGTCGCCCGCCGCGGCCACCTGAGGGTCCTGCGCTCGCCCGACTCCTGACCGCCGCCCCCGGCCCGCTGTCGATCACGGCTGTTTCCCGGCCCCCGCACGGACCCTACCGGTAGGTTTGTGCATCCGTAGCGACTCCAGGAGGGCTGGCTGTGACTGACCTGTCGCAGATCGTGAAGGCGTACGACGTGCGCGGTGTGGTCCCCGACCAGTGGGACGAGCCGCTGGCCGAACTCTTCGGCGCGGCCTTCGTCGAGGTCACCGCCGCCGACGCGATCGTCATCGGGCACGACATGCGCCCCTCCTCGCCCGGCCTGGCCGCCGCCTTCGGGCGCGGCGCGGCCGCCCGCGGCGCCGACGTCACCGAGATCGGCCTGTGCTCCACCGACGAGCTCTACTACGCCAGCGGCGCCCTGGGCCTCCCCGGCGCGATGTTCACCGCCTCGCACAACCCCGCCCGGTACAACGGCATCAAGATGTGCCGGGCCGGCGCCGCCCCCGTGGGCCAGGACAGCGGCCTCGCCGACATCCGCGCCCTGGTCGAGCGCTGGACGGAGCAGGGCGCCCCCGAGCCGGCCGCGGAGCGCGGCACCGTCACCCGCCGCGACGTCCTCAAGGACTACGCCGCCCACCTGCGCTCCCTGGTGGACCTCACCGGCATCCGCCCCCTGAAGGTCGTCGTCGACGCCGGCAACGGCATGGGCGGCCACACCGTCCCCACCGTCTTCGAGGGCCTGCCCCTCGACCTCGACGCCCTCTACTTCGAGCTGGACGGCTCCTTCCCCAACCACGAGGCCAACCCGCTCGACCCGAAGAACCTCGTCGACCTTCAGCAGCGGGTCCGCGAGCTCGGCGCCGACCTCGGCCTCGCCTTCGACGGCGACGCCGACCGCTGCTTCGTCGTCGACGAGAACGGCGACCCGGTCTCCCCGTCCGCGATCACCGCGCTGGTCGCCGCCCGCGAGCTGGCCAAGCACCCCGGCGGCACCGTCATCCACAACTGCATCACCTCCTGGTCCGTCCCGGAGGTCGTCGAGGAACACGGTGGCGCCCCCGTCCGCACCCGCGTCGGCCACTCCTTCATCAAGGCCGAAATGGCCCGCACCGGCGCCATCTTCGGCGGTGAGCACTCCGCCCACTACTACTTCCGCGACTTCTGGAACGCCGACACCGGCATGCTCGCCGCGCTGCACGTCCTGGCCGCCCTCGGCGAACAGGACCGGCCGCTCTCCGGGCTCGTCGCCGCCTACGACCGCTACGCAGCCTCCGGCGAGATCAACAGCACCGTCGACGACCAGGCCGGCCGCCTCGCCGCCCTGAAGGCCGCCTACACCGGCCGCGACGGCATCACCCTCGACGAACTCGACGGCCTGACCGTCACCGCCGCCGACTGGTGGTTCAACGTCCGCCCCTCCAACACCGAGCCGCTGCTCCGCCTCAACGCCGAGGCCCGCGACCGGGCCACCGTCGACCGGATCCGCGACGAGGTCCTCGCCCTCATCCGCGGCTGACCGCCCCCCCGGAGGGCCGCCCGCACGGCGGCCCTCCCACCCGCCGAAAACCCCTCCGGGCAGGCCCGGCCCCCCGCTCCGGCGGTACGCTGGCCACGCCGCAACCACGCCGAAGGAGCACCCCGATGCCGGTCGAAGCCAGCCTGATCCAGATCCTCGCCTGCCCGGCCTGCCACGCCCCGCTGGAGGACGCCACCGCCGCCGACCCGGCCGAGCTGATCTGCACCTCCGCCGACTGCGGCCTGGCCTACCCCGTCACGGACGGCATCCCGGTCCTCCTCGTCGACGAAGCCCGCCGCCCCGCCTGACCGGCGCCACTTTGCCCACCCGGCGATCGGAGGCCGCGCCACCATGCTCGACGAGTCACTGCTCGACGCCCCCGAGGCGCTGGCCGGCGCCGACCGCTTCGGTCTGCTGCGCGCCGTCGCCGAATCCGGCGCCCGGGTCCGCACCGCAGCCCGCGGCGCCGCCGAGTCCGGCATCCCGGAGCTGAGCCCCGACGGGCGGCCGCGCGCCGTCCTCGTCGCCGGGCCCGGCCCGGCCGCCGCCGGCGTCGCCGACCTGCTGCGCGCGCTCAGCGGCGGCAGCTGCCCGGTCAGCCTCGTCCAGCCCACCGGCGTCGCCCCCGTGCCCGGCGCCCTCCGCTGGACGCTGCCCGGCTGGGCCGGCCCGCTGGACCTCCTCCTCGTCGCCGGGCCCGACGCCGCCGACCCCGGCCTCGCCGAACTCGTCGAGCAGTCCTACCGCCGCGGCTGCGCGGTCGTCGCCGTCACCCCCGCCGGCGGCCCGCTCGCCGACGCCGTCGTCCAGGCCCGCGGCCTGCCCGTCCCGCTCGCCACCACCGCCTACGACACCGAGTTCGACGTCGAGGGCGCCCCGCCCGCCGCCCCCGGCACCCTCTGGTCCCTCCTCATCCCGCTGCTGGTGCTCGCCGACCGGATCGGCCTGATCAACGCCCCCGCGGACGCCGTCGGCAAGCTCGCCGACCGCCTCGACCAGGTCGCCGAACGCTGCGGCCCGGCCATCCCCACCTACACCAACCCCGGCAAGACCCTCGCCGCCGACCTCGCCGACGCGCTCCCGCTGATCTGGACCGAGGGCCCGATCGCCGGCGCCGTCGGCCGCCACTTCGCCACCGAGCTGGCCGGACTCGCCGGCCGCCCCGCGCTCCCCGCCGAGCTCCCCGAGGCGCTGACCACCCACCGCACCCTCCTGGCCGGTGCGCTGGCCGCCGGCGCCGACCCGGACGACTTCTTCCGCGACCGGGTCGACCAGCCCGCCGCCCTGCACGCCAGGATCGTCCTGCTCCGCGAGGCCGAGACCGACCCGCTCTCCGCCACCCGCGCCGCCCAGCAGCTCGCCGAGGAGCGCGACACCCCCCTCAGCGAACTCCAGCCGACCCCCGGCAGCGACCTGGAACGCGCCGCGGAGCTCCTCGCCATCGCCGATTTCGGTGCCGTTTACCTGGCGCTCGCCGGCACCGAGTGATCATGGGGCCCGGGGCCGCCGCCCCGCGCCCCACCCGACCACCCACGCCACGTCAGGAAGCAGCCGCATGGACCGCCTCGTCAACACCGTGCGCCCCTACGCCTGGGGCTCCACCACCGCGATACCCGACCTGCTCGGCGTCCCGCCCACCGGCGAACCCCAGGCCGAGATGTGGCTCGGCGCCCACCCCGGCGCCCCCTCGCACCTGGACCGCGGCCACGGCCCGGTCTCCCTCGCCGAGGTCATCGCGGCCGACCCCGAGGCGGAACTCGGCGCCGACACCGTCCGCGCCTTCGGCCCCCGGCTGCCGTTCCTGTTCAAGGTGCTCGCCGCCGGCGCCCCGCTCTCCCTCCAGGTGCACCCCGACCGCGCCCGGGCCGAGGCCGGCTTCGCCGACGAGGAGGCCCGCGGCATCCCCCTCGACGCCCCGCACCGCAACTACAAGGACGCCAACCACAAGCCCGAACTCATCTGCGCCCTCACGCCCTTCGAGGGCCTCTGCGGCTTCCGGCACCCCGCCGAGGCCGCTGAGCTCCTGGTGGGCCTGGACGTCGCCGACCTCAAGCCGTACGCCGACATCCTGCGTGCCGGCCCCGAGGAGGCGGCCCTGCGCGAGGTGCTCACCGCCGTCCTCGGCACCGAACCCCGCGCCCTCGCCGAGACCGTCGACCGCGCCGCCGTGGCCGCGGCCCGACTCGCCTTCGAGGGAGGCCCGCACGCCGACGCGTATGCCGCCTGCGCCGAGACGGCCCGCCACTACCCGGGCGACCCCGGAGTCCTCGCCACCCTGCTCCTCAACCACGTCCGCCTCCAGCCCGGCGAGGCCCTCTTCCTCGGCGCCGGCGTCCCGCACGCCTACCTCGGCGGCCTCGGCGTCGAGCTGATGGCCAACTCCGACAACGTGCTCCGCTGCGGCCTCACCCCCAAGCACGTCGACGTCCCCGAACTCCTGCGCGTCGTCCGCTTCACCCCCCGCGACGCCGGCGTGCTGCGCCCCGAGGACACCGACGGCGAGGAGGTCTACGACACCCCCATCGAGGAGTTCCGGCTCTCCCGCTTCGTCCCGGCCCCCGGCGGAGCTCCCCGCCCGCTGCCCGCCCGCACCCCGCAGATCCTGCTCTGCACCGCCGGCACCGTGCGCCTCACCAGCGACACCGGCACCACCCGCGACCTCACCCTCACCCCCGGCGCCGCCGCGTTCGCCCCCGCCGGCGAACACCTCACCCTCACCGGCGACGGCACCCTCTTCCGCGCCACCGTCGTCGTCTGACGCCCGTCCGCGATCCGGCCACCGCACGACGCCCCCGGGCCGGGCTGCGACAATGACCGCCGCACGGCAGGGAATGGGCGGCACAGCGGCCCGGTCTACGGAAGGGACACGGCGCACCTCATGAGCGCATCCGGCGGTACCAAGGCGATCGTTGCGGCGCTCGGCGCCAACCTGGCGATCGCCGCGGCCAAGTTCGTCGCCTTCGCCTTCAGCGGCTCGTCCTCGATGCTGGCCGAGGGCGTGCACTCCCTCGCGGACTCCGGCAACCAGGGCCTGCTGCTGCTCGGCGGCAAGAAGTCCCGGCGCGCCGCCACCGCCGAACACCCCTTCGGCTACGGCCGCGAGCGCTACATCTACGGCTTCCTGGTCTCCATCGTCCTCTTCACCATCGGTGGCGTCTTCGCGCTCTACGAGGGCTGGGAGAAGATCCAGCACCCGCACCCCCTGGACGCCTGGTACTGGCCGGTCGGCGTCCTGATCTTCGCCGTCGTCGCCGAGGGCTTCTCCTTCCGCACCGCCGTCAAGGAGTCCAACCAGCTGCGCGGCACGCAGTCCTGGATACAGTTCATCCGCCGCGCCAAGGCCCCCGAACTCCCCGTCGTCCTGCTGGAGGACTTCGGCGCCCTGATCGGCCTCGTCCTCGCCCTCGCCGGCGTCCTGCTCACCCTCGCCACCGGCAACAGCGTCTGGGACGGCATCGGCACCATGGCGATCGGCACCCTGCTGGTGCTGATCGCCCTCGTCCTCGCCGCCGAGACCAAGTCCCTGCTGCTCGGCGAGGCCGCCGGCCCCGAACAGGTCGCCAGGATCCGCGAAGCCCTCGTCGACGGCGACGTCGTCACCCGCGTCATCCACATGCGCACCCTCCATCTCGGCCCCGAGGAACTCCTCGTCGCCGCCAAGATCGCCGTCGAGCACGACGACACCGCCACCGAGATCGCCCGCGCCATCGACGCCGCCGAGGCCCGCATCCGGGAAGCCGTTCCGATCGCCCGCGTCATCTACCTCGAACCCGACATCTACGACGAGAAGGCCGCCGCGGCCCAGCCCCCCAGCGGCACCTGACGCCCCACCCGCCACAGGCCCCGCCACCCCCGGGAGGCGGGGCCGTACGCATCCCGCGCCACGGGCCGAAGCCGCCCCCGCACCCCGCGCGGCGCACAGAACAAGCCAACCCGCAAGCCGACGCGGTCTGGGGCCACGGACCCGAGCGGTGTAGATTCGAGGGCAGTGCCAGACGTCGCTGCTGATGGCGGTCGGGCGGCCCGCGACCGCGGACCGGCCGAGGGAGAGAGGGCCTCCGACGGACTGCGCTGCGGCAAGGGGAGAGGTGCACCGGCCTCCACGTAGGCTCAAGTGCGCCCGGTCACGCACCAAGGACCCCGACCCGCGCCGCAGACTGCCCGAATTGCCCGACCGACCTCGACATCCGAGGAGCAGCCCGTAATGACGACAGCAGCCACCGGCCAGGACTTCAAGGTCGCCGACCTGTCCCTCGCCGCCTTCGGCCGCAAGGAGATCACCCTCGCCGAGCACGAGATGCCCGGCCTGATGGCGATCCGCAAGGAGTACGCCGACCAGCAGCCCCTCAAGGGCGCCCGGATCACCGGCTCGCTGCACATGACCGTGCAGACCGCCGTGCTGATCGAGACCCTGGTGGCGCTGGGCGCGCAGGTCCGCTGGGCCTCCTGCAACATCTTCTCCACCCAGGACCACGCCGCCGCGGCCATCGCCGTCGGCCCGCACGGCACCCCCGAGGCGCCCCAGGGCATCCCGGTCTTCGCCTGGAAGGGCGAGAGCCTGGAGGAGTACTGGTGGTGCACGGAGCAGGCGCTGACCTGGCCCGGCACGCCCACCGGCGGCCCGAACATGATCCTCGACGACGGCGGCGACGCCACCCTCCTCGTCCACAAGGGCGTCGAGTACGAAAAGGCCGGCCAGGCCCCCGCCGTCGAGACCGCGGAGAACGAGGAGCACCGGGCCATCCTGGAACTCCTCAACCGCACCCTCGGCGAGAACCCGCAGAAGTGGACCAAGCTCGCCTCCGAGATCCGCGGCGTGACGGAGGAGACCACCACCGGCGTCCACCGCCTCTACGAGATGCAGCGCGACGGCGTCCTGCTCTTCCCCGCGATCAACGTGAACGACGCGGTGACGAAGTCCAAGTTCGACAACAAGTACGGCTGCCGCCACTCCCTCATCGACGGCATCAACCGCGCCACCGACGTCCTGATCGGCGGCAAGACCGCCGTCGTCTGCGGCTACGGCGACGTCGGCAAGGGCTGCGCCGAGTCCCTGCGCGGCCAGGGCGCCCGCGTCATCATCACCGAGATCGACCCGATCTGCGCCCTGCAGGCGGCGATGGACGGTTACCAGGTCACCACCCTCGACGAGGTCGTCGAGACCGCCGACATCTTCGTCACCACCACCGGCAACAAGGACATCATCCTCGCCTCCCACATGGCGCGGATGAAGCACCAGGCCATCGTCGGCAACATCGGCCACTTCGACAACGAGATCGACATGGCCGGCCTGGCCAAGCTCCCGGGCATCGTCAAGGACGAGGTCAAGCCGCAGGTCCACACCTGGACCCACCCCGACGGCAAGGTCCTCATCGTGCTCTCCGAGGGCCGCCTGCTGAACCTCGGCAACGCCACCGGCCACCCGTCGTTCGTGATGTCGAACTCCTTCGCGGACCAGACCCTGGCCCAGATCGAGCTCTTCACCAAGCCCGAGCAGTACCCGACCGACGTCTACGTCCTGCCCAAGCACCTGGACGAGAAGGTCGCCCGCCTCCACCTGGACGCGCTGGGCGTCAAGCTCACCACCCTGCGCCCGGAGCAGGCCGCCTACATCGGCGTCGAGGTCGAGGGCCCCTACAAGCCCGACCACTACCGCTACTGAGCCGCCGCCGGCCCGTCCGCGGGCCGGCAACCGGCACCCCCAGCAACCGCTGGCACCAGGCCCTCGCCCTCCCGGCGGGGGCCTGGCCCGCAGAAACCCCGGAAACCCCCGCGCCCCCGGCGCACCGCCCCGCTCGCCCGTCGCAAGGACCGCACCACCATGCCCCGCGGCCACTACTCGCTCCACGACCCGCACGACCACACCCCCCTCGGCGAGGAACACTTCCACTGCGCCACCGGCCCCTCCGGCTGGCGCTACGTCTCCCAGATCCTCGACACCGCCGGCGAGCACACCGGCTCCGTCGACCTCACCCTCGACGACCTCGGCCGCCCGATCCGCCTCCAACTCACCAGCGGCGCCTGGCAGGTCCGCGGCGCCGCCCTGGACGGTGTGACCTGGGTGCGCACCGACCCCACCGGCACCCACGCCACCGAGGGCAACGTCGCCGCCCACGCCTTCACCGGCGCGTCCCCGGCCTTCCTCGTCGCCACCGCCCGCCTGCTGCGCCCCGCGCTCGGCGCCGGCGCCATCCGCGTCCGCCTCGTCGCCCTCACACCCCCCGTGCTCGCGCCCCGCACCCTCGACCAGGCGTGGGCTCTGCTCTCCAGCACACCACACGCCACTGACATCGCCCCGCTCGTCGCCGACGAGTACCAGGTCACCGACCTCGAAACCGGCGAACAGCACGCCGTCCACCTCGCCGGCGACGTCGTCCTCGCCGCCCCTGGCATCGAACTCGAATCCCTCGACACCCCGCCGTCGACGTTCGGCTGACGCCCGCGGGCACCGGACCCCGCGGCACCGCGCCCCGGCGACCGGCTTCGCCGTCACCCTCCCCGGGGCCGCCACCGCCCCGCCCGCCTCACACGGGCGGCGCGAACCCGGTCCCGCTCCGCGGAGCCGGCCCCTGGCCCGTGCCCGGCGCCCCGGACACTCCCGGCACCTGCCCGGCCGCCCCCGTGGTCCCGCCCGCCCCGGCACCACCGGACACACCGCCCGGCAGCGCCTCCTCGGGTGTCACCGCACCCCCGGGCATCACCCACGCCCCGCCGGACGCGACCGCACCGCCCCCGGGGACGCCACCCGAAGGCGCCGCCCCCACAACTGCTCCCGCAGCATGGGCAGTTCCCGGCACCGCCCCGGCCGCACCGCTCTCCCCGAACGCCCGCCGGGACTCCCGCCCCTGCCGCTCCTGCACCACCGCGGCCAGGTACACCGCCGGGTCCACCCCCGCCGGCATCTCCGCCCCCGTGAAGCCCCGCAGGTCCCCGGCGAGCCGCCCGGCCAACACCGCACCCGCCTGCGGATCCAGCTCGCCCAGCCGCCCCAGGTACTGCCGCACCGCCAGCCACCACCCGTCCGGCACCCGCGACAGATCGAGCCCCCCGACCTCCCCGGCCAGCCACGGCGGCGGCGCCGGCAGCAGCACGCCCCCGCCCTCCGCCTCGGGCACCCGCTCCCGGATCACCAGCGTCCCGGCGAACACATCGCCCAGCCGCCGCCCCCGGGCCGACACCAACGACGCGATCGACGCCACCACCCCGAACGTCATCACGATCTCGACGGCCCCCATCGCGCCCCGCACCAGCGCATGCCGGAACCGGATCGGTCCGCCGTCCTCCCGCACCACCCGCAACCCGCAGATCAGCTTCCCCAACGACCGCCCGTGGCTCAGCGTCTCCACCGCGATCGGAATCCCCACCTGCACCAGCACCAGCGTCGCCACCTGCAGCGCCGCCAGCACCGCACCGTCCAACGAGGACGCGGCGCTCACCAGCACCAGCGTCACCGCGATGTACGTCCCCCAGGCCACCGCCAGATCGACCACCACGGCCAACCCCCGGCTCGCCAGCCTGGCCGGCCGCAGCCCCAACACGACCGCCTCACCCGTCACCAGCTGACTCACACGCCCCACTCCCTCTCGGCCCTGCTCCCCGGCCCGCCACCGCGCGACCGCCCGTAACACCGCGGTCCCGCCCTGAGGTGCGGGGCCCCGCGCCCGGCCAGTCTGCCAAGCTGGCCGGGCACCCACCCACCGCGCTGCGAGGAGCGACCCCGGTATGGACCTCGATGTCTTCGTCACGGCCCACAGTGCCGAATGGGACCGCCTGGAAACCCTGCTGCGCCGCAAACGCCGCCTCACCGGCACCGAGGCCGACGAACTCGTCACCCTCTACCAACGCACCACCACCCACCTCTCCCTTCTCCTCTCCAGCGCCCCCGACCCGACCCTGACCGGCCGCCTCACCTCCCTCGTGGCCCGCGCCCGCAGCAAGGTCACCGGTGCCCGCAAGTCCTCCTGGCGCGACGCCGCCCGCTTCTTCACCACCTCGTTCCCCGCCGCCGTCTACCGCCTGCGCCACTGGTGGATCCCCACGGCGGTGCTCTCCCTCACCGCCGCCGCCCTCCTGGGTTGGTGGATAGCCGCCCACCCCGAGGTCCAGTCCGCCCTCGGCGCCCCTCAGGAACTGCGCGACATGACCCGCCCCGGCGGCGAGTACGAGACCTACTACTCCAACCACCCCGCCGCGGCCTTCGCCGCCCAGGTATGGACGAACAACGCCCAGGCCGTGGCCCTCTGCCTGGTCTTCGGCGCCTTCCTCGGCCTCCCCGTCCTCTGGGTCCTGCTGGAGAACATGCTCAACCTGGCCGCCGGTGTGGGCTTGATGTCCTCGGCGGGCCGCCTCGACACCTTCCTCGGCCTGATCCTCCCGCACGGCCTCCTCGAACTGACCGCCGTCTTCGTCGCCGCCGGCATCGGCCTCCGCCTCGGCTGGACCGTCGTCGACCCGGGACCCCGCACCCGCCGCACCGCCCTGGCCGAGGAGGGCCGCACCGCCCTGGGAGTCGCCGTCGGCCTCGCCGCCGTCCTCTTCGTCTCGGGCGTCCTCGAAGGCTTCGTCACCCCCTCCGGCCTCCCCACCTGGGCCCGCATCACCATCGGTGTCCTCGCCGAGCTGGCGTTCCTCACCTACGTCTACGTACTGGGTGGCCGCGCCGTACGCGCCGGCGAGACCGGCGACGTCGAGGCAACCGACCGCACCGCCCTCCTCCCCACCGCCGCCTGATGTGCACACACCCTTCCTGACCTGCTAATCTCTTCTTCGCTCCGCGACCCGTTGACATGGGTGGCAGGGGGAGGTAGATTCAAACGGTTGCAAGGAACTGGACAAGTTCGATCGCAACGGTTAGTTTCATCTCCGCTCCAGTCGCACTTCACGGTGACGGAGCGCGCCGATCATTAACAGAAGTTCCGGTCCGTCTTATGGATCGAATACCTCTGATAAAGTCGGAAAAGTCGAGAGACAAACCCCCCGACGGGTATTCCAGAACGAAATTCGAACCAGCCGCCGAGCGGCTCGGAACGGAAAGAAGATCTGATAAAGTCGGAAAGGCCGAAAAGCGAAAGCGAAACGGCCGCCCCGCTCCGGCAGGGGGCCAGAGACGGAAACGGATCTGGTAAGGTCGGAACCGCGAGAAAGCCGAAAGGCCGGATCGCACCGGCGGAAATCAGGGCCGAAAGGTTCTGATAGAGTCGGAGACGTAAGACCGAAGGGAAGCGCCCGGAGGAAGCCCGCGAGGGCAGGCCGAAGGAAGCGTCCGTTCCTTGAGAACTCAACAGCGTGCCAAAAGTCAACGCCAGATATGTTGATACCCCGTCTCCAACGTCATGTTGGGGCGAGGTTCCTTTGAAAGTCCTTCCAAAGCTTTGGGAGGCGCACAGCGAGGACGCTGTGAACCGCGGGGATTATTCCTCCTTGTGGTTCCGCTCTCGTGGTGTTCGCCCCGATTACGGGGAAGCATTCACGGAGAGTTTGATCCTGGCTCAGGACGAACGCTGGCGGCGTGCTTAACACATGCAAGTCGAACGATGAACCGGCTTCGGTCGGGGATTAGTGGCGAACGGGTGAGTAACACGTGGGCAATCTGCCCTTCACTCTGGGACAAGCCCTGGAAACGGGGTCTAATACCGGATATGACACACGGAGGCATCTTCTGTGTGTGGAAAGCTCCGGCGGTGAAGGATGAGCCCGCGGCCTATCAGCTTGTTGGTGAGGTAATGGCTCACCAAGGCGACGACGGGTAGCCGGCCTGAGAGGGCGACCGGCCACACTGGGACTGAGACACGGCCCAGACTCCTACGGGAGGCAGCAGTGGGGAATATTGCACAATGGGCGAAAGCCTGATGCAGCGACGCCGCGTGAGGGATGACGGCCTTCGGGTTGTAAACCTCTTTCAGCAGGGAAGAAGCGAGAGTGACGGTACCTGCAGAAGAAGCGCCGGCTAACTACGTGCCAGCAGCCGCGGTAATACGTAGGGCGCGAGCGTTGTCCGGAATTATTGGGCGTAAAGAGCTCGTAGGCGGCTTGTCGCGTCGGATGTGAAAGCCCGGGGCTTAACTCCGGGTCTGCATTCGATACGGGCAGGCTAGAGTTCGGTAGGGGAGATCGGAATTCCTGGTGTAGCGGTGAAATGCGCAGATATCAGGAGGAACACCGGTGGCGAAGGCGGATCTCTGGGCCGATACTGACGCTGAGGAGCGAAAGCGTGGGGAGCGAACAGGATTAGATACCCTGGTAGTCCACGCCGTAAACGTTGGGAACTAGGTGTGGGCGACATTCCACGTCGTCCGTGCCGCAGCTAACGCATTAAGTTCCCCGCCTGGGGAGTACGGCCGCAAGGCTAAAACTCAAAGGAATTGACGGGGGCCCGCACAAGCAGCGGAGCATGTGGCTTAATTCGACGCAACGCGAAGAACCTTACCAAGGCTTGACATACACCGGAAAACTCTGGAGACAGGGTCCCCCTTGTGGTCGGTGTACAGGTGGTGCATGGCTGTCGTCAGCTCGTGTCGTGAGATGTTGGGTTAAGTCCCGCAACGAGCGCAACCCTTGTTCTGTGTTGCCAGCATGCCTTTCGGGGTGATGGGGACTCACAGGAGACTGCCGGGGTCAACTCGGAGGAAGGTGGGGACGACGTCAAGTCATCATGCCCCTTATGTCTTGGGCTGCACACGTGCTACAATGGCCGGTACAATGAGCTGCGATACCGTGAGGTGGAGCGAATCTCAAAAAGCCGGTCTCAGTTCGGATTGGGGTCTGCAACTCGACCCCATGAAGTCGGAGTTGCTAGTAATCGCAGATCAGCATTGCTGCGGTGAATACGTTCCCGGGCCTTGTACACACCGCCCGTCACGTCACGAAAGTCGGTAACACCCGAAGCCGGTGGCCCAACCCCTTGTGGGAGGGAATCGTCGAAGGTGGGACTGGCGATTGGGACGAAGTCGTAACAAGGTAGCCGTACCGGAAGGTGCGGCTGGATCACCTCCTTTCTAAGGAGCACTTCTTACCAGGCTTCGGTTTGGTCAGAGGCCAGTACATCAGCGAGTGTCTGATGCTGGTTGCTCATGGGTGGAACGTTGACTATTCGGCCTGTTCAGGTCATGGCTCGTTAGTACTGCTTCGGCGTGGAACACGGGACTGTGGGTTGGGTTGGTCGGGCGCGCTGTTGGGTGTCTGAGGGTGCGAGCGTTGCTTGCCCTTCGAATGCCGGTCCCGGTGAAGCGCCACGTTGGTGGTGTGTGACGGGTGGCTGGTCGTTGTTTGAGAACTGCACAGTGGACGCGAGCATCTGTGGCCAAGTTTTTAAGGGCGCACGGTGGATGCCTTGGCACCAGGAACCGATGAAGGACGTGGGAGGCCGCGATAGGCCCCGGGGAGCTGTCAACCGAGCTTTGATCCGGGGGTGTCCGAATGGGGAAACCCGGCAGTCGTCATGGGCTGTCACCCGCTGCTGAACACATAGGCAGTGTGGAGGGAACGCGGGGAAGTGAAACATCTCAGTACCCGCAGGAAGAGAAAACAACCGTGATTCCGGGAGTAGTGGCGAGCGAAACTGGATGAGGCCAAACCGTATTGGTGTGATACCCGGCAGGGGTTGCCAGTGCGGGGTTGTGGGATCTCTTTTCTGCAGTCTGCCGGCTGTGGGACGAGTCAGAAACCGTTGATGTAGGCGAAGGACATGCGAAAGGTCCGGCGTAGAGGGTAAGACCCCCGTAGCTGAAACATTAGCGGCTCGTTTGAGAGACACCCAAGTAGCACGGGGCCCGAGAAATCCCGTGTGAATCTGGCGGGACCACCCGTTAAGCCTAAATATTCCCTGGTGACCGATAGCGGATAGTACCGTGAGGGAATGGTGAAAAGTACCGCGGGAGCGGAGTGAAATAGTACCTGAAACCGTGTGCCTACAAGCCGTGGGAGCGTCGCTGGTGAGTTTTCTCATCAGTCGTGACTGCGTGCCTTTTGAAGAATGAGCCTGCGAGTTAGCGGTGTGTAGCGAGGTTAACCCGTGTGGGGAAGCCGTAGCGAAAGCGAGTCCGAAGAGGGCGTTTGAGTTGCACGCTCTAGACCCGAAGCGGAGTGATCTAGCCATGGGCAGGTTGAAGCGGAGGTAAGACTTCGTGGAGGACCGAACCCACCAGGGTTGAAAACCTGGGGGATGACCTGTGGTTAGGGGTGAAAGGCCAATCAAACTCCGTGATAGCTGGTTCTCCCCGAAATGCATTTAGGTGCAGCGTCGTGTGTTTCTTGCCGGAGGTAGAGCACTGGATAGGCGATGGGCCCTACCGGGTTACTGACCTTAGCCAAACTCCGAATGCCGGTAAGTGAGAGCGCGGCAGTGAGACTGTGGGGGATAAGCTCCATGGTCGAGAGGGAAACAGCCCAGAGCATCGACTAAGGCCCCTAAGCGTGTGCTAAGTGGGAAAGGATGTGGAGTCGCAGAGACAACCAGGAGGTTGGCTTAGAAGCAGCCACCCTTGAAAGAGTGCGTAATAGCTCACTGGTCAAGTGATTCCGCGCCGACAATGTAGCGGGGCTCAAGTACACCGCCGAAGTCGTGTCATTGCGATATTACTCCTAACGGGGATCGTGATGGGTAGGGGAGCGTCGTGTGCCGGGTGAAGCAGCCGTGGAAGCGAGTTGTGGACGGTTCACGAGTGAGAATGCAGGCATGAGTAGCGATACAAGAGTGGGAAACTCTTGCGCCGATTGACTAAGGGTTCCTGGGTCAAGCTGATCTGCCCAGGGTAAGTCGGGACCTAAGGCGAGGCCGACAGGCGTAGTCGATGGACAACCGGTTGATATTCCGGTACCCGCTTTGAAGCGCCCAGTACTGAATCAGGCGATGCTAAGTCCGTGAAGCCGCCCTGATCTCTTCGGAGTTGAGGGGAGTGGTGGAGCCGACGGACCAGACTTGTAGTAGGTAAGCGATGGGGTGACGCAGGAAGGTAGTCCAGCCCGGGCGGTGGTTGTCCCGGGGTAAGGGTGTAGGCCGTGTGATAGGCAAATCCGTCGCACGTTAAGGCTGAGACCTGATGCCGAGCCGATTGTGGTGAAGTGGATGATCCTATGCTGTCGAGAAAAGCCTCTAGTGAGTTTCAAGGCGGCCCGTACCCTAAACCGACTCAGGTGGTCAGGTAGAGAATACCGAGGCGTTCGGGTGAACTATGGTTAAGGAACTCGGCAAAATGCCCCCGTAACTTCGGGAGAAGGGGGGCCATTTCTGGTGAGGGAACTTGCTTCCTGAGCTGGGGGTGGCCGCAGAGACCAGCGAGAAGCGACTGTTTACTAAAAACACAGGTCCGTGCGAAGCCGTAAGGCGATGTATACGGACTGACGCCTGCCCGGTGCTGGAACGTTAAGGGGACCGGTTAGTCAATCTTCGGGTTGGCGAAGCTGAGAACTTAAGCGCCAGTAAACGGCGGTGGTAACTATAACCATCCTAAGGTAGCGAAATTCCTTGTCGGGTAAGTTCCGACCTGCACGAATGGCGTAACGACTTCTCGACTGTCTCAACCATAGGCCCGGTGAAATTGCATTACGAGTAAAGATGCTCGTTTCGCGCAGCAGGACGGAAAGACCCCGGGACCTTTACTATAGCTTGATATTGGTGTTCGGTTCGGCTTGTGTAGGATAGGTGGGAGACTGTGAAGCGCCAACGCCAGTTGGTGTGGAGTCGTTGTTGAAATACCACTCTGGTCGTGCTGGATGTCTAACCTGGGTCCGTGATCCGGATCAGGGACAGTGTCTGGTGGGTAGTTTAACTGGGGCGGTTGCCTCCTAAAGGGTAACGGAGGCGCCCAAAGGTTCCCTCAGCCTGGTTGGTAATCAGGTGTTGAGTGTAAGTGCACAAGGGAGCTTGACTGTGAGACTGACGGGTCGAGCAGGTACGAAAGTAGGGACTAGTGATCCGGCGGTGGCTTGTGGAAGCGCCGTCGCTCAACGGATAAAAGGTACCCCGGGGATAACAGGCTGATCTTCCCCAAGAGTCCATATCGACGGGATGGTTTGGCACCTCGATGTCGGCTCGTCGCATCCTGGGGCTGGAGTCGGTCCCAAGGGTTGGGCTGTTCGCCCATTAAAGCGGTACGCGAGCTGGGTTTAGAACGTCGTGAGACAGTTCGGTCCCTATCCGCTGTGCGCGTAGGAGTCTTGAGAAGGGCTGTCCCTAGTACGAGAGGACCGGGACGGACGGACCTCTGGTGTGCCAGTTGTTCTGCCAAGGGCATGGCTGGTTGGCTACGTTCGGAAAGGATAACCGCTGAAAGCATCTAAGCGGGAAGCCTGCTTCGAGATGAGGGCTCCCTCCCACTTGATGGGGTAAGGCTCCCAGTAGACGACTGGGTTGATAGGCCAGATATGGAAGCATCGTAAGGTGTGGAGTTGACTGGTACTAATAGGCCGAGGGCTTGTCCTCAGTTGCTCGCGTCCACTGTGTTGGTTCTGAAGCCACGAACAGACCAACGGTTGTTCTGAGTTTCATAGTGTTTCGGTGGTTTTAGCGTTAGGGAAACGCCCGGTTACATTCCGAACCCGGAAGCTAAGCCTTTCAGCGCCGATGGTACTGCAGGGGGGACCCTGTGGGAGAGTAGGACGCCGCCGAACAAATTTTGGGATAGACCCCGCACCCTATGGTGCGGGGTCTATCTGTTTTCAGGGCTTCGTTCCCATAGGCAAGGCCGGAGGCTTTGGCTTGGGGACGGGGCCCTTTTCTCTTAGGTGTCGGGGTTGGTTGGCTGCCTCTTCCAGGTGGGCAGCTGCGGATATCTGAATCTGAAGTCGGCTGGTGAAGCTGGCTTGTGGGCTGTGGTGGGGTGTGCGCGGGTGTCCCCGTCTCTTTCGGAGGCGAAATACGGGTTCGTTGCTTTCTCAGTGGGCGAGCGGGAGCCTTCGTCGCTCGGGCGGGCTGCGTGTGAGTGAGGCAGAAGCGCTTGGAGCGCGTGGGAAAGCCGGCGTCTTGGTGACGCCGGCTTTTCGGGGGGACCGGAGGCCGCTTTCGTGCGGCTGGGTGGGGTGGTTACAGGCGGCCGGCGGACTTCAGGGAGAGGTAGGCGTCGGCGAGGTCGGGGGCCAGGTGGTCGGGCGTGGAGTCGATGACCGTGATGCCGTGGCGGCGGAGGCGGTCGGCGGTGCGGTGGCGGGCGGCGCGGGTCTGTTCCGCAGCGGCTGCTGCGTAGACGGCCTGTGGGGTGTGGCGGCCGGTGGCCAGTTCTTCGATGCGGGGATCGGCGACGGCCGCGACGATCAGTTCGTTGCGCTGGGTGAGGGCGGGGAGGAGGGGCAGCAGGGCCTCCTCCATCGGGGCCGTGTCGAGGCCGGTGAAGAGCACGATGAGGGAACGGCGTGTGGTGTGGCGGTGGATGGTCGCCACGAGCCCTCGGGCGTCTGCCTCGACGAGTTCGGGTTCGAGGGGCGCGAGGGCGTCGGTGAGGGCCGGGAGGAGGTCGCGGGCGGTGCGGCCCCGTATGGAGGTGCGTACCCGGCGGTCGTAGGCGAGGAGATCGACGTGGTCGCCGGCGCGGGCGGCGAGGGCGGCGAGGAGCAGTGCGGCGTCCATGGAGGCGTCGAGGCGGGGGGTGTCGCCGACGCGGCCGGCGGAGGTGCGGCCGGTTTCCAGGACGAGGAGGATGCGGCGGTCGCGTTCGGGGCGCCAGGTGCGGACGGCGACGGTGTTCCGGCGGGCGGTGGCGCGCCAGTCGATGGAGCGCGTGTCGTCGCCGGGGGTGTAGTCGCGGAGGCTGTCGAATTCGGTGCCCTCACCGCGGGTCAGGATGCTGGTGCGGCCGTCGAGTTCGCGTAGCCGGGCGAGCTTGGCGGGGAGGTGCTTGCGGCTGGTGAAAGGCGGCAGGACGCGCAGGATCCAGGGGACGTGGTGGCTTCCTTGGCGGGCGGCCAGGCCGAGGGGGCCGTAGGAGCGGACCGTGACGCGGACGGCGTGGTGGTCGCCGCGGCGGGTGGGGCGGAGGGTGGTGGTCAGGCGACGGCGTTCGCCGCCGGGGACGCGGAGGGTGTGCCGGGACGCGGGGATGTCGTCGCCGGGCTGGAACGAGCTCGGGGGCCAGGCGTCGCGGAGTTGGGCACGCAGGGGGCGGCGGCTCGGATTGGTGAGGGTGAGGCCGATGTGGGCTTCGCCCGTTAGTCGAACGCTTGTGTCACCGGTTCGGGTGAAATGGAGCTTTCGCACTGGCGCGGCGAGCGCCAGGTCGCACAAAATTGCTATCAGCAAGGTGAGTTGGACGGCGAGGATCCCGAGCCAGCTGGGGAGGACGAAGCCCACGAGCAGGGCTCCGAGTGCGGAGAGGAGAGCGGTGCGTCCGGTGAGGGCCACGGTGCTGCCTCAGCGGGGTACGGGGAGGTGAGCGAGCACGGCGTTGATGACGGAGTCCGCGGTGACTCCTTCCATCTCGGCCTCGGGCCTGAGGTGTACGCGGTGCCGGAGCGTGGGGAGGGCCAGGGCCTTGACGTCGTCGGGCGTGACGTAGTCGCGGCCGGTCAGCCAGGCCCAGGCACGTGAGGTGGAGAGCAGGGCGGTGGCTCCTCGTGGGGAGACGCCGAGAGACAGCGAGGGGGATTCGCGAGTGGCACGGCAGATATCGACGATGTAGCCGGTGACTTCGGGCGAGACGACGGTCTTGGCGACCGCGTCGCGGGCGGCTTCGAGGTCGGCGGCGGAAGCGACGGGGCGGAGTCCCGCGGCGTTGAGGTCGCGTGGGCTGAAGCCGGCCGCGTGACGGGTGAGGATGTCGATCTCGTCCTGGCGGGCGGGCAGGGACACCGTCAGCTTGAGCAGGAAGCGGTCGAGCTGGGCCTCGGGGAGAGGGTAGGTGCCCTCGTACTCCATGGGGTTTTGCGTGGCGGCGACGAGGAACGGTTCAGGGAGCGGGCGGGGCGTGCCGTCGACCGTGACCTGACGTTCTTCCATCGCTTCGAGCAGGGACGCCTGGGTCTTGGGGGGCGTGCGGTTGATTTCGTCGGCGAGGAGGAGGTTGGTGAAGACGGGGCCGGGCTGGAAGGAGAACTCGGCGCTGCGGGTGTCGTAGACCAGTGAGCCGGTGACGTCGCTGGGCATCAGGTCGGGCGTGAACTGGACGCGCTTGGTGTCGAGTTCGAGGGCCGTCGAGAGGGCGCGTACGAGGAGGGTCTTGGCGACGCCGGGGACGCCTTCGAGGAGCACATGACCACGGCAGAGCAGTGCGACGACCAGGCCGGTGACGGCTGGGTCCTGGCCTACCACTGCCTTGGCTATCTCGGTGCGCAGTTCCTCGAGTGAGGCTCGGGCGCTGTCAGCGGTCGGGGTGGTCACGGGGTGCGTGCCTCTCTTGGGAAACGATCGAGTTTTCAAGGGTGTCGAGTCGGTCGGCCAGGTGCACCAGCGCTCTGTCGTCCGCCGGGGAGGGACCGAAGAGGAGGGCGTCGAGGTCGGGTGCGGCCGGGGAGCCGGTGCCGAGATGGGTGCGGACGGCCGGGAGCAGGATGTCGGGGGTGTGGGCGTGTGCGGAGGGCACGCCGATGAGGGGCGCGAGCCGGGTACGGGTCGCGGAGCGGAGGACGGCCGAGGCCCGGTCGCGGGCGTGGGCCTGTTCGTAGAGGCGGGCGTGGCCCTCGGTGGTCTCGGCGGCCGGGACGGTGACCGGGAGCCGCTCGGGTACCAGGGGGCCGAGCCGGCGGGCACGCCACAGGGCCGCGCAGGCGGCGGCGAGGGCGAGTTGGAGCAGGGCCCAGCTCCAGCCGGAGGGAATGAGGTCGAGGAGGCCGGGCTGGGTGCCCGGTGTGGTCGAGGACGGATCGCTGACGGAGGGGAGGTACCAGACCAGATGCTTGTGCGCACCGAGGAGTTGGAGGGCCAGCGAGGCGTTGCCGCGCTCGGCGAGGTGGTGGTTGTAGAGGAAGTCGGCGGAGCCGAGGAGGACGGTGTCGCGGCCCTGGGGGGCGTCGGCCGGGAGGCGCAGCAGCGTGGGTTGGCCGCCGGCTTGGTAGCAGCGGTCGGCATCGGTGGCGGAGGTGATGTAGCGGAGGCCGCCGAGGAGGGCGTCGCCCGCGGTGCGGGCGGCGGGCAGGGTGCAGCCGGGCGGGCGCGGTGCGTTGCTGATCTCGGGTTCGGCCTGGACGCCGGGGGCGAGGACCTGGAGGGCGCCGCTCCTCGGGGTGAGCAGGACGGTGCGGCCGGGGGTGCGGGACGTCGTGGTCCGGAGTTCGGTCAGCTGACTGTTGGTCAGCATGTCGGGGGCCGTGACGAGGAGTGTGGTGTCCGGTCCGGCCGCGGCGGTGGCCTCGTCGGCGGTGGTCACGACGCGGGTGGTGACGCCGTGGGCGGTGAGGAGCTGGGCGAGTGCCCGGCTGCCGGTCCGGTCCGCGGAGCGGGGGTCGAGCCGGCCGTGCCGTTCGCCGGACTGCAGGGCGGCGAGGGTCAGTCCGCCGATGACGAGCAGCAGCAGCGCCAGCAGGACGCCCCGGGAGCGGGTCCACACACGGCGTGCGGTGGCACCGGGGGCGGTGGTGGCGGTCGGGGCGGCCGTGGTCATCCGTGGCTCCTGGTCGGTGCGGTGGCCAGGTGGGGCTTGGCGCGCTGGAGCTCGGTGTCGAGTTCGGCCAGGAGGGCGTGTGCCCGTTCCGTGCCGGGGCGGCCGCCGTATGCGACGTCGTCGAAGGTGCGGGCCGCGGTGCGGAGTTGCGCGGCGTGTGTGGGGAGGACCAGGCCGGCTTCTGCGGCGGCCTCGTCGGCGGTGCGGCCGGGGCCGGGCGTGAGGAGGGCGCGCTCTTCGAGGGCGAGGACGAGGGCGCGCATGCGGTCCTGGATCGCTTCGTTCCAGTGGCCCTCGGCGGCGTGCCGGTCGGCGGCCGCGCGGTGTTCGGCGGCGGTCCGGGGCTTGTCGGTGAAGAGGGTGCCCGTCGTGGTCGGGGTGCGGCGCACCGCCCCCAGCCGCAGCCGGAGGGCGATGACCAGGAGCAGGACGAACACGGCGACGGCGACGAGCCCGACCCAGCCGCCCGGAGTGGCGCCGGCGGCGGTGCTGAAGAGTTCGCCGATCCGGTTCGAGAGCCAGTTCATGGCGCGCTGGAGGAGGTTGGGGTCGTGCTGGTGGTACCGGGGGTCGGACAGCTCGCGTTCCGCCGCCTCACGGGCGGGGTCGCGAGGGATCCGTACCGGTATGTCGCCGTCGGAGCGTGCGGCCAGGTGTGCGAGCGCGGTGATCTTCCCCCCTGTGGTCACCGCATCAGCTTCCGGGTGCGGTGTCGGTCGGGCGCGGTCCGGGGATGCCGGGGGAGCCGTCCGGGGACGCATCGGGCGCGTCGGGCGACTCGGTCTTCTCCGGGGCCGCGTTTTCCGCCTCGGCGGTCTGGGGCTTCGTCAGCTGAACGGCCGTCGGCTGAGGGCTTGTCTGCTGAGTGCCTGTCGGGTCGGCCGACTGGTCGGACGGGATGTCAGCGGCGGCCGGGGTGGCGGGCGTTGCGTCGGGGGCGGTCCGGGGGGCCGGGGCGCCGCCGGTGGCCGGGGGTGTGGCGGGGGCGCCGGAGCCGTGGCCGGGGAGGCCGGCGGCGCGGGCGAGTTCGAGGTCGAGTGCCTCGCGGCGGATGCGCTGGTCGACGTAGAGGAGCGCGGTGACCCCCGCGCTGATCGGGAAGGTGATCGCCGAGCTGACGATCGCTCCGATGCCCAGCGCGATCAGGAACGGCCAGCCGGTGGCGTTGCTGGTGCCGTTCGCCCAGTCCATGAGGCTCTCCCCGCCTATCAGGAAGGCGATGAAGGTGGTCGGGATCTGGATGATGAACTGGACGATGGAGATCAGCAGGTAGGCGAGGAGCTGGACGCCCAGCACCCGCCACCAGGCGCCGCGGACGAGCTTGGCGGAGCGGCGCATCGAGGCGATGACGCCCTGCTTCTCCAGCATCAGCGCCGGGGAGGCGAGGCTGTAGCGGACCCACAGCCAGATGCTCACGACTCCGCCGGCGAACAGGCCGAGCAGCAGCAGGCCGAGACCGAGGTCGAGCGGGCCGCTGCCCGAGACGAGGATGCCCGGGGTCAGGCCGGCCAGGAAGATGGCGGTGACGATCAGGGGCAGCAGGATGAGCAGGCCCAGCAGCCGCGGCAGCTGGCCGCGGGCGTCGTGCCACGCCTCCCCGGCCGTCACCGAGCGGCCCAGCACCGCCCGGCTGATGACCATGGTCAGCATGCCGGTCGCGATGATCGTGGCGAGCAGCCCGATGAGTGCGGTGATGGCCGAGCCGGTCAGGGAGTTGCCCATCTCGCTCAGGACCTGCCGCAGCGGCGGCCCGGCGCCGTCGTCGAGGTCCGTGGCGCGGTTGGGGCCCTGGAACCACAGGCCGGTGACGACCGTGGCGGTGGTCTGCGACACGACCGCGACGATCAGCGAGATGCCGAGCACGGTGCGCCAGTGGGCGCGCATGGTGGCGACGGCGCCGTCGAGGATCTCGCCGACGCCGAGCGGCCGCAGCGGGATGACACCCGGCTTGGCGACGGGCGGCATGCCGCCCCAGCCGCCGCTCCAGCCGGGACCGCCGCCCCAGCCGCCCTGGGGTCCGGGGCCCGGCGGGGTGGCCCAGCCGCCCGGGGCCCTTCCGGACGAGGCGCGGGAGCGGTCCCCGGCGCCCTGGCCGCTCCGGCCGTCGGGTCCGCCCTGGCCGGGGATGCCGGACGGGGTCGTCCACTGGCCGGGCGGCGGCTGGTTGCCGGACCAGTTCGGCGGGGCCGGCTGCTGGGTCGCGCCGGCGCGGTCTTCCGGGACGGTCGGCTGGGCGGGCTGCTCCGGGGTGCCGCGGTCCGGCTCGTCGGAGGGGGAGGATCCGGGCGAGGCCCAGCCCGGAGAGTTGTTCATCGTCGCTCCTTCTTGCTGCCCGTCCACCGGCGCGGGCGGGGTCCGGGATCCGCGGTGTCAGTCATCGTGTCATGGCCGATGGCGCTCTGTACCCGGGCCCTTCGAGGAAGGGGACCTTCTGTTCGGCGGGGGACCGGCGGCAGACTGAGGGAATGGCTGATCGGCACGAGGTATCGGAGGCGGGCGCCGGGGCGCTCGCGGTCCCGTCGCTGCGCTGGGAGGAGTTGCCCGAGGGGCCGGTCGTGGTCCTTCTCGACCAGACGCGGCTGCCCGCGGAGGAGGTCGAGCTGGTCTGCACGGATGTTCCGGCGCTGGTGCGGGCGATCCGGACGCTGGCCGTGCGGGGTGCGCCGCTGCTGGGCATCGCGGGCGCGTACGGCGTCGCGCTGGCCGCGGCACGAGGATTCGACGTCGAGGAGGCGGCCCAGGCGCTGGCGTCCGCCCGGCCGACCGCGGTCAATCTCGGTTACGGCGTCCGGCGTGCGGCCGGGGCGTTCCGGGAGGCGGCGGCCGGTGGCGCCGGTCCGGAGGATGCGGCGGCGGCAGCGCTGGCCGAGGCGCGGGCCGTCCATGCGGAGGACGTCGAGGCCAGCGCGCGTATGGCGCGGCACGGCCGGGAGCTTCTGGGCGAGCTGCTGCCGGGCGGCGGGCACCGGATTCTCACGCACTGCAACACGGGTGCCCTGGTCTCGGGCGGTGAGGGGACCGCCCTGGCGGTGGCGCTGGCGGTGCATCGGGCCGGTGAGCTGCGGCGGTTGTGGGTGGACGAGACGCGTCCGCTGCTGCAGGGGGCGCGGCTGACGGCGTACGAGGCGGCGCGGGCCGGGATGGCGTACACGGTGCTGGTGGACGGCGCCGCCGGCTCGCTGTTCGCGGCCGGCGAGGTGGATGCGGTGCTGATCGGGGCCGACCGGATAGCCGCGGACGGCGCGGTCGCCAACAAGATCGGCAGCTATCCGCTGGCGGTGCTCGCCCGCCACCACCATGTCCCCTTCATCGTGGTGGCGCCGACCAGCACGGTGGATCTGGAGACGGAGGAAGGAGCGGCCATCGAGGTGGAGCAGCGGCCCGGCCATGAAGTGACGGAGTTCGCCCTGCCGCACCTCCAGGGTGCCGGGGTGGAGGGCGGCTCGGGGATTCCGGTGGCGCCGCTGGGCGCGCTGGCCTACAACCCGGCCTTCGACGTGACGCCCGCCGAGCTGGTGACGGCGATCGTGACGGAGGCCGGAGTGGTGTCGCCGGTGACCCGTGAGCGACTGGCGGACGTGTGTTCCGTCTCACGATGGAGAAAGTCACGATCAGGTAATGGGATGATGGCCGAATGAAGGGACGCGTCCTGGTCGTCGACGACGACACCGCACTGGCAGAGATGCTCGGCATCGTGCTGCGCGGCGAGGGCTTTGAACCGTCGTTCGTGTCGGACGGCGACAAGGCGCTCGCTGCGTTCCGCGAGACCAAGCCCGATCTTGTGCTGCTCGACCTGATGCTGCCCGGTCGGGACGGCATAGAGGTGTGCCGGCTGATCCGGGCCGAGTCGGGTGTGCCGATCGTCATGCTGACCGCCAAGAGCGACACCGTGGACGTGGTGGTCGGCCTCGAGTCGGGGGCGGACGACTACGTCGTCAAGCCGTTCAAGCCCAAGGAGCTGGTGGCGCGGATCCGGGCCCGGCTGCGGCGCTCGGAGGAGCCGGCGCCCGAGCAGCTGGCCATCGGGGACCTGGTCATCGATGTGGCGGGGCACTCCGTGAAGCGGGACGGCCAGTCGATCGCGCTGACCCCGCTGGAGTTCGACCTGCTGGTGGCGCTGGCGCGCAAGCCGTGGCAGGTGTTCACCCGCGAGGTGCTGCTGGAGCAGGTCTGGGGTTACCGCCATGCCGCGGACACCCGGCTGGTCAACGTCCATGTGCAGCGCCTGCGCTCCAAGGTCGAGCGGGACCCGGAGCGCCCGGAGATCGTGGTGACCGTGCGCGGTGTCGGCTACAAGGCCGGGCCCAGCTGAGATGACCCGGGACGGTTCGGCCCCGGAGGGACAGCGGGGGCGCACCGTCGACCCGGCGAGCGATATGTCCTTTTCGGGTCGGTTGGCGGCGCGGTTGCTGCGCGGCGGGCAGTTGCTGCCCGACGGCGCGGTGAGCGGGCCGGTCCATCCCCTGCTGCGGCTCTTCAGCCGCTGGGTGCGGCGGCCGCTGCTGCCCGCGCTGCGACTTTGGCGGCGCAACATCCAGCTGCGGGTCGTCGCCACCACCCTGCTGATGTCGCTGGCCGTGGTGCTGCTGCTCGGCGTCGTGGTCGTCGGGCAGGTCCGCAACGGCCTCCTCACCGCCAAGGCGCAGGCCGCCCAGAGTCAGGCCGTCGGCGGCTTCGAGGTCGCCCGGAAACTGGCCGACGGCGGCGACGACAACCACACCGACGACACCAGCCGCACCGCCAGCCGCGGCACCCAGGACTCCGCGACCTGGCTGACCAGCCTCGTCGAGCAGCTCGCCAGCGGCGGGCAGGGCGTCTTCTCGGTCGTCGCCCTCAGTTCCGACACCGACGAGCCGTTCGGCGACTCCACCCCCGGCACCCGCGGACCACGTGCCTCCGGGGACGTCGACCCCGAGCGCAGCGTGCCCCTCGAACTGCGGCGGAAGCTGGACAGCAAGTCCGGGACGTTCCGTGAGTACACCCAGATCAAGCGCATCGGCTCCCACGACGGAGTGCCGGCGCTGATCATCGGCAAGCGCCTCAACGACATCAACGGCAACCAGTACCAGCTCTACTACCTCTTCCCGTTCAGCCAGGAAGCGGAGTCCCTCAAGCTGGTCACCGGGACGCTGGCCACCGCCGGGGTGTTCGTCGTGATCCTGCTCGGCGCCATCGCCTGGCTCGTCGTGCGGCAGGTCGTCACCCCCGTACGGATGGCCGCCGGGATCTCCGAGCGGCTGGCCGCCGGCCTCCTCCAGGAGCGGATGAAGGTCACCGGCGAGGACGACATCGCCCGCCTCGGCGAGTCCTTCAACAAGATGGCGCAGAACCTCCAGCTCAAGATCCAGCAGCTGGAGGAGCTGTCCCGGATGCAGCGGCGGTTCGTCTCCGACGTCTCGCACGAGCTGCGCACCCCGCTGACGACCGTACGGATGGCCGCCGACGTCATCCACGAGGTCCGGGACGAGTTCGACCCCGCCACCGCGCGCTCCGCGGAGCTGCTGCGCGGCCAGCTCGACCGCTTCGAGTCGCTGCTCGCCGAACTGCTGGAGATCAGCCGGTTCGACGCGGGCGCGGCGGCCCTGGAGGCCGAACCCGTCGACCTGCGCGACGTGGTCCACCGCGTCATCGAGGGCGCCGAACCGCTCGCCGAACGCAAGGGCACCCGCATCGTGGTGCGCGGCGCCGAGCACCCCGTCATGGCCGAGGCCGACCCGCGGCGCGTGGAGCGCATCCTGCGCAACCTCGTCGTCAACGCCGTCGAGCACGGCGAGGGCCGGGACGTCGTGGTCCGGCTGGCGTCCGCCGGCGGCCGCAGCGACGGCGCGGTGGGCGTCGCCGTCCGGGACTACGGCGTCGGCCTCAAGCCCGGCGAGGCGACCCGGGTCTTCAACCGCTTCTGGCGCGCGGACCCGGCCCGGGCCCGGACGACCGGCGGCACCGGCCTCGGCCTGTCCATCGCCATAGAGGACGCCCGGCTGCACGGCGGTTGGCTGCAGGCGTGGGGCGAGCCGGGCGGTGGCTCGCAGTTCCGGCTGACGCTGCCCCGCACGGCCGGCGAGACGCTGCGCGGCTCCCCGATCCCCCTGGAGCCGGAGGACTCCCGGCGCAACCGCGGCCTGGACGAGCACGGCCGGCCCCGTGCCGGCACGGGCCGCGCGACGCCCGCCATCCCCGCGCAGCCCCGCCCCGGCGCCCAGCACGCACCGGCCCGTCCCGCAGCGACCCCGCCGGCGCTGCCCCCCGGCGGCACCCGCGTGCCATCCCAGCAGCCCCCCGCCCGCAAGACCGAGGACGCCGCCCGTGACGACGTCACCGGCGACGGCACCCGCGCCGACGACGCACCGGGCCCGGGCGCGACCGACGAGCCGGTGCGGACCGGCGGCCCGGGAGCCCCCGGCGGTCGGGCGGCCGCCGCCGACAGCACGCAACAGGAGACCGGACGCGACGTGGAACGGGAAGGCGGGCGGCGTGGGCGCTGAGCACGAGGACGAGCGCGCGGCGCGCACCCCGCGGTTCCGCGCGCCCACACGCCGCGGCACCGGGACCGGGACCGGGACCGGGACCGCGACCGGCATCGGGACCGGCGCCGCGCGCACCGGACGCAAGGCCGTCCTGCTGGGCTGCGCCGGCGCCCTGCTGGCCGGCTGCGCGTCCATGCCGGACAGCGGAGACGTCACCGCGGTCGACCAACCCCCGCGCGCCGACGGGGACTCGCAGGTGCGGGTCTACGGCGTTCCCCCGCAGGACGGCGCCCAGCCGACCAACATCGTGCGCAGCTTCCTCGACGCGACCACCAGCGACGAGGCGGACTTCCGCACCGCCCGGATGTATCTGGCCAAGTCGACACGGCAGACCTGGCGGCCCTTCCTCGTCACCAACGTGCTCCAGGAGCGGCCCAAGTCCGCGCCTGAACCGGCGGCCCAGGCCGGCCGCGAGGACGCCACCGGCTACACCGTCACGCTCTCCGGCAGCCAGGTGGCGATGGTGGACGCCAACCACGCCTACACCCCGGAGGAGAAGCCGTACAGCCAGACGATCCACCTCATCAAGGAGGGGGACCAGTGGCGCATCGACCGGCTGCCCGACGGGCTGGTGCTGGGGCAGTCCGACTTCCAGCGCATCTACCGCTCCGTCAACAAGTACTACTTCGCGTCCTACAAGTCCGAGTCGGACGACCCCAAGGCGGGCAAGAACGTCCTCGTCGCCGACCCGGTCTATCTGCGACAGCGGATAAAGCCGATCACCTCCAGTGTGGAGGCGCTGCTCACCGGCCCCACCGACTGGCTGGACCGGGTGACGACGTCGGCGTTCCCGCCCGGCACCCGGCTCGCCGCCCGTGACCTGTCCCTGGACGACTCCAACGCCCTCCAGGTCAAGCTCAGCAAGCAGGCGGTGAACACCGACACCGCCCAGTGCAAGCGGATGGCCGCTCAACTCTTCTTCACCGTCCAGGACATGACGCGGGCTTCGAAGATCAGCGAGGTGGAGCTCCAGGACCCGAGCGGCAACTCGCTGTGCGCGCTGACGCAGGATCAGGCCGAGCGGGACTTCGCCGCGCCCGGCCACAACGGGCACTCCGGCAGGGAGTACTTCATCGACGCCCAGCATCGCGTCGTCGCGATGTCGGACGCGGCCACCGAACCGACGCCGGTGGGCGGCCCGTTCGGCACCGGAAAGACTCCGCTGCGCTCGGTCGCCATCTCGCGCAAGGAGACCACCGCGGCCGGGGTGACGGCCGACGGGCGGAACCTCTACGTCGCCGGTCTGGAGGACGGCACGGAGCGCGGGCCGCTGCTGACCAGCGCCGGTTCGGCGAAGAACGCCGACGGGGGGCTGACCGCGCCGAGTTGGGACGGCCTGGGCGACCTGTGGATCGCCGACCGCGACGCGCACGGGTCGCGGCTGCTGCGGATGCGCGAGGGGAAGGGCGATCCGGAGGAGGTCGCGGTGCCCGGCCTCGGCCAGCGGCGGATCAAGGCGATCAAGGTGGCCGCGGACGGCATACGGATCGCGATCCTGGTCGAGGACAAGGGGCGTACGACGCTCCAACTCGGCCGCGTCGAGCGGGAGGGCACCTCCCTCCACCCGACGCTGTCGGTGCAGGAACTGCGGCCGATCGCGCCCCAGTTGGAGGATGTGGTGGCCGCGTCCTGGGCGGGCGGCAGCCGGCTGGTGGTCGTGGGCCGGGAGGCCGGCGGGGTACAGCAGATGCAGTTCATGGAGACCGACGGCTCGGCCTCGGACACGCAGACGTTGCCCGGTGTCAACGGCGTCAAGGCGGTGGCGGCCTCCGAGGACGAGACCCGCCCGCTGATCGCCGACGCCACGGAGGGCATAGTGCGACTGCCCCCCGACGCCAACTGGAAGACGGTGGCGAAGGACGGCGCGGCGCCGGTCTATCCGGGGTGAGCCGCGGCCCGTGGCCGGGGACGTGTGATGCGTGATGCGTGATGCGTGACGTGGTTGCGGCGTACGTGCGATGCGCGACGGGGGTGTGCGACAGGGACGTCGTGGCGCGTGAGGTGACATGAGCTGACGTATGGGTCCGCTTGGTCCGTTTCGGGGCATGCCCGCCCTGTCCCGCCCTGCCTTGTCCTCGTGGTCCTCGTGTGTGGATCTGTATCTGTCCGACCCGTACCCGTACCCGTACCTGGATCCGGGCGCGGATCCCTGTCCGGATCCGCGCTGCTCGTGGCCGTCTCGGCGAAGTTGTCCACAGGGGTGGTGGCGGGGGCCGCGTGACGCGACAGTGGAGTCATGCGGGGGGTCTGGCGAGAGCTGGCGGGTCTGGTCCTGCCGGTCGACTGTGCGGGGTGTGGTCGGCTGCGTACGGAGCTGTGTGCGGCGTGCTGCCGGGCACTGTGGCGCGGCGGCCGCGGTGCCGGGCGGGTGCGGCCGTGGCCCGTGCCCGCGGGGCTGCCGCGGGTGTGGGCCGGCGCGCCCTACGCCGACGAGGTGCGCGCCGTGCTGCTGGCGCACAAGGAGCGCGGCGCGCTGCGGCTGGCCGCGCCGCTGGGAGCGGTACTGGCGGGGGCGGTGCGGGGGGTGGGGGGAGGGGGCGGCCCCCTCCTGCTGGTGCCGGTCCCCTCCGCGCGTTCCGCCGTTGCCGGCCGCGGCCACGATCCCGTCCTCCGGATCGCGCTGGCGGCCTCCGCCGGACTGCGGCGTTCCGGTGTCGGCGTGCGGATGCTGGCGGTGCTGCGGCAGCGTCGTACCGTGGCCGATCAGGCGGGGTTGGACGCCCGGCAGCGGTTGGCGAACGTCGCGGGCGCGCTGGAGGTGCCGGGCGCGGCAAGGAGGCTGCTGGCCGGGGCGCCGGTGGTGCTGGTGGACGATCTGGTGACGACGGGGGCCACGCTCGCCGAGGCGGCACGGGCGGTCGGGGCGGCCGGTGGCCGGGTGGCCGGGGCCGCCGTGGTGGCCGCACCACGCAGTTCGTTCCTTTCGTTTTCAACGGAAGTGGGGCGCCGGGTCTGAGCGGAAGGAAGGAGGGGCCGCCGGCCCCGGCCGAGTGAGCCCGCCGGCCTCGTCTGCGGCCGGCAGCCTGCCGTCCGGCGGTCTTCCGCTGCCTGGCGGTCTTCCGGCTGCGCCCGTGCCATGCCCGATCGTGCCGCGCCCCCGTGGGCTGCCCGTCCGACCGTGCCCGGCCGTGTCCGGTCGGCGGTGGGCGTCGCGTGCCCGGCGTGACTGCGCCACATGTCCGACGAGATTGCGCCGCGTATCCGACGGGCCGCCCCCTGTGCCCGGAGCCGCAAGGCCACCGAACCGAACCGTCCCGGTGCGCCGAGCCGTCAGCGTCACGCCGGGCCCGCCGGGTGCCCCGTACCCCGAGCCATCGGGGTAATCGTGGTGCTCACCCGTTGACGGGCGGTCCCGCTCTCCGGCGTCCGGCGGGCGGGCGCCCGGCCGCGCGGTGCCGGACCAGGGGTCGGCGGGGGCCGAGAGTAAAGGGAACTGGGCGGGACGAGGAGTCGTTGCTGGTAGTGAGCGCCGATTTTCACTCAAACGGAGCTGGTCGTGGCGAGGGGGTGCCGACACCGGTCCAGTGGAGCTATGTTCGGTTGTGAGGACTTGGCGGACGCTTTGCCTCGGATGTCGTGTTGCGTGCTTTTCAGGGTTTTTCAGCGATCCTGAAAACGTGGGAATGGAGATCTCGCCCCTTGGGGAGGAGGAGGTGAACGTCGCCAGTCCGAGGTTCCGGCACTCACCGGGGCCTGGTGCAAGAAGGAGCTGCTCCGCTTGCTGAGCGGGGCGATCCGGGAACGGAGTTCTGCGTGGACATCGTCGTCAAGGGCCGCAAGACCGAGGTGCCCGAGCGGTTCCGCAAGCACGTGGCCGAGAAGCTGAAGCTGGACAAGGTCCAGAAGCTCGATGGCAAGGCGATGAGCCTGGACGTCGAGGTGTCCAAGGAGCCCAACCCGCGGCAGGCCGACCGTTCCGACCGAGTGGAGATCACGCTCCGCTCCCGTGGCCCGGTGGTCCGGGCCGAGGCGGCCGCAGCCGACCCGTACGCCGCGCTGGACCTGGCGACAGCCAAGCTGGAGGCGCGCCTGCGGAAACAGAACGACAAGCGTCACTCGCGCCGCGGCAACGGACGCATTCCGGCGAGCGAGGTCGCGATCACCGTCCCCGACGCGGCACGGCTGAACGGCCACGGCCTGACGGCCGCGGAGGAGGCCGCGGAGCGGGAGAAGGTGCCGACGACCCGGATGGGTTCACTGGAGATCCAGGGCGAAGGGCCCGTGGTCGTCCGCGAGAAGACCCATTCGGCCGCGCCGATGACGCTTGACCAGGCGCTCTACGAGATGGAGTTGGTCGGACACGACTTCTATCTCTTTGTCGACGCCGAGAGCAAGCAGCCGAGTGTCGTCTACCGGCGGCACGCTTACGACTACGGAGTCATCCACTTGAATTCCGACGCGTTCGGAGAGGAATCGCCCGGCGGCGCAGGGGGCGCGCTGGGCGGCTGACCCCTACCCGTTCGGTGCCCCCGGCGCACGCCCGGGGGCACCATCGTGCCTGCGGAGGGCTGGAGTTGAAGCCGTATAGTGTTTGTGCCAGCCGGGGAGTATGTGGGCACGAAACGGCGACATGCCGGGGAGACCGTCGTATGGCATTGATCGGGCCGGCCGCAAAGGGCTGTTGTCAACCAGCCTTATATCCAAGCTCTGGCCATCGGCCGAGTGGTTGACGGGGAGGAAACATGGGGGAGAGTTTCGGGCCCGTGCGGGACGCGGACGGCGGCGTCTGCGGGATGGGTGCCGACGACGGGGAAGGGGCGGCGCGGGTGCCGCGCAAGGAGCCGATCCGCGTCCTGGTCGTGGACGATCACGCGCTCTTCCGCCGCGGCCTGGAGATCGTGCTGGCGCAGGAGGAGGACATCCAGGTCGTCGGCGAGGCGGGCGACGGCGCGGAGGCGGTCGACAAGGCCGCCGACCTGCTGCCCGACATCGTGTTGATGGATGTGCGGATGCCCCGGCGCGGCGGGATCGAGGCGTGCACCTCCATCAAGGAGGTGGCCCCCAGCGCGAAGATCATCATGCTCACGATCAGCGACGAAGAGGCCGATCTCTACGATGCGATCAAGGCGGGTGCCACCGGCTATCTCCTCAAGGAGATCTCCACCGACGAGGTGGCCACCGCCATCCGGGCCGTCGCGGACGGGCAGTCGCAGATCAGCCCGTCGATGGCGTCGAAGCTCCTGACGGAGTTCAAATCGATGATCCAGCGCACCGACGAGCGTCGTCTGGTGCCGGCGCCCCGGCTCACCGACCGCGAGCTGGAGGTCCTCAAACTCGTCGCCACGGGCATGAACAACCGCGATATCGCCAAGGAGTTGTTCATCTCCGAGAACACCGTCAAGAATCATGTGCGCAACATCCTGGAGAAGCTCCAGCTGCATTCCCGGATGGAAGCCGTGGTGTATGCGATGCGGGAGAAGATTCTCGAAATCCGGTGAGCCCGGTACGGGCGGTACGGACCCCGGCCCGGTGACGGCGGGGCCGCCCCCTCGATTGCGGGTGACCCCGGAGTCACGTCGCCGGTCTTGTGTGTGATGCCGTGCCGGGTGGTCCGTTGCCGAGCCGGGTCAGGCCGTGGTGTTCTCCTCGCTGCCGGCCCGAAGACAGGTGTCGCTGTCGTCGGTGGTGCGGGTGAGTTCCGTGCGCAGGGCGGCGGCCAGCTGCGGGTCGTCGCAGCGTTCGACGCGGACGGCGTCGCAGCCCACCCAGGTCGCGGCCTCGTGGAGGGCCCGGGCCATGGGGGCTACGGCCTGGGGGCCCTGGAGCGAGAGCTGGCGGGCGACCAGGGTGCTGCCCTCGCGGGCGGGGTCGACGCGGCCGACCAGCCTGCCGCCGGCCAGCAGGGGCATCGCGAAATAGCCGTGTATCCGCTTGGCCTTGGGGACGTATGCCTCCAGGCGGTGGGTGAAGCCGAAGATCCGTTCCGTCCGCGGGCGGTCCCAGATCAGGGAGTCGAACGGGGAGAGCAGGGTCGTGCGGTGCCGGCCGCGGGGCGGGGCGGCGAGCGCCGCCGGATCCGCCCACGCGGGCCGGGCCCAGCCCTCGACGGTCACCGGCACCAGCCCGGTGCCCTCGATGACGGCGTCCACCTGCTCGGCCTTGAGGCGGTGGTAGTCGGCGAGGTCGGCGCGGGTGGCCACGCCCATGGCCGCGCCGGCCTGGGCGACCAGGCGCCGTATGCACTCGGTGTCGTCGAGGTCGTCGTGGAGCAGCTGCTCGGGGACGGCGCGCTCGGCGAGGTCGTAGATCCGCTTCCAGCCGCGGCGCTCGGTGCAGACGACGTCGCCGGTGTCCAACAGCCACTCCACGGCGATCTTGGTCTCGGACCAGTCCCACCACTCCCCGCCGCCCGCCCGTCGCCCGCCACCGCCCGGATCGGAAGCGCTGCGCGCTGCTGTGACATCGCCGCCCAGCTGGGAGGTGGTGAGCGGGCCGTCCGCCCGGAGGCGGTCCAGGACGGCGGCGCAGGAGCGGGCGGAGTCCTTCATGACGTGCCAGCGGTGGCCCCTGGCGCGCCGGGCGCGGCGGCGGAAGGCGAAGTGCGGCCACTCCTCGATGGGCAGGATGCAGGCCGCGTGCGACCAGTACTCGAAGCTGTGCGGCCGGGCCGGGGAACCGTCCGCCGGGGCGGCCGACCAGTAGGCGGCCTCGACGGCGGGGCGGCCGACCGCGCCGAGGCGGGCGTACGGCACCAGCTCGTGGGAGCGGGCGAGCACCGAGATCGTGTCGAGCTGGACCGCCCCGAGCCGGCGCAGCATGCCGCGGACGCCCGCCCGTCGGTCCGGGGCGCCGAGCAGGCCCTGGGCCCGCAGGGCCATCCGCCGGGCGTCGTCGGCGGACAGGGTCGTCACGGGGCGTGGTGCGGGCTGGCGCTGCGTCACTCCGGTCATGTCGCACAGCGTAGGGGCGGCCACTGACAACGCCCCGGGGGTCGGGCGTCTGCGCAGCTCAGCGAGGGTACGGGAGGTAGGGCGTGGGCTCCTGGACCGGGATGGCGGCGGGTCCGGCGGGGGCGTCGGGGGCGGCGTCCCGGGGCAGGTCGGACGGGAGCAGGGAGCCGATCCACACATCCCGGCGGATGCCGCCGTGCACCAGTTTGGCGCGCAGGGTGCCCTCCCGTTGGAAGCCGACCTTGCGGGCGACCGCCCAGGAGCCCGCGTTGCCGGCCTCGGCGAGCCATTCCATGCGCTCCACGCCCAGCTCGCGGAAGGCCCAGCGCACCACGACGGCGGCCGCCTCCGCGGTGTACCCCTTGCCGCGGTGCTCCTTCGCGGTCCAGTAGCCGAGCTCGGCCTGCCGCTCCACCGTGCGCAGCCGGTCTAGCCGGACCAGGCCCATGGAGCCGACGAGCGTCCCGTCGGCGCGGGTGACCACGGCGAAGGTGTAGGCGGTGTCGTCCCGCCAGCCGTCAGGGACGGTGGTGCCGACGAACTGCTCCGCGTCGTCGTGGCGGTACGGCGAGGGGACGACGGTCCAGCGGGGGATGTCGGGGTCCTGGCAGGCGGCGTGCACCGCGGGTACGTCGGCGGGTCCGAAGGGGCGCAGCAGCAGGCGGTCGGTGGTGAGCGTGACGGGCTTCATAGGGTGAGTCTGCTGCGCCGCGGGGCGTGCTGCGAACCGTTTTCGCCGTGTTCACGGGCGGTGCGGCACAGGCTCTTCGGAGAGCCGCCGGGGCCCCGGCGGGGGATCGCACCGGATCGTGTTCGGCAATGATCGCGGGCGGGTTCCGGGGCGTTCGCCGGATCGTCCGCGGGACGGTTTCCGGATCTTTTCCGGAGCTTTCGCGGGAACCGTTCGGGCGTCACGGCGGAAACTTTTCCGGCACCTTCTCGCGGGCTCGTGCGTTGACGTGGCGAGGGGTCGGCGGGCATCGGCTGCGGCGGACCTCCCGGCCGGACAGCGTCCTCCTTTACGATGGCCGTTGCGGCGGGGCCTGCCCCCTGGAAACATGCCGCGCCCGCGCACTCGACCGTGCAGGCCCGACCGGCAAGGAGACCAGCCCAAGTGTCCGTCTTGACGAAGATCATGCGTGCAGGCGAAGGAAAGATCCTGCGCAAGCTGCACCGCATCGCGGGCCAGGTGAACTCCATCGAGGAGGACTTCGCGGCCCTCTCCGACGCCGAGCTGCGCGCGCTCACCGACGAGTACAAGCAGCGCTTCGCCGACGGCGAAAGCCTCGACGACCTGCTGCCCGAGGCGTTCGCCACGGTCCGCGAGGCCGCCAAGCGCGTGCTGGGCCAGCGGCACTACGACGTCCAGCTCATGGGCGGTGCCGCGCTGCACCTCGGTTATGTGGCGGAGATGAAGACCGGTGAGGGCAAGACCCTGGTCGGTACCCTCCCGGCGTATCTGAACGCGCTGTCCGGCAAGGGCGTCCACCTGATCACGGTCAACGACTACCTCGCCGAGCGCGACTCCGAGATGATGGGCCGGGTCCACAAGTTCCTGGGCCTGAGCGTCGGCTGCATCCTGGCCGACATGACGCCGGCTCAGCGCCGCGAGCAGTACAACTGCGACATCACCTACGGCACCAACAACGAGTTCGGCTTCGACTACCTGCGCGACAACATGGCGTGGTCGAAGGACGAACTGGTCCAGCGCGGCCACAACTTCGCGATCGTCGACGAGGTCGACTCGATCCTGGTCGACGAGGCCCGTACACCGTTGATCATCTCCGGTCCGGCGGACTCGGCCACCAAGTGGTACGGCGACTTCGCCAAGTTGGTGCTGCGCCTGAAGCGGGGCGAGCCGGCCAACCCGCAGCGCGGCGTCGAGGAGACCGGCGACTACGACGTCGACGAGAAGAAGCGCACCGTCGGCATCCACGAGTCCGGTGTCGCCAAGGTCGAGGACTGGCTGGGCATCGACAACCTCTACGAGTCGGTCAACACGCCCCTGGTCGGATACCTCAACAACGCGATCAAGGCCAAGGAGCTGTTCAAGCTCGACAAGGACTACGTCGTCATCGACGGCGAGGTCATGATCGTCGACGAGCACACCGGCCGTATCCTCGCCGGCCGCCGCTACAACGAGGGCATGCACCAGGCCATCGAGGCGAAGGAGGGCGTGGAGATCAAGGACGAGAACCAGACGCTCGCCACGATCACCCTGCAGAACTTCTTCCGCCTCTACGACAAGCTCTCCGGCATGACCGGTACGGCCATGACCGAGGCCGCCGAGTTCCACCAGATCTACAAGCTCGGCGTGGTCCCGATCCCGACCAACCGCCCGATGGTCCGCAAGGACCAGGCGGACCTGATCTACCGCACCGAGCCCGCGAAGTTCGACGCGGTCGTCGAGGACATCGCCGAGAAGCACGAGAAGGGCCAGCCGATCCTGGTCGGCACCACCTCGGTCGAGAAGTCCGAGTACCTCTCGCAGCAGCTCCGGAAGCGCGGCATCGCGCACGAGGTGCTCAACGCCAAGCAGCACGAGCGGGAGGCGTCGATCGTCGCCCAGGCCGGCCGCAAGGGCGCGGTGACGGTCGCCACCAACATGGCCGGCCGCGGTACGGACATCAAGCTCGGCGGCAACCCCGACGACCTCGCCGAGACCGAGCTGCGCCAGATGGGGCTGGACCCGGTCGACCACGTCGAGGAGTGGGCGGCCGCGCTGCCCGCCGCGCTGGAGCGCGCCGAGGCGGCCGTGAAGGCGGAGTTCGAGGAGGTCAAGGAGCTCGGCGGGCTCTACGTCCTGGGCACCGAGCGGCACGAGTCGCGGCGTATCGACAACCAGCTGCGCGGTCGCTCCGGCCGTCAGGGCGACCCGGGCGAGTCGCGGTTCTACCTCTCCCTGGGCGACGACCTGATGCGGCTGTTCAAGGCGCAGATGGTCGAGCGGGTCATGGCGATGGCCAACGTGCCCGACGACGTGCCGATCGAGAACAAGATGGTGACGCGGGCGATCGCCTCCGCCCAGTCGCAGGTCGAGCAGCAGAACTTCGAGACCCGCAAGAACGTCCTGAAGTACGACGAGGTCCTCAACCGCCAGCGCGAGGTCATCTACGGCGAGCGCCGCCGCGTCCTGGAGGGCGAGGACCTCCAGGAGCAGATCAAGCACTTCATGGACGACACGATCGACGCCTACATCCAGGCGGAGACCGTCGAGGGCTTCGCCGAGGAGTGGGACCTGGACCGCCTGTGGGGCGCGTTCAAGCAGCTCTACCCGGTCAAGGCGACCATCGGGGAGCTCGAGGAGGAGGTCGGCGACCGTGCGGGCCTGACGTCCGAGTTCATCGCCGACGCCATCAAGGAGGACATCCACGAGCAGTACGCCGCCCGTGAGGAGCAGCTCGGCTCGGAGATCATGCGGGAGCTGGAGCGCCGCGTGGTGCTGTCCGTCCTGGACCGCAAGTGGCGTGAGCACCTCTACGAGATGGACTACCTCCAGGAGGGCATCGGCCTGCGGGCGATGGCCCAGAAGGACCCGCTGGTGGAGTACCAGCGCGAGGGCTTCGACATGTTCACCGCGATGATGGAGGGCATCAAGGAGGAGTCCGTCGGCTATCTGTTCAACCTGGAGGTCCAGGTGGAGCAGCAGGTCGAGGAGGTCCCGGTGGAGGAGGCCGCGGAGCAGGTCCAGTCGGGGCGGGACGGCGCGGAGGCCGTTCCGGCGGCGGCCGGCGCGGGCCGCCCGGAGATCCACGCCAAGGGTCTGGAGGCGCCGCAGCGCCCGGACCGGCTGCACTTCACCGCGCCCAAGGTGGACGGCGACGGCAGCGTCATCGAGGGCGACTTCATCAGTGACGCGGACGGTGAGGGCCCGGCGCGTTCGGAGTCCGACGGGATGACGCGTGCGGAGCGGCGCAAGGCGCAGAAGAGCGCGGGGCGCCGCCGCAAGAAGTAGGCGGTCCGCTCCACGGCGGAGACGGAAGCGGAGGGCGCCCCGGCCATGGTCGGCCGGGGCGCCCTTTGTGTTGCCCGGGCGCCGGGGCGGGGGCCGGGGTCCGGTCGGGACCTGCCGGTGACCTCCTAGGGGAGCGGTCCGATGTCGAGGGCGGCGCAGCGCCAGCGGGCGTCGGCGCCCCGTTCCAGGCGGAACGCCAGGGCGCGCAGCCGGGCGCCGGCGGTGATCCGGGCGAACGCCTCGATGACCCCCTCGCGGGGGCGGCACAGGCCGCACTGGCGCAGGGCCGGGACGGGGGCGCGCAGACCGGGGGCCACGTAGGGGCGCAGCGGAGACAGCGGGGCGAGCTCGGCGAGGCGGTCGTAGGCGGCGGGCAGGGCGTGCCCGAGGAGGACGTGGACGGGGCGCTGGCCGCTCAGGGTGAGCAGGAGTTGGTGGGCGAACCAGAGGTGGGGCCGGTTCTCCTGGGCGCGGAGCCGGGCGCCCGGGGTGGGGACCGGGGCGGGGGCCGGGCGGTGCTGTGGGGTGGTGTGGGAGAGGTACGGGGTGCGGGTGGGGCCGCGGCTGCCGGCGGGGCCCGGGCCGCGGCCGGCGGGGCCGGTGGGGCGGCGGGTGCCGCGGCGGGGCGCGGGAGCGGTGCGCCGTGCGGCGGTGGGCGGCGGGGGTGGTGCCGACGGCGGTTCGGCGGGAGTGGTGGACGGGGTGGGCCCGCCGTACGAGGTGGTGGGGGTGTCGGAGGTGCCGGTGGTGTCGACGGCGGGGGAGCGGCGGGGACGGGGGACGGTCGGGGCGGGGGCCGGGGTGACGGAGTCCGGGGCCGGGCCGTCGGGGCGCGGGCCGTGCGGTGCGGTGGTGGACGGGGCCCGGCGGGCGTCCGTCGTGGTGCCGGTCGCGGTGGTGCTTTCGCTGGTCGTGTCCGTCATCGCGGTGCCCCCTCGTGCCGGGCCCGGCGGCGTTACCGGGCGGTAGCTTGTGGTGTGCGATCTTGTCGGCGGGGCGCCGGCGGCGGCAAGGCGCCCGGGCGGCCGGGGCGCGGCGGGAGATTTTCACCCGTCCGTGGCGACGGCCCCGGATCACGGGCCGCCCGCCCGGCCCCGGCCGGTCCGGAAGGCGGCCGGGCGGGCGGCTCCCGGGCGGCACGAAGGGGGACGCACCGCCGTATGCTGGCCGGGCATTCTTCTGGATCTAGCGAGAGCGGCTGCCATGCGTGTCTACGTCCCCCTGACGCTTTCCGGGCTCGCCGAGGCACACCGGAGCGGTGAGCTGGGGACCGGCCCGCTGCTCGCGTACGCCGTCACGCCCGCGCTGCGGGAGTGGTACGTCTCGGACGACATCGAGGAGCTGGAGTACGCGGCGCTCAACCGCGCGGCGCAGGCGTCGCTGCGGCTCCTGGCCGGGCACCCGGAGGCGCCCCGGCGGCGGGTCGTGGTGGCGGTGGACGTGCCGGACCGGAGCGCGACCGTGGACCCGGACCGCGGGCTGGACCAGTCCGCGCTGGGCGAGGTGCGGCTCGCCGGGCCGGTGCCGCTGTCGAAGGCCGCTGCGGTGCACGTGGACGCCGCGGACGCCGCGGAGGACGTGGCGGCGGCCGCGGCGGCGCTGGGCGCGGCCGACCTCGGCGACGACGACGCGCAGTTCACGGTCGACGGTGCCGAGGACCACGACCTGATGTGGTTCGGGGTGCAGGAGATCCCGCAGCTGCTGGCGTGACGCCCGGCGCGGCGGCCGCGTCCCGCCGTCGGCGGGCGTTGTCAGTGGCGGCGGGTACGGTTTTTCCCATGGCAGACGCACGGGGGAAGGACCGGGGGGACGGTATGAGGAAGCCCGCCGCACACATCGTGTGGGACTGGAACGGCACCCTGTTCCACGACATCGACGCCGTGATCGCGGCGACCAACTCCGCCTTCGCGGAGATCGGTCTGGAGCCGATCACGCTGGAGCGGTACCGCGAGCTGTACTGCGTGCCGGTGCCGGTGTTCTACGAGAGGCTGATGGGCCGGCGGCCCACCGAGGCCGAGTGGCTGGTGATGGACGCCACCTTCCACCGGCACTACACCGAGCAGCGGGTCGGCTGCGGTCTCGCCGAGGGCGCGGAGGCGCTGCTCGCGGCCTGGCAGGGGGCCGGGCGGAGCCAGTCGATCCTCAGCATGTTCGGCCACGACGAGCTGATACCCCTGGTCCGCGGGCTGGGCATCGCCTCGCGGTTCATACGGGTCGAGGGCCGCACAGGGCCGTCCGGGGGTTCGAAGAGCGCGTATATGGTGCGTCATCTGGCGGCGCTGGAGAGCGTCGAGCCGGGGCGTACGGTGGTGATCGGGGACGCCGTCGACGACGCGGTGGCCGCGCGGGACGCCGGAGCCCACGCGGTGCTGTACACGGGCGGGTCGCACAGCCGGAGCAGTCTGGCGGTCGCCGGGGTGCCGGTGGTGGACACTCTCGCCGAGGCCGTGCAGGTCGCGGAGGATCTCGCGGCCTAGGGCCCGTCCCGCCGGAGGGGCCCTGGTGGTCCGTCCCGTCGTGCAGGCATCCGTCACCGTGCCGCCACGCATACGCCGTCCCGGCGCTCCTTTGTCCAGAAGGGCCAAGTTAAGGGGGTGGTTTTACGTGCACGGCGCATAACGGGGCGCTTGCCGGGAGAGATAGCCTTGGCACCGTGATCAGCGCGATAGTCCGCGGGGGCGGCAAGGCCCCCGCCGAGCGCCCGGGACACCACCGTGACCGGGCGACCGCTGACCGTTGCGGCCGCCGATCCGCGTCGACTGCGTCAAATCCCGTCGACTACGGCACGGCCTCCCCCCATCGCGGCATAGCGTCGACAGCGACCGGAGACCCCGCGTCGCGGTGGCGTTGTGCGGCTTTCGCAGCCCTTCCCACGTTTTTCCACAACGTCACGCAACGGCGCGCGACAGGAGCCAGAGGACATGCAGACCAAGCTGGACGAAGCCAAGATCGAGCTGCTCGCGAGGGCCGCCCGGGTAGGTGAGAGCTCGGCCGGGGGCAAGACCCCGGCCCGCGGACTGGACCCGGACACCCTCGCGGGATACCTCCAGCGCTACTACCTGCACACCGCCCCCGAGGACCTCACCGACCGCGACCCGGTCGACGTCTTCGGCGCCGCACTCTCCCACTACCGCCTCGCCGAGCACCGGCCCCAGGGCACCGCGAGCGTGCGGGTGCACACCCCGACCGTCGAGGAGAACGGCTGGACGTGCAGCCACTCGGTCGTCGAGGTGGTCACCGACGACATGCCGTTCCTGGTCGACTCGGTCACCAACGAGCTCTCGCGACAGGGCCGCGGCATCCACGTCGTGATCCACCCGCAGCTGACCGTCCGGCGGGACGTCACCGGCAAGCTGATCGAGGTCCTGGACGTCAACGGCGACGCGCACGGGCCCAATGGCGGCGGCAGGACCGCCGAGCGGCCGCACGACGCGGTCACCGAGTCCTGGATCCACGTCGAGATGGACCGCGAGACCGACCGGGACGACCTCAAGCAGATCACCGCGGATCTGCTGCGGGTGCTCTCCGACGTCCGCGAGGCCGTCGAGGACTGGGACAAGATGCGCTCCGCCTCCCTGCGGATCGCCGAGGAGCTGCCCGGCGAGCCGATCGCCGACGACATCCGCCCGCAGGAGGTCGAGGAGGCCCGCGAGCTGCTGCGCTGGCTCTCCGACGACCACTTCACCTTCCTCGGCTACCGCGAGTACGAGCTGGCCTCCGCGCCCTGCGAGGACGGCGGCGAGGAGGACGTCCTCACCGCGATCCCCGGCACCGGCCTGGGCATCCTGCGCTCCGACCCGGCGCACCGCGAGAGCGACGCCGGCCACCCCGTCTCGCCGTCCTTCAACCGGCTGCCCGCGGACGCCCGCGCCAAGGCCCGCGAGCACAAGCTGCTGATCCTCACCAAGGCCAACAGCCGCGCCACCGTCCACCGGCCCTCCTACCTCGACTACGTCGGCGTCAAGAAGTTCGACAAGGAGGGCAACGTCATCGGGGAGCGGCGCTTCCTGGGCCTGTTCTCCTCCGCCGCGTACACCGAGTCCGTGCGCCGGGTGCCGGTGATCCGCCGCAAGGTCGCCGAGGTCCTCGACGGCGCCGGCTTCAGCCCCCACAGCCACGACGGCCGCGACCTGCTCCAGATCCTGGAGACCTACCCGCGCGACGAGCTGTTCCAGACCCCGCCGGACCAGCTGCGCTCCATCGCCACCAGCGTGCTCTACCTCCAGGAGCGCCGCCGCCTGCGGCTCTACCTCCGCCAGGACGAGTACGGCCGCTACTACTCCGCCCTCGTCTACCTCCCGCGGGACCGCTACACCACCGCCGTCCGGCTGCGGCTGATCGACATCCTCAAGGAGGAACTCGGCGGCACCAGCGTCGACTTCACCGCCTGGAACACCGAGTCGGTGCTCTCCCGGCTGCACTTCCTCATCCGGGTCGAGCCGGGCACCGCGCTGTCCGAGCTCACCGACGCGGACGTGGACCGCGTCGAGGCCCGGCTGGTGGAGGCCGCCCGCTCCTGGGCCGACGGCTTCGCCGAGGCGCTGACCGCCGAGGTCGGCGAGGAGCGCGCCGCCGAGCTGCTGCGCCGCTACGCCCACGCCTTCCCCGAGGGCTACAAGGCCGACAACAACCCGCGCAGCGCGGTCGCCGACCTCCAGCACCTGGAGAAGCTCACCGGCGAGGCCGGCCGGGACTTCTCGGTCAGCCTCTACGAGCCGGTCAACGCCGGCCCCGGCGAGCGCCGCTTCAAGATCTACCGCCGGGGCGAGCCGGTCTCGCTGTCCCGGGTGCTGCCCGGCCTGAACTGCCTGGGCGTCGAGGTCACCGACGAGCGCCCGCACGAGCTGCGCTGCGCCGACGCAACCCTCGCCTGGATCTACGACTTCGGTCTGCGGATGCCCGAGCACGTCTCGGGCGACGACGCCCGCGAGCGCTTCCAGTCCGCGTTCACCGCGGTGTGGACGGGCACCGCCGAGAGCGACAACTTCAACAAGCTGGTGCTGCGGGCCGGCCTCGACTGGCGCCAGGCGATGGTGCTCCGCGCCTACGCCAAGTACCTGCGGCAGGCCGGCTCGACCTTCAGCCAGACGTACATGGAGGACACCCTCTCCAACAACGTCCACACCACCCGGCTGCTGGTCTCGCTCTTCGAGGCGCGGATGTCGCCGGAGCGCCAGCGGGCCGGCACCGAGCTGATCGACGGGCTGCTGGAGGAGCTGGACGGCGCCCTGGACCAGGTCGCCTCCCTCGACGAGGACCGCATCCTGCGCTCCTTCCTCACCGTCATCAAGGCGACCCTGCGCACCAACCACTACCAGCAGGACAGCGCGGGCCGGCCGCACTCCTACCTGTCCCTGAAGCTGGACCCGCAGGCCATCCCCGATCTGCCGGCGCCCCGCCCGGCGTACGAGATCTGGGTGTACTCGCCCCGCGTCGAGGGCGTCCACCTGCGCTTCGGCAAGGTGGCGCGCGGCGGTCTGCGCTGGTCGGACCGGCGGGAGGACTTCCGCACCGAGATCCTGGGCCTGGTCAAGGCGCAGATGGTCAAGAACACCGTCATCGTGCCGGTCGGCGCCAAGGGCGGCTTCGTCGGCAAGCAGCTGCCGGACCCGGCGCAGGACCGCGACGCGTGGCTGGCCGAGGGCATCGCCTGCTACAAGACCTTCATCTCGGGTCTGCTGGACATCACCGACAACCTCGTCGCCGGCGAGGTCGTCCCGCCCAAGGACGTCGTCCGGCACGACGAGGACGACACCTACCTCGTGGTCGCCGCCGACAAGGGCACCGCCACCTTCTCCGACATCGCCAACGAGGTCGCCGAGTCCTACGGCTTCTGGCTGGGCGACGCGTTCGCCTCCGGCGGCAGCGCCGGCTACGACCACAAGGGCATGGGCATCACCGCCCGCGGCGCCTGGGAGTCGGTCGAGCGGCACTTCCGCGAGCTGGGCCACGACACCCAGACCCAGGACTTCACCGTCGTCGGCGTCGGCGACATGTCCGGTGACGTCTTCGGCAACGGCATGCTGCTCAGCGAGCACATCCGGCTGGTCGCCGCCTTCGACCACCGGCACATCTTCCTCGACCCCAAGCCGGACGCGGCGACCTCGTACGCCGAGCGCCGCCGGCTGTTCGAGCTGCCGCGCTCCTCGTGGGCGGACTACGACACCGAACTGCTCTCGCAGGGCGGCGGCATCCACCCGCGGTCGGCCAAGTCCATCCCGATCAACGCCCAGGTGCGGGCGGCGCTGGGCATCGAGCCGGGCGTGAAGAAGATGACGCCGGCCGATCTGATGCGGGCCATCCTCAAGGCCCCGGTCGACCTGCTGTGGAACGGCGGCATCGGCACGTACGTGAAGGCGTCGACGGAGTCGCACGCCGACGTGGGCGACAAGTCCAACGACGCGATCCGGGTCGACGGCGAGGACCTGCGGGTCAAGGTCGTCGGCGAGGGCGGCAACCTCGGCCTGACCCAGCTGGGCCGGATCGAGTTCGCCGCGGCCGGCGGGAAGATCAACACCGACGCGATCGACAACAGCGCCGGCGTGGACACCTCCGACCACGAGGTCAACATCAAGATCCTGCTCAACTCCGTCGTCGCCGACGGCGACATGACGGTCAAGCAGCGCAACAAGCTGCTGGCGGAGATGACCGACGAGGTCGGC